>CAVZNK010000012.1:0-72668 GCA_963776555.1 uncultured Gaiellaceae bacterium | reverse complement strand
CCCGGGAGGAGTCGAACCTCCGCCCGCAGATTCGAAGTCTGCCGCTCTATCCACTGAGCTACGGGGCCCTGTTCCGCAGTATGCCCGCGCCGGGCTACGCGGCTCGCTCGGCCTCGAGCTCGTCGCGGACGCGCGCGACGAGGACGCGTACGACGTTCCCGTCGTACTCGGTTCCCGCCAGGCGCATCAGCTCGTTCAGTGCCTCGTCCTCGGTGAGGGCGGGCCGATGGGGTCGATCCGAGGTCATCGCGACGTACGCGTTGCAGGCCCGGACGATCCTTGCTGCAAGTGGGATCTCCTCGCCCGCGAGACCATCCGGGTAGCCGGTTCCGTCCCAGTTCTCGTGGCTCGAGCGCACGATCCCGGCCACGCTGCGCAGGCCGGGGTGCGCGCGAAGGATCCGCTCGCCGACGATCGTGTGCTGGCGGACGAACGCCCACTCCCGCTCGTCGAGGGGGCCGGGCTTGTGCAGGATCTCGTCGGGGACGGCGAGCTTGCCGAGGTCGTGCAGCTGCGCCGCACGCTCGAGCTCTTCGAGCTCGTCGCGGCGAAGCCCGAGCGACCCGCCGACGTCCGTCGCCAGCGCGCCGATGTCCGCCCGCTGCGCCTCCAGCTCGGGTTCCCGGATCGCGAGCGCGGCCAGGAGAGCCTCCATCGTGCGCTCGCTCTCTCCGCGGCGGGAGTACTTCTGAGCGTAGAGGCGCTCGTCCGCCGTCTGCAGCGCCTGGCTCGAGTCGGTCGCCTCGTCCGGCAGGACGACGGCGCCGAAGGAGCTTCCGATCTCGAAGCCCTCGCCTCTCTCGGAGAGCGCATCGCACGCCCGGTCGATGAGCGGCTCGGCCTCGCCTTCCGCCACGGTCGCCACGAGGCAGAACTCGTCGCCTCCGAGCCGGTAGACCGCTCCGGTCGAGCTCGGGACTGCGGCCAGCTTGGCGCCGAGTCGGACGAGCAGCGCGTCTCCGGCAGGGTGCCCGAACGTGTCGTTGTAGCCCTTGAAGCCGTCGAGGTCGAAGAGCATCAGCAGCGTTGCGGGAACGGTCTCGCCGGCAAGCCGACGGTCGAGGTCGGCAAGGAGCTGGCGGCGGTTCCCGAGCCCCGTCAAGGCGTCGGTCGTCGCCTCCGCCCGGGTCAGCTCGAACAGTCGTCGGTTCTCGCGGAAGGTGATCGCGAGCCGTGCGATCACCAGCACGAGCGTCGCCGACGCAAGGACGATCGCGAGGACGTTGAAGCGCACGAAGTGGTCGTAGACGAGGATCCCTGTCGCGAGGATGGCGCACACCGCCGGGACCGCGAGGAGCGGCCGACCCTCGACCTCGAACCCTTCGCTCGTGCGGTCCGGGAGCCAGGCGGCCGTCGCCACGAGCAGCATGGCCGTCGGCCAGAGGATGTCGACCCACGTGCCCTCGACGTACGTCCCGTTCGAGGACTGGAAGAGGTAGATGCCGTCGGCCGCGGTGGTCGCGAGGATGCCGAGCCCCAGGACGAGCCAGCGCTGGCCGGGCCTCCAGCGGGTGAGCGAGAACACGCCGAAGACGGCCGAGAGCAGGAGGACGTCGCCCAGCGGGTAGGCGAGGTTGGTGGCGACCGTCGAGGTCGATCCGTCCGTGTTCTCGAGGACGAGGTCGACGAGGATGGCTGAGCCCACGGCTCCAGCCGCCAGCGCCGCCGTCGCGCCGTCGAGCCAGAGCGTCCCGCCGATGGACCGCACGCGAGAGCGGAGAAGCAGCACGACCCCGACGTACAGCAGTCCGTAGAACGCGATGTAGCCCGCGTCCGCCATGGACGGGTACGTCTGGGGCTTGAAGATCGCGTACCAGAGCTCGCCGAAGGTCCAGCAGCCCAGCGCAACCGTGATGACCGTCCACGCCGCCCGCTCGCGTTCCACGAGGTACGCGTGCGAGCCGACTATCACCGTCGCGAACACCATGAGGCCGTCGTAGACCCAGACGTTGAAGAACGACTCGAGCTCGCCGTCGGGGGCGGCGAACAGCGTGACCAGCGCGAACGCGCCGAGTCCCGCGGCGCTGGCGACGCGCGTGACGTGAACCCACCGGGAATGAGGCATCTCCGAACGAGAATCGGCTCGTCAACGACAGCCCCTTGAGTCCGGCCGTTGCTGCGCTACCGAGCATCGTTAACCGCCGAAAAGCCCGTCGCGTAAGCGAATCGGACTTTTCGGCGCTGTCCGTCCGACGGCGGTCCTACCCTCGCGCCATGGCAATCGGGATCGTGGTGTTCGGGGCCGCGTTCCTCGTCGGGCTCGCGCTCGGCACGTACACGCGACGCCCGCTCTCGACGGCGTTCCTCGTGCTCGGCAGCTTCACGGCGCTGCTCGTGCTGACCGCGACCGGAGAGCTCGTCGATGCGGCCGCCGTCCTCGCAGTCGTCGCGCTCGTGGGCCTCGTCGCCGAAAGCATGCGAGAGACGGTTTCCCGCCTCGTCGACGGCTACTAGCTTGCGCCGCCGGGTAGACGCCGCGACCGCGTCCGCATAGGGATCTGCACGGACGGGAGTCCGCACGCGATCGTCTGGGTAACACAACGACCGCGGCCGCGAAGCGGCGCGCTTTAGGGATTTGCGCGCACCGGAGTCCGCGCTCGCGGATTCCGGTCTGCTGCGAGCTAGAACAGTGCGGGCGGAGGGACTCGAACCCTCAAGCTCTTTCGAGCACCGGCACCTAAAGCCGGCGTGTCTGCCGTTCCACCACGCCCGCGCGACGAAGGATAGGCGTGGTCAGAAGCGGTCGATCCTGAACAAGCCGATGTCGTGGCGCGTGCTTCCGTCGATCGCGAGGTCCGCCAGGATCTCGCCGACCACCGAGCAGAACTTGTATCCGTGGCCCGAGAACCCGGCCCCGACGAAGACGTCGTCGGACTCGGGATGACGGTCGATCAGGAAGTGCTCGTCGGGCGAGAGCTCGAAGAGGCACGTCTTGAGTGCGACGGTTGGGCCGGCGCCGTCGGGTAGGTAGCGGCCGGCGAGCTCACGGAGCCGGACCTCGTCGTCGATCCTCGGTTCGCGCGAGATCCCGTCCGGATCTCCGCTTTCACCCTGACGTTCGTAACGGCCGAGCTTCACGCCCGGGATGCCGAACGCCGGAAAGCCGTAGAAGTGATCTTCGTCGAGAATGAGGTTGAAGACGGGCATCCGCTCGGGCGTGAAGAGCTCGGGCCGCGTCGGCTGGAACCACGCCAACACCTGACGGACCGCCTTCACCGATCCGGCCGGGAGCCGCGCGACGTCCTGAGACCAGGCGCCGGCCGTGAGGACCAGCCTTTCCGCCTCGACGACTCCGCGCTCGGTCCGGACGCGAACACCGTTCGCGGTTTCCTCCCACTCGAGCGCACGCTCGCGCGCCCGCAGCGTCGCGCCGCGTGCGAGCGCCCCCTCGACGTGAGCCACGATGCACCGCTCCGGGACGACGAAGCCGCCGTCCGCCTGATAGGCGACCTCCATCTCCGCGGGCAGGCGGAAGGCCGGGAAGCGCTCGGCGAGCTCGATGCCCGTCAGGACCTCGTGGGCGATGTCGTGCTCGGCGCAGGAGCGGAGGACGCCGTCGAGGATGGGGTCGCCGCCCTCGACGATGCCGGTGACGTGAAGGAGCTGCTCGCCTGCCTCCGACTCGAGCTCGCGCCAGAGCTCGTATGCGCGACGCAGCAGCGGGACGTAGTCGGGATGCTCGAAGTAGGCGAGGCGGATGATCCGCGTGAGGCCGTGCGACGAGCCGTGCTCGTGCAGGAGGTCGAAGCGCTCGAGACCGAGCACGCGCTTCCCGCGCCGGGCGAGGTGGTAGAGCGCTGCGCTCCCCATCCCGCCGACTCCGACGACGACGACGTCGTACCGCTCCATCGGGCCCGACCCTAGCGCCGGCTGGTTGAATGGCCCAGTGACTGCCGTCGAGACCGTCGGGGAGAATCGCATCCGCTTGACGGTCGACGTCCCGTCGGACCAGGTCCGGCATGCCGTCGACCACGCGATGTCGGATCTCTCGCAGAGCGTGAAGATCCCGGGCTTCCGCACGGGAAAGATCCCGAAGCCGGTTCTCGTCTCGCGACTGGGCAAGGAGCGCATCTACGCCGAAGCGGTCGACAGCCACATCGGCGGCTGGTTCTGGAGCGCCGCGTCGCGCAGTCGCGTGCGCCCGGTTTCCGACCCGCACTACGAGTTCGAGCTGCCGGACACGGCCGACGAGGCGTGGAGGTTCGTCGCGACCGTCGAGGTCCAGCCGCTGCCCGAGCTCGTCGACTGGACGACGCTCGAGGTCCCGCGCGCCGAGGTGGAGGTTCCTCAGGAGTCGGTGGACGCCGAAATCGAGGCCCTCCGCGAGTCGGTTGCGGAGCTCGCTCCCGCGGGCGACCGTGTGGCGCGTGCCGGCGACACCCTCGTCGTCGACCTTGTCGACGCGGACGGGGAGGCGCAGCCGGACACCGTGGTCGAGCTCGGAGGCGGGAGACTCACGCCGGAGCTCGAGGCCGCGCTCGTCGGCGCCTCCGCGGGAGAGACGAAGCAGATCGAGCTCCCGCTCGCCGACGGGACGACGTCGACGGTCGAAGTCGCGGTCCGCGAGATCCAGGAGAAGGTCCTGCCCGAGCTCGACGACGACCTCGCGCGCTCGGCGAGCGAGTTCGACACGCTGGCGGAGCTGCGCGGGAGCATCGAGGGGACGCTGCGCGAGCAGCTCGACGCCGAGATCGACGCCGCGTTCCGTATCTCGGCCGTGGACGAGCTCGTCCGCGCCTCGGCGGTGCAGCCGGCGCTCCCGCTCGTCCGCACGCGTGCGGCAGATCTGCTCACGGGCTTCGTGCGCTCGCTCGAGCGCCGCGGGATCTCGCTGGAGGCCTACCTCGCGGCGAGCGGCGGCAGCGCGCAGGAGCTCGAACGCCAGATGGTGCTCGAGGCCGCCGTGTCGGTCGCGCGCGAGCTCGCGCTCGAGGCGCTCGCGGAGAAGGCCGGCATCGACGTCACGGACGACGACGTGAAGGCGTACATCCGCGAGGAGGCGGCGGCGTCCGGCGAGGAGGACGTCGAGGGCGTCATCGAGGACGTTTGGGCGCACGGCCAGCAGGAGTCGATCCGCGAGGATCTTCGTCTCCGCGCCGCGCTCGACCGCCTGGCCGAGGACGCCACGCCGATCGCGCCCGAGCTCGCGGATGCGCGGGACAAGCTCTGGACCCCTGACAAGGAGAAACCCGAAGGGGAGCCGAAGTTGTGGACCCCCGGCAGCAAGGAGACCGAATGAGCACCACACCCCTCCCCGGTCATCGATCGGAGGCGGATCGATGAGCCCCCTGATTCCGATGGTCATCGAGCAGACCTCGCGCGGCGAGCGCTCGTTCGACATCTACTCGCGCCTGCTCAACGAGCGCATCATCTTCCTCGGAACACCGATCGACGACCAGATCGCGAACCTCATCGTCGCGCAGCTCCTTCATCTCGAGTCGGAGGACCCCGACAAGGACATCTCGATCTACATCAACTCGCCGGGGGGAATCGTGTACGCGGGCCTCGCGATCTACGACACGATGCAGTTCATCAAGCCCAATGTGCAGACCATCTGCGTCGGCATGGCGATGTCGATGGGAGCGGTCGTCCTCGCCGGCGGAACGCACGGAAAGCGCAGCGCGCTGCCGCATTCGAAGATCCTGATCCACCAGGGCTCCGCCGGCTTCTCCGGGCAGCCGACCGACATCGAGATCCAGGCGCGGGAGGTAATCAGCCTCAAGCGGCTAATGGAGGAGATCATGTCCAACCACACTGGTCAGACGGTCGAAAAGGTGTCCAAGGACATGGAGCGGGACTACTACATGACGGCCGCCGAGGCGCAGGAGTACGGGCTCATCGACCGGGTTATCGAGCACCGAGCCTAGAGCGATCCCCTTCCATCGACGGTGAAAACGGAGTAAAAGGAGACACGTGGCTCGGGCGAGCGAGGGTAACGAGCAGCTGCTGTGCAGCTTCTGCGGGAAGAGTCAGCGTCAGGTCAAGAAGCTGATCGCGGGTCCCGGCGTCTACATCTGCGACGAGTGCATCGATCTCTGCAACGAGATCATCGACGAGGAGCTCACGTCTCCGGCGCAGCTCGACCTCGACAACCTCCCGAAGCCGCTCGACATCTACTCCGTCCTGAACGACTACGTCGTCTCGCAGGAGGAGTCGAAGCGAACCCTCGCGGTCGCGGTCTACAACCACTACAAGCGCGTACGCATGGGCCTCGAGGACGGCGAAGTCGAGCTCCAGAAGTCGAACATCCTCCTGCTCGGCCCAACGGGTTGCGGCAAGACGCTGCTCGCGCAGACGCTCGCGCGGATCCTCAACGTCCCGTTCGCGATCGCCGACGCGACCGCGCTCACCGAGGCGGGCTACGTCGGTGAGGACGTCGAGAACATCCTGCTGAAGCTCATCCAGGCCGCGGACTTCGACATCAAGAAAGCCGAGACCGGGATCATCTACATCGACGAGGTCGACAAGATCGCGCGGAAGGCGGACAACCCGTCGATCACGCGCGACGTGTCCGGCGAGGGCGTGCAGCAGGCGCTGCTGAAGATCCTCGAGGGCACGGTCGCCTCGGTGCCTCCGCAGGGCGGGCGCAAGCATCCGCACCAGGAGTTCCTCTCGATCGACACGACGAACATCCTCTTCATCTGCGGCGGCGCCTTCGCCGGCCTCGACCGGATCATCGAGCGCCGCGTCGGCAAGAACACCGTCGGGTTCGGCGCCGACATCCGCTCGCGCAACTCGAGCGAGAACGCCGAGCTGCTGACGCAGGTGATGCCCGAGGACCTCATCACGTTCGGCCTCATCCCCGAGTTCGTGGGACGCCTTCCGGTCGTCTCCGCGGTGCACCAGCTCACGCGCGACGACCTCGTCGAGATCCTCACCGAGCCCAAGAACGCGCTCGTCCGTCAGTACCAGCGGTTCTTCGGCTACGACCAGATCGAGCTCGTCTTCACGGAGGACGCGCTCTGGGAGATCGCCGATCACGCGCTCCTGCGCGAGACGGGCGCCCGCGGCCTTCGCTCCATCATCGAGCTCGCGCTTCTCGACGTCATGTTCGAGCTCCCCTCGCGCACGGACGTCACGAAGTGCGTCCTCACGAAGGAGACGATCTCGCGGGGCCAGAAGCCAACGCTCGTGACGAGTGGCGCGGCGGTCGCGGACGACGAGCTGGACGCAGTCGCCGAAGAGTCCGCCTAGCGTCGCAACTTAGGTAGATCGACCCATTTCGCGGACCTCGCGCCAGTCGGTACGCTGTCCTCCATGCCGCGCTACCTGATCGAGCGAACGTACACCGTCGACATGGACGGCCTCCCGGCCGTCGCGACGCGCTCCAAGGCGATCGGGCACTACCACTACCCCGAGATCGTCTGGGAGCACAGCCACGTCGTCGTCGGGACCGACGGGATACCGAAGTCGTTCTGCATCTACGACGCGCCGAACGAGGAGATGGTTCGGGAGCACTCCCGGTACCTCGGTGACCACATCGTGGAGACGATCTACGAGATCGCCGGCGACGTCTCGCCCGCCGACTTCCCGCTGACCGACGCCCCGGCACAGCCTGCGGCCTAGCTCAGTTCGCCAGCCTCGGCGTGAGGTGACGGCCGCATGACGTCCTGCTGCTGCAGGTGGATCACGGCCTGGAGCGTCACGGCGAGCTTGTGCGTGATCTCTCGCCGGCGCTTGTCATCGTCGCCCAGTAGCTCGAGCGCCTCACGGTAGAGCGCGACCGCTCGGTTCTTCGCCCAGCCGCGACCCGCTTGATCTGCGGCGGCAGTGAGGTGCTCGACGGCCCGATCGTTTTCCCCGGCCGCTCGCCAGTGGAGGCCGAGCGCCTCGTGCGACTGGCCGACGTCGGTCGTGGCCTCCAGGTACCGCGCGACCGCAGCGTGCTTTGCGCGGCGGGCCGCGCGCGGAAGCGTCGCGTACGCGACGTCGTGGATGAGCCCGTGCTTGAAGCCGAACTGCTGGTCGCCCCGGATCCGGGACACCGCCTCGCGCTGGATGAGGTCGCGCGCCTCGAGTGAGCCGAGTACCTGCGACAGATCCGGGCGGTCCTCGATCTCGGACAACGCGCCGCGCCAGAACACCCGGCCGACCACGCAGGCGTCGACCAGAACGGCACGCTCCGGGGCCGGCAGTGCGTCGAGCCTGGCGGCGATGATCGCGCGGATGCTCGTCGGCAGCTCGTCGAGTCCCTTCGCCTGTTGTTCACCGATGCACCTGGCGAGCTCTTCGATGAACAGCGGGTTGCCCTCGGCGGTCTCCGCGACCCGCTCGGCCCGCATCGGCGCATCGACGTGACCGAGGAGTTCCGTGGCGAGCTCGCGACCCGCAGCATCGCCGAGCGGCTCGAGCGGGAGAGCCGTGTACGCAGGGAGCCCGCCGCCCCAGCCGGGTCGTTCGCCGAGAAGCTCGGGACGCGCGAGTGCGAGGAAGAGCACCGGGACGTCCCGCACGCGCGCGCCGAACGTTTCGAGCAGGTCGAGCAGGCTCGCGTCCGCCCAGTGGATGTCCTCGTACAAGAGCAGTGTCGGACTGCGCATCGCGAGCGACTCGACGAGGACGCGCGCGGAGAAGAAGAGTTGCTCGCGGTCGGCAGCTACCCCTTCGTCGTTCAGGCCGAGCAGCATCGCGAGATTCGGCGCGTGCTCTTCGGCCGCCGCGGGTCCTGCGAGCGAGGCGATGGCATCGGCCAGCTTCTCGCCGGCTTCGGCGGCGTCGTCGCTGTCGAAGATCCGCGCGGTCTGCTTGACCTGCTGACCGAATGCGCTGTAGGGGCTCGAAGCCCCGTACGGGGTCGATCGGCCACGGATGACGTGAGCACCCTGTCCCGCCACGAGCTGCGCGAGCTCGAGCGCCATTCTCGACTTGCCGATCCCGGCCGGACCGAAGACGGTGACGAAGTGGCTCCTACCCTCGTCGACGACACGTTCCCAGACTCCGGTGAGCACGCCGAGCTCGCGGTCGCGCCCGATCATCGGAACCTGCGCGGAGGGACGCTCCCCGATGGCTGCGGTGGCTCGAAGGGCGAGCCACGCCTGCACCGGAGTCTCCTTTCCCTTCGCCACGACCGGTGGGGCCGGGCGGTACTCGATCGAGCCGCGGGTCCCGATGTACGTCTCCTCGCCGACGAGTACTGCCCCGACGGGCGATGCGGACTGAAGACGGGCCGCGGTGTTGACGACATCCCCCGCGACGAAGGTCTCCCCGCGCTCGGGGCTGGCGTCGAGCGCGACGATCGCCTCGCCCGTGTTCACGGCCACCCGTAGCTGGAGTCCCTCGTGATCGGCCCAGTCGCGGACGGCGAACGCGGCGCGGACGGCCCGTTCGGCATCGTCGCCGTAGGTCACCGGGGCGCCGAAGACGCCCATGACCGCATCCCCGACGAACTTCTCGACCTTGCCGCCGTGGCCCTCGAGCTCGCTGCGGACGCGCTCGTAGTACGGGATCAGGAAGGCTCGGACGTCCTCGGGATCGAGCTGCTCCGAGCGTGACGTGAAGCCGACGAGATCGACGAACAGAACCGAGACGAGGCGCCGCTCCTCGCCCTGGCCCGTCCGCGACGACGAGCGGAGCCCCGCAGGAGTTGCAGAACTTCGAGGCGGCGGGGTTTTCCTGGCCACAGCGGGTGCAGGTGAGCACGAGGGCGAACACTAGAGTGCGCGGACACGTGTTCACCACGCGCCCCGAGCTTCGCGGCACCTTCGGGATGGTCGCGTCGACCCACTGGCTCGCCTCGCAGACCGGGATGGCCGTGCTCGAGCGAGGCGGCAACGCGTTCGATGCGGCGGTGGCGACGGGGTTCGCCCTCCAGGTCGTCGAGCCGCACCTGAACGGGCCCGGAGGGGAGCTTCCGGCCCTCTTCTGGTCGGTGGACCGCGGCGAGCCGCTCGCGCTGTGCGGCCAGGGCGTCGCGCCCGCGGCGGCGACGATCGAGCGCTTCCACGAGCTCGGGCACGAGCTGATACCCGGGACGGGCGTGCTCGCGGCCTGCGTGCCCGGCTCGTTCGGCGGCTGGCTCCTCCTGCTCCGCGAGTTCGGCACCTGGCGGCTCGCGGACGTTCTCGAGTTCGCGATCGGGTACGCGGAGCGCGGCTACCCGCTGCACGAACGGATCCGAGCGACGATCGCGCTCAACGAGGAGCTGATCGCGAGCTGGCCCGGGTCGCGCGACCTCTACCTTCCCGCGCCGACGCCGGGCGCGCTCTTCCGCAACCCGGCGCTCGCGGCGACGTACCGGCGCATCGTCGACGAGAGCCGGGGCGGCTCTCGCGAGGACGAGCTCGAGAAGGCGCGCCTCGCCTGGTACGAGGGGTTCGTCGCCGAGGAGATCGACCGCTTCGTCGCGACCGAGGGCGGCTTCCTGACCGGTGCGGACATGGCGGCGTGGCGCGCGACGATCGAGCCCGTCGTCTCGCTCGAGTACCGCGGCCTGACGGTCTGCAAGACGCTGCCATGGGCGGCGGGACCGGTCGGGCTGCAACAGCTCGCGCTACTTCAGGGCTACGACCTCGCCGAGCTTTCGTCAGCCGAGTTCGTCCATGTGGTCACCGAGTGCGAGAAGCTCGCGCTGGCCGATCGCGACGCGCTCTACGGCGACTGCGAGGTACCGCTCGATCTCCTTCTCTCGCACGAGTACAACGTGGATCGGCGCGCGCTCGTCGGCGAATCGGCCGCGGCGGCGTGCGCCCCGGGGCGTGGACGCCTGCCAACCGTTCGCGAGGTGACGGTGACCGCGGGGTCGGGGGAGCCGACTCGAGGGGACACGGTGCACCTCGATGTGGTCGACCGTTTCGGGAACATGGTCTCCGCCACGCCGAGCGGGGGGTGGCTCCAGAGCTCCCCCGTGATTCCCGCTCTCGGCTGGCCGCTCGGGACGCGGGCGCAGATGTTCTGGCTCGAAGAAGGGCTGCCCTCGTCGCTCCAACCCGGTGCGCGCCCGAGAACGACGCTGTCACCTGGGCTCGCGCTTCGCGACGGCGAGCCATACCTCGCGTGGGGAACGCCCGGCGGCGACCAGCAGGAGCAGTGGGCGATGCACGTCTTCCTTCGTCACGTCGATCTCGGCATGAACCTCCAGGCGGCGATCGACGCGCCCGAGTTCCACACCGACCACCTCATCTCGTCGTTCTTCCCCCGCGGCATCGTTCCGAGGTCACTCGCGCTCGAATCGCGCTTCGACTCTCGCACCGTCGCCGACCTCCAGCGCCGCGGGCACGAGGTCACGCTGCATCCGCCGTGGTCGCTCGGCCGGGTCACTGCCGTCGCACGCGAGCCCGACGGCCTGCTCCGCGCCGGTGCGAACGCGCGCGGCATGCAGGGCTACGCGGTAGGCAGATGAGCGAGCGTGCGCGCACGTACTCGTGGGACGACCCGTTCGCCGTCCTGAAGCACGCGACCGAGCTCACCGGGCTCGAGGTGATGCAGAAGATGGTCGCCGGGGAGCTCCCGCAGCCTCCCATCGCGCACACTCTCGGCTTCCGGCTCGTCGAGGTCGAGCACGGGCACGCCGTCTTCGAGGGCGCTCCGGCGGAGTTCCACTACAACCCGATCGGCACCGTGCACGCCGGTCTCGCGGCGACGCTGCTCGACTCGGCGATGGGCTGCGCGCTCGTCACGACCCTCCCGCCTGCGACCCGTTGGACGACGCTCGAGCTGAAGGCGAACTTCACCCGGGCGATGACGGTCGAGACGGGGCTCGTGCGCTGCATCGGCTCCATCGTTCATCCGGGCCGCCGTGTCGCGACGACGGAGGCGCGGATCGAGGACGCCGAGGAACGCCTGCTCGCCCACGGGTCGAGCACGATCCTCATGCTCGACGCCTGACCGACTACGCGAGAACGAGCGCGTCGCGGCCGCTGTGCTTGGCCTGGTACAGCGCTTCGTCCGCACGTGCCACGAGCTCGGCGTCCGACTCCCCCGGGCGCCATTCGGCGAGTCCGATCGAGCAGGTCTGCTCCTCCGGTGTCAGGAGTCGAAGTCGCTCCAGCACCGCCGCCGCCTCCGTCGCGGGGCAGCTCGGGAGGACGACTGCGAACTCCTCGCCTCCGTAGCGTGCCAGCACGTCCGATCGACGGAGTGCAGTTCGCCACGCCGCCGCCGCCGTCTTCAGCAGCCGGTCTCCGGCCTGATGGCCGTGCTCGTCGTTGTATGCCTTGAAGTGGTCGATGTCGACGACCGCGACGCAGAGGGCGCGGTGCGTCCGGGCGGCGTAGCCAACGGCGCGCCGGATGGTCTCGTCCCAGGCCCGCCGGTTGGGGAGGCCGGTGAGCTCGTCGGTCTCGGCCATCTCGCTGAGCCCGGCGAGCAGGTCGGCGCGAGCGATCGCGAACGCCCCTTCGACGGCGAGGAGCGTCACGGCCTGTGCCGTCTGCTCGTCGACCTCGACGCGCCTGTCCCAGCCGACGCTCAGGACGCCGATCGTCGCATGTTCCTGCACGATCGGCTCGAAGAGCATCGAGACGACGCCGGTGCGCTCGACCTCGTCCTGCGCGACGGCGGCGTCGCTGACCGCGTCCGGCGCGAGGTATCGGCTTCCCGTGGTGAACGCCCGGACCGTCCCCGATGCATCCCCTGCCGTGTGGAACCGAGAGCGCGCGAGTTCCGTACCCGCGTGCCCGGTGAGGACGAGGTCGCCGGACGCGTCGGGCTCCCAGATGGCGGCGAACGTCGCATCGGCGATCTCGAGCGTCGCGCGACAGATGTCCGCCCGGGCATCGACTTCCTTCGTCAGGGCCCGTGTCACCGCGGCGACCGCGGCGATCGTGCGCTCCTGGTCGCGCGCGATACGGGTCTGTGTGCGCATCTCGCGCACGAGCGACTCGACGGAGAAGCCAACGATCGTGGCGACCGCCGTCCACAGGATCGCCCGTCGCCAGTCGCTGGTCGTGTACTGCTCGGGATCGCCGACGAGGAGGGGCAGCACCAAGACAGCCGCGCCGACGCCGATCCCGATCGCAACCTCCCTTCTGCCGAGGTTGAGGGCGATCCAGACGACTGGGAGGAGCGCGAGCGGTGCGTATCCCGAGACCGACCCGTCGTCGGCCTCACGGAGGACTGCGACGACGACGAAGTACGCGAGCGGGGGAACGATGTAGGTCCACCGCGGCAGGCGGGACCAGGGCACGAGCACTGCGGTCGCGGCGATGACAACGGTGAGCACGGCAGCAACCAGGACGGGCGTCCAGTCCTCCGGGCGCGGAGGCAGGAGCGGCATCAGGAGCGCAAGGAAGCCGACCGCGGCGAACGGCGCGAATCGGCGGGCGATCGTCGACTGAAGATGGCGCTCGAGGCCCATGTCTGATCGCATCGGATGCTTTCCACGCACGCTTGAGCCAGGTGCGTGGACGCGTGGCGGTGTGCCGGCTACCCTGGCGAGGTGACGCGCGAACGGAAGGGTCCGTTGCTGTCCCCGGTATCCCGGCGGCGCTCGGGCGCCTAGCCGACGAGCGACGCGCCCGCGCCTCCCTAGACTCACGCACGATGGAACCCCGGTACGCACCTGGCGAGGTCGAGGCGCGCTGGCAGGAGAAGTGGGAGGCCGAGGGTCTCTACGGGGCCGGCGCCGGCGCGCGCCGGAACGAGACAGTTCGTCGTCATGCACCCGCCGCCGAACATCTCTGGCGCGCTGACCATCGGCCACGTCCTCCAGCTCTCGCTCGAGGATGCGCTCGTCCGCTGGCACCGGATGCGCGGGTTCGACACCCTGTTCCAGCCGGGCTACGACCACGCGGGGATCTCGACGTGGGCTGCGATCGGGCGGACACTCGCGAAGGAGGGGAAGAGCCAGCGCGATCTGGGGCGCGAGGCCTTCGACGGCGTACGTCCAGGAGTGGCTCACGCGCTACGGGCGGGACGATCATGTGGCCAGTTTCGCCGCGTCGGAGCCTCGCTCGACTACGGGCGCACGCGCTTCACGATGGACGACGGCTACTACGGCGCCGTCATGCGCTGGTTCGTCCATCTCTACCGCCGCGGCTGGATTTACCGTGACAACCGCATCGTCGAACTGGTGCCCCCGCGACCGAACGGCGCTCTCCGATCTCGAGCTCGAGCCGGAGGAGGTCGACGACACGCTCTCGTACATCCGCTACCCGCTCGCCGACGGCTCGGGCCACGTCACGATTGCGACTGTCCGGCCGGCGACGATCCTCGCCGACGTCGCGGTGGCCGTCCACCCGGACGACGAGCGGTACCACGACCTCGTCGGCAAGGAGGTCGTCGTCCCCTTCGTCGAGCGGCGGGTTCCGGTCGTCGCCGACGAGCAGGTCGACCCCGAGTTCGGGACGGGCGCGCTGAAGGTCACTCCCGGGCACGACCCGATGGACTTCGAGATCGGGCGAGCGCACGGGCTCCCAGAGCTGGCCGTGATCGGCCTCGACGGGCGGATGAGCGAGGACGCGGGCGAGCTGGCTGGGCTGACGCAGGCCGAAGCGGGCGAGCGCGTGCTCGCGTGGACGCGCGAGCGTGGCCTCCTCGAGCGTCAGGAGCCCTATCGCCACGCCGTCCCCACCTGCGAGCGCTGCCACACGCGAGTCGAGCCGCTGATCATGCCCCAGTGGTGGTGCGCGATGGACGAGCTCGCCGCGCCCGCCATCGCCGCCGTCGCGGAGCGCCGGGTCCGCTTCACGCCGGACTGCAGTTCGCTTCGCGTCTACCTCGACTGGATGGGAACGTCCGCCCCTGGTGCATCTCGCGGCAGATCTGGTGGGGCCACCGGATCCCCGTCTGGTACTGCCCCGACGGGCACCTGACCGTCGAGGAGGAGGCGCCGAGCGCGTGCGCCGAGTGTGGCTCGGGCGAACTCGGCAGGAGGAGGACGTGCTCGACACGTGGTTCTCGTCGGCGCTGTACCCGTTCGCGACGCTCGGCTGGCCGGACGAGACCCCGGAGCTGGAGCGGTACTACCCGGGCACCGTGCTGACGACTGCGCGCGACATCATCTTCCTCTGGGTAGCGCGGATGGTCTTCTCGGGGCTCGAGCTGCTCGGGGAGGAGCCGTTCGACGACGTCCTCATCCACTCGACGCTCCTCAACCCTCGACGGACGGCGGATGTCGCAGACGCTCGGAACGGGAATCGACCCGAGGAGCGCTCGAGCCGTACGGAGCGGACGCGACGCGATATGGGCTGCTCAAGATCTCCTCGACCCAGGACGCGCGCTTCTCCTTCGACTCGATCGAGGAGGGTCGCCGGCTCGCGATCAAGCTCTGGAACGTCGCGCGGCTGATGCTCGCGAACGCGGGCGTCGTTCCGGAGGCAGCGCCGCGCGCGCTCGAGGAGCGCTGGATCCTCGCTCGCCTGGACGCCGCGCGGGCCGAGCTCGAGGAGTGCCTCGGCCGCGCTTCGACCTCGCGCCCGCCACGGCCATCCTCTACCACCTCACGTTCGACGACTTCTGCGACTGGTACGCGGAGGCGATCAAGCCGCGCCTCTATGACCGCGACGAGGCGGCGATCTCGACCGCGCTCGCCGCGCTCGAGCGTCTGCTCGCGCTCCTGCACCCGGTGATGCCGCACGTCACGGAGGAGATCTGGTCGCAGCTCCCGGGCCGCGAGGCGCGCCTCATCGTCTCCCCGTGGCCGGAGCCGGACGATCGCCTCGCGGACGCTGTCGGCGCGCTCGAGCGCGTGCAGGAGGCGGCGCAGATCTTCCGGCGCAGCGGCGTCCAGGTCGACCTCGGCTCCGACGACGAGCGACGGATCTTCGCGGCCGTCGTCCGTCCGGACCGAGCGCAGGTCGACGGCAACCGCGAGGCCGAGATCGAGCGCCTGCGCGAGGAGGTCGCGCGGGCGGAGGGCATGCTCGCGAACGAGCGCTTCGTCCAGAACGCGCCGGCGGCGGTGGTCGACGCGGAGCGCGAGAAGCTCGAGCGCTACCGCCGCGAGCTGGCCGCGCTCGACGGCTGACGAGCGCCTCGCGTGCGGGCTAGATCTTCCCGGCGGCTCGCCACTTCTCCCAGATGCGCGTCATCTCGGCGGCGGTCGCGCGCACCGAGTCCTCGGCGCTCGCCCTGCCCTGCGACACCTGCGCGAACATCTGCGGCACGAGGAACCGGTCGAGTGTCTCCTGCACGGCGGCATTCGCATGTCCCGGGTAGCCGATGTTTCGCGTGTACTGCGACGCCACGGTCGTGAGAATCGAGTACTTGCCCTTCGGCCGCTGCCTGTTCGCCGCGGCAGCCTTGTAGATCTCCTTCATCGGGTACGCCCCGGGGAAGCTCGGAAAGTTGAAGAAGTTGGACGCCGGCGTTGCGGCGGCGGCCGCGAGGCAGACGTCGGCGACGAATCGCTCCGCGGCTTCCCTGTTCTTCGCGAACTTCCACACGGAGTACACGGCCGTGTACTGCCCGAGGGACATCCGTCCCCCCGGGCCGCCAGGAATCGGCCAGATCCAGAGCTCGGGTGCGAACGGCATGCCGAGGTCCTCAGCCCGTCGAATCGGCGAGATCGCGTTCACGATCAGCGACCCCTTGCCCGAGAGGACGAACTGGTTGTTCGAGGCCGCGTTCCAGTCGTAGACCGTGCTCTCGCCTCCGCTGCGCCTGCAGGTCCGCCATGAACTCGACTGCCTCGACCGTGCGCTCGCTGTCGATCGTCGAGCGCGCCGGACTCGTCCTGCACGAACGAGCCGAAGCACATGAGCAGCGAGATCAAGGGCGACGTTCGAATCCGGCGTCGTTCGCCTTTCCGATCCCGATCGGATGCCCGCTCTCCTTCAGCGCGCGCCGCCGCGTCGCGTACGTCGATCCCACGTCGCAGGCGACTGGCCGATGGTCGTTCCAGATGTCGTGACGCCAGATGAGTGGCGCCGGGACGTGGTAGTCCGACACGCCGAAGTACTTCTTCGTCCTCGGGTTGTACGTGCTTCGCTCCCCGAGTCTCGCCGTACGGCCCAACCGCCTTCTCGACCTCGCCGCACGATGGCGCCGTGGTCGATCACCTGGTCTTTCGTAGCGGCGCTGGCGGCGAGAGGAAGCCGAAGATGTCGTGCCCGCGCTGCGTCTTCACCTCCGCCGCGGCGAGAGCCGGGAGATCCGTGTAGGGCTCGAAGTCGACGTTGACGTCGCACGTCGTTCTTCTCTCCCCACGTCGCGCGCCCACTTCCTGAACCAGACCGTCGTATGCCGGGACGAAATGCGCCCACTGGACCACCGAGAGGTCACCGGCGAGCCAGCGACCCGTGTATCGCAGCGGCCCTGCGAACGCATAGGGCGCCGACGCACCGCCGAGCGCGGTCGCCACCGCCGCGCCTGCTGCTCGGCGGAGCAGCTGCGCTGCGGTTCGATCGTCTCAGAGCGAGCGACGGTCACCGGGGCAGCCCCATGATCGGCGCGTTCGTCAGTGCGAACACGGCGTCGAGCGGGAGCCGAGAACTCGACCGTGCCCTCCGGCGTCGCTGGCGAAGAAGCCCTCATCGACGTTGACACCGGCTCCGTCGCCGTTCCAGACGAGCAGCCTGAAGAACGTGTTCGGAGGCAGGCCGCCGACGCTGTACGACACGGGCGCGTTCGTAGTTCGTCGCCGATCGAGCCGCCGTCGCGTGTCGAGCCCGAGGATCGTGATGTCCTTCGCCGGCGAGACGTACGCCGTCAGCAGCTTCGATGCGTCCGCGCCCGGTGTCCGCGCACCATCTGGACGATGCTCCCTCCCCTCGGCTGCGTCGTCAGCGTCCATCAGCTGCAGCACGCGGTAGACGGGTCGCTCCGGCCAGCCGTCCGCCGCGGCGCCGAGCGCCGAGTGATCCTGCGTGCCGGCGTCGTACTTCGCCGGGATACACGTCCCATTTCACGGTTCCGCTGAAGCCGAGCTGCGTCGCGCGGATGTTGAACCACGCCTGCTGGAACGCAGCGGCGTTCGTCGCCGACATCGGCGTGCCGTCGGGCCAGTAAGCCAGGCTCGAAGTTCTCCTCTCCCTCGAACGTGCCGATGCCACGGACGCCGAACTCCGTCACGTAGAGCGGCCTGCGTTGCTCCTCCGGAATCACGCTATAGATCGCACGAACCTCATGGAGGAGCCTGTCGTCGATCTTGTCCGGTTCCCAGAAGTCCCAGTACACGTGAACCGACCATGCATCGAGTAGGTCGCCCATGTTGCGCGCCATGTAGCGGAACCACTCCGATCTGCGAGTCGCCCGTGGTCGACCGGATGAGATCTCCGCCCATGAATCGGACCCGATCACGAATTCCTCGTGCCCGGAGCTCCCGGTCGAGGAGTCGGTGGACCCGCTCGTATTCGGGCAGCGTTCTCTGGGTCGTGTTCGGCTCGTTGAAAAGCGTGACCCAGAGACCGGGGATCGCGCCGTCGTCGAGGAGCACCTGCGAGTTCGTCGGCGAACCGGTCCATGTTGTTCATTGCGAACTCGAAAGTGCTTCCCTGCCACGTCATGTCGATGTCGGCTCCCGCGCGATCTGCCAGGCGCACGGTCTTCTCGAACGAGCTCAGGCGATCCGCGTTCGTCCATGCCGAGGTGTTGAAGAAGATCCGAACGAGCTGCGGCTCGAGCGCCGACGACCTTCGCCTCGACGTCGGCGAGGCCTGGCGGCGGCCCGCTGATCTTCGCGTAGAGGTTCTGGTTCAGCTGTCCGCCGAACCCGCCGAAGCTCCCCGTCGACGCCCCGAGCCTGGATCGAACGTGAACTCCGCCGAGCAGCCGTCGTCGCCTGTTACCGGTGTCGCAGCCTGCCGGCGAGGCGCCTACGGCCGCGAGCGTCGCGACGAGCACGAAGCGAAACGCCATGGCGCGCGTGCCCGCCGTGCAAGATTCGCCCGAGAGCCTTGCGAGATCGCGCTACTCGCCATGAATGTCCCTGTCTTTCGCTCGATGTACAAGCCTATTCGACGCTAGGGAGCCTCGACGCATGTGGCTCAAGAAACGCTCAAGCCATTCGCTGCGACCTACGATCCGTCCGATGACCGCGGTCGAGTGGCTCGACGCGATGAGCCCGTGGCCGCGGGACGGCTTCGGGCTCGACCGCATGCGCGCCCTCCTCGCCCGGCTCGGCGACCCGCAGCTCGCGTATCCCGCGATCCACGTCGTGGGCACGAACGGCAAGTCGACCGCCACCGTGACGATCGAGCAGCTCCTGCTCTCCGAGGGGCTCTCGGTCGGGTCGACCATCTCGCCGCACGTCCTGGGTTGGAGCGAGCGCATCCGCCTGGACGGCAAGTCGGCCGACTTCGAGGAGGCCGTCGCCCGGGTCCGACCTGCCGCCGAGCAGCTCGACGCGACGCAGTTCGAGACGGTCACGGCGGCGGCGCTCGCCGCCTTCGCCGACGCCTCGGTGGACGTCGCAGTCGTCGAGGCCGGGCTCGGCGGCCGTCACGACGCGACGAACGTGCTTCGCACGCAGATCGTCCTGCTCACGAACGTCGGGCTCGAGCACACGGACGTGCTCGGCGACACCCCGGAGGCGATCGCGACGGAGAAGCTGGCCGTCGCCCCCGACGGGGCCGTCGTCGTGCTCCCCGACGACACCTTCGCCCCCCTCGTCCCGGGGCGGGAGCTCCGTTTCGGCGGCGCCCGCGAGGCTGCGGAGGCGTTCGTGGGGCACGCGATCGCGGCCGATCCCGTCGTGGCGCTCCCCGGCCGCTTCGAGCGTCGCGGCGGCGAGATCCGGGACGGCGCGCACAATCCCGACGGTGCGCGCCACCTGGTGGAGCAGCTCGACCGCGACGACTACACCGTCGTCGCCTCGATCCTCCGGGACAAGGACGTCGACGCGATCGTCGCCACTCTTCGTCGCGCGGGTCACCGCTTCGTCGCGACCACCTCCTCCTCGGCTCGCGCCCTCGCCGCGGACGAGCTCGCCGGGCGGGCGCGCGCGCATTTCGAGCACGTGGAGGTCGTCGAGGATCCCGTGGCGGCGCTCGCCCGTGCGCACGAGCTCGGCGAACCGGTGCTCGTGACCGGATCCCTCTACCTGCTCGGAGACCTCGCCCAGGCGGAGCAGCGCTCGGCATGGCGCGCGTAACGGAGCGGCTCGCAGTGCTCGCATTCGCCGCACTGATCGTCGCCGCCATCATCGGCATCGCGTTCGCGCTCGGCTACGGGGTGGGCAAGCTTCTGCTATGACGGTCGCAGTGCCGCCGCTCGCAATCTCGTTCGAGGATCCCAACTGGACGCTCCTCCGCAACCTCGGGATCGGGCTCGTCGTCGTCCTCTGGCTCGCGACCGCGTACTGGACGTTCAAGGATGCGCGACGGCGGATCGGGGATCCCTGGCTCGTCGGGCTCGCGACCCTCGTCGGCCTGTTTCCCCCGTTCCTCGGCCCGATCATCTACATGTTCTTCCGGCCGCCCGAGTACCTCCAGGACGCACGCGAGCGGGAGCTCGAGATCAAGGCGATGGAGGAGCGTCTCTCGCAGCTCGACCAGCGCTGCCCGGTGTGCCGTGCGAAGGTCGAGCCGTCGTACCTCGTCTGTCCCGTCTGTACGACCCGGCTGCGGTCCGCGTGCCCGTCGTGCGGCCAGCCGCTCGAGTCGCTCTGGCAGGTCTGCCCGTACTGCGCGACGGACCTCCCGCCCATGCTGCCCTCGCTCGAGGATCTGACGAGCCGCGAGCGTTAGAGTTCGCGGCCGCATGGCCCGCGAGACGACACTGGTCCTGGTCAAGCCGGACGGAATGCGCCGCGGCCTCGCGGGGGAGATCGTGGCGCGGTTCGAGCGCCGCGGGCTCGAGTTGCGCGGTGCGCGGCTGCTCAAGATCCCGAAGCCGACCGCGCGCGAGCACTATGCGGAGCACAGGGGCAAGCCGTTCTTCGGCTCGCTCGTCGACTTCATCACGTCGGGGCCGGTACTCGCGGTCGCCGTGAGCGGCGAGTCTGCGATCTCGGTCGTGCGGACCATGATGGGCGCGACGAACCCGCTCGACTCGGCGCCCGGGACGATCCGCGGCGACTTCGCGCTCGAGCTGTCGGAGAACATCGTCCACGGCTCCGACTCGAAGGCGAGCGCCCGCCGCGAGCTCGCCCTGTTCTTCCCCGACGGCCTTGTCTGAGCCCGATTACGTCGCTCGCAACCGCGAGCTCTGGACGAAGACGAACGCGGAGTTCACCGGGCCAAACGCAGTGCGCGCGTGGGCCGAGCGAGAGCACACGTGGGGCGTCTTCGGCGTTCCCGAGCGCGATGTCCACGCGCTTGGCGATGTCGCCGGCCTCGATGTCATAGAGCTGGGCTGCGGGACTGCGTACCTTTCGGCGTGGCTAGCGAGGCGTGGGGCGCGTCCCGTCGGCGTCGACGTCACGCCGGCCCAGCTCGAGACGGCTCGTGCGATGCAGCGCGAGACTGGTCTCACGTTCCCACTGATCGAGGCGAACGCCGAGGACGTGCCACTTCCGGATGCGACCTTCGACCTCGCCATTTCGGAGTACGGCGCGAGCATCTGGTGTGACCCGTACCGCTGGATTCCCGAAGCGCATCGGCTACTCCGGGCCGGCGGGCGACTCGTCTTCCTGTGCAGTAGCCCTCTCAACATTCTGTGCGCGGTCGAGGAGCCCGACTCGACATCGGAGACACTTCAGCGACCGCAGCGAGGCATGAATCGGCTCGACTGGTCGGATGGCGGCGTCGGATTCCATCTCGGACATGGAGATCTCCTTCGACTGCTACGCGAATCGGGCTTCGAAGTCGAGAGCCTCTTCGAGCTGTTTGCATCCGAGGCTGCGCAGACGCATGAGTACTACTCCGCGGTCACAGCGGACTGGGCGAGGAAATGGCCCTCGGAGGACCTCTGGGTAGCACGCAAGCACGCTTGACGCTGGCCTCCACCAGCCCGCAGCGGCGGGCGATCCTCGAGCAGCTGCAGATCCCCTTCGAGGTCGTCTCGCCCGCGTACGTCGAAGACGACCCGCCCGACGCCGATCCGGTCGAGCTCGTGTGCCGGCACGCGGAGGGGAAGGCGCGCTCGGTTCATCTGGATGGGCTGACACTCGGGGTCGACACGACCGTCGTCCTCGACGGCCGGATCTACGGCAAGGCGAGCGACGGCGCGCACGCGACGCGCATGCTCGAGGAGCTCTCGGGGCGCACGCACACTGTCGTCTCCGGCCTCTGCCTGCTCGGAGCCGGCGCCGACGTCGTCGCACATGAGCAGACGGCCGTCGCCTTCCGCCTGCTCGCCCCGGACACGGTGAGCGCGTACGTCGCGAGCGGGGAGTGGGAGGGGCGTGCGGGTGCATACGCGATCCAGGGCCTCGGCGGTCGGCTCGTCGAGAGGATCGAGGGCGACTACCTCAACGTGGTCGGGCTCCCCGCCGCGCTGCTCGTCTCCATCCTCGAGCGCGCGGCGCCAAAGCTGCTGCAAACCCGCAGGTAGACTCCCTCCTCCTCATGGGCTGGTTCAAATCTGTCACCGGGTTCGGAGGTCGCGACATGGCCGTCGATCTCGGTACCGCGAACACGCTCGTGTACGTGCGCGGGCGCGGCATCGTGCTCTCCGAGCCGTCGGTCGTCGCCATCGACCAGCGCACCGGTGAGGTGCACGCGGTCGGCGTCGAGGCGAAGCGGATGCTCGGGCGCACGCCGGGGACGATCTCGGCCATCCGGCCGTTGAAGGACGGGGTCATCGCGGACTTCGACGTCACCGAGCAGATGCTGAGGCACTTCATCCAGAAGGTGCACCAGCACCGTTTCGCGCATCCGCGGGTCGTCGTCTGCGTGCCGTCGGGCGTGACCGGTGTCGAGAAGCGCGCGGTGGAGGAGGCGACGCTGTCGGCCGGCGCGCGCCAGGCGTACCTCATCGAGGAGCCCATGGCAGCGGCGATCGGCGCCGGGCTGCCCGTGGCAGAGCCGACCGGGAACATGATCGTCGACATCGGCGGAGGCACGAGCGAGGTGGCGGTGATCTCGCTCGGCGGCATCGTCGTCTCGCAGAGCATGCGCGTGGGCGGCGACGAGATGGACGAGGCGATCGTCAACCACATCAAGAAGGAGTACAAGCTCCTCGTCGGCCAGCAGACGGCAGAGGAGATCAAGCTCGAGATCGGCTCCGCCCACCGGCTGAAGGAGGAGCTTCAGGCCGAGGTGCGTGGTCGCGACATGATGACCGGCCTGCCCAAGACGGTGATCATCTCCTCCGAGGAGATTCGTCGGGCGCTCGACGAGCCCGTGTCGCTCATCATCGACGCGATGAAGTCGACGCTCGACAAGACGCCGCCGGAGCTCGCCGCCGACATCATGGATCGCGGGATCGTGCTCGCCGGCGGTGGCGCGCTCCTGCAGGGGCTCGACGAGCGCGTCCGGCACGAGACGCAGATCCCGGTGCACCTCGCCGAGAGCCCGCTCACGTGCGTCGCGGTCGGCTCGGGCCGGAGCCTCGAGGAGTTCGAGGTCATCCACCGCTCGAACCGCAGTCGCGCGCCGCGTCGCGGCCTGCTGCGGGCCTAGACGCTTGCTGCGAAATTCCCGCGGGCCGGATGACGGCCACGACACGGCGCCGGATCGGCACCGTCGCGCCTCGCACAGGCTTCAAGCCTGCACGAGGCGTACCGGCACCGCCCGGCTTGGTCGTGACCGCCCCCGACGGCGCGCCAATTCCGCATCAAGCCTCTAGTTGTTGCGCTTCCGTGAGGGAGCCATGACCCGGGAAACCTCCGCGATGCCCGGCTACACTGGCTCGCCATGTCCCGGCAGCGCAGCGCGCGATCGACGGCGCTGGGCCTGACAGTCCGGCGTATCTCGACGACGGTTCCCACCCGAAGCTCCGGACCGCTCAGGCGGAGGCTCGTCGTCGGCATCCTCGTGCTCGCGTCGCTCGTCCTCATCTCGCTGTCGTTCCGGTCGGGCGAGAGTGGCCCGCTCACGGGCGTCCAGTCAGCGGGCGCAACCGCGCTTCGCCCCTTCGCGGTCGGGCTCGAGCGCGTGGCGCAGCCGTTCCGGGACGCGTACGCCTGGGCCGACGGGCTCTTCACGGCCCGTGACGAGGCCGAGAAGCTCCGCGCGGAGAACCGCGCGCTCCTTCAGCGCGCGATCCAGAGCCAGTTCGCGCTCCAGGAGAACGCGTACCTTCGCGCCCAGCTGAACTACATCGACGGCCCGCGCTTCCCGTCCGACTTCACGCCCGTCGTGGCCGAGGTCACGGGCCGGCCGACCGGCGCGTTCACGCAGGCGATCGTCATCGCGGCAGGCTCGCACGACGGCGTCCGCCTGAACGACCCGGTCGTGACGGCCGACGGCCTCGTCGGGCTCGTCACGAGAATCACGTCGAAGCTCGCTCGCGTCCAGCTCCTCACGGACGAGGAGGCCGCCGCGTCCGCGATCGACCTCCGGACCGGAGCGACGGGGATCGTGCGACACGCACGCGGGACGAAGGAGACCCTCGTTCTCGACCGCGTGCGCAAGGAGGACGTCATCCGGGTCGGCGACCAGGTGGTCACTGCAGGCTGGAGGGCCGGCGCCCTGAGCTCGCTCTACCCGAAGGGCATCCCGATCGGCAGCGTCACGAGCTGGGGCCTGACGGACACCGATCTCTTCCAGCAGGTGCAGGTCGACCCGTACGTCGACTTCGGCGCGCTCGACGCCGTGATCGTGCTCGTTCCGAGGGATCGCACGCGATGACGGCGACAGGCTGGCTGCGGGCGCTCGCGCTCGTCTTCGTCGCCGCGATGCTGCAGGTCGTCGTCGTCTCCTCGATGGTCGTGGCGGGAGGTGCGCCCGATCTCCTGTTGGTGGTCGTCGTCGCGCTCGCGCTTCTGCGCGGCTCCCTTCCGGGAGCGGTGCTCGGCTTCGTCGGGGGTCTGGTCGTGGATCTCGCCACGCTCGGGACGCTCGGGGTGACGTCGCTGGTCCTCACGCTCGGCGGCTTCTGGGCCGGAAGGTACGGGGAGACGACGGGTCGCGGTCGCCGGCTCGCGCCGATCGTCGCGGTCGGGGCGATCACGCTCCTTGCGGGCGTGTTCGGATACGTCCTCCAGTACCTCCTCGACGAGGACGTCGTCGCGCGGCACGCGCTCGTCACCGCGCTCGCTCCGGCGTTCGTGCTGAACCTCCTTCTCGCCTTGCCGGTGCACCGGCTCGCGCGGGCGATCGTGGGCGAGGACCTGCGGGCGGCGCCGTCTTCAGAGGTCGAGGTCCTGGCCCAGCCGTGACATCGGGGCCGTACCAGGAGCGGCGCGCACCCTCCGGGAGGTTCCTCCCGCCCGACCCACGGGTCCGTGAGCCGCATCGCCTGACGCCGCAGCTCGCGCTTCGGGTCGCGATCCTCGGCGCGTTCGCGCTCGTCGTGTTCGGCGTCCTCTTCTTCCGGCTCTGGTCGCTACAGGTGCTGTCCGGGGACGAGTTCCTGAACGCAGCGCAGTCGAACCAGCTGCGGCTCGTCCGCGTGGAGGCGCCGCGCGGGCCGATCCTCGATCGCCGCGGTCGCATGGTCGTCTCGAACGTTCCCGGGACGGCGGTCGAGCTCTGGGTAGGCGACATGCCGAAGGAAGGCCGGTACGAGCTCGTGCAACGGCTCGCCGCGGTCCTCGACGTCAAACCGCAGAAGCTGGCGCGCGAGGTCGACTCGCGGCAGCTCGACCCCCTGACGCCCGTCGTCGTGAAGACCGCGGTCGGCGAGGAGCAGGTCGAGTACCTCTACGAGCACAAGGCCGCATTCCCCGGCGTGCGGATCGTCCAGATCTACCTCCGCGGCTACCCGTACTCGTCCCTGGCGGCGCAGATCCTCGGCTACACGGGCGAGATCTCGCCCGAGGAGCTGAAGCGCCTGCGCAAGGACGGCTACCGCTCCGGTGACATGCTCGGGAAGGCCGGGATCGAGGCGGCTTACGACTCGTACCTGCGCGGGCGTCCCGGGCTCGGCCAGATCCGGGTCGACTCGATGGGGCGACAGGTCAGCCCGTACGTGCCGAGCCAGGAGCCGACGCCCGGGTATGCGCTCCGGCTCACGCTCGACATGCGGCTGCAGCGGGCGGCCGAGCAGGCGCTCCGGTATGGCATCGGCCTCGCCCATCAGAACGACCAGTGGGCCGCGAACGGGGGTGCGATCGTCGCGCTCGACCCGCGCGACGGCGCCGTCCTCGCGATGGCATCCGCGCCGACATTCAAGCCGTCGGTCTTCGTCGGGCGCACGGATCCGAAGAAGCTCCAGGACCTGTACACGGACCCGGGCAACCCGCTCTTCAACCGCGCGACCGCGGGCCTCTACCCGCCGGGCTCGACGTGGAAGCCGGTGACGGCGCTCGCGGGGATGCAGGAGCACGTGTTCTCGGCGTACGACTCGATCCAGTGCACGGGCTCGGCGACCTACGGCCTGGACAAGCAGGTGTTCCGGAACTGGGACCCGTACGTCAACCGCCCCATGACACTGCCCGTGGCACTCGCCGAGTCGTGCGACACGTACTTCTACGAGATCGGCGACCGCTTCTACAACGGTGGGCCGGAGAGCCGCACACGGATGCAGCAGTGGGCGCGGCGGTTCGGATTCGGCTCCCCGACGGGCCTCGACATCGGCGGCGAGGCGAACGGGCTCGTGCCGACGCCGGAGTGGCGGCGAAAGACGTTCAAGAGCGACTGGGATCGCGCCTGGAACCCGGGCGACTCCATCCAGCTCGCCATCGGCCAGAAGGATCTGCTCGTCACGCCCCTGCAGATGGCGGCGTTCTACGCGATGCTCGCCAACGACGGCAACCTCGTTACGCCGCACCTCGTCTCCGACGTCGAGCAGCCCGGGGCGAAGGGTTCGCCCCGCGTCGTGCTCCGGCGGTTCGCGGCGAGCCCTCCCCGCTCGGCCGGCGTCGACCCGGAGGCTCTGCGCGCCGTGCGTGACGGTCTGTACGCGGCTACACATTCCGCGAACGGCACGTCGGCCGGAGTGTTCGGCAACTTCGCCGTTCCGATCTCCGGCAAGACGGGCACGGCCGAGAAGGTCGTCCAGCTCCCCGGCTATCCGGCCGGACATCTGGAGGATCAGTCGTGGTGGTGTGGGTGGGGCCCCTCGGAGTCCGCGCGGCTCGTCGTCTGCGCGCTCATCGAGAACGGCGGCCACGGTTCGACTGCAGCGGCCCCCGCCGCGCTGAAGGTCTTCGAGCGCTTCTTCGGCACCAAGGCTCCCGGCGCGACCCTGGTGAACACGGACTGATGATCGAGGTCACGCAGCGCGCACGCCCTCGGCCGTCGACGGGTCGCAGCGAACCCGCGGTCGTCGCGTTCCTGAGGAGCCTCGACTGGATCCTGCTCCTCGCCGGAGCCGGGCTCGTCGGCTACGGGCTGTGGGTCGTCTCCGGGATCACGCGCTTCGACGTCCCGGGTGACGAGAACTACTTCGTGGTTCGCCAGGGGATCGCTGCTGCGATGGGGGCCGCTGGGCTCGTGGCCGCCGCGATCATCCCGATCGACCTCTGGCGTCGTTACTGGAAGGTCGTCTACGTGGCCACGCTCGGGCTGATGATCTTCGTCTTCGTCGCAGCGGAGACCGTTCGCGGCTCGAAGCGCTGGCTCGACCTCGGTGTCATCCAGTTCCAGCCGTCAGAGCTCGGCAAGGTGCTCTTCGTCTTGGCAATCGCCGGCTTCGTCGTCGACCGCGTCGGCCCGGTATCGCGCTGGCGGACGATCTTCACCGCGCTCGGGCTCGGTGCGTTCCCGATCCTCCTCGTCTTCATGCAGCCCGATCTCGGTACGGCGCTCGTCTACTCGGCTGCCCTCTTCGCGGTGCTGTTCTTCGTCGGCGTGCGCTGGCGCCAGCTGCTCGTCCTGGCCGCGGTCGGGGCGATCACGCTCACCTCGGTGCTCTGGCTGCTCCCGGCCGCCGGCGTCCAGGTGCTGAAGCCCTACCAGGCCGCGCGGCTCACGCTCGATCCGGGCGCCGACCCGAGCGGGATCACGTACAACCTCAGCCAGTCGATCACCGCCGTCGGGTCCGGGGGCCTCACCGGACGCGGGGTCGTGGGGGCGAGCCAGACGAGGCTCGACTACCTGCCCGAGCACGCGACCGACTTCGCGTTCGCGTCGCTCGCGGAGCAGCGCGGGTTCGTCGGGTGCGCGATCCTGCTCCTCCTCTACCTGCTCGTCGTCTGGCGGGGCCTGCGCGTCATCACGGGGGCATCTGATCTCTACGGCGTCGTCGTCGCCGGCGGCCTCGTCGTCGGATTCCTGTTCCAGGTCTTCGTGAACGTCGGCATGACGATGGGCGTCGCGCCCGTCACGGGTATCCCGCTCCCGTTCGTGACCGTCGGCGGGTCGTCAATGGTCGCCAATCTCGTGCTCATCGGCGTGCTGGAGAGCATCCACTCGCGCGGCGAGTTCGGACGCACGCGGTCCGCGTGAGGCTCGCGGACGTCCGCGCCCTCGCCCTTGAGGCCCGCGGCCTCGGCTTGGCACTGCGCGACGAGGTGTCGATCGGGCACGCAGGCCCGATCGTCGTCAGCGGCATCCTGGCCGAGCAGCTCGCGAAGGAGCTGGGAGCCGGCGCGGCGCCCGGCGCAGTCGTGGTCGGTGCCGGCCGGCCCGACCCGAGCGCGTCCGTGCACGTCCACATCATCGCGGGCGATCCGAGTGCCGAGGACGAGGCCCTCGTGCGCGGGGCGGCGCCGCACGGGGTCGAGGTCGTCGTCGTCGAGCTCTGGCCGCAGGCCGACTGGACACGACCATTCGTGCTCTCGCCGTTCGTCGTCGAGTGCCGCGCTGGCGAGGGCTTCCCGGTCGGAGCGATCGCCGATCGCATCGTCGAGGCGACGGAGGTAGCGACCGACCTCGCCTCGAAGGTTCCCATGCTCGCGAACGCGGCGCGGTCGGCACTCGTGAAGCGGGCGGTCGTCCGCTCGGCCGTGATTGGGCTCGTGGGGTCGCGGCTCGGCGCGTCACGTCCGTTGCTCGTCGGCGAGCAGGTGCGCCTGGTCGCACGCCTGCGGACGGTCTCCTCGGGTTCGGCCGCCTCGGAGGAGATACCTGCGCTCGCAGGAGGGGCCGCGGCGCTCGTTGCGTCCGGCTTCGCACTTCGCCGGGCCGCACGCACTGCGCGCGCAGTGTTGCCGGCCCCGCTCGCACACGCCGCGATCGCGGCCGGCGGAACGTGGGCGTTCGCCAAGGCGTTCGAGAAGCTCGAGTCGCGCCTGCCTTCCGTCTGAGCCCTGGTCCGCTCCGTCCGGACCGGGACCTAGGATGCGCCCCGATCGAGCGCATGGGAGGGACAATGGCGAACACGGAACTGGCGGAGGAGCTGTTGCAGCTCGAAGAAGCCGACGCGTGGTTCGAGTACCTCGAGTCCACCCGCGGTCAATCGGAGACCAGGTACGCCGAGCTCGAGCCGTGGGCGTGGGCGCGCCTGTCGCAGCGTCTGCGGGCTGTGCGCGGGCGACGCAACCGGCTCCGTCCGGCTGCGGCCTGATCGCTGGCGGGTCAGGAGCCCGTCAGCCCGACTGCTAGCCTGTCCGCAGGTCGTGTTGACCGCAGTCTTGAATCCACGCAGCGCGAGGCCCGGTACGCCGGTGGCGGTCGGGGACCCGCGCGCGGCTGAAAGAGGAGAACGAACACTTGGCACTTCGATGGTTTCGCTTCGGCAACAAGCAGGACGAGACGGCAGCGGAGACTGCTGCCACGGAGGTAGAAGCACCGCCTGAGGCTCTGCTCACAGAACAGGCGCGCACAGAGCAGGCAGGCACAGAGCAAGCGCGCACAGAGGATCTAGCCACGGAGCCGCCGGCAGACGAGACGCCGGCAGGCCCGAAGAAGAGGCGTCGTCGCGGAAGTCGCGGAGGGCGCGGACGGAAGAAGCCGGTTGCCGGCGAGTCCGGCGTGGCGACCGAGGGCGAGAGCGACGACTCGGCCGCGGCCGCCGCGACAGCGGAGCCGTCGCGTTCGAAGCGAGCCGCGAAGCCCGACGGGAAGCCGGAGCGACGGCAGTCGCGCAGCGGCGCACGTCGCAGGACGCCGACGAAGAGAGCTCCGCTCCCCGCGGCGAAGCGAGAGCTGGTCATCTCCGTCGACGTCGGTGAGCAGCGGGTCGCAATTCTCGAGGACGACCGCGTCGCCGAGGTCTATCTGGAGCGGCCCGAGCGGCGCTCGATCGCCGGGAACATCTATCTCGGCGTCGTCGACAACGTGCTCCCCGGCATGGAGGCGGCGTTCGTCGAGATAGGTCTCGAGAAGAACGGCTTCCTCTACGTCGACGAGATCGTCGGGCCGGAGCTCGAGGGCCGGAAGGGCGCCCGGAAGATCCAGGACCTGATCAAGCGGGGTCAGACGATCATGGTGCAGGCGGTCAAGGACCCGATGAAGTCGAAGGGCGCTCGCCTGACGACCGAGATCTCGCTTCCTGGCAGATTTCTCGTCTACGTGCCGAACGGCGACGGCTCGGGCGTTTCGCGGCGCCTCGAGGACGCGGAGCGCGGGCGCCTCAAGGACGTCATCAAGAACCTCGATCCGAAGGGCGGCGGAATCATCGTCCGCACCGCGGCCGAGGGAGCGTCGGCCGAGGACATCGAGCGCGACCTCGTGTTCCTGCAGCGTCTCTGGAAGACGATCCAGGCGAGGGCGAAGTCCGCCACCGCCCCCGCGCTCGTATACGAGGAAGCGGAGCTTCCTCTGCGGATCGTGCGCGACCTCTTCGCGGGCGACTTCCTCGGCGCGCAGATCGACGACGACAGGACGCACCGTCGCATCGTCAGCTACCTGAAGAAGACCTCGCCGCACATGGTCGATCGCGTTCATCGCTATCGCGAGAAGGCGCCGCTGTTCGAGGCGTCCGGAGTGGACGCCGAGATCCGCTCGACGCTCGATCGTCGCGTCGACCTGCCGTCCGGCGGTTACCTCGTCTTCGACTACGCGGAGGCCTTCACCGTCATCGACGTCAACACCGGCCGCTTTGTCGGGTCGCGGGGCAAGAGCGCGCAGGGGCGGCTCGAGGACACGATCGTCAAGAACAACCTCGAGGCCGTGAAGGAGGTCGTCCGGCAGTTGAGGTTGCGCGACATCGGCGGGATCATCGTCATCGACTTCATCGACATGGCGAACCCGAAGAACCGGGAGACCGTCGAAGAGGCGCTGCGTAGCGAGCTCGAGCGCGACCGGACGAAGACCTACGTGGTCGAGATCTCGCCGCTCGGCCTCGTCGAGATGACCAGGCAGAACGTCACGGACGGCCCGCGCGAGATCCTCACGACCCGGTGCCCGGTCTGCTCCGGCGACGGCATCGTCGTCTCGGACGCGACCCACGCGCTCGAGGTCGAGCGGCAGCTGCGGACTGTCGCGAAGGGCTCGCGGGTGCAGGCGTTCGAGATCGCGGTTCATCCTCGGCTGCTCCCGCTCCTGGTCGGGCGAGGCGGCGCACGCCTCGAAGCCCTGGAAGCGGTGACGCGGCGCCGATTCTTCCTGGTGCCGGCCGCGGAGAACGGCCACGTCCACCTGGATCACTTCGAGGTCGTCCGCCAGGGCAAGCTCGAGACGCTGCTTCCGCCCGCGCCCGTCGGGGAGGGATCCGAGGTCGAGCTGAAGCTCGTCGAAGTTGGCCTCTACGACCCGACGGCGGGCGTCGCCAAGCTCGATGGAGACTACGAGGTCGTTGTCGCCGGAGCGTCGAAGCTCATCGGGAAGAAGGTGAAGGTCTCTATCGGGCGGACTCTCGCCGGCGTCGCCTACGCGACACTTGTGGCCGAAGGACCCAAGGTCGCGCCTCCCATCACCTTCGAGGCCGAGGCGGAGAAGCCGATGCGGGCCTCGAGGGCCAAGAAGGACGTCGAGGCCGTGGCCGTCATCGACGAGCTCGTGGAATCGACGGACCCGGCCGAGCTCGAGGAAGCTCGAGGAACTCGAGGCCCAGCCCGAGGAGCCCGAGGCCGTGGCTGCGGCCGACGTCGAACCGCCGGCGGACGGCCAGCCCAAGAAGAAGCGCACGCGCCGTGGCACGCGCGGGGGCCGTGGCCGCAAGAAGCCTGCAGCGGCGACGACGGATGGCGCCCTGCAGGAGGGGCCGGACGAGTCGGCGAACGGTCGTCCCGCCCCGCGGATCCACGTGCCGCCGGCAGACCTCGAGGAGGCGACCGGCGACGAGGTCACCGAGCAGCCGGTAGCTGCGGTTGCCGAGGAGAGCGAGGCGCCCGAGGCGCTCGGAGCCGACGGGCAGCCCAAGAAAAAGCGCGCTCGTCGCGGTGCAAGGGGTGGACGCAAGAGGCGCAAGCCCGCGACGACGGGCGGCGACGAAGCCTCTGCCACCGACGAGCCTGAAGACTCGGAGACGGCGGCTACGGACGGTGCTCCCGAGTACGTTCCAATGTCCGAGTGGATCGAGGACTTCGACTCCACGCGGCAGGCGTAGCCGGTATCATGCCCGGGCTTCCGCGGGCCACCCGCCCGCGCTGACCTCGGAATCACATGACCTACGCGATCATCAAGGTTGCTGGAAAGCAGTACCGCGTCCGCGAAGGCGAGCGGCTGCTCGTCGACCGGCTGAAGCTGGACGAGGGCTCGAACTTCGCCCCGGCCGTCCTCCTCGTCGGCGGTGACGGCGGCGCACAGCTCGATCCTGGCGAGGGCGTCGTGACGGCGAAGGTGCTCGGTGCTACGAAGGGGCCGAAGATCCGCATCGGCAAGTACAAGAAGCGGACCGGCTACCGGCGACATACGGGATTCCGGGCGTCGTTGACGCAGATAGAGATCGAGTCGATCGGCGGCGCGAAGAGCTCGCGTGCGCGCTCGAAGCCGAAGGCGGAGGCGCGGCCGGCGACGAAGCCCGCCGAGGCCGTCGAGGCGCCCCCGGCAGTCGACGCGCCGGCCGGCGATCTCCCCGAGGGCTATGCCGACATGACGATCGCCGAGCTCAAGGCCGCCTCGGCCGGCTGGGGCACGTCCGCGATCGCGGCCGCACTCGTATACGAGCAGGAGCACGGCAAGCGAAAGGGTGCGATCGCTGCGCTCGAGTCCGCACTCGCGCAGCAAGGAGGTGAGTCCTAATGGCTCACAAGAAAGGGCTCGGCTCCTCGCGCAACGGGCGCGACTCGGAGGCGAAGCGACTCGGGGTCAAGGTGTTCGCCGGCCAGCCGGTGAAGACCGGGATGATCATCGTCCGCCAGCGCGGCACGAGGTTCCGCCCCGGGCCTGGTGCCGGCCTTGGCCGCGACGACACGATCTTCGCGCTCCGCGACGGAACCGTCGAGTTCCGGCGGTCCGGGGAAAAGCGCTTCATCTCGGTCGCAGCGTCCGCCGAGTAGCGGCGCGCTCGGCTCCGCCGGGGTCATGTTCCACGATCGCGCGCACGTCCACGTCCAGGCGGGTCGCGGTGGCGACGGCGGGTTGAGCTTTCGGCGCGAGAAGTACGTCCCCAAGGGCGGCCCGGACGGTGGCGACGGCGGGCGCGGGGGAGACGTCGTCGTCTCCGTCGACCCGAGTTTGCGCGATCTCTCCGCGTTCGGGCGCATACGGCTCGTCGAGGCGGGCCGTGGCGGGAACGGCCGCGGGAGCAAGAAACACGGCGCGGACGGCGAGGATGCCGGCCTCCGTGTCCCCGTCGGCACGCAGGTTCTCGACGGCGACGGCAGGATCATGGCCGACCTGGCGACATCGAGTGGACGCGTCGTCGTCGCCCGTGGTGGACAGGGTGGACGCGGCAACGCGCGCTTCGCGACGCCGACTCGTCAGACACCGCGCTTCGCCGAGACGGGGCTCCCGGGCGACGAGCTCGACCTCGAGCTCCACCTGAAGCTCGTGGTCGACGCTGCGCTCGCCGGCTTCCCGAACGCGGGGAAGTCGTCGTTGCTTCGGCGGATCTCCAACGCGACGCCAAAGGTCGCCGACTACCCGTTCACGACTCTCGAGCCTGTCCTGGGCGTCGTCGACGGGCCGGAGGAGCGGCAGCTGACGGTCGCGGACGTGCCGGGACTGATCGAAGGCGCCGCGGAAGGCGCCGGGCTCGGCCACCAGTTCCTCGCGCACCTCGAGCGTGCACACCTGCTCGTCCATGTCCTCGACGCCTCCGAGCCGGAGCTCGAGGAGCGGTTCCGCACGATCGACGGCGAGCTCGCGCGCTACGGGGCGGGACTCGACGAGCGGCCGCAGCTCGTCGTTCTCAACAAGGTCGATCTCCTCGAGACGGTACCGGCGTTCGAGCCGGCCGACGAGCGAGTCGTCCGTGTGGTCGCGACGTCATGCGCGACCGGGGCGGGGATCGACGCGCTGAGGCTTGCGCTCTTCGAGCTGTGCCCGGCCTCCGCTGTCGAGCTCGAGGCGGACGACGCACTGCCCGAGTTCCTCGACTACCGACCGCGCGCCCGCAGTGGGCCTCGCTTTCGCATTCTTCGCACGGACCGTGGGTACCGCGTCGTGGGGACTCCGCCTCCGCCCGACGAGCTCGAGGAGGCGCTGCGCAGGCTCGGCATCAAGCGTGGGACGCAGGTCGAGGTCGGCGACGAGGAGCTCGAATGGCAGTAGGCCTTCTCGGCGGAGTATTCGATCCTCCGCACAACGGCCATGTCGCCCTCGCTCGTGCGGCAACCGAGGAGCTGGGACTCGAGCGGCTCCTCGTTCTCGTCGTCGCCGACCCCGGCCACAAGCGGACCAGCACGCCGGGGGAGACGAGGCTGGAGCTCGCCCGGCTCGCTTTCGAAGACGTTCCCGGCGCGTCCGTCGAGCTCGACCGGCACGCGCGGACGGTGGACTCGCTCGAGGAGCGCCAGGTCGAAGACGCGGTCTTCATTCTGGGCGCGGACGAGCTGGTCGGGTTCGAGAGCTGGAAGTCGCCGCAGCGTGTCCTCGAGCTCGTGAGGCTCGCGGTCGCGCTCCGGCCCGGCGTGTCGCACGGGGACGTCCGGTCCGTACGCGAGCGGCTCGCGGCTCCGGGCCGGATTCTCGAGTTCGAAATGGAGCCCGTCGACGTCTCGTCGTCGGAGATCCGAGCTCGTGTAGCGCGTGGAGAGCCCGTCGGCGGCCTCGTCCCGCCCGCGGTAGCCCACGCGATCGAGCGCCTCGGCCTGTACCGAAGCGGCGAGTAGACTGCGTCGAAGCGAGAAGGACGAGAAGCCGACTGACACCGCTCGAACAAGCACGCCGTACCGCCGCTCTCTGCCAGGAGAAGCTGGCGACCGACGTCTCGATCCTCGACATGCGCGGCGTCTGTGACTTCACCGACTTCTTCGTGATCGCGACCGGCCGCAACGCGCGGCAGACGAAGGCGATCTACGACGAGGTGTCCGGCGTCCTCAAGAAGGAGCACGGCGTGCTGCCGCGCTCGTCCGCTGGAGCGGCCGAGGCGACGTGGATCGTCGGGGACTACCTCGACGTCGTCCTCCATCTCTTCACCCCCGAGACGCGGGGCTTCTACCGGCTCGAGGAGCTGTGGAGCGACGTCCCGTCGGTCGAGCTCGAAGCAGCCGCAGCCGGCTAGCGCGGGTCGTCGTCCGCAGGGAGCTCGAGCGCGGTGGCGCCGGTGAGGCTCGGCGTCAGTGGCCGCCGCGGCTCACGCACGCCGACCCCGCCCTCCGCCTCCTCCTCCCAGCTGCCGCCTGTCGAGCCTCCGCCGAACAATGCGCGCACGAACCCGGCGAGACGCCTCGGGAGCCCACGAAGTCTCCGGCGCCGTCCGGGTCGGCGGTGCATGAAGTCCAGGGTAGCGCGCGCCCGACGCTAGACTGACGGCTCTCCTGGGGCCGTAGCTCAGCTGGGAGAGCGTCTGGCTGGCAGCCAGAAGGTCAGGGGTTCGAGCCCCCTCGGCTCCATCGTCGCCAGATCGTTACGTCGTGACCATCGGCCAGACGTTGTCGATTGCGACGTAGCCCGTTCGTCGTCCTGTTGAATGACGATGGCGGAGCGGTGCGCTTCGCTGAATCCGTCGCAGAGGAGGCGTCAATGGCAAAGCCTGTGCACGTCGAGCTTCCCGCGGGCGATACGGCTCGCGCGAAGAGCTTCTACACCGGACTCTTCGGCTGGCAGTGGCAGTCGATGGAAGGTCCGGTCGAGTACCACATGACGCAGTTCGCGGAGGATTCGGGAGGCGCGATCTTCCCGGCCGAGGAACGTGGTGCACGCGTCTACTTCGACGTCGACGACATCAACGCCGGTGCTGCCAAGATCAAGGAGCTCGGGGGCCAGGCGGACGAACCGCAGCCGGTTCCGGGCATGGGGTGGTTCGTCACGGCGAGCGACACCGAAGGCAACCGGATCGGGCTCTGGCAGATCGATCCCTCCGCGCCCGCTCCGGGCGCGTAGCCCACTGCAGGGCAGGCGGCGCCGAAGGGCGACGGCGCCGCCTGCGACGGCCGTCCTGACGTACTCTCGTGGCTGGATCCGACCAACCGACGCGAAAGGGACGGACATGCCCTTCTACCAGCGGCGGGGAGAGCTCCCGCGCAAGCGCCACATCGTCTTCCGCGAGAATGGGCGGCTCCTCACCGAGGAGGTCATGGGCCTCGAGGGCTTCACGGGGAACGAGTCGATCCTCTACCACCTCGAGTCACCCTGCCGCGTCAAGGAGCTCGGCGCGTTCACGCAGATCGTGCGCGACGAGTGGATCCCAGAGACTCACGCGCACCGCCTCCAGAACACGTACGACGTGCCGCCCGAGGGCGACGAGATCTCGGGGCGTCGCTCGCTCATGTGGAACGACGACGTCGAGATCTCCTTCTGCCGACCGGAAGGGACGATGGAGTACTTCTTCCGGAACGGGGAAGGCGACGAGGTGATCTTCGTCCACGAGGGACACGGCACCCTCGAGACGATCTTCGGGGACGTGCCTTACAAGGACGGCGACTACATCGTCATCCCCCGGGGCACGACGTACCGCTTCATGCCGGCCGGGCCGCAGCGCTACCTGGTGTTCGAGACCCCCGGGCTCATCGAGATCCCGCGCCGCTACCGCAACGAGTACGGCCAGATCCTGGAAGGGGCGCCGTACTATCACCGCGACATCCACCCGCCGACCGACCTGCACACGCGCAGGGAGCGGGGCGAGTTCCTCGTGAAGGTGCGCGTTCGCGGCGGCTATCAGGACTACGTCGTCGACTACCACCCGTTCGACGTCGTGGGTTGGGACGGCTTCCTCTATCCCTGGACTTTCTCCGTCCACGACTTCGAGCCGATCACGGGCCGGATCCACCAGCCGCCGCCGTCCCACCAGACGTTCCAGGGCCACAACTTCGTCATCTGCTCGTTCTGTCCGCGCAAACTCGACTTCGATCCGGAGGCGGTGCCGATCCCCTACCACCACTCGAACCTCCAGTCCGAGGAGATGATCTATTACGTCTCGGGCAACTTCGGATCACGCAAGGGAATCTCGGTCGGCTCGATCACGCTCCATCCGTCGGGGCTCCCGCACGGGCCGCAGCCCGGGCTCGCCGAGAAGTCGCTGGGCGTCGCGGAGACGACGGAGCTCGCGGTCATGTGCGACACGTTCCGGCCGCTCAAGCTCTCGACGTTCGCCCGCGACCTCGACGACGGGCGCTACGCATACTCGTGGTACGAGCCGCCTGCAGACGAGCCGAGTCTCGCTGGCGTGACGAGCCACCTGTAGCCACCTTGGATGCAGACCGCTTCCTCGCCGAGCTTCCGCCCCTGTTCGACGACTATCCGCGCTCGGAGCATCCGCGCGACCGCCGGTTCCGGCCGATAGCCGAGGGCGTGGAGAACTTCGCGCGGGAGAACAATCTCGCGCTCCTCAACCTCGCGGCGAGCTGCCTCGGCCCGGACGAGGCGTACGTCGAGGTCGGCGTCTTTCACGGCGCGAGCCTCATCGCGGCGATGCTCGGCAACGAGGCCAAGCGCTTCGTCGGAATCGACAGCTTCCAGTTCCGTGGCACCTCGCCTGACAAGGTCGAGGCGAACCTCGCGCGGCACGGCCTCGAGGCCCCGGAGATGCTCGTCGGCGACGCCTTCGAGCTCGTTCCCGGCGGTGCGCTCGGCGATACGCGAGTCGGCGTCTGGTACTACGACGCGGGGCACTCGTTCGAGGCCCAGGTCGAGGGTCTCCGTATCGCAGAGCCCCACCTCGTGCCGGGCGCGCTCGTGATCGTCGACGACACGGACTGGGAGGACGTCGACCGCGCGATGGACGCGTACCTCGCCGAGCAGCCTCGCGCTCGCCGGATCCTCATGATCGACGGCAGTACCCGAGGAGCCCCTCAGTGGTGGGAGGGGATGCAGGTGCTCGTCTGGGACGCCTGAGCTAGACGCCTACGACCGTGATGCGGCGGTTGAGCACGACGCCGCTGATGTCGTTCAGCGCGAACGTCACCGTGTAGGTCACGCCCTTCTTCACGCCGCCTTTCACCGTCACGCGCGCGGCGAGCGTGCAGTCGAGCTTCAGATTCGCCGTCTGCTGACCGACGCTGATCAGCTGCGAGCCCCTGAACACACGCCACGTCATCCCGATCGGCGTCCCGGTCGTGTCCGTGGCGCAGTAGCGCCGCGTGTAGACGTTGAGGAGCGGCGTGAGCGTCCCTCGCGGGAGCGTGATCATCCCGTTTCGCGCGTCGAGCGGTCGCGCGCTGGCTGTGAACCGGCCCGGCGACGGGTTCTTCGGTGCGCCGCTGCGGGTGTAGATGCCCGAATCCCACGGCTGCCCCTGGTCGTCCTGGTACACGAACCAGATGAACATGTCGACGAACTGGTATCCGGCCGAGATCGACATCGCCTGCTGGATGTAGGCCGCCTGCTGCGCGTAGCTGATCCCCAGTGAGTCCTCGGGCTTCGTCTGATGACCGTACTCGGTGATCCAGATCGGCACGGACTTGCGCTTGAACCAGGTCTTGAGGCTCGCGTCGAAGCGCGGAAGCGATGCGAGCGAGACGTTCGGCCACTTGACGACCTGGGACGGCCGCAGGCTCGGCACGGAAGGGTACGGGTGGTGGGACCAGGCGTCGAACTTGAGCCTCGGGTTCGCCTTCGCGACGAGCTCCGCGAACTTGCCCGGCGTGTGGGTGGGCCGGAGCCCGTTCGGCTTGTCGCTCCCCCGCGCCGAGGTCTCGCCGATGGCGACCTTCGCTTGCGGATTGCCCGCCTTGATTCCCGTGTATCCGGCGGCTGCCAGCTTCGCGTAGTTCGCGGGCGCGACGGACTTGCCCTGTGCGTTGAACTGCGGTGCGAGGAAGCCCTGGAGGTTCGGCTCGTTCCAGATCGACCAGAAGCGAACGAACGGATAGCCCATGAACCGGCCCGAGTACCGGGACGCGATGGCCCGTGCGAAGTCCGTGAAGTCGGCGACCCGCGTCGGCATCACGTTCGGGGTCTTGCCGCCGTTCGCCCAGCGTGGCGTCCCGGAGAGCGTGAGGATGACCTCCTGGTCCGATCTGCTGTGCCGCCCGAACGGCATCGTCGATGTCGTCGAACTCGTACGCGGGATCGAATGGATCCGCGGCGTTGCCGGGACGCGTCTTGGCCACGACGTTCCACTGGACGAGGAGCCGCATGATCGTCGCGTTGTTCTCGGCAGACCTCGCGACGAGCGCCTGCCGCTCGCTCGACCAGCGAAAGCTCGGGTCGTCGTGGAACCCGACCCACATGCGCTGAGCTGCGAACGAGGCCGGCGTGGCCACCGCCGCAGTCGCGGCGAGGGCGATGACGGACAGAGCAATGACGAGGCGAACGATGCGTCTCACGAGTGTCTCCCGAGAAAGCGGCGTAGGAAGGGTCGGAAAGCTCCGGGCACCCTAGCGGGTGCTGTGTGAGGCTTGTGTTAGTAAACGCGCGTCGGTCGACGCCACCGGGGCCGTTAGACTGGAGCGGTCGTGAGCGTCACCGTCTGGGAAGCAATCTTCATGCTGGTCGTCCTGAAGATCCCCCTCTTCTACCTCGGCGGCGTGGTCTGGTACGCGGTTCGCGCCGAGCCCGAGCCGGCGGGCGGGGGCGCCGAGGAGGCAAGTGTGCTCGCGCCGCTGACGCCGTGCGGCTGGGACGACTGGAAGCGACGTCGCCCGACTCCGAACCGCTTCAGGCCGCGCCCCTCGGGTCCGCGCGTGCGACCAGCGCGCATTCGGATGGCATGAGCACCGTACCCGCACCCGCGCCACGTCGCGCCGACCGGGTCGCGGGCTTCCTCTGCGCGTTCTCCTTTGCCCTGTCCGGCATCGCGATCGCTCGTAACCCGGGGCTGCTGGCGACCGCTTCGGTCATCGTCGCGCTCGTCGCCGCCCGGATGACCGAGACCCATCGAACGCTCGCCGCAGTCGCCGTCGGTGTCGCCGCGGCCTCGTTCGTCCTCGGTATGGTCGTCGCGGTCCTCACGGACAGCGGCCTGTTCTGACCTCGGGCACGAGACGCCGATGACGAGTCTCGAGTCGTCCGGCCTCAACGCCGGTTATGTCGGACAGCTCCTCGAGCAGTACCTCGAGAACCCCGAAGCCGTCGATCCCGCCTGGCGTGCGCTCTTCGAGGAGGGCGACGGGGAGCTTCTCTCTGCGCTTCCCGGGCTCGAGCGGCTCGTGCAGACGCGGATCGCCGAAGCGGGAACTGCACTGCATGCAGTGGATGTCGCGCCGCCTCGGATCGAGGAGCCGGTCGCGGTCCCGACCGCTACGCCGACAGGCCCCGAGGCGACCCGCGCAGGCTCGGCCGGACGACGAGCTCCTCGCGGGAGTCGCCGCCGCGATGTCGCTCGTGAAGGCGTACCGCATGCACGGCCACCTGAACGCGCGTCTCGATCCACTGGGGTCCGAGCCCATGGGGGACCCCGCGCTCGACGAGACGCGGCTCGAGCCGCCACTGACGCCGGAGCTCCAGGCGCGGATCCCCGCTCGTCTCCTGCGTCTCTCGGTGCCTGGGGAGACGCTGCTCGACGCGCTGCCCCGTCTCCGCGAGGTCTACACCGGGACGATCGCGTACGAGATCGAGCACATCTCCGACCACGCCGAGCGCGTCTGGCTCCGACAGGCCATCGAGTCCGGCCGCTTCCGGACGGAGCTCCCCGCGGACGAGCGGCGCGCGCTGCTCCGGCGGCTCGCACAGGTCGAGGCGCTCGAGACCTACCTACGGCGCGCATTCATCGGTCAGAAGCAGTTCTCCATCGAGGGCCTGGACGTGCTGGTCCCCATGCTCGACGAAGCCGTGGAGCTCGGCGCGCAGAGCGGCGCGCACGAGGTTCTCATCGGGATCGCCCATCGCGGTCGCCTGAACGTCCTCACCCACGTCGTCGGCCGGCCCTACGTGTCGATCCTCCGGGAGTTCGAAGGCGAGCGCTCGATCGACGCTCTCATCACCGATCCCGAGGGCGGCACCGGCGACGTCAAGTACCACCTCTCCGCGTCGGAGGCCCGGGAGACGTCTGCGGGCGAGATCCAGGTCACGGTCGCCTCGAATCCGAGCCATCTCGAGGCTGTCGACCCGGTCGTCGAAGGGCTCGCGCGAGCGGAGCAGACCGATCGCTCGTCCGGGGCCGGGATCCACGACCCCAGCGTGGCGCTGCCGATCCTCATCCACGGCGACGCGTCGTTCGCAGGGCAGGGGGTGGTCGCGGAGACCCTCAACCTCTCGAGCCTCGACGGCTACTCGACGGGCGGGACGCTCCACGTCATTGCCAACAACCAGGTCGGGTTCACGACGGATCCGGCGGAGAGCCGGTCGACGCGCTACTCGAGCGACCTTGCGAAGGGTTTCGACGTGCCCATCGTCCACGTCAATGCCGACGACCCCGAGGCCGCGCTTGCCGCCATCCGGCTCGCTCTCGCGTACCGGGAGGAGTTCGGCCACGACGTCGTGGTGGATCTCGTCGGCTATCGGCGGTTCGGCCACAACGAGCAGGACGAGGCTGCGTACACGCAGCCGCTGCAGTCGGAGCGGATCGAGCAGCAGGTTCCGGTACGGGAGTCCTATGCGGAGCGTCTCGTCGCAGACGGCGTCGTCGCTCCGGGCGAGCACACTCGCATGCTCGAGGAGACGCTCGAGACGCTGCGGGCGGCGCACGACGAGCTGCGCACGAGCTTCGCGTCCACGATCCCACCCGCGGAGGCGCCGACGAAGACCGACACGGGCGCGGCGGTCGTCACGGCCGTAGCCGCCGACCGGCTCTTGCAGCTCGGCGAGCAGCTCCTGCAGGTACCGGACGGCTTCGAGGTCAACCCGAAGCTCGCGAGGCAGCTCGAGCGCCGTCGCGAGAGCCTTCGCGAGGGCGGCATCGACTGGGGGTACGCGGAGGCGCTCGCGTTCGCATCGCTCCTCGAGGACGGGATCCCGATCCGGCTCTCCGGCCAGGACACCGAGCGCGGCACCTTCTCCCACAGGCACGCGGTGCTCCACGATCCCCGCACGGGCGAGACGTTCGCGCCGCTCCAGAGCCTGCCGTGGGCGTCGGCCTCGTACGAGATCTACAACTCGCCGCTCTCGGAGTACGCGGCGCTTGCCTTCGAGCACGGCTACTCGATCGCCGCGCCCGATGCGCTCGTGCTCTGGGAGGCGCAGTTCGGCGACTTCGTCAACGGTGCTCAGATCGTCGTCGACCAGTTCATCGTCTCCGGCCGGTCGAAATGGGGACAGACCTCACGCCTCGTGCTGCTTCTCCCGCACGGGTACGAGGGAAACGGGCCGGAGCACTCGAGCGCACGCCTCGAGCGGTTCCTCCAGCTCGCGGCGCAGGACAACATCCGCGTCGTCAACTGCTCGACGGCTGCGCAGTTCTTCCACCTGCTCCGCCGGCAGGCGCTCGACGCGACGGCTCGGCCGCTCGTCGTGATGACGCCGAAGGGCCTGCTGCGGTTACGCGACGCGACGTCCACGCTCGACGATCTGGCGCTCGGGTCGTTCCAGCCCCTGCTCGACGATCCAACGGCCGATCACGCCGCCGTGAACCGGGTCGTCCTGTGCAGTGGCAAGATCTACTACGACATCGTGGGTCACGAGCTCCGGGCCGAGATGTCCTCCGTCGCGGTGGCTCGGGTCGAGCAGCTCTATCCGTTCCCGCTGGAGCTGGTCTCTGCGCTCATCGCCTCGTATCCCGCAGTGCGCGAGGTCGTCTGGGCGCAGGAGGAGCCCCAGAACATGGGGGCGTGGCGGTCGATTCGGCACCGGCTGGAGGAGGCGGCCTCCAGGGCGACGCCGGCAGCCCGGGTGCAGTACATCGGCCGAACCTGGCGCGCGAGCACGAGCGAGGGGTATCCGGCCCTCCACAACTACGAGCAGGACCGGATCGTCCGCGAAGCGCTGGGCCGCAGCCTCTAGCTACGCCCGCTGGCCTCCGCGCCGGATGAGCGCGGAGGCGACCCTCGGTCCGTTGGCCGCGCCGCAACGAGGAGCTGCTGGCGGTGCTCGTACGGGAGCCGCCGCCAGGTCTCGAACACGACGAGAGCGACGGTCGCCGGCTTGATTCGGCGCATGACGTACAGGAGCAGGGTCAACGCGGCAACCGGCATGCCGCCATCCTCACATACGCCGCGTGCGCTGGGCGGTAAGTCGTTCACAGGCGATCCGGTAGACTCGGTCGGCCTCAGGGGGCTCCCAAGCGTGGATCAGAACGACGTCCTTCCAGTCGACACCGAGTCCGGCTTCGCACAAGCGATCCGGGAGCATCTCGCGCTCAAGAGCCAAAATGCGAGCCTCGACGACGACATGCCGATCGATCGCTATCTCGATGGCGATCCTCTCGAGAACCACCCTCTCTTCAAGAGCGAGGAGCAGGCGCGGATCGAGGAGACCATGGACGGAGAGCCGGCCTCAGAGCTGAGCTCCGATCGCCTTCCGTGGCCGGGCGAGGAGACCGTCGAGGACGTCGAGGGCGCAGAGGGCGCTGCGCTCGACGAGGCACTCTGGACCGGGCGCCCCCGCGATTTCGACTGGGGCGACTGACGATCCCACACCCGGGTTCGTGACGACCGGCGATCGCTTGCGCCGGTACGCGGAGCTCGTCGTTCGTGTCGGTGCGAACGTCCAGCCCGGCCAGGATGTCGTCCTCGTGTGTCAGGTCGAGCACGTCGAGATCGCGCGTGCGGTGGCCCGCGAGGCGTACCGGGCCGGCGCCCAGCACGTGGTCGTGATCTACGGCGATCTCCATCTCCGCCGTGCGGCGATCGAGCTCGGCCCCGAATCCGAGATCGGGTGGTCTGCCCCGTACCTTCTCGACTGGATCAGGCGCTGGCCCGACGAGAACCCTGCGCTGATCTCACTTGCGGGGAATCCCGACCCCGAGCTCCTCTCCGATCTCGATCCTTCGCTCGTGGGACGCGCGGAGCCCCGCGAGATCCGAGCTGCCTTCCTCGCGAGCGTGGGCGGCAGGCACATCAACTGGACGATCGTCGCGGCGCCGAACGCAGGGTGGGCGACGCAGGTCTTCGGCGAGCCCGACGTCGAGCGGCTCTGGGACGCCGTCGCCACGGCGACGAGGCTCGATGCGGACGATCCTGTCGCCGCGTGGCAGTCACACACGGAGAAGCTCCAGGCACGAGCGGACGCGCTGAACGCGAGGGCATTCGATGCGATTCGCTTCAGCGGGCCGGGCACCGAGCTCGAGGTGGGGCTCGTGGGCGGTGTGCCCTGGCGCTGCGCGACGATCGAGACGGCCGGAGGGATCACGCACGTCCCGAACCTTCCGACCGAGGAGGTCTTCACGAGCCCCGACTGGCGCCGTGCCGAGGGCACTGTTCGGTCGACATACCCGCTCGTCACCTCGGGGAGAAAGATCGAGGGCCTGGAGGTGCGTTTCGAGGGCGGCAGGATCGTGGACGTCCAGGCCGAGTCGGGTGCCGAGGTGATCCGTGCGCAGCTCGCGACGGACGACCAGGCGCCGTGCCTCGGCGAGGTCGCGCTCGTCGACGGTTCCTCGCCCGTCAGGCAGACCGGTCTCGTCTTCAGCGACACCCTCTTCGACGAGAACGCGACCTGTCACATCGCGTACGGAATGGGCATCCCTCCCGAGACGCTCGGCCAGTCCCCGTCGCCGGACGAGCTGCTCGAAGCCGGAATCAACGTCTCGCAGATCCACACGGACTTCATGATCGGCGGCGTCGATGTCGACGTCGACGGGATCGGTGCGGACGGCGGCGTCACGCCGATCATCCGCGGCGACGCCTGGCAGCTCTAGGCATTCCTCAACAGCCAGTTCTTGGCTCTGGCAGGCGGTTTGCTGCCTGAGGGCGACGCGATGTCGCTTTTGACCTTGACAGACAGCGATCATGATGTCATAGTGATGTCACGATGCAGCTCGACAGCCACATCCAGGCGATCCAGCAGGAGCTCGCCGCGACGGCCGCGCTGGGCGACGAAGCGGCCGCCGAGGCCGCACGGCGCATGGGCGAGGCCCTCGCGTCGACGCTCCACCTCCATCTGCTCGACCTGCTCGGAGAGGCTGCGCTCGAGATCACGGGCCAGATCGACCCGGGCAGGGTCGAGGTCCGGCTCGCGGGTCGTGACCCGGAGCTCGTCGTCATCGGGGACGAGACTCCGGACACGAGCCAGCTCGGATTCGGGGAGGAGTCGTCGGGTCGCATCACGCTTCGCCTGCCCGAGTCGCTGAAGGCAGGAATCGAGGCCGCTGCTGATCGGGAAGGGATCTCAACCAACGCGTGGCTCGTCCGCACGATCGCGCGCACCCTCGAGCAGCGACCGGTCAAGAAGAGCCGCAACCGGATGCAGGGTTACGTCCAAGGCTGAAAGGAGAGGACCATGCTTCTCACCTCACTTCCATTCGACTATGCCGTCCTTCTCGACTCCGGTGACCGCGTGCGCACGACGAGCGCACGCACGTCGGGGAGTCGCGTCCGGCGGACAGCCCCTCGCAAGAAGAGCTAGGGAGCGCCAGATGCCTTCTTTCGACACTCCCGGGGCCGTCTCCCTCCAGATCAAGCTCCCGAGTGGACGCGTCGTGGTCACGACCGTCGACGAGCCGAAGACGACCGTCGAGGTCGTCCCCCTCGGCCGCCGTGGCCATGACGCGGTCGAGGAGATCGAGATCACGATGGACGAGCGTCCCGGACATCACTTCGTGCGCATCGAGCAGAAGGACAAGTTCAGGTGGGGCCCTATCCAGATCTCATGGGGTGGTGACTTCGAGTGCCGCATTACCTGCCCACCGGGAACGGAGCTCGACCTCTCGGGTGCGTCCACGGACGTTCGCGTCGAGGGCGACCTCGGTGAGGTGTCCGCGCGAACGGCGTCGGGCGACATCCGCCTGCAGAACGTGAGCGGGCCGCTGCGCGTCAAGACGGCGAGCGGGGACGTCTTCGTCGGGACAGTCGCCGGCGAGGCTACCGTCGCGACCGTGTCGGGTGACGTGAGCGTCGAGCGGATCGAGACGGCGCTGGGCGCGCGCGCCGTGTCGGGGGACCTGACGATCGGGACGGTCGCGGGTGAGCTCGTCGTCTCGACGACGTCCGGTGACGTCGACGTCAAGGCAGTCGTGAGCGGTGACGTCCGCGTTCAGACGGTGTCTGGCGACGTGCGTGTCGCCATCGCCCGCGGGACGCGCGTGTGGATCGACGCCGCATCCGTCTCTGGCGACCTCGAGTCGGAGCTCGGACTGCAGGATGCACAAGCCGCCGATGACGCCGCTGGCGCTGTCGTCCCGCTCCGGGTCAAGACCGTGAGCGGCGACGTCGCAGTCGTCCGCGCGGCCTCCGCGGTCTCGGCCTAGCCGGCGGCGCGGACGGCGGCGACGACCTCGTCGTCACGGCCCTCCTGCAGCAGGTCCACGAGACTTCGGTCGTTGTTGCGGAGCCCGAGTGGGCCCGTGAGGACGGCATACAGCTTTGCCTCGTCGATCCCGCGCGATCTCGCGATGGCGACGATGCGGGCGATGCTCGTGCGAGGCGTGCCGTGGTCGAACTGCCACGCGGGGTAGCGCCATTCGCTCCACCCCGGCTCCCGTACCGCCAACAGCTCGCCGGCCCTCCGCATGGCGTCGATGTATGCGGGATCCACCGCCATCCGTGCGGCGAGCCACGTCGCCGGGAGCGCCTCCGCGTACCGTGACCCGGGCGCAGTACTCATTGTGCGGAGCCTAGCGAGCGGTCGCCCCGTCTGAAGGCTTTGGATCAGGCCTGCGAGCGCCGATACGAACCGTATGCGCCGCGCCACCGTTCTCGTCATCGCCGGGCTCCTGACGGCTGCCGCCACGGCATCCGCTTCTCCGAGCGCGCGCTCGCAGTTCGCCTCGTCCGAGATCCAGGCCGTCGTCGACGCGGGCCTGATGGGCCCGTCGGTCGAGGCCTTCAGGCCGAACGACCCGCTCACGGCCTCCGAGTTGGCGGTCGTGGTCGCGAGCCTCGGCGGCGCGATCTCGATCGACGATCCGAATGCACCGGTGACCGTACGCGAGCTCGACGCGCGTCTCGTGACGCTGGCCGGGCTTCGTCCGTCGGCGCAGACGATCCGACTCGCGGCCGCCGGCGCTGGCCTCACGCCGCGTCCGTGGCTCGGGACCGAGACCGTCGCCCGCATGCTCGGTTTCCGCATCAATCATCCGCGCGAGGAGGACGAGCTCGAGCTCGAGGTGTCCGATCCGGTCACACGCGCCGAGGCGGCGTACAGCATCGCCAGGTACCTGACGCTGTCGGGCGAGCAAGTCGAATCGACCCGGACGCTCGGCGACACGTTCTCGCTTCCCCCGCTCTCGGCCTGGCAGCGTGTCGTGCTCGACCGAGCCCTCCGGTTCGTCGGCTCCCCTTACGTCTGGGCGGGAACGTCCGAGAAACCGCAACAGCTCTTCGGCAAGTTGCTCCCCGGCGGCTTCGACTGCTCCGGGTTCGTGTGGCGCGTCTACAAGACGAAGCCCTTCGCCGGAGCCCCGGAGCTCACCCACGTCCTCGTCGGAAGGACGACGTATGCGATGAGCGGCGAGGTCGGACGAGCGAATCGCGTCAGTCGCGAGGCGCTCGCGCCGGGCGACGTCGTCTTCTTCGGCTCGAACGGCACGCGCTCGAAGCCGAGCCAGGTCGGGCACATGGGCATCTACGTCGGGAACGGCTGGATCGTGCACTCGTCCCGAAACGGAACGACGCTGACGCCGATGACCGGCTGGTACGAGACCACCTTCGCCTGGGGTCGCAGCCCCCTCGTCGAGGCGGGCTTGGAGTACTGACTCCTGCTCGACGCGCGACGACTCAAACGTCGCGATAGCGGAGGAGCGCATAGCCGAGCGCGAGCGCGCCCAAGGCCCGGGCGAACGCCGTGCGCGCGCACGTAGCGAATCGGCGGCAGGACCGTTCTGGCGCGGAACCCCACCCGCTGCATTGGACAAGAAGGACGCAAACTGCGCAAATCCGCCGGGCTGCGGGCTTGACCCGGTCGGCTCGTGGCCATAGTTTCCTCCACGCACCGAGCACGGAGCGCGAGTAGGTCGAAGCTCAGCCTGAAGGCTCTACGCGGAAGCGGAAGGTCAGTGGGCCGAGTGGACGAAAGCGCCACCGGCTCGGTGAATCCTTTTTCGGGCGCGTCGTTCGGCTTGAAGCGTGCCGAGCCGCACGACACGATGTCCCTGAGGCGTGTGTGTGCGACGCTCTGTCAGGACTCCCTGTCCGTGCCCGCGCGGTCGAGCTCGAGTTCGCGGAGCTCGATCCGGCGAATCTTTCCCGTCAGTGTTTTTGGAAGCTCGCTTACGAATTCGACTCGGCGCGGGTACGCGTATGCGGAGAGGCGTTCGCGAACGTGGCTCTTGATTTCGCCGGCTAGCGCGTCTGACGGCTCGTATCCGTCTGCGAGGACGATGAATGCCTTCACGACGTTGCCCCGGAGCTCGTCGGGCGACGCGACGACTGCCGCTTCGCGAACCGCGGCATGCTCGAGGCACACGGATTCGACCTCGAACGGGCCAATCCGATAACCCGCGGCGATGATCACGTCGTCGGCGCGTCCGACGTACCAGATGTAGCCGTCCTCGTCCTGGACGGCGGCGTCCTTCGTGTGGAACCAGTCACCACCGAAGGTCTCCGCGGTCGCCTCGTCGTTACCCCAGTAGCCGAGCGGATAGTGCGGGTTCGTACGGGCGTGCAGACAGATCTCGCCTCGCTCGCCCTGTCCGACCGGCTGCTCGTCCTCGTCGAGTAGCTCCACGTCCCAGCCCGGCATCGGCTTGCCCATCGAGCCCTCACGCACCTCGAGAAACGGGTAGTTCGCGACGAGTGGATACGACTCCGTGAGGCCGTAGTAGTCGAGGACGGTTAGGCCGTACTGCTCACGAAACCAGCGGATCGCCTCCGGATTCAGCGGCTCTCCGGCCGAGCACACACGGCGGAAGACCTGCGGGTAGCGCGTCCCCGCATCCTCGATCGCCATCATCGAGCGCATCGCCGTCGGCGTGGTGAACACGTTCGTCACCGAATGCCGGCTCAGGAAGTCGAGCTGCTTGTGCGGGTCGAAGCCGCCCTCGCGCCGGTAGACGCACTGCAGCGCACCGAGCCGCCAGGGGCCGAGCAACGGTGCGATCCCCGCGGCCCAGGCCCATTCGCCCATCCCGTGAAACCGCTCGCCGTCCTGTACCTCGTGGCAGTAGCGGAACTCCTCGTGGCCGAGGATGTAGCGGTGCGCGTGGATGATGCCCTTTGCAAGCCCCGTGGTCCCGGACGTGTAGTAGAGCTGCGCCGGGTCGTCGGCCGCAGTGTCGGCGCACAGGAAATCGGTCGGGGCCGCTGCCAGCGTGTCGGGCTCGAGCACGAGCGTGTCCGGCGTCCACGGCCGTTCGAAGCGAGGCGCATTCTCAGGGTCGGTGACGAGCAGCTTCGCGCCCGAGTCCGAGAGCCGATGTTCGATCGCATCGTCGCCGTACAGCACGGACATCGAGAGCAGAATCGCGCCGAGCTTCCAGACTCCGAAAAAGGTGGCAGCGGCCTCTGGCGTCGGCGGTAGGACGATCGCGACCCGGTCTCCCTGCGTTACACCGCATGCGGCGAGCGTGTGCGCCGCCTGGTTCGCCAGGTCCTGCAGCTCGCCCCAGTCGAGCTCACGGGTCGAGCCGTCGAAGCTCTCCCAGACCATCGCCGGCTTGTCGCGCGCGTGCTTGTCGCAGACGTCCGCGGCGATGTTGTAGCGCGCTGGTACCTCCCAGCGATGATCTGCGCACACCTGGTCGTAGCTCGTGGAGCTCATCGCTTCTCATTCAGCCTAGCGCCGTGGGGCGGCTCGTTGGCCAGTGCACATGCCTGCGAGGAGGGAGATCTCACGGCCGGGCGGACCCATGCCAAGCATCGCCCCGCGCGTCGACATGCGCACCACGGACAGGTACAACCCGCTGCGTGGCGCTCCGGTCGGTCCGCCTCTCGAGCCCCGAACGCATCCTGTTCCCCGACGACGGGATCACGAAGCAGGACCTGTTCGAGTACTACCGCGCGATCGCGCCCGTGCTCGTCCCGCACCTGCGCAACCGGCCGTTCACGATGAAGCGCTCGCCGTACGGAGTGGCTGGGGATGTGTACTTCCAGAAGCAAGCGCCGAAGGGGATGCCCTCCTGGATCCCGACACGCACCTACCGCACCTACCCGCGCAAGGGCGAGTCGCGGCTCGTCGACTTCCCGCTCGTCAATTCGCCGGAGGCCGTGCTCTGGATGGTGCAGATGAACTGCATCGACATGAACGCTTGGTACTCGCGCGTGGACAAGCCGCACCGCCCGGACTTCGTGCTCTTCGACCTCGACCCGCCCGAGGGCGGCTTCGCGCTCGCGATCCGTGTCGCTCACCTGATCCGCGAGGAGCTCGAGCGGCTCGAGCTCGAGTCCTACGTCAAGACGAGCGGCGCCGACGGGATTCACGTGCTCGTCCCGATCGCGCGCCGTGCCACCTTCGAGCGGACCTATGCGTTCGCGGAGCGAGTGGCGCGCGGGCTCGAGGAGCGGCACCCCGGGCTGGTCACGACCGAATGGCTGAAGCACAAGCGCGAGGGCGTACTCGTCGACCACCGTCAGAACGCGCGGGGGAAGACGATCGCCTCGGTCTATTCGGTGCGGCCGAAGCCGGGCGCGCCGGTCTCGACGCCGCTTCGCTGGGACGAGCTAACGGAGAACGTGACGCCGCGCCACTTCGGGATGCGCGAGGCGCTCGAGCGGGTCGAGCAGCACGGCGACCTGTTCGAGCCCGTACTCGCGGGCGGCCAGGCACTCGGACGTGCCCTGACGAGGTTGCGCTAGAGGGCACCGATCGGCGAGGAACGAGGGCACGTTGGCGTCCTCGGCAGAGTCACGGCGCCGGGATGGTACGGGCCCGATCCTCCGAGTCCCTCAGCTCTATGCGCAGCCGCCGCTAGCCGCCGGAGGCATGTTTCTTTGCCGCCCGCTTCTCGGTGCGCCGCTCTTTCAGCGTCTTCTGCGGCTGCTGCTTCTGTGACTTCTTCGGCTTCTCGGAACGCTTCGCCATCGTCGCATCGTAGGCGAGCGCGTGGTGTCGGCGGTGGCGCTGCTACTGTGGTTGCTGAATTCAGAGCGAGTCCGGTTTGCGCCAAGCGCCTTCCTTACGCGTTCGTGGAGTAGCAAGGGAGGTGTTTTACATGGCTAACGGAATCGTGAAGTGGTTCAACGACGACAAGGGATACGGCTTCATCACTCCTGATGAAGGTTCGAAGGATCTCTTCGTCCACCACAGCAACATCGCCGGCGAGGGCTTCAAGTCGCTGCCCGAGGGCGCGCGCGTTCAGTTCGAGCAGCGCGAGGGCGAGAAGGGCCCCGAGGCGACGAACGTCGTCGCGGTCGCCTAGCGCGAGGTGCGGAGCCCGTCGTCGCTCCGGCGACAACGGGCTCCGGCCATCTCACATGACCGAGCGAAGGGAGTGCGTCATCGCCGAGGTAGCGGACCCGAAGAGCAGGAGCCAGCCGGGCAAGCTCTCCTTCGAGAACGGAGGCGACTTCATCCGGCAGACGCGTCGCGAGGTCGACGAGTACCTCTCGGCTCCTGGCATCCGCAGGCGGGGCCGAATCGAGCTCTACGCCAAGGGTGTCATCGCGTTCGCCCTGCTGCTCGTCTCGTGGGCGACGCTCATGCTCGGCAACCCTGGGTGGCTGCTCGGTGTGGTCGCCTTCGGAGGTTTGATCCTCGGAACGTCGTTGACGGCTTTCTGCGTGATGCACGACGCAAATCACGGCGCCTACTTCCGGACGCGCCGCCTCAACCATCTCATGGGCTGGACGGCCGATGCACTGCTCGGGCTCTCGAGCTACGCATGGCGCGTGAAGCACAACGTGGCCCATCACACCTACACCAACGTGGACGGTTACGACGCCGACATCACCCAGGTGCCGTTCGCACGGCTCATGCCCGTGCAGGCGCCGCGCCCGTGGTACCGCCTACAGCACTACTACATCTGGGCGCTCTACTGCGTCATGGGGTTGCGGTGGCAGACCGTGGGTGATGTCTCGGCGTTCGCGCGGGGAAGCATCGGGACGAGTGCGCTGCGTCTTCCACGCCGTTGGGACCTCGTCGGCCTGATCGGCGGGAAGGTGATCTTCATCACCTGGGCGATCGTGGTGCCGTTGTTCTTCTACCCCTGGTGGGCAGTCCTCTGCGCCTATCTCGTCTACTCGATGGTCGTGAGCCTGATCATGGCCGTGACCTTCCAGCTCGCACATTGCGTCGAGGAGGCCGACTTCGCCTCTCCGGAGGACCTCGCGGCCGAACCACGGCTGTGGGCGGTGCACGAGGTCGAGACCACGGTCAACTTCTGTCCGCGCAACCGGGTCCTGAGCTGGCTGGTCGGAGGTCTCAACTACCAGATCGAGCACCATCTCTTCCCTCGGGTGCCGCACACGCACTACCCGCGGATCGCGGAGATCGTCCAGCGCAACGCCGAGCTGCACGGAGTGCGCTACGTGGCGCAGCATTCGCTGCGCGCAGCCCTTCGGTCGCACTTTCGGCATCTGCGGACGATGGGGCGGCTGGGCGTACCGATCGCGCCCGAGATGGGCTGAGTGCGGGTCAGGCGTCGCGTTCGGCGGCCTCCTCGTCGTCCAGGCCTTCGATCGGTCGCACTACCTGATGAGCTTCCAAACCGTCGCGACGCCTTTCCGCGACCCTTTGCGCCACGCCACGAGCGCGACGACAACGAGACCGGCAGCCACCAACACACCGAGCGATCGAATCTCCGATTGCAACGCCGTGAGATCGTCGTCGAGGCGCTGCCGTTCGGCATCGATCTCCGTGCGGATCTCCTCGACGGTGCGCTCAGACATGGCTCCGAAGCGTCTCTACCGTGCGCTCTGCCTCCTCGATCGCTTGCGCTGGCTTGGGAGGAGAGGCCTTCTTGGCGAAGCGAGCGGCGAGGAGTCCAGCGATTGCAGCGAGAAGCAGGATCAGTCCGGTCACGATGAGTAGCGACAGCCACAGGGGGAGCGCTTCGCTGATCCCCGCAGCCGCCGTTGCGAAGGCGAAGCCGATTGCATAGACGACGAGAACCACAGCGAGGAGTGCAAGCCCCGCAGCGACGCCGAGTGCCGCTACCTTCTTCTTCGCTTCAAGCTTCGCCAGCTCCAGATTCAGGCGTACGAGCGACTCCGCTCGCTGCTTCACGGATCTTGTCCGTGCGACGAAGCCGAACATGCCGTGAGCCTATAACGGCTCTCTCGTGAAGCGGTAGCGGGCCGACGAGCCAAGGCCCGAGGCGCGCGCACTTCGCGAGGGGGAGGGGTGACCGGTCTGGATGCTGACGGCTCGATGCCGTCAGCATCCAGCGTCCATGTCAGGGGTTGGTGTTGCGGCCGCCAAGCCACCGATCCGAGCGGTTCGGCGGCATGAGGCTCACGAGGATGAGAATGATCGCGGTGGACGCGAAGTACGTGTAGAGCGAAGCCGTCCCCTCGAACTGGTTCGTGGCGGTCTGGCCGAAGGCCAGGCAGGCGAAGACCAGCATTGCGAGCGCTAGGCCGACCTGCAGGATCGACTTGTCTCGGTGCGGGAGGAACTCGAGTCGGATGAGGCTCGCAAGCAAGAGAACGAAGACGCCGAACTCGAGCACCCCGAGCGTCGCCCATGCGGTGTCGGCTCCGGGGAACGTGTCGATGAACGTTCCCTTGAACTGATCCTTGATGTACTGCGGTGCGTTGCCGTTGTCGTCGAACAGCTTCCCTTTGCCCGAGTAGAACATGAGGCCTCCGACCATGAGGTACACCCCGGCGAGCGTCACCCAGTAGGCGATCCCGTCGAAGATGCTCCCCTGGCCGATGACGGCGAACGGCTTGTCAGATCCCTTGATCTCCATCGGATCTCCCTTCCACCTCCTCGTCGGTAGACCTCGGCTCGAGGGCGCGGCGCACCTCGGCACGAGGCATCCTTTCAGTTCGTCTCGACACGCTGATGCGTTGCCGCTTCCTGTTTGTCACCTGTCGCCTGTGATCAGGTCATGAACGACCTCCGCGAGCATGCGGAGCGGCTCGTGCGCACTCCGGTGCGCCGATCCGACCTTGCGCCTGTGATCGGGTCCCAACGCCCGAGTGCCGCGCGAGGGGGAGGGCCGTGGGGTGCGGCTCATGTCGAGCACGTCACGAGCATGCGCTCGCAGCCGTCTCTGCGCTAGCAGCAGCCGCCTCGTAGTCGTCGGCAGCGTTGCCGCCCTCGGCTAGCGCCTGAGTCGCGGCGAGCGAGGCGTCCGCGCACAGCTCGGTTTTCGCAGCTTCCGCACGCGCTTGTTCTGCCTCGGCTTTTGCCAGGTCGCGTTCGGCACGTGCCTGCTCGACTTCGCTTTGCGCCTGGTCGACCGCCGCCTGTGCGTCTGCCACGCTCTGCTCGGCCTCGGCGACGGCCTGCTCCGCCTCGGTCACGTCCTGATCGGTGACGACCACCACACCGGCGACCCCGGACAGCGCCGCCTGAATGCGTGCACGGGCATCGGCGATGCGACCCTGGGCTTCGGTCGAGGCAGACTGGGCCGCTGCTGTCTGGGCGTCGAGTTGCGCCTCGGTGTCGTTCAAGTCGTCCTTGAGCACGATCGCCCAGACGCCGAGTCCGATCGCGGCCGCGACGGCCACGCCCGCAAGGACTATCCATACCACTGGGCGCTTCTGCTTTTCGCCTCCGCCTTGCGGTGGTGCTTCCGGCGTCTGGGCTGCAGTGTGTTCGGTTGGTGTTGAGTCGGTGCTCATTGTCGCCTCCCGGTCTCGTTGTCTAGCGGCTTCCCCAAGACTAGGCTCCAGCTCCGGAGCACCTCGCTTGGGGACGGCACCGAACGCAACTCGTTTCGGATGAAGGCGCTCTTGATCGCGTGCGACCTGTCAGGGATGATGGCGGCCGGAAGCATCATCCCGAAGCTGCCTACGCGCAGCCAGAGACAGGAGGCGCTGTGGCTTTCATGGTTCACCACCTCAGGATCGACGACTTCGACGACTGGAAGTCGTTGTTCGATGCGGATCCGGTCGGCCGCAAGCAGGCAGCGAAGGGCCACATCATGCTGCGCAGCGTCGACAACCCGAACGAGGTGTTCACTCGGGTGGAGTTCGACTCGGTCGAGGAGGCGCAGGCGTTCCGAGATCGTCTCGTCGCCTCCGGCGCGCTCGACAGGACGACCGTGCTGACTCCGCCGACGGTCGTAGAGTTGGTCGAGAACATCACGTACTAGCGGCTGCACGCGATTCCGAAGTCAAGGCTCAATCACTGCTGAGTCACAACGGGGGTGGTGCCTAGCAGGCGGCGAATCGCGGCGACGAAGGAGGTTTGCCGGCGACGATCCCGAACTCGCGAGCTACCAGCGGATCGAGGAACGCGAGCTCTAGGCGCGCGGGCTGAACTAGGCCGCCGCGCCAACTCATTTGTCTTCCACTGCCGACAGCCGCCAACGACAATCGGGCGCATGAGATAGGGTGTCTGTTGGAAACACCGAGCCAGTCGCGCTGACGGTCCTGCTTGTGTCCGTCGAGTCGCCAGCTCTTCTTCCTCGTTGCAACCACCGTCTCAGCCGAGCGGAGTCAATCGGAGGTAAGTCGTCCGAGGCTGCGCTCGCGCCCAATGATCGACGTTAGGAGCACCGCATGACCGCAGTTCTTACCGAGGTCCAGAAGACCGACGAGCTCGTCAAGCTCGCCCGCGAGCAGATCAACGCCTTCAACGAGGGCGACTGGGAGATCCTCCGAGGAATCCTCGACTCCGACCCTCGCTACGAGGAGTTCGGAACCGACCGCAAGGTCGACGGCCCGGAGAAGATCATCGAGCTCTTCAAAGGCTGGAAGCAGGCGTTCCCGGACGCCGCCGGCACCGTAACGAGCGCGTGCGCCAGCGGTGACAATGCTGCCATCGAGGTGACCTGGAAGGGCACCCACACCGGCCCGCTCACGACCGCGGAGGGGACAATCCCGGCCTCGGGCAAGGCTATGGAGACGCCCGGCGCTGTCTTCTACACCTTCGAAGGAAGCAAGATCAAGTCGATGCGCCAGTACTTCGACTCGCTCACGCTCATGAAGCAGATTGGCGTGCAGTCCAAGTAGTCGCCGCCGCTAGGAATAGATAGGGGCGGCCGGAAGGTCGCCCCTATCTTTGGACCGTGCTGGCTCGCGCGGTTACATCGCCGGGGGCGAGCCGAAGCTCCAGCACTTCGCGGAGGTCGCCGCGCCGCCTCTTTCGGGTTTGGCGGCGCCATCCATGGCCAGCGCCGGCAAGCGGTCGAATCGGTGGACGCTGCCTCAGTCGAGTGCTGCGACGATCATGAAAGCGGCGAACCAGAGGACGGGAACCGCGGCGAGGACGATCGCGATCGTTGCCTCGCGTCCTCCGCCGTTCCGTCGCGCGGCCACGCCCAGGACGATCGCACCGAGCCCGACGATCGGTCCGAGCACCCAGAACACCCCGCCAAAGGCGAACCCGCCCCCGATGTAGAGCAGCAGAGATGTGACAGCGAGTACCAGTGCCGTTCGTCCGTGTCCGCCTCCTGCCCGTGTTACTGCCAGATCGCTCATGTCCCGCTCCTCCTGTGGTCCGTCGGCGTCGGTGCGCCGGTCGGTGACGACGGTACGAGCACGATGCGTCCTGCTGCCAGGGGGCAATGTCCCGATTGAGTCCCGATCGGCGTCACGATCGCGTCGCGTTCCTCGCCGTTGAGCGCAAACGCATCTACGCTCGTCGCATGGCGGATCGAGAGGCCGGTGTGACGGAGGGCGTGGCGACGGCGAGCATCGTCACGACTGCGCGGGATGGGCGGAGGAGGGTGTGGCTGGGCCGCGGGCTTTGCACTCTGACGTTCGCCGCTGTCGTCGCCGCACTCGCTCTCGACGTGCAATCCGGTTCCTACAAGAACCTCCTCTTTCTCGGAGTCAACGTCGTTCTCGCTCTGATCGGCCTTCTGTTGACGACGCGCAGACCCGAGCATCGGATTTCGTGGGTTCTGGCGATCACGGCCCTTTGGGGGTCGCTCGGCGGCCTCGTATACGCGTACGCGATCGAGGCGCTCGTCGCGGACCCCGGCTCCTTACCCGGTGGCCTTGCGGCAGCTTGGCTCGACAACTGGTGGTGGCTTCCAGGGCTAGCCCTACCGTTGAGTGCACTGCTCCTGCTCATGCCAGACGGCCATCTGGCAGCGCGTGGGTGGTGGCCCGTCCCGGCCGCCGTTGCGGCGGGTACGGTGCTCGGGTCGGTCGCCGTCTCGGCCTCTCCCACATTCGATCTCGGTACGGCGACAGCGGTCGAGAACCCGCTTGCCCTCGACATCCCGGCGGTGATCGCGGCCGGCGTTGTCGGAGTGATCCTCGTTATCGGGGGGCTTGCCGCGTCGCTCGTGGCGTTCGCAATGCGCTACAGGAGGTCCGGCGGTGACGAGCGCCAGCAGTTGCGCTGGGTCGGCGTGTCGCTCGGCCTCGCCGTACCACTCTTCGTGGTCGGTGCTCTCTTGTGGGGCGTCGTCCCGGGCGCCGAGGTCTTGCCCGTGCTGGCGTCTCTCGCACTACCGGCAGGCATCGCCGTTGCCGTGCTCAAGTACCGGCTCTACGAGATCGACTTCGTCGTCAATCGCGCGCTCGTTTACGGCCTGATGACGGTCGGTGTCGTCGGCAGCTACGTCGCGGTCGTCGGCCTCGTCGGCGCGACGCTTTCACCCGGCAGCGACCTCGTCGTCTCGCTCGTCGTGACGGGCGTCGTGGCCGTTTGCTTCCAGCCTCTGCGCGCCCGTGTGCAGCGCTTCGTCAACCGGCTGATGTACGGGGAACGTGTCGATCCGTACACCGCGCTCGCAGGGCTCGGCAGGACGCTCGCAAGCTCGCTGCAGCTCGACGCTGTGCTCTCCAACGTCGTCGCGACCATCGGTCAGTCCCTCGCACTGCAGTACGTCGGAATCGTCCTCGCCGGTCACGACGCTTCATGGGAAGGCGCGACCGGCGCCGAGTACGGGAAGCCGGGCACTGACCTCCTCGCGTTTCCGCTTGTCCACCAGGGGGTCGTCGTGGGTGAGCTCCGGCTTGCACCGAGACCCGGCGAGCGCCTGCGTGAGCGCGACCATCGCCTGATCGCCGACCTCGCACCGCAGGTTGCGGGCGCGGTTCATGCAGTGGGGCTCTCGCAGGAGCTCCAGTTGGCGCGGCAGCGCATCGTGCAGCTTCGCGAGGAGGAGCGGCGACGCATACGCAGGGACCTGCACGACGGCCTCGGGCCTGCGCTTGCAGGGCTCACGTTCACGCTCGAGGCCGTTCGCAACCTCACCGAGTCGGACCTCGAGCACGCTGACGAGCTCCTCGTCTCGGCTACCGAGCAGGTGCAGACGATGATCGGAGACGTCCGTCGGCTCATCTACGGCCTTCGGCCGGCGACGCTCGACCAGCTCGGGCTCGCTGCTTCGCTCCGCGGGCTGGCGTCGCAGGAGTCCTCGCCGGGAACCTCCGTGACGATCGACGCTCCGAGCTCACTGCCCCAGCTCCCTGCCGCCGTCGAGGTGGCCGCCTACTGGATCGCCCAGGAAGCGCTCACGAACGTCAGGCGGCACGCTCGTGCGCGGACCTGCAGCGTCCGCGTAGAGGTCGAGCCGACGGTGCTGCGGCTCGAGGTCGCCGACGACGGCGGAGGGCTTACGAACGGATCGACGGGTATCGGGCTGCACACGATGAAGGAGCGTGCGGCCGAGATCGGCGGCACGTGCGAAATCGGCTCGAGAGCCGGTGGCGGGACGCTCGTGGCGGCATCCCTCCCGCGGCTTGAAGTTGGGGCGACTGCCTGATGAACCGACCGATCCGGATCCTCATCGCCGACGATCATCCACTCTTCAGGGGTGGCCTCCGCGCGCTACTCGAGTCGATCGCCGACACGGAGGTGATAGGCGAAGCCGCGACCGGCGAGGAGGCGGTCGAGATCGCCACGGCACTCGCGCCAGATGTCGTCGTCATGGACATCAACATGCCGGGCCTCAACGGCATCGATGCAACTCGACGCATCGTCGACGAATCGGATCAGGTCAACGTCCTCGTGATGACGATGCACGACGACGACGAGGCCGTGTTCGCGGCCATCCGCGCGGGGGCACGCGGCTACCTGTTGAAGGGCGCGGCCCAGGACGAGACGCTCCGCGCGATCCGGTCGGTAGCCAACGGCGAAGCGATCTTCAGCCCTGGGGTCGCACACCGCCTCCGGCGCTTTCTCGCGGCGCCGCAAGCGGTGGACCCGAGCCAAGCGTTTCCGCAGCTCACCGACCGTGAGCTCGAGATCCTCCAGCTCCTCGCCGAGCGTCGGACGAACGCCGAGATCGCGGCGACGCTCTTCCTGAGCCAGAAGACCGTTCGCAACTACGTGTCGGCCATCTTCAGCAAGCTCCAGGTTGCCGACCGCGCGGAAGCCGGCCTAGTCGCGCGCACAGCGGGACTCGGAGAGCAACCGCCCGTGGAGGAGTAGCGATGGAGCGCCGCGTATTTGCCGCCACGTTCGCCCGACCTACGCTTCGGCGCTAGTTGCCGGCGACCCGTTCGTAATACGCGCTTGCGATCTTCAGCACCTGCTCCTCGGAAACGGTTCCGGGCTGGCCTTGGAGCGTCACCGAGTAGCCGGACGAACCGTCGGTGAAGCCCACCCAGTAGAGGTCGATGGGTCGTTCGTCTTTGGTTCCGACCCTCGCGATGTCCTCGGCGGTTGTGTTCGAGCGTGCGTACGATCGCCTCGCTCTCGTTCCACGCCGCCACCAGACGGTCACCGGTGGCCAGTCGCCTTCGGGCCAGCGCCTTCGGGCGGCTCAAGCGGGAGTTCCTGGTCGCGCGTTATCAGGAGTGTGAAGACCATGAACCCGATCACCAGGCCGGGGATGTAGGCGAGGAAGACCGGAATCACCCAGCCCATGACGGGGCCGATCGCAGCCTCGAGCTCACCTCTCCATGGCTCGGAGACCCAGACACTGAAGGCCACCCACGCAAGCGTGAACGCGAACGCGATCGTGAAGCGAACTGTTGGTCGAAGCCCCGAAGCCGGAGCCTCACGCCGCGTCAGACCACCCAGTTGTCCGCGCAGCGGGCGGGTGTATCCCGGATCTTCTTCGGAAACGGCATCGATCAAGGGCAGGTGAGGCGTGACTCCTCCTGGGCGGCGTCATCCAAGCGTAGGCACGAGGTTGTGTCGGTGACACCCCCGAGAGCGGGCGGTACGGCGGCGATGGAGTGCCAGCGAGCAGGCGACCGACGATCTCGTGCGGCGTCGCCGGACTGAGAACACGAAAGCGGCCGTTTCCAGCCGCTTCGTAGGTGGAGCGTACCGGGATCGAACCGGTGATCTCCGGCTTGCAACATTCTGTCCGGATCAACGTCTTTGAGGTTTCTCTGAGACCGATCAGAGAAGACCACTCAGACCGCGCACGCACAGCAGTGTTCCGGCGGCCAGCAAAAGTGCTGTGATCACTGCGCGGCTGTGGATCGTGAGCCAAAGTCGGAGACGCGCGAGGAGCTCGTCCGAGCGATCCGAGAACGTGCCGATAGCGGCGACGGCGACCACAGTCGAGGAGCCCACGACGACGAAGAGCACGCACAAGGCCACCGTCTGGGGGGTGCTGGCGCCCGCTCTCACGATCTCTCCGGCGGCTGCGATCACCGTCGGCCACGTGGCGGAGTAGATGCCGAGGAGGAACGCTGGGATATACGAAATGTTCTCGATTGCGCGCATCCAGCCCGGCGCTGCGAGTTCGCCCTGCTCGGCGGCCTCATGGATGTCAGGCGCGCGGCGGTTCTCGACGATGCGCTGCACACCCCACGCTGCCAGCGCGACGCCGAGCAGGAGCTCGATGACCGCAGTCGCGGTCGAGGCGCTCTTGGACCCCGACTCGACGAGCGCGCCGAAGCCGGCTACGAGGAAGGCGAGACCCACGCTGAGTGAACCGACCCAGGCAAGAACGTAGGCCCAGACGACGCCTGGTCGACGCGCTTCGAGGAGAAGGGCGGCGATCATGATCCCCCATGGATTCGCGGCGCAAGCAATCGCGAGGAGGAGGACGGATGGCAGCGTGCTGCTCAGGCGCTCGCTCGACCTCGCATTGCGGCATCGTACGGCGGGCCTATCCTGAGCGGCCGTGGACGAAGCCTCGGACGGCGCCGAGACACGCGCGTCGCCGCCGAGTACGCCGCCTCGCAGGGATACCGGCCGAATGCTGAGACGCCGCGTCGCCTAGCTACCTGCGCGGCATCGGTTCCCCCACGTCGGCCGAGGTGCGTCGCACCTCTTCTATTACGCGTGCGCGCGCGCGAGGAACCGGGTTCTCTAGTCCGCGACCGCGGAGGTTCCTCAGAACCTGGCTTGTGAAGTCATCAAACGCCTTCCGCCCGCGCCTTTGCAGCGCGTGCTCGGTCATATGCCATCCGAAAGATCTCGCGCGCGGCCTCGATGCCCTCCTCGCTGTCGATCGGGACGGACACCCACCCCGAGTCGGGGATCGCGCGGTGCGGAAGTGCACGCCCCGCCGCGACCAGCTCGTCGCGAACTCTGCGCGGGAACGCGATGTCGGCATGGCTGTCGCCGTGCAGGTGTCCGAGCTCGCGCCTGCCGATGCGGAACTCGACGCCGCCGAAGCGGTGGGCTCCGACCTCGACGTCGGGCCAGGATCCGACGACTGCGCTCAAGCGTGCGCCCGCGCCGGCGTGGGTCGCTTCGAGGGGTTGTGTGCGTGTCATCAGGTCGCTCCTTCTGTTCGTGGTCGGTTCGCCATCGAGCAGGTCAGGGAAGGATGAGGTGGCTATCGCCGAACTCGTGCCAGCGATAGCCGCGCTCGAGGGCGGCCTCGTAGCTGCGCTCGAGCAAGCCCTCCCCGACGGCCGCTCGAAGCATTTCGAGGTGTGAAGACTCCGGCTCATGCAGGCCGGTGAGTAGGCCGTCGATTGCCCAGAGACCGCGCTTCGCCGTGACGAGGAGGTTTGTCCAGCCGTCGTCCGGCGTGACGCTGCCGTCCGGCTGCGAGACCGTCTCGAGCGCCCGTACGACCGTCGTCCCGACGGCAACCACGCGGCCGCCCCACTCATGGACGGCGTTCACCAGGCTGGCCGTGTGCGCGGGGACGCGGAACCGTTCCGGGTAAGGAGGCTCGTGATGCTCCTGCGACGAGACGCCGGTGTGCAGAGTGATCGGCGCGACGAGCACGCCGCCGGTGACGAGCTGTGTGATGAGCTCGGGCGTGAACGGTCTGCCCGCGCTTGGCATCTCGGCGCTACCCGGCTCCGCCGCATAGACGTTGCGATAGGCGGAGAGCGGCCAACGCCGCGGTACGTAGCCATAGCGAATCGGCTGACCGTGCTCGGTGAGGTAGGCCTCGAGCGGTCGCGGTAGATCGACGTGGGTGAGCCAGAGCCGCGCTCCGGCGTACGCGGCGAGGATTCGCGCCCTTGCGCCGGCCGGAAGCACCAGCTCTTCGCCTACCTCGACGGCGCCGAACGGCTCGTCGTCGCGACGCAGCTCGACGATCCAGTAGCGGTCGGGATCACGGCCTGGCGCAGGCGACGAGAACCGGAGCTCGAGCTCGGATCCGTCGGCGCGCGTCGCCGGCAGCGCAGCCGGAAGAGTGGCTGACGTGTTCACGACGAGGATGTCGCCCGGAGCCAGGAACCGCGGCAGGTCACGAAAGCGCCCGTGGCCGATGCTGCCCGTCCTCCGAGAGGAGACGAGCATGCGGACGTGGTCGCGCGGAATGCCGCGAGCCTCCGGTGGCTCGTGTGCCTCGAGGCGTTCGGGCAACGCGACCGCGCTCATGCGGCCGTCGCTACGAGGTCGCGGGCTCGATAGAGCCCGCTCGGGAGCTCGCCCTCGATCAGCGCCAGGAGGCCGGGAATGCTCTCCTCGGGTAGCGGCCGATCCGAGATGTCCTCGTCGGGAAAGGCGTCCTGCTGCATTTGCGTTCGCATGTCGCCGGGGTCCACCGCGTACACGCGGAGTCCCGGATGCTCGGCGGCGAGCACCGCGCTGATCTGCGCGAGAGCGGCCTTCGACGAGCCGTACCCACCCCACCCCTCGTACGCCTCGACGGCCGCGTCGGAGGTGACATTGACGATGCGCGCGTTCTTGGACAGATGCGGCAGCGCGAGCTTTACGAGCGCGAGCGGCGCGAACACGTTTGTCTCGTACACGCGACGTAGCTCCTCGAGGCGGTAGTCGGCCAAGAGCGGTAGCGGGCTCGGGCCGAGCGTGCTGGCGTTGTTGACGAGGAGGTCGATCGGTTCGCCCGCTGCCGCCACGAGCCGGCGGCGATGCTCGGAATCAGCGACGTCGCCTGCGATCGCGAGGACGCCGGCGAGGCCGGCGACCGCATGCGCGAGCGCCTCCGCTGCACGCGCGTCGACCGCAAGCTGCCATCCGCGCTCGGATAGAGCGCGGGTGAGCGCGAGCCCGAGGCCACGAGATGCTCCGGTGACGATTCCGTGCATTCGAGCCAGAGTACAAGTTCAAGTAAGCTTGAAGTCAAGTGGGAAATGCACTTCTAGCTTCGCCACCGCCGCACCTGCTCCCCATCGGCGAGGTTGCACGGCGCAGCGGCGTGGCGTCTTCTGCGCTTCGCTTCTACGAGCAACGAGGATTGATCAGCTCCGAGCGGGCAGGTTCCGGCCACCGCCGCTACCCGCGGGCGGTGCTCCGCCGGATCGCCTTCATCGTCTTCGCTCAGCGCATCGGTCTGACGCTCGAGGAGATCGGAGCAGAGCTCGCCAAGCTCCCTCCTCACCAGGCGCCTACCCGCCGCGACTGGTCCCTGCTCTCAGCCGCGTGGACGTCGCGGATCGACGAGCGCATCGCCGAGCTCGAGCGCCTCAGGCTCGGGCTCACCGAGTGCATCGGCTGTGGCTGCCTCTCACTCGACCGGTGCAAGCTCGCCAATCCCGACGACCGCGCCGCCCGTCTCGGTCCCGGACCGCGCTACTGGATCGGTGACCGGCTGCCGGCGTGATCACGCGGACGGACAAACCCCCGACTGTCCATGCTCGCCGCGCGCAGATCAACGTGTGTTGGGAAAGCCTCATGAGTTGTTCGTGGGCCTTCTCTCCGGCTGCCAGGTGAAGAAGTGTTCTTTGCCCTCAGTGCGACGCCGCTTCGTGGCCTTCGGTATCCGCCACGATCTCATTGACGTCCGGCTCACTGAGTGCGAGGTCGGAAGCTTCCTCGACGCTGCGCGCTTCGCCCTCGCTGAAGGCAGCTTCGTAGGCGGGCAGTCCGAGTTCCTCGCGGGCGCTCGCCTCGAAGCGGTGGAGTTCGCGCCTGTCCACGGGGGGTAAAGTCGATGAGCCCCTGCCGGTGGGCCACGAGAGCATCCGCGTATTCCTCCGCACCGAGGTCGTTCAGGAGCGAAGGCGAGCCTTCGACGTCGGTAAAGACGAAGGTGACGGTTCCGGTCGGAAGTTCGGCTCGCAGGCCTGGATCATCCGCTGATCCCAAGGAGCGAGCAAGGCGCACGCCTCAAGCCGCCTCAAGCGACATTCCCGCACACTGGCGCACGCCAGGGGGATGTCTCCAGCGAACGCCCTAGGCCGCCAGGCGCGGGCATGGGCACGGATCAGACGTTCCCACGGCTTCGTCGATCGCCTTGATCGGACTCCACGCCGCGTGCTCGCCGACGGCCAGGACGGCGAGGGTGATGTCCTTCGTCGGATAGTGGCGGAGCATGCTGCTGACTCCGACGTTTACGCCTTCCTTCCAACAGCAGCGGACGACGTCATCCGGATCCGCCTCGAACTCGAAGCCGGGCCCATCATGTGATTCCCCGCACCGCGTGCACTGTGCCTCGCCTTGGGCGACAGAAGCTCCGCCGCGCTGCCTCGCCTCTTCGAAAAGCGCCTCGACGAGGGCCTCGACCTCCTGGCGATCGACGGGATCGCTCGGACGAGGCACGTCGGCTGACCGGGTCGCGGCGCTCAAGAGACATTCCCGATCACTTGCCCAGCGCACGGCGACCTCGCTCGAGTCAGCTGCCATGTGTGGTGGCGCGGCGGTAGTTGCACCGTGACGCGGAGCCCGCCTGCGGACCGGGGGGTGAGCATGAGGTTTCCGTCGTGTGCTTGGGTGATGCTCTTGACGATTGCCAGACCGAGGCCGACACCTGCGTGGTCGGTGCGGATGCGTTTGGTGCCGCGCTGAAACGGCTCGGCAAGCGTGCAAACGAACTGTGGGGGTGAGCTTCTCACCGCTGTTCTCGACGCGACCAGGCCCCGAGCCGTCGCGGTTGATCGAGGGGTGGGTGGCCTTGCGTGTGCGGGAGCGAATCACGCGGAGACGGCGTGCCGACGAGTCCGGGAGGCCACCTCGGGATGCAAGCTTCGATTCAGGACCGAAGCTGACCTATTTGCCGCCTAGTGTCCCGCCAAGAGCCAGCCCCGAGGCTGATTGAATGAAACTGGAACTGCTGATCGTCTCGCAAGAAGGCGTCACATGGGACGACTGGTGCGCCCTTGCCGATGCGTGCGAACGATCCGCAGTCCCGACGCTCTTTGCCGGAGACCACTACATCTCAACGAACGACGAACTCGGCAAGGTCGCCCATGACGCCTGGACGATCATCACCGGCCTGGCGGCGCGCACGTCAGTTCTGCGTCTCGGCACCATGGTCACTCCGGTGACGTTTCGTCCGCCCGCCGTGCTCGCGAACGCGGTCGCGACAGCCGACCACGTCTCGGGCGGCCGGGTCGAGCTCGGGCTCGGGTCGGGGTGGATGGAGCGAGAGCACCAGGCGTTCGGCTTCCCGTTCCCGCGCCCGCGGGTGCGCCAGCAGATGCTCGCCGAGCAGCTCGAGATCGTGCACCGCCTTGGACCGAGGAACGGGTCACGTTCAACGGCAGCCACTACACGCTCGAAAACGCGCCCGGCAGGCCGAGGCCGCTGCAATCTCCCCATCCCCCGATCATCGTCGGTGGCAGCGGCACGCCGGGCACGACGCTGCCGGCCGCGCGCTTCGCCGACGCGTACAACGTCTCATGGGTCTCGCATCCTCAGGAATTCCCCGACGTTCGCCAACGCGTCATTGAAGCGTGCGGCGAGGTCGGCCGTGATCCGGCGACGATGCGCTTCTCGATCGCCATCCACTGCATCGTCGGGAGACCCGTGACGATGCATTGGACAGGGCACGCGCGATCTACGCTCTCAGGCCGCGCGACCAGAGCTTCGACAACTGGTTCGTCGGCTCCGGCGAGCAGCGACTATTCGGCTCGGTCGACGATGTCGCAGCGGCACTACTTCCGTATGCCGAGGCTGGCGCCGATCGGCTAATGGTCATGCACAGTCTGCACACCGACCTCGACTCAATCGGCCTGATCGGAGAACACCTGGCACCTCGGCTCGCACGCTGAGCGGGCAACCGCGCGACCGGGCTACACGCATCCTTCGGGACGCCAACGCGTCCACTGCCAGGAGTGCTCCGCTCCGGGTCGAGTTGTGGCCGCGCCTCGGCTGGGTATCAGACTTGTCTCAACAGCACTCACACCCATCGAAGGAGGACACATGGCAGGCAAGACGGACTTCACCGAGGACGAGTGGAAGAACCTGCAGCAGGGCGTCACGGGCGCGGGCTTGCTCGTCTCCGCGGCCCATCGCGACTTCACGGACAGCTTCGCTGAGGCGAGCACGGTTGCGAAGCAACTCGCCGCGCATCGTGAGAGCGAGAGCCAGCTCGTTCGCGAGCTTTCCGGGACGCATGGCACTGGTTTCGGCTTGGTCGCATCGCCGAAGGAGGTCGGGGAGGGGACGATGAGCGCTCTAGGCGCAGCGGTGGCAGTGCTCGGCGCCAAGGCCCCGGACGAACTCGACGCCTATCGTGGCCTGGTGCTCGCCGTTGCAACGGCAGTAGCGGAGGCCAAGGGTGGGGTGAAGGACGAGGAGACCGCTGCCATCGGCAGGATCAAACAGGCGCTCGATGTCGCCTAGCACCTCTTCCGAGGTAGATCCGCCCGCCCCGCGAGCGGGCCCCCGCCCGAGCACCTCGCGAGGGGAGCCGGTGACTATCGCCCCGATGCTGGGAAGAAGTTCACGCAGCGGGCCGTCTAGGGAGTAGTGCCGATGGGCCTCGACGCTCGCAGAGCGGAGAGGCCCAAGGCCGAATCTTCCGGCGAGCAGACCCCAGCTCCCGAGCACCCCGTGACGGGGCCTCCCAACCAGGCTCCCCGTCATCGCGCGAGTCGAGGGGGTGAGTGGTGCCTCGCGTGCGCGCGCGTGCGCTGGAGTAACCGGGGTTCGCGCCCGAGCGTGGGCCGGGCCCGAGAGCAGGCCGAGTGCACGGCACATCGAGGGGGAGGGGTGGCGAGCTAGACGCGAGCTCCGCTGCGGCGGATGATCACACCGCGTGCGATCCGATCTCCCGACCGGCACCGTCACCTTCCTCTTCACCGATGTTGAGGGATCGACGAGCCTTCTGCGCGAGCTCGGCGCAGAGGCATACGCGGACGCGCTCGCCGAGCATCGCCGCGTCGTCCGCGAGGCGTGCGCTGCCAAGGGCGGCGTCGAAGTAGACACGCAGGGGGACGCCTTCTTCTTCGCGTTCCCATCCGCTCCGGGAGCGGCGGCTGCAGCCCAAGCGATCACGGACGCACTCGCACCGGGCCCGATCAGCTTGCGCATCGGCCTCCACACGGGCACCCCGCTCGTCACCGATGAGGGCTACGTGGGAGACGACGTGCACTTCGCGGCGCGTGTCGCAGCCTCGGGCCACGGAGGTCAGATCCTGCTCTCGAAGTCGGCTCGCGAGCTCGTCGATGGTCTCTCGGTCACCGACCTCGGGGAACACCGCCTGAAGGACATCGAGGGCGCGGTCTCGATCTATCAGCTCGGCGACAAGACCTTCCCTCCGCTCAAGACGATCTCGAACACGAACCTTCCTCGGCCAGCGAGCTCGTTCATCGGTCGCGAGCGAGAGCGGGAAGACGTTGTGCGCGAGATCCGTGATGGAGCACGCCTACTCACGCTCACCGGGCCAGGCGGCTCGGGGAAGACTCGCCTCGCTCTCGAAGCTGCGCCGAGCTCGTCCCGTCCTACAAGGCGGGTGTCTTCTGGGTCGGGCTCGCCGCCCTCCGTGAACCCTCGCTCGTGACGGAGACGATCGCGCAGACGCTCGGAGCACGGGACGGACTCGCCGCGCACATCGGCGAGCGCGAGATGCTCCTCCTCCTCGACAACCTGGAGCAGGTGATCGAGGCTGCGCCCGAGCTTTCGGGCCTCGTCGCAGTCCTGTCCCGAACCTCGCGCTCCTGGTGACGAGCCGCGAGCTCCTGCGCGTGCAGGGCGAAGTGGAGTACGCAGTGCCTCCGCTCGCCTCCTCCGAAGCCGTCTCGCTCTTCTGCGAGCGCTCTCGGCTCGAAGCGACGGCCGAGATCGCGGAGCTCTGCGCACGCCTCGACGATCTCCCGCTCGCCGTCGAGCTCGCCGCCGCCCGCACGAAGGCACTCTCTCCCACTCAGATCCTCGAGCGCCTCTCCGATCGACTCGACCTGCTGAAAGGCGGCAGGGACGCCGAGGCGCGACAGCAGACGCTCCGGGCGACGATCGCCTGGAGCTACGACCTCCTGTCGGAGGACGAGCAGCATCTCTTCCGAGCGCTCTCGGTCTTCGCGGGTGGCTGCACGCTGGACGCGGCGGAGGAGGTCGCAGGAGCCGACCTCGACACGCTGCAGTCGCTCGTCGAGAAGAGCCTGCTCCGATTCACGAACGAGCGCTACTGGATGCTGGAGACGATCCGGGAGTACGCGGCCGAGCGGCTCCAGAGCGAGTGCGAGGACAGCGAACTCCTCGAGAGACATACAGGCTGGTACCTACGGCTCGCGAAGAGCGCCCATGGCGAGTTGCGCGGGCCTTCACAAGCGGAGTGGTTCGCACTCCTCAACGCCGACTTGGAGAACCTGCGCAGCGCGATCCGCTGGGCCCAAGGGCATGACGAGCGCCTCGAGGTTGAGCTGGCCGGAGCGACCTGGTTCTTCCTTGCCATGCGTGGACTGCTTCGCGAGGCTCTCGGCTATCTGGTGCAAGCGCTCGAGACGGCCGAGGAAGACCCCGTCCCTCGATCAGAGCGAGATCCTGTACGGGGGCGTCGTTCGTGTCGTCCAAAACGGGCGACTACGACGCCGTGCGACGGTGGTCCGAGCAACGCCTCGAGCTCGCTCGCGCCCGCGAAGACGCTTCCATGATCGCGCGGTCGCTCATCGGGCTTGCGCTGGCGGCTGACATGCAGGACGAGCGCGAACGCGCTCGGACGCTCTACCTCGAGGCGGCCGACCTTGCACGGGAATGTTGCGACACGCAGAGCCTGACGGTGGTCGCCGCCAACCTCGGTGCAATGGCACTCGCAGACGGGGACGCAAAGACGGCACGGACCCACTTGGAGCGCTCGCTCGAGCTGGTACGCGAGCGGTCGAACGCCCAGGGCGAGGCCGCCATCCTGTCCAGCTTGGCTTTGGTGGCCCTCGTCGAGGGCGATATCGACGAGGCTAGAGCTCTCCTCGGCAGCTCCTTGCGCCTCGCGAGCAGCGTTGGAGATAGGGAGGCAACCTTCGGCTCCCTACTAGGACTGGCCGAGGTCGCGGCCCGAAGTGGGGGAACGCTCCGCGCTGCGCGATTGCTTGGCGCGGCCGACGCGCTTCGCGAGGAGGTCGGGTACGGTCCCCCGACCCGCTCGAGCGGGAACTGCGCACGCGGATCGCCAACGTCCTCGACGACAACGACCCCGCACTCGTCGCAGCCCGGTCGGAAGGAGGCGCGATGACCCTCGACGAGGCCGTCGAACTCGCCCTGTCGCTCATCGACAGTCCGAAGACACCCGACGAGCAGGCCCCCACCCGCTGACGGCATCGGAGCCGAGTGGCTCCTGGCTTCCGCTGACGGCGTATCTCATGAGTAGGGGGTCACGCGGATCCGACAGCCCGGCGCGACGGCATCGATCAGGTGGACGTCGTTGGCCCGGTCGCGATGGGCGTTCGCCTCGTCACCGACGCGAGGTCGAGACGCTCCGCCGCATCCAGGGCCTTTTCGGTCTTCTTCCGAGTGTTCCGACCGAGCGCTCCGCTCACGATCCAGCGCCGGGCGAGCCGGGCGAGCGGCAGGCCCAGATCCGAGACGTCGGGAGCTCGGCGCGGCTTGAGATAGAGCTCCAGCGTCAGCTTTCGAAGGAGCGCGGGATCGGGCGGCGACGCCGTCTCCTGCTCGAAACGATGCGCCAACAGTGCGGCGATTGCCTGGAGCTCCCGGACGCCGTTTCTAACGGTCACTCCGATCGACACGGCGGACGACGCCACCAACACCCACGGGACGCGCGTGAACCGTGCGCCACGAAGCGCGATCCGAGCCACCGGCGTCGCGATGGCGACGAACCGCTGAATCGTGTCCGTCATCTGCTCTGTGTCCTCGTGGTCCGCAAGCAGGCGCTTGGCCTCGGCAGCGGTCTTGACTTCGACGTCCGATGAGAGCAGGCGCTCGAATGCCTGGTGGACCACGTCTCCCGCGGCGCGCTCAACGGTGCGCGGAATCGCGAGAAGAGTGCCGGTTTTCTCCGTGGTATCGGTCTCGGGCATGGCTGCAGAATGCCCGTCCGACGACGTCGTCACACACGTTCGTGGTCAAAGGCTCCTATCGCAAGAAGCAGGACTCGGCATCATACCGGGAGGTGCACCAGAAACCCGCTCTGCGCCTGGGATCCCGGGTCATCCTGAACGACGCAGCCCTCTTGACGGACCAACACCTCCCGTTCACCGCATGGTGCAGCAGTCTCATCTCGAACTTGCTCTACCTGCCCTCCGTAGGTGGCGCATCTCCTGCCTGAAGCGGGTCAGGGGGACGGTCTCTGCGGCACCCTTGTCGGTGGGCTACGGGGAGGATCGTCCCTCTGATCTCCTCAGCGATCGACGCGCGCAGCGAGCTCCTGCGTGACCCTCGAGAACTGCGCCAGCGTCGGCGAGCTCTCGTCCAGGTAGCGGGCGAGCCATCTCATCGCAGCCTTCTCGGACTTCGGCGATCCCCGCTCCGCGTAAAGGTGAACGAGCATCAGGGCATCCTCGAGCGGCAGGTTCAGGAGCTCGCGCGCCGCATCCTCAGCCAGCCGCAACGCCCGGCGCTCGATGGTGGGGGGTGGGGCGAGAGAAGGCCGAGAGAGAGGGGGTAGGGGGTGGAGAGTAGGGAGTCTGATATGGGGGGAGGGATGTAGGAGAGGGGTTGACTCGGGACAAGCGCAGGAGCGGCGCTCTCCACGGCGCCGCTCCTGACCGAAATCGCGAGCAACTACGGAATGTTCGGACACTCCGCAGGCTGGGGCTGATCAATGCGGATCGCCGTGTTCGCGGTCCCGGGAGGAAGCGCGTAGAAGGCCCACAGGACCAGCGGCGTCGAGCCCTCGTTCCTCATGTTGTGGATCTCGGTCGGCGGCTGCATGAAGCCTGCGCCGACTGCGTACTTGAACGACGGGCAGCCGGACATCCCGTGGTACAGGGTTCCCTCTCCCTGCGCGACCGCGACGAACGTCGGTCCCGGATGCGTATGCCAGCCGGTGTACCCGCCGGGCGGGATCGTCAGTTGCTGGTAGGCCGTATCGCATGGCGTGGCTTCTCCGCAAGACATCAAAGGAGTGACCGTTTGATAGGTGAAGCTCACACGCCTCGTCACGACCTTGCCCTTCACGCGGACCCGCACGACCTTCGTGGCTGTCGCGGACTTCGGGACCCCAATTACGACCGACTGCGACACTGGCCCGCGAGCCATGTAGGTGCTGACAGCGCCGGAGCCCGCCGTCGCCAACGCCTGAGCCGCAGTGAACGCGACTGCCGCGGCTGTCGCAACCGCAAGTAGACCCGCTACGGCCACCCGCCGCCGACGCGCTGCGCCGGAAGCTCGCTTGATCGGAGCTTTCATCGCTCGAATCTCCCTCCAGTTGCGGCAGCGCATTCGCGCTCCCTGTGCCAGGCAGAGAGCATCGATCGTCTGTCCTAGGTCGCCTAGCGTGCTGCCCCGTCACCGTGCGGGTGCCAGCACGGTCGAAGCGACTTCAGCCCGTGTCTCTACCTCGCGCTCCTCGATCCGCAGATGCTGATGTACTCGGCGAACTCGCCGCGGAGGCCGCCGACCGCTTGCAACGCGCCCTATCCCGTCGTGTAGTGGAGTTCGTACCCGTACTGGCGATTCGGGGGACCGGCTCGCGTTGGATCAACGGGGCCTTCGCGAGAAACGGCTCGAGGCGCTCTTTCACGAAGCGTTGCCGATGATCGCTGGATTGCCATACCTGGTAGGTGCGGAAGACGCCGTTGTCGTCGAAGCCGGCGCTGTAGTGGAGAACGCCATCCGGCTTGCCCTCGTCGAGGATGCGGCTCACAAACGCGTCGAAGTTGGAGCGCTACGGTCGTCGCCGCACTCGAACTCGGTCACGTACGCGTACGCCATCTCGCGCCTCCTAAGTCGGGTGAGGCGATCCTATTTAGAGCCGGGTCAACGAGCCCGTCGCACAGCCGCCCCTCGTGCTCGCGGAGCACGCCGTGGAGCCCGGCGGCGGAGCTACGTTTTCGCGGT
>CAVZNK010000011.1:0-166393 GCA_963776555.1 uncultured Gaiellaceae bacterium | reverse complement strand
TGATCAGCCATCGCGCGCTGCAGGTCGAAACCGTCGACGAAGTCGCAGCCGACATCCGCCTGGCGCTGCAGCACATCGAGCCCGAGCACCTGGTGCTCTCCTCCGACTGCGGTTTTCGCCGCCAGGGTGTGCCGCGTCCCATCGCGCTGTACAAGGCCGCCGCGCTCGTGCAGGGCGCGAACATCGTTCGCGAGGAGCTCGGGTTCGCCACAACGGCGGTTCGCGTTGCGGACGCGGCGCTGCAGATCGACGTGCCCGCTCAGGCACCGGCCGCGGTTGGCTCGTAGGCTCGAGCGGACTCGAGGCGGGCGGGCTGAACCAGGACCCGCGGTAGCGAGCATCGCTCGACGAGATCGTCCACCTCGCCAAAGGCTGCCCCCCTGCGCGCGTACGCTTCCGGCGACGCCGTCTCCGGGAGACGACTTGCTCGCACCGCTGAACGAGCTCATCGGCTCATGGACGACTGAAGCTATGCACCCGGCGGTACCCACGACTGTCGTCGGCGGGCAGGCCGACTTCGAGTGGCTAGAGGGAGAACGGTTCCTGCTCCAGCGTTCGCGTACCGACCACCCAGAGTTTCCCGACTCGCTGATCGTCTGCGGCGAGTTCGGGGACGGGCTTGGGATGCACTACTTCGACTCGCGCGGGGTCTACCGCGTCTACGGCGTGAGTTTCAGCGACAGCATCTGGAGGATGTGGCGGAACGCGCCTGGCTTCTCCCAACGGTTCACCGGCACGTTCAGCGACGACGGGGACACCATCGACGGTCTCTGGAAGTTGTCCCGCGATGAGACGACGTGGGACGACGACTTGAAGATCTCGTTCCGCCGGAACGCCTAGCCAGTTCACGTCGGTTCAGCCACTAGCAGCAATGTGCCCGAAGTGAGAGCGCGGATTTCAAGGCCTCCCAGGGCTTGCCGATGGGAACTGGGCGCACTGCTCGGAGCGGTGCGCCCGCGCCCCCCGAAGCTCAGACCGAAGCGAAGACGCTGACGCTCTTCGCCCTCAGCGAGGCTCTTGAACCCCTCGCCGCCGATCGCGCTGTGGTGAACAAAGACGTCCTTGCTCCCATCGTCGGGCGATATGAAGCCGTAGCCCTTGCATCGTTGAACCACTTCACCGTTCCGGTCGGCATGTTCTACCTCCCCTCGACGCTTCGTGAACGCGCAGCGGAAGGCAAAAGCCAAAACCGGTACTCGCTCTAACTCCTGTGGTCGTCGCCACACTACCGCTCGAGCGTGCGGCGCGCCGGATGCGAGATAACGCCCGTCGACGACACCCTCTCGCCGACCTCCCACTCGGCGTACGAGTTCGAGGTTTCATCGGTAAGGAGCCTCAAGAGTCATACTCGCGCCGTGGGCGAAGGGCGCCTACGCTCCCAGACGGGCGGACGCTCGCATGGCACGAGTACGGCCCGGTCGACGGCCGTCCCCACCTCAGGTTTCAAGGCACTCCCGGCTCGCGCTACTCGCGCCATCCTCACGAGGACTCCTGACGACTCGGCACCACGTGCGCGTGATCTTGTTCGACCGACCTGGTTACGGCGCATCGAGTCGGCTGCCTGGGCGCGGCATCTCGGCGATCGCCGATGACGCAGCGGAGCTTCTCGACCATCTCGGCCTCGATGTCGTCCACGTCGGTGGCGGCAGCGGAGGAGGCCCGCACGCGCTCGCGTTCGCGGCCGGTCACCCAGAGCGCGTGCGAGCCGTGACAGTGGTGGTTGGCGGTGCGCCGGTCGAAGAACCTGACCTGAGCGAAATGATCGAACTCAACCGGGAGGCCTGGCACGCGGCGCACGAAAGTTGGGATGCCCTACACGCATTGATCGCCCCGATACGGGACCAGATGCTGGGCGATCCGTTAGCAGGATTTCGCGCGGTGATGGAAACGGCGCCTGAGAGCGACAAGGCAGTGATGAACGACCCTGATTGGCAGCGCGTGCTGATCGAGTCCGTGACAGAGGCCCTTCGCCCAGGCGCCGAAGGTTGGGCGGATGAAGGGATGGCGCTGACGCTGCCGTGGGACTTTGACCCCTCCGGCGTGAAGTGCAGCGTGACCTGGTGGCATGGTGAGCACGACGCCAATGCCCCGATCGCGGCCGTGCGACGCCTACTCCAACGGATGCACGGCGTCGATCTCCGCGCGTGGAAGGAAGCGGGCCACCTCGAGGCGTACCACAGACACGACGAGATACTGGCCGAGCTGCTGGCTCGCTGACGGCTGATGCGGCCCGTGCCGACCTACCGCCTCCACGACACGACCGGCGACGACCTCGGACTGTCGAGCACCCTGCGCCGAACGTCGAGCCGGGTGATGTGGTCTTCTCCCGGACGGGCGCGAGGCGCTCGTCACCGCTCGGGTCGAGGCCGAGCCGGGACCGCTGGCGGCGCTGCTCGAGGTGGCGATCGCACCGACGCCGCTCACGAGTGATGACTCGATCGCCTAGCCCGACCTCGCGAGCTACCTGCGGATCGAGGAGCGGGAGCTCGAGGCGGGCGGCTGAACTCGCTGGAAGGATTGGCCCCTTTCCCGCACCCGACCGGCGTACGATCGACGCTCATGGCCGAGGTCATCGCAGGGCGAGATGGAGAACTGGCGTTCCTGCGGGAGTTCGTCGAACGAGTCCCGGCTGGAGCCGCGGCGCTCGTTCTGGAGGGCGAGGCCGGGATGGGGAAGACCACGCTCTGGCGTAGGCCACTCTGCAGGCGGCTGTGAGCGCGAGCTCCTCACCCTGCAGGCGCAGCCGGCCGAGAGCGAATCGGCGCTGTCGTTTGCGGCGCTCGGCGACCTGCTCGACCCCGTGCTCGACGAGGCGCTCGAGCCGCTTCCGGCCGGTCAGAGGTCGGCACTTTCGCGTGCACTCGTCCTCGAGGACGTCGAGGGTCCTCACCGGATGCACATGCGGTGGGCGTCGCGCTGCCGGCTGCGTTCGGGCGCTGGCACTTTGCGGGCCGTTCTGGTCGCCGTCGACGACGTGCAGTGGCTCGATTCGGCGTCGGCCGGTGCTCTCGCGTACGCCGGACGCCGACTGCGTGACGAGCCGATCGGGTTGCTGCTCGCTCGGCGTACGGGGCTTCCGAGCGGGATCGCTGGATGAGTTGCGACGCTCGCTCGGCGAGCGAGCGACGGCGCTCGATGTCGGGCCACTCGATCGCGGCCGCCCTGCATCGCCTCATCGCGACCGGCTGGGTGCGACGCTCCCTCGGCCCTTGCTGGCCGAGGTCCAGCAGGCGTCCGGAGGTAATCCCGTTCTATGCGCTCGAGATCGTCAGGACCCTGCGAGGCACGGCGTCTGGGTCGAGCGGACAACCGCTACCCGTCCCGAACTCGCTCCACGACCTCGTCGATGCGCGCCTGACGGCCCTTCCCCGAGAGAGCCGTGACTTCCTGCTCGCCGCCGCCGCATATGCGCATCCCACGGACGAGATGGTCGAAGCCGCTTCCGGGATTACCGCCGACGCCGGGCTCGACCCAGCTCTCGACGCCGGCATCGTCGAGCTCGACGGCAGTCCGCATCCGCTTCACGCATCCGTTGCTCGCCGCCGGCGTCTGGAGCCGGCCGATCCGCGGCGTCGATACAGTTCACGCTCGCCTCGCCGATCTGCTTGAGGACCCGGAAGCCCGCGCTTGGCAGTTCGCTGCGTCCATGTCGAGAGCCGGACGAGACGTTGCCGTCGTCTCGAGGCTGCCGCTGTGCACGCGCGCGGGCGAGGCGCCCTCGCCCCGCGGCACTCCTCCTCGATCGGGCCGGGAGCTGACGCCTACGATCTGCCTGACGAGGCGGATTCGCCGATGCGGTCGACGCCGCTTACCTCCACTTCGAGGCCGGGGATTCGCCGCGCGCCGAGGCACAGCTCCGCAGGCCTGATCTTGCAGCTCGCGCCTGGCGGCGAGCGGGCGCACGCCGTCGCTCGCTTGGCTCGCGTTCGCTCGTACGAATCGCAGAGCGAAGCGGCCGCCTTGTTCATGCAAGCGGTCGACGAGGCTGCCGCGAGCGACATGGGGACGCTCGCCATTGCCCACGAGGGCGTTGCAAACTGCTTCCTGCGCCTTCATGAGCGACTCGCCGAGGCTATCCATTACGCCGCGCGCGCGTGCGAGCTCGGGCTCGAACTCGGCGACAGCGCGCTGGTCGGTGAGGCGCTAACTACACAGCTGCTCGCCGAGACTCTCCTCGGATCGGCGACCGCCGGGGACATGGTCGATCGCGCGCTCGCGGTTCAGACGCCGGCTACCGAGAGCCGGGTCTTGCGGCAACCGCTGCCAACGTCGCTGCCCGTCGGCGATGGACAGGACGACGACGTCGAGCAGGCGCACGAGGTGCTGCAGGACGCGTTCGAACGTGCGACCGAGCTTGGCGACGAGAGCTTGTCCCGCTGCTTCTCATGTTCCTGGGCGAAGTCGAGTGCTCGCTGGGTCGGCTCGAGAGTGCACGCACCCGCTCGCTCGAAGGGCAGAGCTCTCCGAGCAGTCGGGGCAGCGCACGCTCTTTCCAACCACCTCGGGCTCGAGTGTCTCGCTTCCGCGCACCTCGGTCGAGCGGAGGACGCGACGCTTGGCCGCCGATCGAGTTTCGTCACTTCTCGCCGAGACGGACTCGCCACGCCGAGCTTCTCGCGACCCAAGGCATGACCCATCTCTCGCTGGCGTGCCGCGAACCGGATCGGCAGTAGGGCACAGCGCGCAGTTCCTAGCCTTCGTCGAGCGCGAGGCCATCGCGGAGCCTGGCTTCCTCGTGTTCATCGTGGACCGCGTCGAAGCGCTGATCGAGCTCGATCGATCGGACGAAGCCCTCCAGCTCCTCGACTGGTACGAGGGCAACGCGCGGCGTCTCGAGCGGGCCTCTGCGCTCGCAAACTGCGCGCGCTGCCGCGGCTTGCTGGCGGCTCAGCGGGCGACCTCGACTCCGCGATGGCCGCGTTCGAGGAGGCGCTCGAGTTGCATGTGAAGGTCGATCTTCCGCTCGACCGCGGCCGCACGCTGCTCGCTCTCGGCGTGGCGCAACGTCGAATGAAGCGGCGGCGCGAGGCGCGGACGACCCTCGAGGCAGCGCTCGAGGTCTTCGACCGCATCGGCGCAGCCCTGTGGGCCGAGCGGGCGCGCGGTGAGCTCAAGCGGATCAGCGGCCGCGCGGCGACGCCCGGCGCGCTGACGCCTGCCGAGGAGCGGATCGCGGCCCTCGTGGCACAAGGGAAGACCAACAAGGAGGTCGCCGCCGCGCTCTTCCTCTCGGACCGCACAGTCGAAGGGCACCTCGCGCACATCTTCGGGAAGCTCGGGATCCGTCATCGCACCGAGCTCGCAGGCGCGTTCCAAACACAGGGGATCGCGCTCTCACATACGGGGGACACGCCCGTTTCAGCCGAGCAGCTCGCTCCCTAGCCTGGGAGCAGGTGGTCACCAAGGCCACCGGAGCACAAGAGGAGGAGCGATGATCCCGAGAACGCTCACCACAACCGCAGTCGTCGCCGCGGCCTTCGCAGTCGCCGCCTCCACTGCATGGGGCAGCGAGCCGTACCGCGACCACGGCGATGCCACCAACGCAAAGCTCGCTCCACAGTCGCCTTCCCTGTTCACCGTTCGAGATCACGGCGACGCGACTGCCGCGAGACTGATTCCGCAATCTGCGCCTCTGGTCATCATCCGCGACGCCGGTGATGCCACCGGTGCGCAGCTAGCAGTCCAGCCTGCCTTCGAGGTCGTTCGCGACGGGGGCGACGCCGCGCAGGCGAAGCTCTCGGTGCGGCCGGCGCCGGTCGTCCGCGACAACGGCGATGCGTCGCAGGCGAAGCTGGAGGCTCAATCGCCTGAGGTTCCGTCCACCGGACAGTTCGAATCGACCTCTGGGTGGGACGTGAACTGGGCGCAGCTCGGTATCGGCTTCGGCCTCGGGATGCTCCTCGTGCTCGGGGTGACGCTGGCGGTTCGCTTCACCCGCGGATATCGACTCGCTCATTGATTGCGGCACTCACGCACGCGATCAGGCCGGTGGCCGCCTTAGGCGGCCACCGGCTTTTCCGGCTTGTACTACTACGGCATGGTCGCTCCCCGAAGCCGTGCCGGCTCAGCTACTGGCGTCGGGCGCTGAACGCTGTGTCCGGCCGCTCGCGCGAATGGGGCTCACGGGTCCGCGAACGCTTTCGACCGCGCGCGAGGCCGGCATAAGAAGCACGCAAGCCTTGAAACGCGCTACTGGAATCGCGAACTCATTCCGCCCGAGCAACGCGCCCGCGAGTTCAAGCCCTGGCGCGTCGCAGTCGCCCTCCTCATAGTCGGCGCTCGATCTTCGAGCTCGCGCGGCTCATGGGCACGTCGGTTGCGATGATCGACCGCACCTACGGGCACCTGGCGCGCGACTCGGAGGAGTCGATTCGGGCGCGCCTCGAGACGAGAGCGAATCGTTTGGGCGCCGAATGGGCGTCGAGCGGCGAGTCTGGCGATAAGGCTGGAAGCCGCAAACCCGCATGAATACAGGGTTTGCGGCGATGGAGCGTACCGGGATCGAACCGGTGACCTCCGGCTTGCAAAGCCGGCGCTCTCCCAGCTGAGCTAACGCCCCAGGAGAGCGTCAGTGTAGAGACGTCAGTCGGCGGGTGAGGTGCCCCGCAGCCCGCGGTGCTCGAGCGCCCGCAGGCTGTCACCGAACCCGTGCTCCTTCGTTGCCTCGCGAGTCTCGCGCTCGAGCCGGCGCAGGCGTTCGTCGAGCTCGTCCATCTCTGCGCGATTGGGTATCGCCGGGCCGACGTCGATTGCGCCGGAAATCGCCTGCTCAGCGAGTGTCGCCTCGCGACTCGCAAGGTCGGCGCTCCGCGCGGCGAGCTCGGCCTGCGTCCGCGCGAACGCCTTCTCCGCCTCGTGCAGTGCCGCGAGGCGCTCCTCGATGTGCTGAAGGCGCTCCTCCGGCGTCTCCGCTGCGCTCGCGGCGCGACGCGCGAGATCGGACTCCATCTTGAAAAGCACGCTCTCGCGGGCCTCGAGGTCGCGCTCTCGCCTGTTGAGCTCGTGCGCGTGCGCAGCAAGCCCCACCTGCGCGTGGTCGAGTGCCCTGTCGTCCGGGCTCGTCGACCGTCCCGAGCCCTGGCGCACACGGCCGATCGCGTCGGCGAGCTCGCGCTCACGCGCTTCGACGGCCGCGACCCGCTCGGTTAGCTCGCGGCGGAGGCGTCCGAGCTCCTCCTCGGCGGCGATCCGAATTGCGAGCAGGCGCTCCTGCTCGCTCTGGATGGAGACCGGCTCGTTCCTCTGCTTCCCGAACAGGGGCACGCGCCGATGATATGCGCGCGTGTCGGCCGATCTCCTGCTTCGAGGTTACGCCGCGCGCTCGAGGCGCTCTTCGGCGCGTGCGCGACGCACGATCTCTTCGCGCTCGCCGAAGCGGAGGCGTGCCTTCTCGACGCGAAGCGACTGCCAGAGCTCCGTCAGGCGCGCATCGAGATCCTTGAGCTGGGTCTGCACGTCGGTGTCGAGCCCATCGGCGAGGCGCTGCCAGAGCTCCTGGCGCTCCTCCGAGATGCGCTCGATCTCGCTATGGATCTGGTCGGGTGTCACGCGGGTTGAAACGTCTCGCATGGGGGACTCATTCCCGCTTTCAGTCGTATCCAAGCTCCGCGAGACGATCTTCGTCGATGCCGAAGTAGTGAGCCAGCTCGTGCAAGACCGTGATCCGGATCTCCTCCTGGAGCTCGTCTGGGTGGTCGGAAAAGGCCTCCTCGAGCGGAAGTCGATAGATCGAGATCGTGTCGGGTGGCATGCCGGCCATGTCGCCCCGCTCGGTAAGCGGAACGCCGTGATACAGGCCGAGCAGGTCCGGATCCTCCAGGTTCTCGTCCTCGACCACGACCGCCACGTTCTCGAGCGCGGCGGCGAGATGCGGGGGGAGCTCGTCGAGCGCCGCGCGCACGTGGTCCTCGAAGGTCACCTGATCACGAGCGCCATCAGGGCCTTCTGGGTGTGCAGCCGGTTCTCGGCCTGCTCCCAGGCGAGACAGCGGGGCCCGTAGAGGACGTCGGCCGCGATCTCCTCACCCACGTGTGCGGGCAGGCAGTGCATGGCGACGGCGTCGGCGTCTGCCAGGGCGAGGAGCTCGGCGTCGATGCGATATGGCTCGAGATCGTGGAGACGCCGATCGCGGTCCGCGTCCTGTCCCATGCTCACCCAGACGTCGGTGTACAGGGCATGGGCGCCGCTGGCCGCCTCCCGGGGATCGACGACGAGGGAGACGCTGCCCCCGTTGGCGCGGGCATCCTCCGCTGCGGCCTCCACGAACGCGGCCGACGGCTCGTAGCCGGCGGGCGTGGCGGCGACGAAGTCCAAGCCGAACCGGGCTGCGATGCGCATGAGCGAGTGGCAGACGTTGTTGCCGTCCCCGACGTACGCAACGCGAAGGCCCTCGAGCGTGCCGAACCGTTCGCGCAGCGTCATCGCATCGGACAGCGCCTGCAGCGGGTGGCTCTCGTCCGTCAGCCCGTTGATGACGGGAATGGACGCGTGCTCGGCGAACTCCTCGACTTCCTCCTGGTCGAACGTGCGGATCATGAGCGCCGAGAGGAACCGCGACAGGACGAGGGCCGTGTCCCTGAACGACTCCCCGCGGGCGAGCTGCAGCTCCGCCGCCGGCAGGAAGAGCGCCATGCCCCCGAGTTCGGCGATGCCGACCTCGAAGGCGACCCGCGTCCGGGTCGAGGGCTTGTGGAAGATGAGACCGATCGTCCTGCCCGGGAGGACGCGGAGTTCCGGGCGGCGCGCGCGCTCCGCCTTCAGCTCGTCGGCGAGCTCGAGCAGGAGCGCGAGCTCGTCACGCGACCACGCCGCAATCCGCGTGAGGCTGCGGCCCTTCAGCTCGTTCGGCACCCCCGCCACCGTGCGATGCTAATGAACTGCTTGCTCGAGAGGCCCCAGGCGGCGTGACCCGGAGCTGCGTCCCGTCGCCGACCTCTGTGTAAAGTCGGCGCATGCCGTCATTCGGAGCCAGGCTCAACGAGCAGATCCGCAACGAGTTCTCCGCGTCGCAGCAGTACATCGCCGTCGCCGTCTACTACGACTCGCAGTCGCTCCCCGGGCTCGCGGCGCACTTCTACCGCCAGGCGGTGGAGGAGCGAAATCACGCGATGATGATGGTGCAGTACCTCCTCGACGCGGACGAGGACGTCGTCACCCCCGGAATCGACGCGCCGCAGACGGGCTTCGCGGACGCCGTTGCGCCGGTCGCGCTCGCTCTCGCGCAGGAGAAGCGCGTGACCGAGCAGATCGTCGAGCTCGTGAAGCTCGCACGCGACGAGGGCGAGCTCGTCGGCGAGCAGTTCCTCCACTGGTTCCTGCAGGAGCAGCGCGAGGAGGTCGCGTCCATGACCGAGCTCCTCGCGATCGTCGATCGCGGCAAGGACAACCTGCTGACCGTCGAGGAGTATCTGAGCCGGTCGGCGGGGGGAGAGAACCCGCTCGAGGTGGGCGCGCCACCCGCTGCCGGCGGCGCGCTCTAGCGGGGAGCACGTGCACGAGATCCGGTTGCGCACCGCGCGGCGGAGCCACGTCCTCGACATCACGCGCGAGGTGCGCGACGCGATGGACGGCGAGAGCGGCTCGGCCGTCCTCGTCTACGTGCCGCACACCACGGCCGGCGTGACGATCAACGAGCACGCCGATCCGGCAGTCGCGCGCGACTTCGAGGCGGCCCTCGAGCGCATGGTCGACGACGGCTGGCCGTGGGAGCACGTCGAGCCCGGGGAGGAGAACGCCCCGACCCACGTCCGCGCCGCCCTCATGGGGCAGAGTGTGGTCGTGCCGCTTCGCGACGACGGCTCGCTCGCGCTCGGGACGTGGCAGGGCATCTTCTTCTGTGAGTTCGACGGGCCGCGCGAGCGTTCGGTCCTCGTCGGCGTGCTGCAGTGATCGAGGTCGAGGGCCTCACCAAGCGGTTCGGTTCGACGCTTGCCGTCGACGACCTCAGCTTCTCGGTCGAGCCGGGCAGGATCACGGGCTTTCTCGGCCCGAACGGTGCCGGCAAGTCAACGACGATGCGGGCGATTCTCGGGCTCGTCCTGCCGACCGCCGGGAGGACGGCCGTCCTCGGGCGGCAGTACCGCGAGCTCGAAGATCCGGTTCGGCGGGTCGGTGTGCTGCTCGAGACGTTCGACGCCCACCCGGGCCGGTCGGGTCGGAACCACCTTCGTGTGCTCGCGCTTGCAGGCGGAATCCCCGGCTCCCGAGTCGACGAGGTGCTGGCGCTCGTCGACCTGCGGGAGGCCGCGACGGCGACGTGTGAAGGGCTACTCGCTCGGGATGCGTCAGCGACTCGGTCTCGCGGCAGCGCTTCTCGGCGACCCCGAGGTGCTCCTGCTCGACGAGCCCGCCAACGGCCTCGATCCACAAGGCATCCGCTGGCTCCGTGACTTTCTGCGCTCGCTTGCAGGCGAAGGCCGCACGATCCTGGTCTCCAGCCACGTGCTCTCGGAGGTCGCTCAGACCGTCGACGAGGTCGTGATCATCCACCGCGGGAAGCTCATCCAGCGCGCCGCGATGACAGAGGTCGAAGCGATGGCGGCCGGCTCGACCATGGTGCGCTCGCCGACCGCAGGTGAGCTCGCGGCAAGGCTTGCCGGCGCGAGCATCGACGCCACCGACGCCGGCGACGGCCGTCTCATCGTGAACGCGCCGCCGGAGCGAGTGGGCGAGATCGCAGCTGAGCACGGGATCGTCCTGCACGAGCTCTCGGTCGAGCGGGCGTCGCTCGAGGAGGTCTTCCTCGAGCTCACGGGTGACCCCGGGGAGCGCGGCGCGTGACCCGACTGTTCGCAGCGGAGCTGCTGAAGCTCCGCACGTTGCGCTCGACGTGGGGCTTCGGTCTCGTCGCGCTCGGTCTCGCCGGCCTCTTCGCGGCCGGGAACATCGGCGGGGCGCAGGCCGGAGAGCGCCTCGACCCGGAGTTCCAGTTCCGGCTCGTGCTCGACGCCGCGTTCCCCGCATCCGTCCTCGCATTGCTCATGGGGATCCTCCTCGTCACGAGCGAGTTCCGGCACGGGACGATTGCCCGGACGCTGCTGGCGACGCCCAGGCGTGGTCGCTTCGTCGCCGTGAAGCTCGTCACCGGCGCGGCCACCGGGGCCGCGCTCATGCTCGGCATGCTCGTCGTGGTCGCAACGACGGCTGCGATCTGGCTCGGCATCCTCGACGTGCCGCTCGAGCTCGGCGAAGTGTCGGATGGCGTCGGCCGGGCACTCCTCGCGACGATGATTGCCGGAATTCTCGGGGCCGCCATCGGAGGGGCCGTCCACTCCCAGGTCGGCGCGTTGGTCGGTGCGCTCCTGTGGATCTTCGTCCTCGAGCCGATCTGCTGGGTTCTGCTCGGGCTCCTCGATCTGGACCGTGTTGCGGAATACCTCCCCGCCGCCGCGCTCGGCGGAGCCGTCGACTCGTCAAGCCACACCTCCGCGTGGGCCCGTTCCGTCGCGGTCTCGCTCGGCTGGGCCGTCGTCGCGAGCATCGCTGCGTTCGTTCGCACCCGGCGGCGGGACATCACGTAGCCCGGCGCTAGGCTGGGTCGGCGATGGCCGCGCCCGTCAGAAAGGGAGAGGAGCTCGAGCTCCGCATCGACTCGCTCGCCTACGGCGGCAACGGCGTCGGGCGTCACGACGGGTTCGTCGTATTCGCGCGCGGCGGCCTTCCCGGCGACACGGTCCGTACCCGGGTCACGAAGGTGAAGCGCGGCTTTGCCGAAGGCGTCGTCACCGAGCTCGTCGAGCCGAGCGCTGCCCGTGTCGACGCGCCGTGCCGCCACTTCGGTACCTGTGGCGGATGCCGGTTCCAGCACCTCGCCTACGACGTGCAGCTCGCCGAGAAGGAGCGTCAGGTCCGCGACGCGCTCATCCGTATCGGTCGCTTTCCCGATCCGCCGCTCGAGCCGATCGTGCCCGCGTCGTCCGAGTACCACTATCGAAACAAGCTCGAGTACTCGTTCACGGCGGGCGAGGACGGGATAGACCTCGGGTTCCACCGCGCCGGGCGTTGGGACGAAGTGATCGGTATCGAGGAGTGCCTCCTCACGACAGAGGTCGGCAACGCCATCCGGCTCGCCGTTCGCGAGTGGGCTCGTGAGGAGCTGCTCGACGCATACGACCAGGAGAGCGGCGCGGGATATCTCCGCCACCTCGTCGTCCGCGAGGGCCGGAACACGGGTCAGGCGCTCGTCGTGCTCGTCACGGCACCGGGCGAGCGCTTCGAGGCCGGCTACTTCGTCGACGTGCTCCGCCGCTTTCCGCAGGTGCGATCGATTCACTGGGCGATCAACGACACGCCGGCCGAACAGACGAACCTTCCGACCAGGCTCCTCTGGGGCGAGGACGCGATCGAGGAGGAGATCCTCGGCCTGACCTTCCGCGTGCGTCCCTCTGCATTCCTCCAGACGAACACCGAGATGGCAGCGCGCCTCTACGAGCTCGCGCGCGAGTACGCGGCGCTCGCGGGTGACGAGAACGTCTACGACCTCTACTGCGGGACGGGGACGATCGGGCTCGCGCTGGCCCGTGGCGCACGGGCGGTGTGGGGGCTCGAGATCTCCGAGGAGTCCGTTGCGTGCGCGATCGAGAACGCCGAGCTGAACGGGATCGAGAACGCGCGCTTCTTCGCCGGCAACGTCGGGCAGTCGATCGAGGAGCTTCGCGAGGAGGCTGGCAGCCCGGACGTCGTCGTGGTCGATCCCCCTCGTGCCGGCCTGGCGGGCAAGGCGCTGCGTCGTACGGGAGCGCTCGGCGCGCCGCGGATCGTGTACGTGTCGTGCAACCCGACGACGCTCGCATCCGACCTGCAGGTGTTGCGCGACGAGTACGGGTACGTCCTCGAGCGCTGCCGGCCCGTGGACATGTTCCCGCACACGCCGCACGTGGAGTCGGTGTCGACGCTCAGCCTTGCTCGGCCGAGCGCGAGCGTGCCTTCCTGACCTCTTGCCAGAGCAGGTCTGCGTTCGGGAGCAGGAAGCCGAGACACACGGCAGGCAGCGCCGGTAGCCCGGCGACGCTGTCCCACGACCAGACGAGCACGACCGTCGCAGCCAGGCAGGCGGTCATCCCGATCCACGTGCCTGGAACTCGTAGCGCGAAGCGGGCGGCCGCAGCGAGGAAGAGCGAGAAGAAGATGACGTCCGGGGGGCCGAGGTTCACGGTCGCCGTCTCGCCGGGGGTAGGGAACGCGACAGCGACCTTCTCGAAGATTCCCGGCCGCTCCTCGACGACGTACTGGGTTGGGCCGGCGGCGACCGACCAGATGTCGACCCACGGCACGAGCACCGCGACGAGCACCAGCCACCACAGCTCCTCGAAGAGCGTCAGGAAGCCGAAGCCGACCAGCGCGAAGCACGCGAGCTTCGCGACGTTGGCCGCCGAGTCCACGTCGAGCACGGTCAGGCCAAGGGCAAGGGCTCCTGCGCCGAGCGCGAGGACGACCAGTTGAATCGACCCCAGCCGAGCAAGCGGCAGGGCGAGCCAGATCGCGGCGGCGAACGCGGGGAACACGACGACAGCGTGGAAGGCGACGTCGACGCCCGAAGGGAGGCCTGGCAGATGAGGCGCAACGGCCCCATACCCGACGAGGCCGACGAGGACGATGCCGAGCGCGGCGGCCCGGCGCCGGCTCAGTAAGGAGGCTGCTCCGCCCACCAGGGGCCGAGCGCCTTGAACGCGTTCCAGAACGCCGTCTTCGCAGGAGCCTCGTCGAGCGCCTCGTCGACGTCCGGCGTGACGAGTGCCTGGATCGTCGGCGTGAAGCGCTGAACCGCCCCGAGCGAGGACGCGTCCAGCCGGTCCGAGAGCGGGAATGCGAGCTCGTCGACGAATGCGACGCAGCGCTCGCCCATCGCGACGAGCAGCTTGGGCTGGACGATGTGGAGCTCGCGTGTCAGCCAGTCGGCCGCGTCCTCGGGGTCCTCCGTCCCGAACTTCAGGCAGTTCGTGCCGTAGACGGCGAGCGGGTCGACGTGCAGTCGCTGCAGCGACTTGAGCACGGCCTGGCCGGAGCGGCCGAAGAATGCGACGCCCTCCTGGATCTCGGACGGCTGCGGTGAGAACTTCAGCAGCATGATGTCCGCGAGTGGATGACCCGAGCCGACGACCGGGACACGCAGCTCGTCACCGGCGCGTGCGAGCTCGTCCCCGAGGTCGTTGATCTCGGAGATCGCCTTCTTCAGATACCGCTCGTAGATCTCGTCGGTGGGCACAGCGGCGGGCACGGAGTCGGGACCACCCTTCTCGCTCAGCGAACCTTTTCCTTGACCTGCGCGACCCACTTGAGCGACTGGAGGTAGGCGAGCGACTTCGGACGGCGGAGGATCTCCGCCGTGCGGAGCGAGAGGAGGAACTCCTCGGGGCCTTCGAACCGGCGCATCCGAACCGCTCCGGTCCCGACGCCCTGGAGGACGTGGGCATCCGATCCTGCCCCCCGCAGCAGGCGGTACTTGCGGGCGAAGCGCAGCGCCTCGTCGTTGAACGAGTCGCGGAGCAGTCGCGCGTTGTAGACCTCGAAGACGTCGATCTCGGCGAGGTGGCGGTGGAGCGTTGCCGGGTCGGGAATGGAGTGGAGGCGGTCGAACGGGTGCGGCACGTACACGAGGCCTCCCTGCTCGCGGATCGCCGCGATCGTGTCGGCGAACGTCATGCCGCGCTCGATCTCCTCGTGCAGGAAGAGACCGATCACTTCCCCTTGGTTGTCGGTCTTCACCTCCTCGCCGGGGATCACGATCAGGTCGCGACCGCTGGCGTGCTCGGCGGCCTCGAGCGCCCCACCGAAGACGTTGTGGTCGGTGACCGCGATCCCTCCGAGTCCGATCGCCTCGGCGTGATCGACGAGATCCTCCGCCGGGATCGAGCAGTCGTGCGACCAGTCAGTGTGCATGTGGAGGTCGATCGCGATCCAGTCTCGATCGGCCATGGGGTCGACGTCCTGTTCGGGACGCGCGCGGCGCTTCCGCGCGAGACGCGAGTAGACGGCGTCGAGCTCGTCCGCGAGCGCGCCGAAGCTCTGCGTCTCCGCGTGTCGGAGCGCAGCTGCGGCGTCGCGCTCACGGCGGCTCTTGTCGTGCGCGAGTCGCTCGGCGTCCTCGTGGTTCTCGACGATCGCGGCGCCGCACGCGGCCGCTTCGAGGGCGAGTCGCTGTTCGCCCCCCGGCGCAGGGACGAAGATCGCCGCGGGGCCGAGAGCGGCCGCGCGCTGCTGGGGAGTCCGCACCGCTTTCACGCGAACGCGGCCGCGGACCGACCGCGGAATCGCCGGCCGGAACCCGAGCGGCTTCGTGTGGAGGAGTGTCGCCTCCCATTCGGGGAGGCCCTTCAGCATGCGCAGCAGAGCCCGTGTCGTAGGACGGCCGGCGACCTCGAGCTCGGCCGCGATGAGGTCGCGCTTCGTCTCCGGCGCGAAGGTCTCGAGATCGATTCCGAGAGGTACGACCCGGTACTCACCCTCGAAGCGCTCGCTTGCCGCCTCCGCGGTCTCGGGAGAGGTCGCCAGCAGTGCGTCGACGCGCGTACGGAGACGGTCGCGGCGGGACCTTCTCGCCGGATAGCCGAGGCGGTCGACCGAGAAGAACGTCGCGGCCGTGAGCGCCTGCGTCGTCGTGAGGGCGAGATACGAGAGGCTCGGGAGACCAGGCTCGAAGCCGTGCACGACGTCGAAGCGGCCCGTCGTCAACGCGAGGCGGAGGTTCGCCCGCACGGCGACCGGCACGCCGATGTTCGTTCGACGAGACAGCGGGACCGAGGGGCCCACCGCGATCACGTCCAGGTCGTCGCCGCGCTGGAGCGCGCGGCGGCCCGCAAGGAGGTCGCGCGCTCGCGACGACGGCGCAAGCACAGTCACCTCGTGACCGCGAGCTCTGAGCGCTTCTGCGGCCCCCGCGACGTGAGCGTTTATCTCGTGCGGCTGCGACCACGCGAACGGCGTGACGAAGCAAATGCGCAGGTTCACCCTCCGCAAATTACAAGTTGCAACTCGACTTGTAGGGGCCGTTGGCCTTCGCCTTGATCGTGACCTCGACCATCGGTGACAAGTAGCGCGGCGGCGACGTCGACACGCCGCCGCGCCGATTCAGAAGATCCGGGCGAGCCGGCGCCGGCTCACGCCTTTGCCGCCGCCTTCTTGGTCACCGCGTTCTTGACGATGAAGCGCTCGATGTCCTCGCGCGCCTCGTCGTCGCGGATCTGCTTCGGAGGGGACTTCATGAGGTACGCGCTCGGCGCCTCGAGAGAGCCCGAGATGCCGTTGTTCAATGCGAGCTTCGCGAGCCGGACGGCATCGATCACGATCCCGGCCGAGTTCGGCGAGTCCCAGACCTCGAGCTTTAGCTCGACGTTGAGCGGCACGTCGCCGAAGGACGAGCCCTCCATGCGGATGTATGCCCACTTGCGGTCGGTGAGCCAGGGCACGTAGTCCGAGGGGCCGACGTGGATGTTGCGATCGCCGATGTCGTAGTCCAGCATCGAGGTCACTGCGTTCGTCTTCGAGATCTTCTTCGACTCCAGCCGTTCCCGCTCGAGCATGTTCAGGAAGTCGGAGTTGCCGCCGACGTTCAGCTGCATGGTCTTGTCGAGGTGGACGCCTCGATCGCCGAAGAGCGTGGTGAGGACACGATGCGTGATGGTCGCGCCGACCTGCGACTTGATGTCGTCGCCGATGATCGGCACGCCGGCCTCCTCGAACCGCTTCTGCCAGTACGGCTCGCGCGCGATGAAGACCGGCATGCAGTTCACCATCGCGACGCCCGCCTCGAGGATCTGCTCCGCGTACCACTTCGTCGCGGCATCGGAGCCGACGGGGAGGTAGTTGACCACGACGTCGGTGCCGGTCTCCTTGAGGATCCCGACGACGTCGTCCGTGGAGCCGGGGGCCTTCTCGACGACCTGCGAGAGGTACTTGCCGATGCCGTCGTGCGTCATGCCGCGGGACACCTTCACGCCCGTCTTCGGCACGTCGGCGAACTTGATCGTGTCGTTGGGCTGCGCCCAGATTGCGTCGGCCAGGTCGACCCCGACCTTGCCCTTGACCACGTCGAACGCGGCCGTGAACTCGATGTCGGAGATGTGGTAACCCGCCGAGGTCGACGTGCATGAGACCGGGGACCGCGTCCTCACGCTTCGCGTCCTTGTAGTACTCGACCCCCTGCAGGAGCGAGTTGGCGCAGTTCCCCACGCCGATGATCGCGACGCGGACCTTGTCCTTCGCGCGCGCGCCGTTCTTCGACCCGTTCTGGCTTGCCATGAGCTTCCTTCCTTTGCGATTGCTCTGCGCGGGAACGCCGAGGCCGTCGGCGAGCGCGGAGAGGATGACGTCGTTCGCGTTGGAGTCGCGGCGCGACGCCTCGGCGTGGATCTCGCTCTTCAGCTCCTGCGGAACGCGGAGCAGGATCACGGGACTTCCACCTGCTAGCACCGTGCGGCGACGGCCGGTCGGCGTGTAGGGGACGGCGAAGGCGTCCGCGAGGATGCCGACGGCCACGTCGTTGAGGTTCGAGGATCGCCTCGCTGTCTCTCGGACAAGCGCCCCCTTCAAGGGAGCGGGCATCCTGACCAGGATGCCCGCTCGTTTCTCAGTAGTGCTAGCAGTCAAACTGCTAGCACTCTAGCGCATGTCACCGTCCTATGCCCGCAGCGCGCGGAACAGGTCCCACTTGCCCATCTTCGCGCGACCGCGGATGTCCCGCTTCCTCGCGAGCTCGTAGAGCTGCTCGAGCGTGCAGTTACCGGCGCCGCCGTTCGTCACATGTCAGGTCTGCCCGGCGAGCTCCCGAAGCTGCCGGCGCACGAAGAGCATCCGCTGCGCGACCGTGACCCACGCCATCGCGGCGAGGATGTAGATCGGCCACTGGAGCCATCCCCACGGGGCGAGGCCGAGCCCGACGGAGATCAGCACGACGCGCTCGACGCGCGAGCCGAAGCCGACGTCGCCGCGGAGTCCGAGGGCCTCCGCTTTCGCGCGCGTGTAGCTGACGAGAAAGGAGCCGATCACGGCCGCGAACGTCGCCACGAGCGCGACCTCGTTGCCGTCGCGCATGAACACGAGCCCGATCGCCGTGAGCATCGCCGCCTCACCGAGCCGGTCGAAAGTCGAGTCCAGGAACGCGCCGAAGACGGTGCCCTTGCTCGCGGCCCGGGCGAGCGCGCCGTCGAGGATGTCCGCGATCGAGCCGACGACGAAGAGGAGGCCGCCGAGCCAGAAGAAGAGCTTCTCGTTGCGCTCCTCGAACCCGACGAGTACGGCGCCCGCGAGGCAGAGCGAGACCCCCGTCAGCGTGAGCATGTCGGGGGTCAACTTCGTCCGGGCGACCCCACGCATGGAGCGCTGGAGGATCTCGCGCGCAGCCTGCGTGTACTCCTGCTTGACGCGGTCTAGCTGACTCACCCGCGGCTCGGGCGCGGGTTGTCGGTCGCTCACGCGCGCCGCAAGTGCAGGCGGCCCCGCAGTACGCGCGTCTGCCGGAGCAGGAACCCGGTTGCGAGCGCGAGAGCGAAGCCCGCGACGACGTCGAGCCAGTAGTGGTTGCCCGTGGAGATCACCGCGAACCCGACCCACAACGGCCAAGCGAGCCAGACGGCCTTCGTGATCTTCGAGCGCACGAGGCTGTACATGACGATCCCGACGATCAGCGCGTCCATGGAGTGGAGGCTCGGCATCGCCGCGTACGGGTTCGAGGCGAAGGCGATCAGGCCGCTGTCGTGGTTGACCGACGAGTACTGCGCGAGCGTGTCGACGAAGCCCCACTCGGGGAACATCCTCGGCGGCGCGGTCGGCATGAGGATGTAGCCGACGAGACCGACGAGGTTCGCGACGATCAGCCAGTTGCGGAAGCCTGCGAAGCGTTCGTGGTGCTTGAAGTACACCCAGAGGAGCGTGGCGCCGACGACCGCGAACTGCGAGAGCCAGTAGGTGTACGACGTCAGCGTGACGAGAATCGTCGAGGTGTCGACGACCCGCTGGACTGTGGGCTCGAAGAGCGCGCCCAGGTGGTTCTCGGTGCGGAGCACCGCCTCGCCGTTCTGGAAAGCGTGCGTGACGCTGCGGTCGGCCGCTCCCCGCACGACCTGGTACACCACGTAGAAGCCCATCCAGATCACGAACTGGAAGGCGAGGTGCGCCCAGCCGCGTGGGAGGCGCCGCGAAGTTTCGGCGACGATGCTCGACACGAGGGTTCGATTCTAACGAGGCAGGCCGTCGTCGGAGGCTCCTGCCGGCTTTCGGGTTCCCGGTGCTGACGGTATGGGCGCTTGGATGTAGTTGCCGGGCTCGACGGCGACCGGATCCAGCCCGACGGTCGGCGCATCCATGTCCGCGTGTGCGCGCTGCCGCCGCCCTTGCCGCCGCCGTGATCAGCGATGCTGATCGACGTCGGGATCGGGCCGACTTGAGCCGATGGCCCACCGTCGGCAGGATCATGCGATGGCGTCTCGATACGGCGTGCGGGTGTGGCTCGCCCTCGTGACGCTGTACGTCGTGTGGGGCTCGACCTTCGTCGCCCTCGCGATCGTCATCCGCGACCTGCCGCCGTTCCTCGCGATGTCGGTGAGGCACCTGATCGCCGGGGGCGTGCTCCTGGCTCTGTCCCTTCCGCGCGGCGATCGCGCGGGCGACCGGATCGGGCGGCGCCAGATTGCGGCCGCGTTCGTGTTCGGCGGCCTTCTCTTCGTGACGGGTCACGGCTCGCTCGCGTGGGCGCAGCAAACCGTTCCCGCAGGTGTGGCTGCGCTGCTCGTGGGGACGATCCCGATCTGGATGGCGCTCTTCGACCGCATCGGGTTCGGGAAGCGGCTCCCCGCAATGGCGTATGTCGGAATCGCGATCGGGTTCGTCGGTCTCGCGTTCCTGTTCGACCCGTTCGGCGAGGGCTCGATCGACCGGGTAGGCGCGCTCGTCATCGTCCTCGGTGCGATGTGCTGGGCCGTCGGTTCGCTCTACTCACGCGGCGCACCGCTGCCGAAGCGCCCGATCGTCTCGGCCGGGCTCGCATCGTTGTGCGGCGGGATCCTGCTCGCGGGCTACTCGCTGATCTCGGGCGAGGTGGGCGAGGCGAAGTGGACGCAGGATGCGGTGCTCGCGCTCGCCTACCTCATCGTCGTCGGGAGTTTCGTCGGCTTCACCACATACGTGTGGCTGCTGCGCGTGGCGCCGATCTCGCTCGTCTCGACCTACGCCTACGTCAACCCGATCGTCGCGGTCGCACTCGGCTGGGTGATCCTCGGCGAGGACATCACGGCACAGATGGCCGTCGCCGGCGCGGCCGTCCTCGTCTCCGTCGCGGTGATCCTGCGCTCGGGTGGGACGAGCCTCGAGCCGGGCCGCGGGTTGTTCACGAGGCAGAGGCCGATCGCCGCGGCCGCTGCGACCGAGCCGACGGCTTAGCCGCCGATGTAGGACATCTCGACCTTGCGCAGGCTCGAGGTGTCGGCGGCGCGGAGCTCGGAGTAGCGGTCGCTGCGCCGCGTCCAGACCGCGCGGATCGTCTCCTCGAGGTCGGGGGCCGAGTCCGAGCGGAGGAGCGCCCGCAGGTCGTGCCCGCGAACTGCGAACAGGCACGTGTAGAGCTTTCCGTCGGCGGAGATGCGCGCTCGCGTGCAGTCGCCGCAGAAGGGCTGCGTCACGGAGGCGATGACGCCGATCTCGCCGGCGCCGTCGAGGTAGCGGTAGCGCTCGGCGACCTCACCCCGGTACGCCGCGGCAACGGGCTCGAGCGGGAACTCGGCACCGATCGTCGACACGATCTCGGCCGCGGGCACGACGTCGTCCATGCGCCAGCCGTTCGTCGCACCGACGTCCATGAACTCGATGAAGCGCACCGAATGACCGGTACCCCGGAACCGGCGTGCGATGTCGAGGACGGAGCTTTCGTTCAGCCCGCGCTTGACGACGACGTTGACCTTCACCGGGAGGCCCGCGGCCGCGGCGGCATCGATCCCGGCGAGGACGCGAGCGACCGGGAAGTCGACGTCGTTCATCGCTCGGAAGACCTCGTCGTCGAGCGAGTCGAGGCTGACGGTGATCCGCGAGAGCCCCGCGTCTGCGAGCGCCTGCGCCTTCTGCGTCAGCAGCGCTGCGTTCGTCGTCAGGGTCACGTCGAGGTCGTCGTCGAGCGCCGCGAGTGCGGCGACGAGGTGCTCGAGGTCGCGGCGGAGGAGTGGCTCGCCGCCCGTGATCCGCAGTTTCGTCACACCCAGGTCGACGAAGACGCGGGCGACGCGCTCGATCTCCTCGAAGGTGAGGAGCTCGCGACGCGGCAGGAAGCGGTACTCGCGGCCGAACACCTCTTTCGGCATGCAGTAGACGCAGCGGAAGTTGCAGCGATCGGTGACCGAGATCCGGAGATCGCGGACCGGCCGGCCCAATGTGTCGACGAGTGCGCCCGTGACCGCCACTCGGAGAGCGTAGAGAATCCCGCCGGTGCGCCGGCCCGGCCCTCTCCTCGCCCTCGTCGGGGTGACCGTGATCTGGGGGGTCACCTTCGTCCAGGTTCAGGACGCGATCGCGCTCTATCCACTCTTTGCGTTCCTCGCCGTCCGCTTCGCCATCTCCACCGTCGTCCTCGCTCCGTTCGCCATCGGCTCGCTGCGCACCCTTCCCAGGTCCGGGTACCTCGTCGGCATCGGAGTCGGCGCGCTCCTCGCTACCGCCTACGCGCTGCAGACGGCCGGGCTCGACCGCACGACGGTGGCGAGCACGGGCTTCATCACCGGCCTCTACGTCGTGTTCGCCCCGCTCCTGGCCCTCACCGCGTTCGGGACCGCCGTCCCACGCGCGCTCTGGCTCGGCATCGGGCTCTCCGTCGTCGGGCTGCTCCTCCTGAACGGCGCCCCCGGCGGCTCCACGCTGGGCAACCTGCTCGTCCTCGCGAACGCCCTGTTCCAGGCGCTCCAGATCACAGCGATGGAGCGCTACGCGCCGCGCTACGACCCGCGGGCGTTGACCTTCCTCCAGATGGCGACGTCGGCGGTCGCGTTCATCGCCATCGCGCTGGCGCTCGGTGACCTCGAGGTGCCGCACGGGCGGACGGTCTGGAGCGCGCTCCTCGTCACGGGTGTCTTCGCCGGCGCGCTCGGATACCTCATCGCGACCTGGGTACAGGCGCGGACGACGGCAGCCCGCGCAGCGCTCGTGTTCACGCTGGAGGCGCCGTTCGCTGCTCTCGCCGGGGTCCTGCTCGCGAACGAGGTGCTCGGGTGGCTCGGCTGGCTGGGCTGCGCCGTGATGATGGCCGGGATCCTCGTAGCCGAGCCCGTCGCTGCGTCCGCGCTTCGCCGGTTCTCACGCCGCAGAGCCGTTGCGTGACCGCGGTCGCTCTCGGCGCGGTCTCCGCATTCCTGTTCGGCGCGATGACGGTCCTCGTGCGGATCGCGCTCCGTACGGGTGTTCCGCCCGAGGTCGGCTCGCTGTTCACGATCGTGCCGGCGGCGACGGTCACGCTGGCCGTCACCCTCGCTCGCGGCAACTGGGATCTCGCGAGCGCCTGGCCCTTCGTCCTTGCAGGGCTGTTGGCCCCGGGGGTCGCACAGATCCTGTTCACCTTCGGCGTGCGCGACGCTGGTGCTTCGCGGACGTCGGTCACTGTCGGCACGGCGCCCCTGTTCGCCGTCGCGACAGCCTTGATCTTCCTCGACGAGCCGCTGGTTGCCGGGCTCCTCGTCGGCGCCGCGCTCATCGTCACGGGAGGCGTCGTCCTCGCGAGCGACCGTGCGAGACCCGCGCACTTCAAGCGCATTGGCCTGGTCTATGCGCTCGTCGGAACGGCGGCGTTCGCGACGAGGGACACGCTCGTTCGCTGGCTCGTGACCGATGTGACCGACGTCGACCCCGTCCTCGCCGCCTCCGTCGCCATGCTGACCGGAACCGTCGTCGCCCTTGTGTTCGTACTGTGGAGACGGGCCGCGGTGACGGTCCCGGCGGCGCGCGCGTTCGTTCCTGCCGGGCTCTGCTACGGCCTGTCCTACGTCTTCCTCTTCGAGGCGTTCGCGCGCGGACGGGTCTCGGTCGTCTCGCCGATCGTGGCGACGGAGTCGCTCTGGGGCGTGACGCTCTCGTGGCTCGTGCTGCGGCAGTCGGAGCACGTAGGGCGACGGCTCGTGGCCGGGGCCGCGCTCGTCGTCGCCGGTGGCGTCCTGATCGGGATCTACCGCTGACGCTGTTCGATTCGCTCGAGCTGCCGCTCGATGCGCGCAAGGTTCTCGACGAGCTCCTCGTGGCGCGCAGTGTCCGGTCCGAGCCGCCGCTGCTGGTATGCGATGAATGTCGCCGTAAGGACGGCCGTCGTCAGCGAGATGGTCGCGACGCTCGCGAACATCACGAACACCGCGATGAACCGACCGCCGCTCGTCGCGGGCACGACGTCCCCGTACCCGATCGTCGTCACCGTCGTCGCAGCCCACCAGGCTGCGTCGCCCCAGCTCTGGAAGCTGTTCGGGCTCAGAATCTCGACCGCAAGTGTCCCCGCGGTCATGATCAGGAACATCACGGCGATGAGGTACGGCACGATGCGCCCGGAGACGACGGCACGGTTGATCCGCGCGAGCCCAGCGTCACTCAAGAGCCTCATCGCGTGTGACTTCTTCTCAGCGTGCGTCACGTCTCCTCCACCATGATCTGCTACGGTAGCGACTCAGGTTTTCGATATCCGACGACTCAGACAAGGAGCAGCAAGATATGGCAAAGACCATCGGCATCGACCTCGGGACGACCAACTCGTGCATGGCCGTCCTCGAGGGATCAGAGCCGACCGTCATCCCGAATGCCGAGGGCGGACGCACGACCCCGTCCGTCGTCGCCTTCGGGCGTGACGGCCAGCGGCTCGTCGGCGCACCCGCGAAGCGCCAGCAGGTCACGAACCCCCAGAACACGATCTTCTCGATCAAGCGCTTCATGGGGCGCAAGTTCGACGAAGTCTCCGAGGAGATGAAGATCGTCCCCTACGAAGTCGTTCAGGGGCCGAACGACGACGCGCGGGTGAAGGCCGAGGGCAAGGAGTACGCACCGCCCGAGATCTCGGCGATGATCCTCCAGAAGCTGAAGGCCGACGCGGAGGCGTACCTCGGCGAGCCGGTGACGGACGCGGTCGTCACGGTCCCGGCGTACTTCAACAACGCGCAGCGCGAGGCGACGAAGGATGCCGGCAAGATCGCCGGGCTCAACGTCCTGCGGATCATCAACGAGCCGACCGCCGCGGCGCTCGCCTACGGGCTCGACAAGGAGGACTCCGAGCACACGATCCTCGTCTTCGATCTCGGCGGCGGGACGTTCGACGTCTCCGTGCTCGAGCTCGGCGAGGGCGTCTACCACGTGAAGGCCACGAACGGCGACAACCACCTCGGCGGAGACAACTTCGACAAGGCGATCGTCGACTGGATGATCGCCGAGTTCAAGCGCGACCAGGGCATCGATCTCGGGCAGGATCCGATGGCGCTGCAGCGGCTCTACGAGGCGGGCGAGAAGGCGAAGGTCGAGCTCTCCTCGACGATGACGACGCAGATCAACCTGCCGTTCATCACCGCGACGCCCGAGGGCCCGAAGCATCTCGACCTGCAGCTGACGCGCGCGAAGCTCGACGAGCTGGCGCACGCCCTGCTCGAGCGCACGGTTGCGCCGACGAAGCAGGCGCTGGCCGATGCCGGGCTCACGCCGTCCGACATCGAGCACGTCGTGCTCGTCGGCGGCATGACCCGCATGCCCGCCGTGCAGGCCAAGGTGAGGGAGCTCATCGGCAAGGAGCCGCACAAGGGCGTCAACCCGGACGAGGTCGTCGCCGTGGGCGCGGCCATCCAGGCCGGCGTGCTGAAGGGCGACGTCAAGGACGTCCTCCTGCTCGACGTCACTCCGCTCTCGCTCGGCATCGAGACGAAGGGCGGTGTGTTCACCAGGCTGATCGACCGCAACACGACCATCCCGACCCGCAAGTCGGAGACGTTCACGACGGCGGAGGACAACCAGCCGTCCGTCGAGATCCACGTCGCGCAGGGCGAGTCCGAGATGGTCTCCTTCAACAAGACGCTCGGCAAGTTCCAGCTCGTCGGGATCCCGCCGGCGCCGCGCGGCATGCCCCAGGTCGAGGTGTCCTTCGACATCGACGCCAACGGCATCATCAACGTCTCGGCGAAGGATCTCGGCACCGGGAACGAGCAGCAGATCCGGATCGAAGGCGGCTCGGGCCTCACCGAGGACGACGTCGACCGCATGATCTCCGAGGCCGAGTCGCACGCCGGCGAGGCGCACCGGCTGCGCGAGCTCGCGGATGCCCGGAACGCCGGTGAGCAGCTCGCGTACCAGACCGAGCGCACGCTCGCCGAGCACCGCGACAAGCTGCCGGAGGCAGACGCGTCGACGATCGAGGGCCGGATCATGGAGCTCCGCCAGGCGATCGAGGGCTCTGAGGTCTCCGAGATCCAGTCGAAGACAGCCGCCCTGGAGGACGCCTCGCGCGGCCTCGCCGACGTCATCTACGCCCAGGCGCAGGCCCAGGCGAGCGCGCAGCCGTCCGGGAACGGCGGCGCGGGCTCCGACGACGAGGTCGTCGAGGACGCCGACTACGAGGTCATCGACGAAGAGGAAGCGGCGAAGTCGTGAGCGACGAGCTCACGGAGACGGAGGTCGAGGAGTCGGAGCCGCAGGCTCCGGCTCCTGACGACGAGCTCGCGAGCGTCACGGCCGAGCGGGACGAGTACCTCGCTCTCGCGCAGCGCCTGCAGGCGGACTTCGAGAACTACCGCAAGCGCGCACTCCGCGACCAGGAGCGCCTGGTCGCGCATGCCCACGAGCGGCTCGTGCGCGAGCTCTTGCCGATCGTCGACGATCTCGAGCGGGCGCTCGAGGCCGCCGAGCGGCATGAGGAAGCGCAGCTCGTCGACGGTGTCAAGCTCGTCGAGAAGTCGCTCCGGGCGGCGCTCGTGAAGGAGGGCCTGACCGAGATCGACACCGGCGGCCAGTTCGATCCGCACGTCCACGAGGCCCTGCTCACGCGGCCCTGCGAGGGTGCGGAGCCGGGCTCGGTGCTCGACGTCGTGCAGCGCGGGTATCGCTTGGGAGACAAGGTCGTTCGCCCGGCGCGCGTGATCGTCGCTGCCGATACCGGAGAGGCGTAGTGCCCGGATACGCGACCAGCTTCGAGGCCGCGCCACTCGACCGCACCGCCAGGACTGCGACCAAGGCCCTGTGGCTCGCCGCTGCCGGGCTCGTCGTCGCCGGCTCCGGTGTCGTCGTCCTTGGCTCGGCCTGGTCCGGGCTCGCGCTCGTCGTCGTCGGCGTGTGCCTGGTCGTGATGCTGGCGTGGCTGCGACGCGTCGAGCCGCGCTCGTACGACGTGGGTGACGCCGCGCTGCAGGTGCGTCGTCGATTCGCGTCGCCTACGAGCTTCAGCGGACCGATCGCGCATGTTCGCCGCGGCACCCTCGGCTGGCGCGTCTTCGGCGACGGCGGCGGGTACGGCTACCTCGGCCGCTACCGCGCCGACGGGCGAACGGTTCGGGCCTTCGTCACCGATCGCAAGAGCGTCGTCCTGCTGGACGTCGGGGATGCTCCGGTCGCACTCTCCCCCCTGGAGCCGGACCGGTTCGTCGCGGAGGTCGGACGTGGCGCGTAACCCCTACGAGGTGCTCGGCGTCGCGAAGAACGCATCTGACGACGAGATCAAGAAGGCGTACCGCAAGCTTGCGCGCGAGAACCACCCGGACCGCAATCCGGGCGACGACGCAGCCGAGGAGCGCTTCAAGGAGGTGCAGAGCGCATACGACGTGCTCTCCGATCCGGAGAAGCGCAACGCCTACGACACGTTCGGCCAGGCTGGAGCGCGCGGGTTTCCGGGTGGCGGCGCGGACATGGGCGGAGCTCGCTTCGAGGAGTTCGATCTCTCGAACCTCGGCGACTTGCTCGGGGGCATGTTCGGCGGCGGACGGCGCGCCGCGACGCGACAGCCGATCCGTGGAAACGACCTCGAGACGCATGTCCGCATCTCGTTCGAGGACTCGCTGAAGGGCGTCCAGGTGCGCGTGCCGGTCGAGGCGGAGACCGCCTGCTCGGTCTGTCACGGCACGGGCGCGGAGCCCGGCACCTCCCCGATCATCTGCCCGCAGTGCGGTGGTCGCGGCGTCGTCTCCGACTCGCAGGGGCTCTTCGCGTTCTCGCAGCCGTGCCCTCGCTGCCGCGGCAACGGGACGATCGTCGAGAAGCCGTGCCGCAACTGTCGTGGAAGTGGCCGGGAGCGGAGGACGAGGCGCTACTCGGTGAAGGTTCCGGCCGGCGCGAAGACAGGAACGCGCATACGGCTGAAGGGCAAGGGCGAGGCCGGGCACAACAGCGGGCCGGCGGGCGACCTGTTCGTCGTCGTCGACGTCGAGCCGTCATCGCTCTTCGAGCGCCGGGGGTCCGACCTCGTGCTCGACGTGCCCGTGACCTACGCCGAAGCCGCCCTCGGCGCCTCGGTCGAGATCCCGACCCCCGAGGGGCCGGTCGCCCTGAAGGTGCCGAGCGGGACGGAGAGCGGGAAGCTCCTGCGCGTCAAGGGGCGCGGGGCTCCGCACCTCAAGGGAAACGGGCGGGGCGACCTCCTCGCGCGCGTGAAGGTAACCGTCCCCAAGAGGCTGTCGAAGGCGGAGAAGGAGGCCCTCGAGGGCTACCAGAAGGTGTCCCGCGAGCAGCCTCGGGAGGCGTTCACGTCGTGAGTCAGTCGACCCGTGCGCGCTGGACGCCAGTCGTCGTGCTCGCGAGCCTGTATGTGTTCTTCAACGTCGTCGAGCTCGGCGTCGGGGACGGAGGGTGGCCGCAGATCGTCGGCGTGCCGCTCGGGGTCGCCGTCGCCGCGTACGCGGTCGCCCGTGTGCTCGGCTGGGAAGGGGTGAAGCGCTGATGCCCGAGCGTCCTCGCTACATGATCTCCGTCGCCGCCGACCTCGTCGGGATGCACCCGCAAACGCTCCGCATGTACGAGGCGCGCGGGCTCGTGCGCCCGGGCCGCACACCGGGCGGCACCCGGCTCTACTCGGATGCCGATGTCGAGCGCCTGCGGCTCGTCCACCGGCTGACCACCGAGCTCGGCCTCAACCTCGCGGGCGTCGAGCACGTCCTCAGGCTGCAGGACGAGCTCAATCGCACTCGTGCCCGCATGGTGCGCCAGGAGCGAGAGCTGCGGGCGGAGATCGCCGAGGTACACCGTTCGTACAGGCGCGAGATCGTGCTCTACCGGCCGGCACGGCATCCGGCCCCGAGGAGTTGACATGGACTTCAACAAGCTGACACTCAAGAGCCAGGAAGCCGTCGCCTCCGCCCAGGAGCTGGCGCGGCGGGCCGGTAACCCCGAGCTGACGCCCGACCACCTGACGGTCGCCCTGCTCGACCAGGAGCTCCCGCGGACGCTCGCCGATCGCGCGGGCTACGGCGCGGGCACGCTCCGTGCGGAGGCGGAAGCCCGACTCCGGCAGCTCCCGACGGTCACGGGCGGCGCTCAGCCGCAGGCGTCTGCGGCGCTCAGCCGCGTTCTCGACGCCGCCTCCGACGAGATGCGGACGCTCGGCGACGAGTTCGTCTCCGTCGAGCATCTCTTGCTGGCGCTCGACGTCGTGCCGCGCGACGCGGCGCTGGAAGCGCTCGCGAGCGTGCGCGGCGGACAGAAGGTGACGTCGCAGGATCCCGAGGGCTCCTACCAGGCGCTCGAGAAGTACGGCCGCGACCTCACTGCGCTCGCCGAGACCGGCAAGCTCGATCCGGTCATCGGCCGCGACGAGGAGATCCGGCGCGTCATCCAGGTGCTCTCGCGGCGGACGAAGAACAACCCCGTGCTCATCGGCGAGCCTGGTGTAGGGAAGACCGCGATCGTCGAGGGCCTGGCTCAGCGGATCGTCGCCGGCGACGTGCCCGAGGGGCTGAAGGGCAAGCGTGTATGGGCGCTCGACCTCGGTGCGCTTCTTGCCGGGGCGAAGTACCGCGGCGAGTTCGAGGAGCGCCTCAAGGCCGTCCTCGCGGAGATCCAGAACGCAGCCGGGGAGATCGTCCTCTTCATCGACGAGCTGCACACGATCGTCGGCGCAGGCGCCGCCGAGGGCGCCGTCGACGCGGCGAACCTGCTGAAGCCGATGCTCGCGCGCGGCGAGCTGCGCGCGGTCGGCGCGACCACGCTCGACGAGTACCGCAAGCACATCGAGAAGGACGCTGCGCTCGAGCGGCGCTTCCAGCCGATCGTCGTCGGTCAGCCGTCGGTCGCGGACACGATCGCCATCCTCCGCGGGTTGAAGGAGCGCTACGAGGCACACCACGGTGTCGAGATCCGCGACTCCGCTCTCGTCGGGGCGGCGGTGCTCTCCGACCGCTACATCACGGACCGCTTCCTCCCGGACAAGGCGATCGACCTCGTCGACGAGGCGGCGTCGCGTTTGCGCATGGAGATCGACTCGTCGCCGGTCGAGCTCGACGAGGCCGATCGGCGCGTGCGTCAGCTCGAGATCGAGCTGGCGGCAATGTCCAACGAGGCCGAGGCCGTGCGCGAGCCGGTCGAGCGGGAGCTCGCGGACGCGCAGAGCGTGCGCGACGAGCTCGCCGCCCGCTGGTCGCGCGAGAAGGAGGCGCTGCAGCGAGTGGGGGAGATCAAGCGCCAGATCGACGAGCTGCGCATGGAGGCAGAGCGCGAGGAGCGGGCGGGAAACCTCGCCCGCGTCGCGGAGATCCGCTACGGCATCCTCCCCGGACTCGAGAACGAGCTGGAGGAGCGCGAGCAGCGGACGGAGACGCCGATGGTCAAGGAGGAGGTCGACGAGGACGACGTCGCCGCCGTCGTCTCCTCGTGGACCGGGATTCCCGTGACGCGCCTGCTGGAGGGCGAGATCGAGAAGCTCATCCACATGGAGGAGCGCCTGCACCAGCGCATCGTCGGTCAGGATCTGGCGGTCGAGGCGGTCGCGAACGCGCTTCGCCGTGCCCGCTCGGGTCTGCAGGATCCGAACCGGCCGATCGGCTCGTTCATCTTCCTCGGGCCGACCGGTGTCGGGAAGACGGAGCTCGCCCGGGCGCTCGCCGAGTTCATGTTCGACGACGAGCGCGCGATGGTCCGGCTCGACATGTCGGAGTACCAGGAGCGGCACACGGTCGCCCGGCTGGTCGGTGCGCCGCCCGGGTACGTCGGCTACGAGGAGGGCGGTCAGCTCACGGAAGCGGTGCGCCGTCGTCCGTACACGGTCGTCCTCCTCGATGAGATCGAGAAGGCCCACACGGAGGTCTTCGACGTTCTCCTGCAGCTGCTCGACGACGGCCGCCTGACCGACGGCCAGGGACGCACGGTCGACTTCCGCAACACCGTGATCATCATGACCTCGAACATCCGCTCGCCGAACGAGCTGCGCGACCGCTTCCGGCCGGAGTTCCTGAACCGCGTCGACGAGGTCGTCGTCTTCGAGGAGCTGACGCGAGAGCAGCTCGCCGACATCGTCGATCTGCAGCTCGCGCGGCTGCGCGAGCGGCTCGCGGAGCGGCGGCTCGCGCTCGAGGTCACCGATGCCGCCAAGGAGCTCATCGCGGAAGAGGGCTGGGACCCGGCATACGGCGCCCGACCGCTGAAGCGTGCGATCCAGCGGCTGGTCGAGAACCCGCTGGCGCTGCGCCTGCTCGAGGGCGACTTCTCGGAGGGCGACGTCGTGCGAGTCGCAGCGTCGGACGGCGGCGAGCTCGTCTTCGAGCGGGCCGAACTTGCTGCGACGGCGTCCGCCTAGGGGACGTCGTCGAAGAAGTCGGCGCCTTCGCGTACCGGCGGGGCGCCGTAGATGTAGAGAACGAGCTCCTCGTCGCCTGCGTTGCGGAGCTGGAGAATCGTCCCCGCCTGCACGACGAGGACGCTGCCTCGCTCGAGCTCGTGTCGTTCGGGTGGCTCTCCGAGGTCGACCGTCAGCGTGCCGTCGAGCACGACGAAGACCTCCTCCTGCGCCTTGTCGGCATGCCGCTTGCCGCGGGCACCCGGCGGATAGCGCCAGACGTTGGCGCGGGACTGCGTCAGGGCGTCGGAGAGGCGCGCGACGGTGCGTCCGCTTTCGTCGTCGCGAGGCTCCCAGTCGAGCTTCGAGGCTCGGAAGATCGCATGGCCCACGCGAGGAGTATCTCGACGACACGCTCGGACCTGTTCGCGGGCCGCTCGACCGGCGTACTGTCGACGCGCCACTGATCCGGGTCACTCACCTCGGCCCGACCGGCCGCGACCGCCCGTGCTCCTTGAGAGGTCCCAAAGGAGCCGGATCGGTCGCGGCTCGTGCGGGAGTACCGTCCCTGGATGCCTTCCCCGTATCGCAAGAGCTACTGGCGGCGCGCACTGAATGCGCTCGTCCGGCCCCTCGCACGCCTCGGGCTGACGGGGCCGCGCACTCACCTCCTCACGGTACGGGGACGGAAGACCGGCAAGCCGTGGTCGACGCCGGTCTCGATCGTGCAGAACCCCGACGGGCGCTGGCTCGTCGCGCCGTACGGCGACCGCAATTGGGTCAAGAACGCGCGCGCGGCCGGTTGGGTGGAGCTGCGCCGCGGGCGCCGCAACGAGCGCCTGGCTGTTCGGGAGCTGACGCCGGAGGCCGCCGTCCCGGTGTTGCGCGAGTATCTCCGCCTGGGTCGCGTGACGCGGCCGTTCTTCGACGTCACGCTCGCCTCGCCGCCCGACGACTGGCTCGCCGAGGCGCCGCAGCATCCTGTGTTCGAGCTCGTGCGCGTGGGTAAGGATTGAGCCATGGCCAGCGTCCTCCTCGTCGCCGCCACCGACATCGAGCTCTGCGAGCGCGAGGGCTTGGTCTGCGGCGTCGGCCCGGTCGAGGCTGCCGCGGCGACAGCCCGTGAGCTTGCGCTGCGGCCGCCTGACGTCGTCGTGCACGTGGGCGTCGCCGGCGGCCACGGCATCACCCCCGGCGGACTGATCATCGGGAGCGCGTCCGTCTACGTCGACATCTCGGCCGAGATACCGGTCGTCGACCGCGTCGAGCCCGATCCTTCCCTCCTCGACAGGGTGCGGACGGCCTTGCCGGAGGCGCTCGTGCTGCCGATCGGAACGAGCGGGGCCGTCGGCCGCCTCGCGTCCGGCGAGCTGCGGGTCGAGGCGATGGAGGGATTCGGCGTGCTGCGCGCGTGCTCGCGGGCAGGGATCCCCGCCGTCGAGATTCGCGCGGTCTCGAACGAGCTGGCAGAGAGCGATCGCAGCCGCTGGAGGATCGGTCGCGCAGTCGATGCGCTTGCGGACGCGCTTCCGCGCGTGCTCGAGGCCGCAGCTGAGTAGCCTCCGCGCATGGCGCGGCCAAGGAAGCGCGAGCGGGCCGAGCGTCCCGTGCCGCCTCCGCTTCCGCCCGAGCGCCGCACCGTCGGCCAGCTCGTGGGAGAGGCGATCCGCGCCTACGGCGCGCGGTTCTGGAAGTCGCTCGTCCTCGGGGTGCCGGTCGTGGTCGCGAATGCGCTCGTCTGGGCGCGCCCTTCGGGCGACCTGCGTCTGACTCTGCTTCCGATCACGGCGCTGCTCGTCTCGGCCAGCTACGTCCTCGCGCTCGGGCTGATCACGGGCGCCAACGTGCGATCGCGAACCGGTGTCGTCGCCTACCTCCTGGCGGTCGTGGTCTTCCTTCCCGTGCCGCTCCTCGCCGCGCTCTTCATCGTCCCGGGCCTCATCTGGCTCTCCCTCTTCGGGCTCGCGGTGCCGGCGGTTCTCGTCGAAGGGGTGGGCGTCCGAGCGGCACTCGGACGCGGAATGCGGCTCGCGAGGGCGGACTTCGTGCACGTCCTCGGGGGTCTCTCGACGCTCGCCCTGGTCGTGATCATCTCGCAGTTCAGCCTCTACTTCGTGCTCCGCGAGTACGCCGACAACACGCGGATGATCGCCGCGGCGCTCGCCTCGCTCGTCGTCTCGCCGGTGGTCTTCCTCGGGAGCGCGATCCTGTACGTGGACCAGGAGGCTCGGTTACGCTCGCGCGCAGAGCGACGAGAGGAGTGAGATGCCGACATACCTGATGTTGACGACGCTGACCGAGAAGGGAGTGCAGACCCTGCATGCGAATCCCGCGCGGCTCGCGGAGGTGAACCGCGACGTCGAGGAGATGGGAGCGAAGGTGCTCCACCAGTGGGCGGCACTCGGCGAGTACGACTTCGTGAACATCGTCGAGGCGCCGAACGACCTCACCATCGCGAAGGTCTCGATCGCGCTCGGGGCACGCGGTAGCGCAAAGCTCGAGTCGCTGCCGCTCATCGCGGTGGACGACTTCCTGGCGAGCCTCGGCTAGAGCGCCTCGAAACCGGTCGCGCGCGGCGTTACCGTGAGCGGGCTCGTCGGGAGCCCGGGAGTCGGATCGAGGTTGTACTCGCGCGGCGCGACGTCGTTCGGCGTCGTGGCGTGGTTGAGCGCCGCGAGGAGCTGAATGTGCCCGCGTCCCTGGCCGAGCTCCCACTGCCCGCCGCCGTAGGCGCCGATGCCGTGCGCCTCGCAGTAGTCGTACGCTGCGAAGAGGCGCTCGACGGAGCCAAAACGTGACGGCTTCACGTTCACGGTCTTCGGCGGCCACGGCAGCTGCGCGATGTCCTCGACCGAGTGGATGATCGCGTCCCAGGTCACGCGCCCCCGGTGCGGCTCCAGCACGGCAATGGTGTCGTCGGTCAGGCCCGGGTCCTCGAGCCATGCGCTCGGGAGGCCTTCCGCCACGCGGCGGTAGAGCTCCGGGTCCGGCGGCGTGTCGACCGCGGTGCCTCGATATTGGCCCTTGAAGTCGATCGAGTCGACGGCCCCCGTCGCAGCGATTTCCGCAATGAGCTCCTCCGTCCACTCCGAGGTGGCGTCGAGCTTGAACCGGAGCCCAGGGTAGAGGCCGAGCCACGCGTGGAAGCGCTCGGTGGACGGGGGGCTGCCGAGGCCGCCGGAGACGACGAAGGACACGGGCTGCGGCACCCGCCCGAGGGCGTCGCCGAGCGAGCGCCCCGCCTGGCGGAGGGCGAGGTCGAGCGCCGCGCTCTCGTAGGACCAGCGGCGGTAGTCGTGGTACGCGTGTTGGGCCGGCTCCGCGTCGAAGAGCGGGAGTGTCTCGAGGTGCTCCGAGAACGTCTGGAGCGTCCACGAGCCCGCGAGCGGAAGATCCGGACCGCGCTCCTGCGCGCGGTCGTGCTCGTCGCCGTCGTACGTGACGTCCTCTCCGATGCCCTCCTCACCGGCTCCTTGCAGGTGGACGAGGGTCGTCTTCCGGAGGAAGTCCGGACGCGCCTGCAGTTCGAGCGGCTCGAGCGTGTAGCCGTCGATCTCGAGCGGGAGGTTGCCAACTGCGTCGTAGAGGCTCACAAGGCGGCGAACGCTACCGCGACCTCCCCCGCGAGCCGAGCGTTTGCGATCGCGAGTGAGCGATTCACCTCGCGTGTACGGCCACCGGACCGCTCATGCAGCGTCGCGAGGACGAACGGCGTGACCGCCTGCCCCGAGATGCGCTGGCGCGCCGCCTCTGCGACCGCCTCCTCGATCAGGTCGCCGACGTCGACGCTCTCGGGCGGCGGGTTCGTGAGGAGGAGCCCGCAAGCTCCCAGGAGCCAGTGGGCGGCCGCTACTCGCGCCGCGGTATCCGCGTCCTCGACGCGTTGCGTCACGGGCGGCCCGCCGCTCGCCTCGTAGAAGAGCGGCATCGTGTCCGTCCGGAACCCGAGTACGGGGATACCGAGGGTCTCCAGGTGCTCCGCGGTCGCGGGGATGTCGAGGAGCGACTTGGCGCCCGAGCAGGCCACGAGCACGGGGGAGGTGACGAGCGCGACGAGGTCGGCGGAGACGTCGGGCGGATGCGGGTAGCCACGGTGGACGCCGCCGATGCCGCCCGTCCCCAGAAAGCGGATCCCGACGCTCCGCGCGACCGCAAGGACGCCGCCGACCGTCGTCGCGCCCACATCGCCTGCGATCGCGCAGGCGGCGAGGTCCCGCGGCCCGACCTTGCGCGCGCTGGAGTCGAAGCGCTGGAGCTCGTCTTCTCCGAGACCGATGCGGATCCGTCCGCCGAGGACGCCGATCGTCGCAGGGGTCGCGCCTGCGTCTCGAACCGCGTCCTCCATCGCACGGCCGACCGCGACGCCGTGCGGTTCCGGAAAACCGTGCGCCACGATCGTCGTCTCGAGTGCGACGACCGGCCGTGCGCCGTCGAGCGCGGCGCCTACCTCCTCGGAGAGCTCGATGTGCGCACTCACGCCTGCGACGTTATCGGCATCGCGCCGACCTGCTGGACGCAGCGGGCCGCCGCTGCGAGCGCGAGTTCCGGACCTCCCACGATCCAGCCCGCCGCGAGCGCATCTCCCGCTCCGGTCGAGTCGAGCACTTCCGCCACCGGGAGGGCCACACGCTCGTCGTCTCCGAACGAGCACCCGCCAGCGCCGTGAGTCACGATCCAGACGGCTTCGACGAGCCCGGCGCCGACCTCGAGCACCTCGTCGTCGTTCGCGAACACGACGTCCGGCGCCGCCGCGAGAACGGCGTCGCGGAACGCGTCGACGCCACTGTCTCGGATCCCGCTCCACGAGGCGAGGTCGATGCTCACACGCGCGCCCTGTCCGCGCGCGAGCTCGACGGCATGCAGAGCGGCGCCCCGCACGGGCTCGAGCATCAGCGCATAGCCCGAGAGGTGGAAGTGGTCGCACGCGAGCCACGCGGGCTCCAGGTCCTCCGCGCGGAGGTCGGTCGCGGTCCCGCGGTCGGACGCCATCGAGCGCTCACCATCCGGCGTGACGAGCGAGCAGATCGTCCCGTTCCGCCCGCCGACCGGGCCGGCGATCTCGACGCCGAGCGCGGCGAGCTTCGAGCGCACGAGCTGTCCCGCGTCGTCTGCTCCCGTTCTCCCCACGAAGCGCGCGTCCGCCCCGAGCGCCGCAGCCCAGGCGGCGACGTTGGCAGCTTGCCCGCCCGGGCCGATCTCGATCGACGCGCTCGTGTCGCCGCCCGTCGCGACCGGCCCGGCGAGCCGGACGACCACGTCGAGCGTGAGATCTCCGAGTGTGCAGACGAGCATCGCGAGCAGGATCGTAAGATCCGAGCGTGGACGGTGAACGGCGAGGCAGGCTGCGGACGTTCCTCCTCGGGGGTCTCGTCGGCGCGTCCGCGGCCGTCGCGGCGCTCAACCGGCGGCGGCGCGCACAACGTCGTCGCGGCCGACCCCGCGGTCTCGCCGCGTTCGAGAGCGCTCCCTGTTACCTCGAGCTCCTCGAGCACGAGCACAGGGACAGCGCCTCACAACGCTAGATTCTCGCCCACTGTGCCGATCTACGAGTACCGCTGCCCCAACGGGCACACGTTCGAGCTCTTCCAGAAGATGTCCGACCCGCCTGCGGAGACGTGCCCGACGTGCGGCGCCGGACCCGTCGAGAAGCTGCTCTTTCCGGTCGCGGTGCACTTCAAGGGCTCGGGCTTCTACTCGACGGACTACGGATCGCGCAAGACGAAGGCGGCGAAGGACGCCGAGAGCTCGTCGACGACCGAGAAGTCCGCGGACAAGCCGGCCGAGAAAGCGTCGAGCGACAGCAAGCCGGCGTCTGCCTCCGGCGACAGCTGACGCAGGGCACACGCCGTGAGGCACCATGGCCGGGATGGAGGCCATGCGTCTGTATGCGGCCACCGGTGAGGGCGTCGCGAGGCTCGAAGCCGCTGAGGGCCGCTGGCGTGTCGAGCTCCTGCTCGACGGGAGCGGCGCCCAGTGCCTTGCGGTCGACCCGGCAGATGCGGACACGGTCTACGCAGGTTTGCTGGGCGGCGGAGTGCTGCGGACCGGTGACGGCGGCCGGAGCTGGGCCGACTGCCACCTTCCCGCAGCCGATGTCTTCTCGGTGGCTGTGAGCGCGGCCGACGGGGCCGTCTACGCCGGAACCGAGCCGAGCGCGCTCTACCGAAGCGACGACCGCGGCGAGAGCTGGCGTGAGCTCGACAGTCTGCTGGAGCTGCCGTCGCAACCCAGCTGGAGCTTTCCTCCCCGGCCGTGGACGTCACACGTGCGCTGGATCGCCCCGAATCCCCACGATGCGGGCGTCCTGCTCGCCGGGATCGAGCTCGGAGGGCTGATGCGCTCCACCGACGGCGGCGAGACCTGGGAGGACCATCGTCCGGGCGCGCAACGGGATGTCCACTCGCTGGCCTGGCATCCGCACGCCGAAGGATTCGCATACGAAGCCGGCGGCGGGGGCGCCGCCTGGAGCGAGGACTGGGGTGCGAGCTGGAGCCCGGCGGACGAGGGGCGCGATCGGCACTACACGTGGTCCGTTGCCGTCGATCCCGACGATCCCCGGCGCTGGTACGTCTCCGCCAGCACCGGCCCGTTCAGGGCGCATCGGCGGGGCGATCCGGAGGCGCACGTCTATCGCCGCGAGAACGGAGCGTGGCGCGCTCTCGGCGGAGGCCTGCCGGACCCGTTGCCGGCGATGCCGTACGCGCTCGTCGCGCGCGGAGCGACGGTGCTCGCAGGCCTCGCGAACGGCGAGCTCTGGCAGAGCGCCGACCGCGGCGACACCTGGTCGCGCGGCAAGCTGGAGGGCGACGGCCTCTCGCGCCTCGTCGCTCTCGCAGCGGCGCCGAGCTAGGCCTTAGCGGCGGGTACAGCCGGCGCCGTAGAGGGTGCCCTTGGGCGGCGGGAGCGGCGCGGTCCTGCCGAGCCACATCGCGATCACGGAGACGTTGTCCTCGGACCCGAGAAGGACGGACTCGCCGTTGTACGAGCTCGGATCGCCGCCGAGACGGCAGCGGATCGAGTTGCCGCCGGACCGGAACCTGACCCAGCCGAGCTGCGCCAGCTCCCATGCGGACAGGTCGGTCGCGAGCGGCGCGGCGAGCTTGCTCCCCATGAAAGGCAGGCGGAGGAACGTTCCGACGCTTGCGAGCTTGTTCCCGACTGCGTCCGCCACGATCTGCTGCCGGTTTCCGCGCGTGATGTCGGTGTCGGACGGGTCGAGCTGGTTCGTCCGGATCCGTGAGTAGACGAGCGCGCGCCGGCCGTCCATGTGCTGGGTGCCCTTCTCGAAGCGCCAGCCCTTCCAGTTGGCGCAGCGGGCGGGCTTGTACGGGCAGTCGAACTTGTTCGAGAGGATCGGCTTCGGGACCTTCACGTCGATGCCGCCGACAGCGTCGATGAGGTCCTTGAAACCGTCGAAGTTCACGACGACGACGTGGTCGATGGGCAGGCCGGTAAGCGCCTTCACGGTCCTGAGCGTGAGCGCCGGACCGCCGATCTGGCTCGCTGCGTTGATCTTCGACGTCCCGTAGCCGGGGATCTCCACGCGCAGGTCTCTCGGGATCGAGAGGTACGAGACACGGTGTGTCGAGGGGTCGAGGTGGAGCAGGAGCAGCGAGTCGGAGCGATGAGCGTTGCCTCTGCCGGGGGCACGACCACCGTCCGTGCCGATGACGAGGATCGTCGTGGGCTCGGAGAGCAACGAGCGGTCGCGCTTCGCAAGCCGCGCCTTCACGTCGCGGGGAAGCCGGGCGTTCGCCTTCTCGACGCCGCTCGCAAACGAGCGGTAGCCGAACGCGCCCCACACCACGGCGAGCAGCAGCAGCCCCACCACGCCGAGCAGCGCCCAGAGCCACCAGCGGCGCCGGCGCTGTCCGCGTGGGCGCGCGTCTTTGGGCTGCGTCGCCGGACGAGTCGCGCTGGAGACGGGGACTTTGCCCTTCTTGCGGCCGCCGCGATACAGCCGGTAGGGCTTGTCTCCCTCGGCCATCGGGGCGTCCTCAGCTGGCAAGTCCGCCCGACACGAGGGAGAGCAGAATGGCGATCGTGAACGAGGGCGCGGCCACGGCCGTCGTAGGGTACGTGCGGGTGTCGCGGGTCGGCGCGCGCGGCGGCGACAGCTTCCTGAGCCCGGCTCTCCAGCGCGAGGAGATCGCGCGCGTGGCTGCCCGTGAGGGTCTGGAGGTCGTCGAGGTCGTCGAGGAGTTGGACGCCTCGGGCGGCGACGCGCGGCGGCCCGGCTGGAATCGTGTGCTGGAGATGGTGGAGTCGGTGGTGGCTCAGGCCCGGCGATGTGTACGTCCCCGAGGTCGGCTCGGATCCCTAGAAGTCGTGAGGACGATCGGGGCTACGCTGCCGCCGTGGTGAAGACGCCGAAGACGACCCAGCAGATGATCGCCGACGCGAAGGCCTGGGGGGTCGAGGTCGTGATCACGACGAAGCCCGAGGGGACGGGCGAGATCCCGCTGCCCGGCCTGCGCGGGGAGAGGAGCAGCGATGGCAACAAGCCCGCCTGAAGAAATCAAGGTAGGGCAGGTAGCGATCCGGTTCCTCGTTGAGGGCGAGCAGTCCGGAGGATCGGTCGCGGTTTTCGAGTTCGATGTGCCTGCTGGCGCGAGGGTGCCGGTAGCGCACAGCCACGACGGCTACGAGGAAACGATCTACGGCCTCGACGGAGTGCTGACCTGGACGGTCGAGGGAACGCCGAGCGTTCTCGCCCCCGGCGAGGCGCTCCTGATACCCCGCGGCGCTGTCCACCACTTCGACAACCCCAGCGATGTCGACGCCAGGGCGCTAGCGATCGTTACCCCAGGCGTTCTCGGCCCGGACTTCTTCCGCGAGGTAGCGGCCATCCTCGACGCCGCCGCGGGCGGGCCGCCCGACCTCGCAGCGATCGCAGCAGTGATGGGTCGCCACGGTCTGACCCCTGCACCCTGACCGCGTGAGCCTGAAGTTGATCTGGGCGGTCGCGGCCGTGCTCCTGCGCATTTGGCGCAAGAGCCGTCCGGCCGCAGTCCTCAGCGCGGCCGTCGTGATCGCGATCGGCTTCATCTATCGCAGGCGGCAACAGAAGCAGCAGACGGCGGACGTGCCCGCGCCGCTCGCGCACCCGACAACCGGTACGACCACAGTCGGCATCGTCGGAGATCAGACGACGACCACGACGCGCCTGCGCCCGACGACTACCCCAACTCCCCGTCGGGACGAATCCGAGAAGTCGTGAGGACGACCCGCTGGGCGATGGTCGCGATCGGCGCTCTCGCCTTCGCACTGCGTTGCGGGCCAAGCGACTGCCGGGCCGCAGAGGACGCTCACGCTCGCTCTTCAAGGCGGGAAGACACGGGCCGCCCGGGACTTCGTGCGGCGTCCACCCGCCCTGGGCGTACTACCGGATCGGCGGGAAAGTCCGCTACTCAGGCCGCCTGAATGGGGTTCCGACCGGGACGAGAGTGCACATCACCGTCAAGCGCTGCTACCCGCCGACGTTCGGGGAAGTCGAGACGCTGACGGCGCGGGTTCGCACGGACGGAACCTTCGTGGGTTCCTTTCTTGTCCACGCGCGAAGCGACTGCTTCGTGCAGGCGACCCAGGTCGTTGCGATAGCACGCGTCAACGCGAGCGTTTCCGTGGCGCGACGGGGACCGCTTCACTGCGCGGGGAACCATGACCGCGCGGAGAACGCGCTGGGCGATGGTCGCGATCGCCGTCGCCTCGGTCATGGTCGCCGTCGCCGTGCCCGGCTACCAGACCTGGCTGATCATCTTCGGCGGCATACTCATCGCATGGGCGACGTTCGGCCTCCTGACCGAGTAGGCGCGATGCGGCTGTACCACCGAACCGATGCGAAAGACACGATCCTTGCCGAAGGGTTTACGGACGCAGAGGGCGACTACCTCACCGAGAGGCTTCACGGGGGCGTCTTGTTGACCGACCGAATTCTCGACTCGGCCGAGGTGGCCGCAGGTGAAGACGTGCTCGACCTGGAGATCCCGGAGGAGATCGTCGCTCCCTTCGAGTGGATCGAGGGGGTCAAGGGCTACAGGGAGTTCCTCGTGCCAGCCGAGATCGTGAACCGCTACTTGCTGCGGCCGTGAGAGGACGCGCTGGATCATGGTCGCGACCGCCGTCGCCTCGGTCGTGGTCGCCGTCGCCGTGCCGGCTACCAGACCTGGCTGATCATCTTCGGCGGCGTGCTCATCGCCTGGGCGAGCTCTGGACTGCTGACCGAGGAATAGCCGATCTAGAAGGCAGGACGACCGGCTGAGCGCGTTGCCCGGATCACGCCGATGGCGACGAGCAGTCCCGCGAGCGCGACGAGCGCGAATCCGATCGCGATGATCCAGTCGCCTAGGCTGGCCCGCGGCCAAGATGGAGCATTGGCGATCTCGAACACGCAGAGCACGGCTATGAGGATTGGCCCGCCGATTCCGCCTCGTCTTGTCCAAAGCACGCCCACGATGAGAAGAGCGGCAAAGACGGCCGGGCCAGCGGGGAAGCTGACGAAGAACGCGTCCACGATCTCTGCGACGGCGAGGAGCAGCGCGATCGAGATGAGTAGGTGGCGATCTCGGAAGCTCTGACGGATTGCCATGAGGCTCCTCTCGGCGGCGACTGGCCGGGATCTTACGCCCGACCCCGCGCCAGCGATCTGCCGTGCCGAGCGACCCGCGGTCGCGGCTTCCGCTCCCGCTCACGTCGGAGTGAACCGACGGCGAGGGTTGGCGCTCGGCACCGGTAGTCCGGTGCCGAGCGGTGTCTGCACTCGCGAACCCCGGCGAGGGGGGCGTCGCGCTCGATCAGCTCGTCAGAGACCTGGGCACGTGCCGGGGTCCGACTCGTCGGTTCTCGGAGCGTCGCCCTGGGGCACGCGCGGGAAGGTGACGAACAGGACATACGGGATCGTGCCGGTGTTGATGACTTGATCCACTTCGCCGGGGCGTTCGATGAACGCCTGCCCCGCGCTGTACGTCGTAATTTGGCACTGGTTGCCGACCGCGGTGTAGACGGTGAGCGTGCCCGTCTTCACGACCACGATCGCGCCCCCTGGATGCGAGTGCCAGCCCGCAGAGCCTCCCGGATTGACCGTGATCTGCGCCATGGCGACGTCCGTTCCGACTTGAAGCGGGATCGTCCCATGCGACAGGTTCGTCCCACGCGCCAAGGGAACGTTCGTCAGCCCTGATGGTGGGGTCGCCAAGGCGATTCCGCCGTACACCGCGACCCCGACGAGAACGAGTAGGAGGGCAAAAAGCTGCTTCCGTCTCATGCCTTCTCCTTGTCCACCGAGCCGTGGCCCCGTCTTGTGACGGGCAGCCACACGCCCAGTCTCCGAAATTATGCGCCGGTTGGCACGAACAGAAGAGGTCGGACGCGATTAGGAGGGGATAGCTGCGGAACTACCGCGCCCTCACCGCCCACCCCCGTCGAGCAACGCCTGGCGGTGGTGCCTGGAGCCGGATTGACAGTTGAGCGCGCCCGACACGCAGCGCAGGGGGAATACACCCGGCCGTCCCAACGTCTTAGCTCTCAGAACGTCTGCTCTGGGGGGAGTTAGCCGTGGTGGTCTGGCCCGTCACGGAAGCTCCCCCGGAGAGCAGTTCGCCGTCGAGCAACCATCGCTCGAAGTGCGGGTTGCAGATGACGAGGCGGTGGCGCTTCTCCCGAAGGAGCCGGATCGCGTCCTCGGCCTTCATGCCGCGAAGCATGAGCGCGAGTGCCACGACCGTCGCCGAGCGGTTGAGTCCCACCTGGCAGTGGACGAGGATGGTCTGCCCGAGATCACGTCGGCGGTTGACCTCGTGCGCCAGGTCGCCGAACTGCTTTGCGACCTTGGCGGTTACCTCCCCGTCCTCGACGGCGACGTTTACGCACTCGATCCCGTTGGGGTCGTATCGCGCCCACGGCGCGACGAGATTCACGATGAAGTCGAATCCCTCCGGCGGGCGAGGCTCGGGTGCCCCGCCGAACCATAGGCCCGGCTCGACCTCGGTGAGCACCGGCATGTCGACGTAGCTCTCGTCGCCGCGCTCAAGCGCGTAGGCGACCTGGAACGGCTCGCGGAGGAGGTGACTCTGATCGATCTCCACGGGAGCGCTGTATAGCGCGTGGAACCCCCTGCCGAGGGACAAGACGTGGCGCACGCTTGGGGCATCCTCCCGATGAGGGGGAGCGCCGCCTCGCGGCGCTTGGACTACTACCTCGTCTCGACAGCTAACTTTGCGCGCACGTTCACCGAGACCGACTACACGAACAACACCGCGTGGGTGAAGTTCACGCTCACGTCAGATTCGAGCGAGAATCGCAAGGTGACCGTCATCGATCACTCACCGTGCGGAACTCCCGGCTTGTGTGGCGATACCGCGCCGAACCGCTAGACACGCATCGCGCAGCCGGGCGGATCACCGTCCGGCTGCGCGTCGCCCCCCACCAGGCCCGACCCGACGAACATGCTCGCGGGGGTGGGCATGCCCTCGACACCCCTCCTCTATGACGCGTGCGCGCGCCTGCGCGAGGAAGGCTCGGAGTCTCGCGAGCCGGCCGCTGAAAGTTGGGCCCCGTAGGGTGGGATGGTTCAGGGGGTGGTGTGTGCGGGTGGCCTCTGGCATGCATGGTCGGAGGTCGCTCGGAAACCGCGATGAACAGACGCCTCGTCGCAGCGTGTCAGATCGATGTCAGATCGGCGGTGGCGCCGTGGGTTCGCGGACACGAAATAGGTCGCGGTCTCGGACGGAAGCGTGCTCCAAAGGGCGGCGTCGCCCTCGATCGTCACGCCCCTAGTCTCCGGCGAGGCGCCGGATCGGTCGCTCGCCCAGCGCCCACGCGCCCTGTCCGTATGGGCAGACGAAGCCTTCCCGTCGAGGGAGGGCTTCGTGTCGTTCGCCAGGGCAATTTGGTCGGGTGGACGGACGCGCGAGAGACGATGGCCCCGGCCTGCTGCGGCCAGACACGTACTACGTGATGAGCGACGCCGCGAGCGTCTACTGCGACGACGAGTCGGGCGAGGGCGTCGACGGGTTCGAGACGCCCGACGCCGCCGCCGAGTGGGCGCGGCGGCAGAAGCTCTGGGCGTACGGGAGCGAGCTCGACTTCTCGGACGGCGTCACGAGCGTCATCGTGCTCGGGGGCGAGGTGAACGCCGCCAACGCCGCCTGGCACGAGTGGGCCGACGCGGGCGCCGTCGGGCCATATCCCGAAGGTCTACGTCCGCAACCAAGCGATCGAGCTCGGCCTGGTGACTGAGGCGTTCTGAGAGCCCGCGCGATGCCAGCCAGATCCGAGCGGAGGGTGTTCTGACGGACTGCCGAACTGAGGGCGCCCATCGGGGGCGTTATGGTAGCCCCGGCCGTGAAGCCTCCCGTCGTCATCGGGCTGGACGTGGGAGGGACGAAGATCCTGTCCGGGCTCGTCGATCGAGAGGGAAACGTGCTCGAGGAGCGTGAGGTTCCGAGCCCTGGCGCGTCCGAGGACGAGGTCCTCGCGGCGCTGGACGCGGCGGTCGAGGCGCTCCTCGACGCGCGCGTGGTGGCGATCGGCTACGGCATCCCGGCGAACATCGAACGAGGATCGGGAAGGATCCTCTGGGCGACGAACCTTCCGCTGACGAACGTCGAGCTCCGAAGTCGGTCGCAGGATCGTTTCGGACTGCCGGTCGGAATCGAGAACGACGCGAGCGCCGCGGCCCTCGCCGAGTGGACGCTCGGCGCGGGGAAGGGGACAGCCAACCTCCTCATGCTCACCCTCGGCACCGGCGTCGGCGGCGGCATCGTGGTGGACGGTCGCCTGTTCCGTGGCTGGGCAGAGCTCGGCCACCTGGTCGTCCAGGAGGGGGGCCGCGAGTGCACCTGCGGTGGCCACGGACATCTGGAGGTGCTCGCATCGGGGAGCGCGGCCGACGTAGTCGCGCGCGACCTCTATGGCGGCGACGCCGACGCGCACGCGCTGGTCGCGCGTGCGAAGGCAGGCGACGCGGCGGCGCGAGATGCGCTCGCGTGCATCGGGGGAACGCTGGGGGCGGCGATCGGCTCGCTCGTCAACGTGTTCGATCCCGAGCTCGTCGTCGTCGGCGGAGGCTTCGGAGCCGCCGCCGGGGCACTCGTCCTCGACCCTGCTCGGGAGGCCGCGCGGCGAGAGGCGATCTACCCGGCGAACGAGAAGCTCCGAATCGTTCCGGCGGAGCTGAGTCGGGCGGGACTGGTCGGCGCCGGGCTGGTCGGGTTCGAAGCGGTCGACGGTCTTCGCTGATGTCGCTCGCGATCTGCGCAACGCCGATCGGCAACCTCGACGACGTCACGTTGCGCGTGCTGGACGAGTTGCGCCACGCCGATCTCGTGCTCTGCGAAGACACGCGGCGCACGAGGATCCTGCTCGAGCGACACGGGATCGCGGCACGATTGCTGAGCTACCACCGACACAACGAAGCCGCGCCGCCGCGAGGAAGTTCTCTCGCGTTTGCGGCAGGGAGAGCGAGTAGCTCTCGTCTCCGATGCTGGCATGCCTGGCGTCAACGATCCAGGGGCGCGCCTCGTGGCGGAGGCTGCTGCGGCCGCTGTCGAGGTGACCGTGCTTCCCGGGGCCTCGGCCGTCGAGACTGCGCTCGTCGTAAGCGGCGTCGGTGCGGGCCGCTACCAGTTCGTCGGCTACCTGCCGCGGCGAGCGGCAGAGCTACGTGCTCTCGCGGGCGAGCTCCGTGCCTGGCCGGGCGCCGTGGTCGCCTTCGAGTCGCCACGACGACTACCCGCGTCGCTGCGCGTGCTCGCGGAGGAGCTGCCGGAACGTCCGGCCGCGGTGTGCCGGGAGCTCACCAAGCGCTTCGAAGAGGTCGTGCGCGGCCCGCTCGACGAGCTCGCATCGCGGTTTCCCGAGCCGCCCAAAGGCGAGATCACACTCGTGCTCGGTGAGCCCGGGCGAGGCGGCTCTCCGACGGACACCGCCGCCGCTCGAGCCGCCGTCGTCGAGCTCGTCGAGTCCGGGGCCTCCCGGCGCACGGCCGCCGATGTCGTCTCTCGCCTGACCGGGCTTCCTCGCAACGAGCTCTATCGGGGCTCTCTGTAACAAGACGGCAACTTTGTGTTGCCGGTCGCGCCGGCTCTCGCTACGTTCGCTCCATGTTCGCTTCGAAGGCAACGAAGTTGCTCGGATGCCTCGGGTTCGTCGCCGCCTGCGCGCTGGTGACCAGCTCGCCGGCGTGGGCCTGGGCGTGGCCCGCCGACGGCCCGGTGCTGCGCGGGTTCGCGGTGAGCGGCGACGCGTACGCGGGTGGGCAGCACCGCGGCGTCGACATCGCCTTGGGCGGCGCGCCTGGCTTTCGCGCGCCCGTCTCCGGCGCGGTCACGTTCGCCGGGCCGACACCGGTCAACGGCCTCACTGTGACGATCGCGACCGGTGAGTACAAAGCGACGCTGACGCACCTCGGCGAGCTGCACGTTCGTCGGGGCCAGACGGTCGCGGAGGGTGACGTGCTCGCGGAGCCCGGACCGACGGGGGAGCCGGAGCACGCGGTGCCCTACGTGCACCTCGGCGTCCGCGTCGGCGCCGCCGAGACGTACGTCGACCCGCTCGGCCTCCTTCCGCCTCGGGGCGCCCCCAGCCCTCCGCCGGCGCCCGAGGCGCCGCCCGCACCTGAGCCGCCGTCCGCGACTGCCCCACCGGTAGCCGCGACCTCTCCCGCACCGCCGCAAGTCGCGCCCCCCGACCCGGCACCGGCACCGGCGCCGAGCAGCAGCCGACGTCTGCGGTCGCGCCGGTCGAGGCGCCCGCCCCGGAGCGCTACTCCGCTCCGGCGTCGTCGGCGGCCGGGATCAGGATCGGAGCGCGTGCCAATGCGACCTCCGGCGTCGCCGGGAAGGTCCGCGGGGCGACGCGTCCGGCCCGACCCTCGGGGTCGCGAGTCGCTCCACGAGCCACTGCCGGACCGGCGATCGTTCGACCCGAGCGCGAGACGCCCGCCGCACGGGCAGCGCCGCGGACAAGGCTTCACCCTGCTCGACGGAGCTACGCGACGGAGCGTCCCGATCCGGTCGGTCTCGGCAGCTCGGGTGCGGCCCCCGTCGACCGCCGCGCGGATGTCGGGGTGGAGCCCGAAGTGGAGGCGAACCGCTCGCACGGCTGGCGGCTGGCCGCAGGTCTGCTGGCGCTCCTGCTCACTCTCGTGGGCGCCATCGCGGTGGGCGCGCGCCGGGTCGCCCGCAAGCGACTCCCTATCATTGGCGCCCATGTCGGAGAGGTCCAAGCCGAGGAAGATCCTGGTGGCCGTGGCCTGGCCCTACGCCAGCGGGCTTCGTCACATCGGTCATGTGGCGGGCTTCGGGGTCCCGTCGGACACGTTTGCGCGCTACCACCGATTGCGCGGGAACGACGTGCTCATGGTCAGCGGGACCGACGAGCACGGGACGCCCGTCATGGTCGCGGCGGACGCCGCGGGCGAATCGCCGCGTGACACCGCGGATCGCTTCAACGAGTTCATTCGTGAGGACCTTCGCAACCTCGGGCTCTCCTACGATCTCTTCACGCGGACGACGACGAGAAATCACTACGACGTCACTCAGGACATCTTCCGCACGCTCTACGACAAGGGGTACGTGGTGGAGCACGAGACGCTCGGCGCCTTCTCGGCAGCGACGGGCCACACGCTCCCGGACCGCTACATCGAGGGCACGTGCCCCATCTGTGGTTTCCCGAACGCTCGCGGTGACCAGTGCGATAACTGCGGCAACCAACTGGATCCCACGGATCTCATCGATCCACGGTCGAGGATCGACGGCACGCCTCCCGTGTTCGAGCGTACGAAGCACCTGTTCCTCGACCTGCCTGCGTTCAAGGAGCGGCTCACGGAGTGGATCGAGGGCCAGGACAGCTGGCGTCAGAACGTCCGGCGCTTCTCGCTGAACTTCGTCCGTGAGCTGAAGCCGCGCCCGATCACGCGCGACCTCGATTGGGGAGTCCCGATACCCGTTCCGGGCTACGAGGAGAGCTCGAGCAAGCGGATATACGTCTGGTTCGACGCCGTGATCGGGTACCTCTCTGCTTCGATCGAGTGGGCTCAGAACCGCGGGACACCGGACGCGTGGCGCGACTGGTGGCAGAACCCCGAGGCGGAGCACACCTACTTCATGGGGAAGGACAACATCGTCTTCCACACGGTGATCTGGCCGAGCATGCTCCTCGGCTACGAGTCAGGGGGTGCCTACGGCGCCGGCCGCGGCGACCTCGAGCTGCCCGACAACGTGGCCTCGAGCGAGTTCCTGACCATGGAAGGCAAGAAGTTCAGCTCGAGCCGCGGGGTGCAGATCCTCGTGCGCGACTTCCTCGGCCGGTACGACCCGGACGCCTTGCGGTACTTCCTGACGATCGCCGGCCCGGAGACACAGGACACGGACTTCACGTGGGTGGAGTTCGTGCGGCGCAACAACGACGAGCTCGTGGCGACGTGGGGGAACCTCGTGAACCGCACGCTGCAGAGCGCGTTCAAGAACTTTGGCGAGGTACCGACTCCTGGACCGCTCGAGCCGGAGGACGATGCGCTTCTGCGCGAGGTGGAGGCTGGGTTCGAGTCGGTCGGCTCGCTGATCGAGGCCGCACGATTCCGGAACGCCCTCCAGGAGGCGATGCGGCTTGCGTCTCTCGGTAACCAGTACATCGCCGACCAGGCGCCGTGGGGGAAGCTCGACTCGGATCGAGAGCGCGCGGGAACGATCCTCTACGTCGCCCTCCGAGCGATCGACAGCCTCAAGATCGTGTTCTCTGCCGTTCCTCCCGTTCTCGGCACAGCGTCTTCACGAGCTCCTCGGGTATGACGACGTGATCGCCGGCTCTCTCGCCTTCGAGCCGGTCTCGGAGGGCGACGCCGTGCACGTCGTCCTCACGGGCGACTACGCGAGCTGGACGGGTCGCTGGGGGCCCTCGACGCTGCCGCCAGGGCAACCGCTTCGGGAACCTGCTCCTTTGTTCGTCAAGCTCGACCCCGAGCGGGTGGTCGACGAGGAGCTCGCCCGGATGGAAGCGGCTACGAGCGCGTGACCGATTCGCACGCGCACCTCGATGCGTGCGAGGAATCCGCCGAGACGCTCGTCGAGCGCGGGCTGGCCGCAGGGGTGACACGTATCGTCACGATCGGCACCGGCATCGACTCGAGTCGAGCGGCACTCGAGATCGCCGAGGCCAACGAGGGCGTGTTCGCCGTGCTCGGCATCGACCCGCATCAGGCCGGGACACCGGAAGCGCAGCGCGTCGACGAGCTCCGCGACCTCCTCGCGCATTCCAAAGCGGTTGCGGTGGGAGAGACGGGCCTCGATACGGTGCGGCGATTCGCCACGCCGGCGGAACAGCGCAGCCTCCTCGACGGACACCTCGCTCTCGCGGACGAGCTCGGCCTGCCCGTCGTCATACACAACCGCGAGGCAGACGAGGAGACGGCCGCAGCGCTCGAGCCCTTCGAGGGAACGGTCATCCTCCACTGCTTCTCGTCGCCCGGGTTGGTGTCCCTCGCCGTCGAGCGGAGGTACTACGTGTCGTTCGCCGGGAACGCCACGTACCCGAACGCGGCGTCGCTTCGCGAGGCGTCGGCGTCGGTTCCGATCGACCGCATCCTCGTCGAGACCGACAGCCCGTACCTCGCCCCGCAGCCCGTTCGCGGCCGGCCGAACGAGCCTGCGTACGTCGCGCACACGGTGCAAGCGCTCGCGGAAGCTCGCGGCCTGGCCGTCGAGGAGCTCGCAGCGGCGACACACGCCAATGCGGCGAGCGCCTTCGGGCTGGCGTGACGATCGAGCCGAAGAAGGCGCTCGGCCAGCACTTCCTGGTCGACGAGAACATCCTCGGGGTCATCGAGAGGATGAGCGACCTTCGCGCCTCCGACGTCGTCGTCGAGGTCGGGCCCGGTCTCGGCGTCCTCACGCACCGCCTTGTGGAGCGCACGTCGTATGTGCACGCCATCGAGCTCGACCATTCGCTCGAGCCACATCTGCGCGAGGCGCTGGCCGGGCACACGAACGTCGGACTGATCTGGGACGACGCGCTCCACGTTGCGATCGGCGACCTGCGACCGGCGCCGAACAAGCTCGTCGCGAACCTGCCGTACAAGGTCGCCACCCCGCTCGTCGTGGAGACGCTCGAGCACGCCGCGTCCGTCCAGCTCTGGTGCGTCATGGTGCAGCGCGAGGTCGCGGACCGCTTCTTCGCGGCACCCCGCTCGAAGGCGTACGGGGCCGTCTCCGTCCTCGTCCAGCTCTCGGCGCGAAAGACTGGCTTCCACGCCGTCGGGCGGACAGTCTTCCGCCCACCACCGCGCGTCGACTCGGCGCTCGTCGCCTTCGAGCGCGCGCCGACGGCGCCGATCGCCGACGTGCGAGCCGTGGTCGAGGCCGCGTTCGCCCATAGACGGAAGACCGCGGCGAATTCCATCGCGCTCACCGGGCTCGCGGCGCGCGAGCGTGTGGAGGACGCTGTCGTTTCCTTGGGCCATGCGGCGAACGCACGCGCGGAGGAGCTCGAGCCCGGCGAGTTCGTCGCCCTCGCGGAGTCCCTGCGGTGAGGTCGGCGCCTGCGTTCGCGAAGATCAATCTGGCGCTCGTAGTCGGCCCCCTGCGCGAGGACGCCAAGCACGAGGTCGTCACCGTGCTCCAGCAGATCGATCTGCACGACACGATCACGCTCGCACCTGCCGACGACCACTTGGTCGAAGGCTTCGCCGACGACACGATTGTCACTAGGGCGCTCACAACCCTCGCTCGGTCGGCAGGTGTCGCGCACGGCTGGCACGTCCACATCGAGAAGCGGATCCCGATCGCGTCGGGCCTCGGCGGCGGGAGCAGCGACGCGGCGACGGCGCTCGGCCTCGCGAACGAGACGCTGGACGAGCCCCTTCGCCGCGACGAGCTTCATCGCATCGCTGCAGGCCTTGGCGCCGATGTGCCGTTCTTCCTCCGGCTGGGGTAGCCAGCTGGCGATGGGCGACGGCAGCGATCTGGCCGACGTGGGCCTTCCGACCGCGTACGCGGTGGTGCTCGTGGTTCCGCGCGGCGAGACCAAGGACTCGTCGGGCGCGGTCTACGCTGCCTTTGACGCCCGTGAGGGGGCGGCCGGCTTCGAAGCGCGCGCGGCACGCCTTCGCGAGACGCTCGCGGCGGTCTCGACGGCGCACGACCTCTCCGCGCTTCCGTCGAACGACCTGGCCTCATCCCCGCTCGCCGCCCGAGCTCGAGGCAGTGGGAGCGTTCCGCGCGGACGTGTCGGGCGCCGGGCCGATCGTCTACGGCCTCTTCGCGGACGAGGCGGAGGCGGAGTCGGCGGCGGAACGGCTCTCGGCCTTCGGTCGCACGATCGTCGCACACCCGGTTGCGGCCGCCGGAGCGTCGTGAGTGGCAAGATGACGCTCGCTCTGGGGCGTGGCCAAGTGGTAAGGCAACGGGTTTTGGTCCCGTGATCCCAGGTTCGAATCCTGGCGCCCCAGCCTCCGTGACGGCGAACGACGAGAGGAGCCTCGGAGCCGTCGTGATGGCGGCCGGCCTCGGCACGCGCATGCATTCGGACGTGCCGAAACACCTTCATCCGATTCTCGGACGACGGATGGTCGACTGGGTGCTCGCGTCCTCGAGGGCGCTGGGCGTCGAGCAGCTCGTCGTGGTGGTGTCGCCGACGACGGCCGCCGACTTCGACGGCCTGAACGTCGCCGTCCAGGAGGAGCCTCGCGGCACGGGAGACGCAGTCCGCTGCGCCCGGGTCGCGCTCGAGGGCCGCGTCGACGACGTGCTCGTGTTGTCGGGGGACACGCCTCTCCTCACACCGCGGATCCTCGGGGAGCTCGTCGAGACGCATCGCCGGGGCGATGTCGCCGCGACCGTCCTCTCGTTCGAGCCTGACGACCCGAAGCAGTACGGCCGTGTGCTGCGGTCGCCCGACGGAGGGCTCGCGGCCATCGTGGAGTATCGCGACGCGACCGAGGAGCAGCGCGCGGTGCGCGAGGTCAACTCGTCCATCTACGTGTTCCGGGCAGATAGGTTGTGGCCGGTGCTCGACCGGCTCGACCCGCACAACGTGCAGGGCGAGCTGTACCTGACCGACACGGTCGCCATCCTGGTCGGAGAAGGCGAGCGTGTGGCCGTGCACAAGGGAGACGACCCAGTGGAGACGGAGGGCGTGAACACACGAGTGGAGCTGGCTGCCGCGGCCGCCACGCTGCGCGATCGCATCAACGAGGCTCACATGCTCGCGGGCGTGACGATCGTCGATCCGGCGAGCACCTGGATCGACGCAGATGCGAGGCTCGAGCCCGATGCCGTGGTCCATCCCTTCACCGTCATCCGGGGCTCTTCGACGATCGCAGCCCGCGCCGAGATCGGGCCGCACGCCGTCATCGTGGACTCCGTCGTCGGCGAGGAAGCGCTCGTCGGGCCGTTCTGCTACCTCCGACCGGGGACCGTGCTCGAGGCCGGAGCGAAGGCAGGGACGTTCGTCGAGATCAAGAACTCGCGCATCGGGGAAAGGACCAAGGTGCCGCACCTCACGTACCTGGGTGACGCCGACGTCGGCGCCGATACGAACGTTGCTGCTGGAAACATCACCGCCAACCAAGCGCACACGCGCGTGAAGGACAGGACCACGATCGGGCGCAACGTCAGGACGGGCGTCGACAATACGTTCGTCGCCCCGGTGTCGATCGGCGACGACGCATGGATTGCAGCCGGCTCAGTGATCACAGAGGATGTACCTGCGGGAGCCCTGGCGATCGCCCGGGCGAAGCAGGTGAACAAGAAAGGGCGCGGTGGAAAGCGGGACGATTGAGCAGACGCTGCCCGGGCTCGGGGGAATGACGCCCCAGCCCGAGCTCGAGGTCGGGCGCGCACTCGCGCTCGCGCCGCAGAAGCGGCTGATGCTGTTCTCGGGCAGGTCCAATCCGGACCTCGCCCAGCGCATCGCGGAGAACCTCGATATCGAGCTCGGTCACGTCAAGCTGAAGACCTTCGCGAACGGCGAGACGTACTGCCGCTACGAGGAGTCGATCCGCGGCGCGGACATGTTCATCGTCCAGTCCGCGTGCGATCCCGTGGACAGGAACCTCATGGAGCTCCTGATCATGATCAATGCCGCGCGGCTCGCTTCCGCGAAGCGAATCACCGCGGTCATCCCCTGGTACTTCTACGCCCGCCAGGACAAGAAGTCGAGGCCGCGAGAGCCCATCAGCGCGCGTCTCGTCGCGGACATGCTGCAGTCCGCCGGAGCGGACCGCGTGCTCACGATGGACCTTCATGCCGGCCAGGTGCAGGGCTTCTTCCACATCCCGGTCGACCACATGACCGCGATTCCGCTCTTCGCCCAGTACGTTCGCGACCTCAACCTCGACGCGCCGATCGCGGCGGTGTCGCCGGACACGGGCCGGACGAAGCTTGCGGGGAAGTTCGCGGAGATGATCGGCGGCGACCTCGTCGTGCTCAACAAGGAGCGGCCGGAGCAGCAGGTGGCGCGCGTGACCACGGTCATCGGCGACGTCGAGGGGAAGACCGTCGTGATGACCGACGACATCATCGACACGGCGGGGACGCTCGTCGCCGGCGCCGCTGCGCTGCGGGAAGCCGGGGCGGTGAAGGTCTACGCATGCGCGACGCACGGCCTCTTCAACGGGCAGGCGCTCGAGCGGATCGCCGAGAGCGAGATCGACCGGCTCATCGTCACCGACACCGTCGCGGTCGACCCGCGCACCCAGCCGGCCAACGTCGAGGTGCTCACGGTCGCGGGCATCCTCGCGGACACGATCAGGAACGTTTTCGCCGACGACTCGGTGTCGGCGATCTTCGCGGGCGAAAACCAGCTGTTCTAAGAAAAACGGCTCAACGGTGGGGTTGAGCCGCACGTTCTACGCCTAGTTCTACCCCGGACGTGCCCGCACACCGACGTCCGCCGGGTCACCTTCGTCGCCCGATCGAGCCTCACGTCGACCCACTCCGCGAGCGGGAGTTTCAACGGCATCCGCGGACCCACTCCGTGAGTGCACCGCATGGGCGCGCTAGCCAAGAGGTGGGCTAGCAAGAGCCCCAGCCGCCTGACCGGGGCATTCCGTCGCTGATCGACCTCCCTTGACGGGTCGAGTGCCATCCGTGATGGGACGGAATGTCGAACGGCACGGTGGCGAAACGTTCACCCCACGGTGGCGCCGAGATGTGCAAAGGTAGTGGGGAGGAGCCGCCGAGCCTTCGTGGACAACCCGCGAGGCGAGTGGGCGGCCCAATAGGAGGCTTCATGCACGCTCGCGTAGCGAAGTACACGTACACAGGCGACGTCCACGAGATCGCCGGCAAGGCGGAGCAGGGGTTGCTGCCGATCTTCAAGGCGCAGCCGGGATTCAAGGCCTATTCCATCGTGGCAACCGACGAGAAGATCATCTCGTTCAGCGCCTGGGACTCGGCCGAGAGCGCCGATGCGGCGAACATCGCCGCCGCGGAGTGGGTCGCGGAGAACATCGCAGACTCGATCGAGCTCAAGAACATCACGATGGGCGAGGTCCTCCTGAGCACCACGCTCGGGGTGAGCTCCAAGGCCGGCGCGACCGTCTGAGGTCGGCGCATTCGTTGGGCGCAGAGGGGCCCCGGCGACGGGGCCCCTCGCGTTCGGGAAGCCCGACGATCCTCTCGGCGACGCCATCGAGACGTTCTTCCGGCGCGAGGACGCCGAACGCTTCTACACAGACGGAGCGTACGAGAGGGTCGCAGTGCGGTGACGCGCGTGAGCGACCTCCTCCTCGACGCGGCTGAGCTAATCAATTTGGATGGCAGTGATCCGTGGCTCGTGGCGGGCGTCGACGCTGGTCACGCGAGCACGAGCCGGGCGGAGGTCGCGCAGGAAGCGGACGACTTCGATGACCTCGCCTACCTCGGGAAGCTCCTCGCCACGGTATTTGTAGAACTCGTCGACCGTATCCGGGTCCTTCAGGGTGAGCCGCACGCTGTAATAGCCCCTCTCCTCGGCCACCACTCGACTATGGCAGGTCGGCAGTGAGCGGCGGCCGCCTCCTCGACGCGACCGAGATCGCCGAGCGGCTCGGCATGCCCGAGAGTTGAGTCCGGAAACCGAGCACGACCACAACCGCGTAACGGTGGGCTGGCGGCCCCACCACCAGCTCGGCGGGAACCAGCGGTTCCAGAAGACGTCGCTCGATGAGCGGCTGCGCCGCAACCCTTGTTTCGCCGTCGAGCGAGTGGGGGAATACCTAACTCCGGAGGTGGTTCGATGCCGACGATGCTGCGCCTAAGCGCCGATGCACGACCGGAATGCGTCCGCCCTCTCCGGAATGTCGTGGCGAGTCTTGCGAAGGAGAATGGGCTCTCGAGTGCGCAGGTGTACGCGGTCAAGCTCTGCGTCGGCGAAGCCATCGCCAACGCGGTGATGCACGCCTACCCCGAGGGCGCGCCGGGCCCCGTCGAGGTGAGCGCGCAGGAAGTCGACGGCGAGTTCGCAGTGGTCGTTGCAGACCGAGGCAGTGGGGCAGCGCTGCACCCACTGGCGCGCTCGGTCAACGGCGGTTTCGGTCTCGGATTCATGACCCGATTGACGGATGGCTGCACGTTCAGGGCCACAGGCGCAGGCACAACCGTCGAGATGCTCTTCCCCCTCCCCCGGCACGGTAGGACGGTAGGGGCGGCGCCACGGGCAACATCTCACCGCCGATGGCGCCGGGCGGCTGCCTGAACGCCGCAACTCAGGCTTTCACCTTCCGCACAACGAGCTGCTCTAGGGTTGTTTCACCTTCCTACAGCGAGCTGCCTGGTCGATCGCCCGGGCGGGCGCGTCGGCCACGTAACGACGCGGCCGACGCCGACCCCGCGAGGGCGACGCGGTGGTCTACGAGCTCGCGAGCGCGGTTGCCCTCGCCGGGCTGACCACGTGGTGCAGCTCGTAGAAGTTGTCCTTCGACGGTGGCGCGAAGTTGTCGGGATTCGGAAACGCCGTCGGCCCCTCGTCGACGAGTGGCTGTACGTGCTCCGCGAGGAAGCGGTCTGCCTGCTCCTGCGTTTCCCAGAGATCGACGATGCGGAAGACACCGGCCTCGTCGTCGAATCCCGCCGAGTGTGCGATCAGGCCGTCGAACGGACCCTCTCCGATCTTCTCGGCGACGAAATCGTAGTTCGTGGTCGAGCGGTCTCCTATCGGAAACTCCTGGATGTAGGCAACTGCCATGGACCCCTCCTTTGGACGGTTGCACCGATGGTACGCCCGTCGTTCGAGTCTGAGCAACGGCTGCGTTCGTGACGTACCGAGACCGAGACAACTTCGATTCCGCGTGTTGGCAAATGCGCAGAGGGAGGAGGTCGCCGGCGCTTGGCTACAATCCGCCGCCGTGTCATCGGGAGACAGACTGAAGCTCGAAGTGCGCGAGCGCGAGGACCTCGGCTCGCGCCGCACCCGGCGCCTGCGCTCGCAGGGTCTCATCCCCGGCGTCCTGTACGGAAAGGGCCACGCCCGGGCGATCGTCGTTCCCGAGCGCGAGCTCCGCGCCGCGATGACCGGGCCGTCGGGGCTGCACGCCATCCTCGACGTCGTCCTCGAAGGACAGAAGACCGTGCACCCGTCGATCCTCGCGGAGTATCAGCAGGACCCGATTCGGGGCACGATCTCCCACATCGACCTGCGTGAGGTGCGGCTCGACCAGCCGATCCACGCGACGGTGGTTGTGCAGCTCGTCGGGGAGTCGGTCGGCGTCAAGTCGGGCGGAATGCTCTCGCTCGTCACGCGCGAGGTGCACCTCGAGGCGCTGCCCGCGGACGTTCCGGAGCACATCGAGGTCGATGTCACGCCTCTGGAGGTCGGTGACGTCCTTCGGCTCGCGGACATCCCGACGATCGCCAACGTCACGCTGCTGGACGATCCGCAGGAGACCGTCATCGCGACGGTGTCGGTCCCGCGCGGGTTCGCCGAGCTCGAGGAGGCGGAAGCTGCAGAGGCCGAGGAGGCCGAAGCAGAAGCCGAGGCCGCCGCAGAGGCGACCGAGGCCGCCGACGAGAGCTCCGAGCCCGAGGAGTAAGCGTGCGTCTCCTCCGTCGAGGCGAAGCGGCCTCGACGCTCGACCTGCTCGTGGCGGGGCTGGGCAATCCCGGACCGCGTCACGAGCGCGATCGGCACAACGTCGGCTGGATGGTCGTCGACGAGCTCGCGCACCGTCGTGACGCGTCCTTTCGGTCGAAGTTCAATGGCCGTATCGCCGAGGCGCGCTTCGGTGACGAACGCGTAGCGCTTCTGAGACCGGAGACGTACATGAACGACTCGGGTCGCTCGATCTTCGCGGCCGCCCGGTACTACAAGGTCGTTCCGGCCGACGTGCTCGTGGTGCACGACGACGTCGATCTCGAGTTCGGCCGGCTGCAGGCGCGGGCCGGTGGAGGGCTCGGCGGGCACAACGGGCTCCGCTCGATCTCCCAGTCGTTCGGCACCCCCGAGTTCCTGCGGCTCCGCGTCGGCGTCGGGCGCCCGCGTCGTGGCGATCCGCGCGACGTCGCCGACTTCGTGCTGGCCCCGTTCGAGCTGCACGAGGACCGCTCGGCGCTCGTCACGCGTGCGGCGGACGCGGTCGAGGCAGTCGTCTCGGACGGGATCGAGGAAGCACAGCGCAGGTTCAACGAGCGCGGCTAGCGCTCCCTCCCGCGGCGTGCCCGGGGCGCTGGTTAGCCGCCGCCGCGCGTCGGTCCCCTGCTGGGGAGGAATGCGCGCTTCCTGCTCACGGTCTTGTGACCCTCCGTGAATCGACAGCCGCTACCGTGAACGAAGGGACACGGGAGTGCCCCTGGGGGTGGTTGTACGAGGGCTGGTGAAAGATGTCGGCGGCGCCGAGGACCTGCCGCGGCGCCGCTACGATCACGGCGCGGGACGCGAATCCCGCCAGTCGTATGGACCGAGCCCCGTCACCCCTGTCCGGTCTCGTCGAGGCGCTCACGACCAGCGAGCGCTTCCGCGCCTTTGCGGACGAGTTCCCTGCCAATGCGCGCGTGTCCGAGCCCGCGCTCCCGCTGCTTCTCGCCGCACTCCACGTCGACCTCGGCCGTTCTCTCCTCTGCCTCATCGCGGAGGACGAGGAGGCGCGCGATCTCGCCGAGGGCATAGGTTGGTATGTCGATCCTGCCTCCATCGCGCTCCTTCCGAGTCGTGGCGTCCACGCCGGCTCCGGTCTCGAGCCACCGGCACACCTCGTCGGCGAGCGTGCCCGTGCGCTCGACGTCCTGGCACGCGGTGGTCTCGTCTGCGTGTCTGCGCGTGCGCTCGCCGAGGGCATGCCGCCCGAGCGGGACCGCCCAGCACCTGTTCGCCTGAGCCGTGCCCCCGGCGCAGGCCTCGACGAGCTCGTAGAAGAGCTCGCGCTCGCAGGCTACGAGCGGGTCGAGCGCGTCGAAGAGCGCGGCCAGATCGCAGTTCGGGGTGGCCTCGTCGACGTCTTCCCGAGCACCGGACGCGAGCCGCTGCGGGTCGAGTTCTTCGGCGACGAGCTCGAGCAGATCAGAGCGTTCTCGCCGTTCACGCAACGCGCCCTCCATGAGATCGAGGAGGCGGTCGTCTTCCCCGCGCGTGAGCGGATGCAGGACCCGGAGCTCGCCCTGGGCGACGACCCGCCGAACGACCTCCTGCCGCTCTTCGACCGCGCACCCGATCTCGTGTGGCAGCTCGACGACGCCTCGAGCGTGTGGGAGGAGGAGGGACTGTCTCCGCCGTCGGTCGAGGGCGCCGCCCGCCTCGACGCTCTCCCGCGTTCCCAGCCTCACGTTTTCGAGGCGCAGCGTCCGGCCGTCGCGGCACGCGGTCTCGCGGAGGCGGAGAACGAGCTCGCGGCGATGGTGCGCCAGGGGCGCCGCGTTCTCGTGACGTTCCCGCACCAGGGTGAGGCGCTCCGCACGCAGCGGCTCCTGAGGAGGGTCGAGGCGGCGGTACGTGACGACACGGAAGCGCTTCCGTCCGAGCCGTCGCTCACGTTCGTGGTCAGCCCGGCGCGCCGAGGGTTCGTCTGGCGCGACCTCGGCCTTGCGCTCCTCCCGGACACGCAGGTCTTTCGCAAGCGGCCGCCGCGCGCGGATGCCCGGCTCGGGCGTGCGCTGCAGTCCTTCGCCGATCTTCGGGTCGGCGACTACGTCGTCCACGAGGATCACGGCGTCGGCCGGCTGCTCGGCTTCGAGACGAAGGACGTCGCCGGCGTCACGCGCGACTACCTCTTCCTTGCGTTCCGCGGCGAGGACCGGCTGTACGTCCCGCACGAGCAGATCGGCAAGGTCTCGCGCTACATCGGCGCCGACGCGAAGGCGCCCGCGCTCTCGAAGCTCGGGGGGAAGGCGTGGCAGAACCTCAAGAGCCGCGCGCGCGCGTCCGTCCGCGAGCTCGCGGGCGAGCTGCTCGCGCTCTATGCACAGCGCCGCCAGGCGCCCGGCCACGCGTTCGATCTCACGAGCGACTGGATCGAGCGGCTCGAGAGCTCGTTCCCGTACCGCGAGACCGACGATCAGTTGCAGGCGATCGAGGCGATCAAGGAGGACCTCGAGTCAGACCGGCCGATGGACCGGCTCGTCTGCGGCGACGTCGGCTTCGGGAAGACCGAGGTGGCAGTCAGAGCCGCGTTTGCGGTCGCGCTCAACGGGCGGCAGGCGCTCGTCCTCTGCCCGACGACGATCCTCGCCGAGCAGCACTGGAACACGTTCCGCGACCGCTATCGCGACTTCCCGGTACAGGTGGAGATGGTGTCTCGCTTCAAGAGCCGCGCCGATCAGAAGCGGATCCTCGAGGAGTTCCAATCCGGGAAGGTCGACGTGCTCGTCGGAACGCACCGCATCCTCTCCCGTGACGTCATCCCGAAGAGCCTGGGCCTCGTCGTCCTCGACGAGGAGCAGCGGTTCGGCGTCGCCCAGAAAGAGCTCCTGCGGTCGCTTCGGCTCGAGGTCGACGTGCTGGCACTGTCGGCGACGCCGATCCCGCGCACGCTGCACATGTCACTCTCCGGCCTGCGCGACATCTCGATCATCGAGACGCCCCCGACCGGGCGCCGTCCGGTCCGAACCACCGTCGGGGAGTACGACGAAGACGTGATCAAGATGGCGTTGGAGCGTGAGCAGGCCCGCGGCGGACAGGCCTTCTACCTGCACAACCGCGTCGAGTCGATCGACGAGGTGCGTCAGAAGCTCGAGGAGTTGTGCCCCGCGCTGCGCTTCCTCGTCGCACACGGCCAGATGTCCGAGAAGGACCTCGAAGAGCGCATGCACGCCTTCCTCGCCGGCGACGCGGACGTGCTCGTCTCCACGACGATCATCGAGTCGGGCATCGACATCCCGCAGGCGAACACGCTGATCGTCGAGCGCGCTGATGCGCTCGGGCTTGCGCAGCTGTACCAGATCCGCGGTCGCGTGGGCCGCTCCGACGTCCTCGCGTACGCGTACCTCTTCTATCCGGACGCCTCCGAGCTCACGCCCGAGGCGCGGGCGCGCCTCTCGACGCTGGCCGACCACACCGAGCTCGGCTCGGGCTTCCAGATCGCGATGCGCGACCTCGAGATCCGCGGCGCGGGCGATCTCCTCGGGCCCGAGCAGTCGGGACACGTCGCCGCCCTCGGCTTCGAGCTCTACGTCGAGATGCTGGACGAGGCGGTCGCGGAGCTGACGGGGCGGAGGAGGACAGCCGCGCGACCCGTGCGTGTGGACGCGCGGGTCGACGCGTTCGTGCCCGCCTCCTACGTCGCAGCCGAGGCGCTGAAGATCGACCTCCATCGCCGCATCGCGCTCGCCGAGGACGAGGACGAGCTCCGCGAGCTCGTGTCCGCCACCGAGGATCGCTACGGCCCATTGCCCGAGCCGGTCGCGAACCTGTTCTCGATCCAGGAGGCGAAGCTCAAGCTCGCGCGCCTCGGCGCCGACTACCTCGTCTTCCGCGGTGGTCGCGTAACCGTCGGCCCGCTGGCGCTCGGATCGGGAGAGGTCCGCGCCCTCGTCGCGGTGGCGCCGACCCTGATCTACTCGACTCAGCGGCGGGAAGTCTCGCTGCGCGTGGAGAGCCTGAAGGACGCTCTCGAGCTGCCCGATGCTATCGTCGAGGCGCGTGTGGCCGCATAGCTGCGGCCTTTCTCATGGTCCCGAAGGCGATGATCTCCAAGGTTCTCAACAGTCCGCAACCCGTGCCTAACACCCGCTCGGCTATAAGGGACGGGCTCTGATGACCGCCGTCCGACTTACTCTTGGCGTCCTGCTCGCGACCGTCGCTCTCGCGGCGTCGGCCTGCGGTGGCGGCTCCGACAGCGTCTCCAGTGGCGCCGTTGCGAACGTCGACGGCACGCAGATCTCGAAGGCCGAGTTGGACAAGCTGATCGAGCAGGCGAAGCGGGGCTACAAGTCACAGAACCAGGACTTCCCGAAGGCGGGGACGCCCGAGTACCAGAGCGTCCAGCAGCAGTATCTCGCCTACCTCGTCGAGCTCGCCGAGTTCCGCAAGGCCGCGGACGGCCTCGGTGTGCACGTGTCGAAGGCCGACATCGACAAGGTCGAGAACCAGACGATCAAGGACAAGTTCGACGGTAAGCGCGCCGAGTACGAGAAGGCGCTCAAGAAGGCGGGCTTCACGCCCGGCGACTACCGCGACAACGCGCTCGCGGTCTCGGCCCTCACGCAGAAGATCTTCGATGTGGTGACGAAGGACGCCGAGGTGACCGACCAGGAAGTCTTCCAGTACTACACGGCGAACCAGTCGCAGTACGGGACGCCCGAGTCGCGCGACGTGCGCCACATCCTCATCGCGGTGAAGGACAAGGACGGCAAGGTCGACTACGCGGCCAGCAAGGCGAAGGCCGACCAGGTCTACGCGCAGCTGAAGGCCGGCGCGGACTTCGCGAAGCTCGCGAAGGAGGACTCGGCCGACCCGGGCAGCAAGGACACCGGAGGCAAGCTCACGATCTCGCGCGGTCAGACCGTCCCCGAGTTCGACAAGGTGTCCTTCGACCTCGCGACGGGCGAGCTTTCGAAGCCCGTGAAGACGAGCTACGGGTACCACGTCATTCAGGCCGTCTCCGACGTCCGCAAGGCGACCGCGACCCCTCTCGGGAAGGTGCGGGCATCGATCCGCGCGACGCTCCTGCAGCAGAAGCGGAACGAAGAGATGCAGAAGTGGGTCGAGAACCTGAAGAAGGACTACGACGGCAAGGTGAGCTATGCGGCCGGCTACGAGCCGCCGGCGCTCCCCGCGGCCCCGACCGATACGACCACCCAGTAGGCTCTCGCCATGGGTCTGGCGGAGGCGCTTCTCGACCTCCAGGAGCTGACCCGCCAGCTGCGTCGCGAGTGCCCGTGGGATCGCGAGCAGACCGAGCGGACGATCGTGCCGCACACGGTCGAGGAGGCCTACGAGGTCGCCGACGCCGCGCTGCAGGACGATTTCGTCGCGCTCAGGGGTGAGCTCGGAGATCTCCTGTTCCAGGTCTACTTCCTCTCGCTGCTCCTCGAGGAGCGCGGCGAGGGAGACCTCGAGTCGGTCGCGCGCGAGGTGCACGAGAAGCTGGTGCGACGCCACCCGCACGTCTTCGGCGACGCCGACGTTCGCACCGCAGGACGGGTCAAGGAGCGCTGGGAGGCGCTCAAGACCGAGCAGGAAGGCCGCGAGGGCATCTTCCACGACGTTCCCGAGGCGCTCCCCGCGCTCCTGCAGGCCCGCAAGGTGCAGCGCCGGGCGGCGGCGGTGGGGTATGACTGGCCCGATCTCGAAGGCCCGCTCGCGAAGGTGCGCGAGGAGCTCGCCGAGCTCGAGCAGGCACTCGCGCATGCCGGTGTGCCGGCTCCCGAGACCGAGCCCGACTCGGAGAGCGCGCGCGAGGTCGGCGACCTCCTGTTCACGGTCGTCAACGTCGCCCGGCGCCTGAACGTCGATCCCGAGCTCGCGCTTCGTGCGACGACGAGACGCTTCACCGGCCGCGTCGAGCTGGCCGCCGAGCTTGCCGACGCTGCGGGTGAGGACTGGAAGACCCTCGAACTCGATGCCCAGGACGCCTACTACGAGCGCGCGAAAGAATCCCTCGCATGACAACGCTCGCCTCGCGGCTCGCGTTCGGCGGGGGAAACCATGTTTCCCCCGCCTCCCCCCTTCTTCCTGAGAGCGTGGGGAACCTCCCGGTTCCCCACGCCCCTTCCCCGTCACGAGCGAGGATCTCGCTCGTGACGGCGATCGCGCACGTCCACGGACGCCAGCTCCTCGATTCCCGCGGCAACCCGACCGTCGAGGTCGACGTTCGGCTCGAGTCGGGCGCGCTCGGACGCGCAGTCGTGCCGTCCGGAGCCTCGACCGGGGAGCACGAGGCCGTCGAGCTGCGCGACGGCGACCCTGCCGTGTACCTCGGGAAGGGCGTGCTGCGGGCGGTCGCGAACGTCAACGGAGACATCGCGGATGCCGTCGTCGGGCTCGATGCCGACGATCAGCCTGCGCTGGACGAGGCTCTCGTCGCGCTCGACGGCACTCGGACGAAGAGCAGGCTCGGCGCGAACGCCATCCTCGGGTGCTCGCTCGCTGTGGCGAAGGCCGCTGCAGCCGACGCCGGTGTGCCGCTCTACCGCTGGCTCGGAGGCGAGGATGCGCGGACGCTTCCCGTCCCGCTCATGAACGTCGTCAACGGCGGAGCGCACGCCCAGAACCGGCTCGACCTGCAGGAGTTCATGGTCGTGCCCGCGGGCGCGGAGACGTTCTCCGAGGCGCTGCGGATCGGGGCCGAAGTGTTCCATGCGCTCAGGGCCGTGCTCCACGAGCGCGGGCTCGCGACCGGCGTGGGCGACGAAGGAGGGTTCGCGCCGGACATCGAGTCGTCGGCGCGGGCGATCGAGGCGGTGCTCGAGGCAGCCGAGCGGGCGGGGCATCGCGAGCGTGTGGCGATCGCGCTCGATACGGCCGCGAGCGAGGTGTTCCGCGACGGCTCGTACCACCTTCCCGGCGAGGGTCGAACGCTCGAGCCGGGGGAGATGATCGAGTTCTATCGTGGCCTCGCGGATCGCTTTCCGATCGTTTCCATCGAGGACGCGCTCGACGAGAACGCCTGGTCGGACTGGCGCGTCCTGACCGAGACGCTCGGCGACCGCGTCCAGCTCGTCGGCGACGACATCTTCGTCACGAACCCGGACTTCCTCCGGCGCGGCATCGAAGAGGGCGTCGCGAACGCGATCCTCGTCAAGCTGAACCAGATCGGAACCCTCACCGAGACCCTCGACGTGATGGCGATGGCCCGCGACGCCGGCTACGCGACGGTCATCTCCCATCGCTCGGGCGAGACCGAGGACACGACCATCGCCGACCTTGCCGTCGCAGTGAACGCCGGCCAGATCAAGACGGGTGCGCCGTCGCGTACCGATCGCGTCGCGAAGTACAACCAGCTGCTCCGGATCGAGGAGGAGCTCGGCGGCCGTGCCAGGTACCCCGGCTGGACCGCCTTCAGAGCGTCTCTGTAGCCTGACCGCGTGCCGCAGCCCGACCGCCGTACCAAGATCGTCGCGACCATCGGCCCCTCGTCGAACGACGAGGAGACGCTCGCCGCGCTCGTCGACGCGGGCATGGACGGCGTCAGGCTGAACTTCTCGCACGGGACGCATGCCGACCACGAGCTGAGCGCGCAGCGCGCCCGCGCCGTGCAGGAGCGGGCGGGGCGTCCTCTCGCGCTCATCGCCGATCTGCAAGGTCCGAAGATCCGCATCGGCGACCTCGAGGAGCCCATCGATCTCGATGTGGGGCAGACGATCGTGGTCGCCGGCGAGGAGGAGTGCGGGAAGGAGGATCTGCCGATCGCTCCCGCGGTGCTCGCCTCGGTTCTCGAAGCAGGTGACGAGGTCCTCATCGACGACGGCCACGTGCGGCTGCGGGTGGAGCGCATGGACGGGACGAGGGCGATCTGCGATGTCGTCACGGGCGGTGTCGTCGAGCCGCACAAGGGCGTCAACGTGCCCGGCGTGCCGCTGCCGGTGCCGTCGCTGACGGACAAGGATCTCTCGGATCTCGATTTCGCGCTCTCGCTTGGCGTCGACTACGTCGCCCTGTCGTTCGTCCGCTCGCACACCGACGTCACGGCGTTGAAGGCACGGATCGAGGCAGCCGGGTCGCTCGCCTGGGTGATCGCCAAGATCGAGCTGAAGGAGGCGGTCGACCAGCTCGAGACGATCCTCGACGTGTCCGACGCGGTCATGATCGCCCGCGGAGACCTCGGGGTCGAGATCGGCGCGGCCGACGTGCCGCTCCTGCAGAAGCGGATCATCCTGGGGGCGCTCGAGCGCGGGAAGCCCGCGATCACGGCGACGCAGATGCTCGAGACGATGATCCACCGGCCCGAGCCGACCCGCGCGGAGGCCTCGGACGTCGCGAATGCGATCCTCGACGGTACGTCATCGGTGATGCTCTCGGCGGAGACCGCGGTCGGGGAGTACCCGGTGGAGGCGGTCGAGACGATGGCGCGAATTGCGCGGGCCGTCGAGCCGAGTCTCGGATACAGGCACCAGCTCCCCTCTGCGCTCGAGGAGCCGACTGTCGGTCGCGCCATGTCGAACGCGGCGTGCGACCTCGCGGAGGCACTCGGCGCGAAGGCGATCCTGGTGCCGACGTTCACGGGTCGGACGGCGTCCGCCGTGGCGCGCCTGCGGCCGAGGCGTCCGGTGGTCGCGCTCACGCACATCCCCGCCTCGCGTCAGCACATGGCGATCGAATGGGGTGTCACGGCGCTCGAGATCCCCGAGGTGACGGACGTCGAGGAGTTGTGGCGCATCTCGATCGACGCGGCCCGCAGAGGTGGGATCGTCGAGCCCGGCGACCGCGTCGTCCTCACCGCCGGCACGGCGGTGAACATTCCCGGTTCCACCAACGTCATCAAGGTCGACATCGCCTGACGTCGCTCGCGCGCGTACGCCCTTGCGACCCGAGCAACCGACGAAGGGCTGAGGTCTCACGCGACGAACGAAGCGTCGTGGCGGGGAGGGCCGACGAGAAGGCACGCGCGAGAACGCGACGAGTGCGCCGGCCGCGCATCGGACGCCGGCGGCTCCGCGTGCTGTGGTTCGTCGCGATCCTGGGCGTCACCGTGTACCTCTACTACCGGCCGATCTCCTCGTATCTGCAGACGCGGAACGAGCTCGCGACGAGCCGGGCCGAGGTCGACTCGCTGCGCCTCGTCAAGGGCGAGCTGCAGCTGCGTCTCGTCAACTCGACGAGCGTCGACTCGATCGAGCGTGAGGCGCGCCGCATCGGTTACGTGAAGCCGGGAGAGCGCCTCTTCGTCGTGAAGGGCATCCCCGCCTGGCGCAAGGCGCGCAGCTCGGCCCGCGGCGACCGGCCCTAGGCTTTCGGCATGGACGATCGCGCGATCGTCGCGCGTCAGCTCGGTCGCCGGCCGCGCGCCTTCGGGCGGGTGGCCGTCCGCTGCCCGTTCGGGCTTCCGGCCGTTACGGAGCAGACCCCCTACGACAGTCGCGGCGAGCCGTTTCCCACGACCTACTACGTCACGTGTAAGCACCTGGTTGCGGCGATCGCGCGGCTCGAGGCGGTCGGGGGTGTCGAGCGGTGGAGCGCAGCGGCGGAGGCGGATGCGGACCTGGGCGAGTCGCTCGCCCGCTCGACCGACGAGCAGCGCCGCATTCGGCGCCGCCTTGCCGGTGACACGCGCGGCTCGGACGGCGGGGCGTCGCTCGAGCTCGGAATCGGCGGCTCGCGCTCGCCGGAACATCTGAAGTGCCTCCACGCGCACGTGGCGTTCGCGCTCGCCAATCCAGGCTACGAGCTCGGCGAGCGCATCCTGGCGGAGGTCGCGGAGCCCTGGCCCGCTGCGCGCTGCTGCTCGGAGGGGCTCTGCGAGGGCGACTAGTCTCCGCGCTCGTGCCGCCAACGACCGAGAGCGCGAAGCATGAGTGGGAACAGGCGTACCGCGCGTTCGCGGACGTCACCGACCCCGCGCTCGCAGAGCACCTGGGCAGCCAGCTCGAGGCGATCACGACCGAGCTCAGGCGGCGCCTCGGCGGGGCGTTCACGATCGCCGAGCTGGCGGACGAGTACGTGCGCGCTGATGTCTGGGCGCGGCACGTGCTCTCCGAGCAAGGGGCGCGCGAGTGGCCGCGGACGCTCGCGCTCGTCGAGGGCGCGGCCTTCCACCTGTACGCGCGCGGGGCCGTGGACTACGAGCCGTGAGCACGTTCGAGCGCACCCGCCGAGGCGCACCGCGCCGCCGCCGACCGGTCCTTCGCGCCATCGTGATCGTCCTCACAGCGCTGCTCGTCTTCCTGCTGGGGATCGCCTTCGCGCGAACCCTCGACGACCGGCCGCGGACGAGCGGCAACGAGACGATCGTCCGCACGCTGACGCCGCTCCAGCAGGACGCTCCCGGGCGAACCGTGACGGTGACCGTCACGGCGCCCAGTCCCTGAAGTCAGAGCTCTTCGGAGGCTTCCAGCAGCCCGGCGAGGATGATCCCGACCGCGCAGACGAGGCTGATCCAGATGCCGATCCCGCGGCTGGCGAAGAAGAAGGTGTCGGGGATGGAGATGATCCGGACGAGCACGAGGATCGTGGCGATCGAGCCGATGCCGATCGCGACGAGGCTCTCGGGGACGGAAGCGGGCATGCTCACGCCGACCTCGCGCAGCACGATGAGCAGGACGGCTGCGAGCCCGAGGAACAGCACGATCTTCCCAATCGTGCCGGTGTGCCAGCCGATCACGGACACGGTCGCTCCGTTGCCCTCGCCCGAGTACCAGCCGGTCAACGCGGACATGGCAAGCAGGATCCCGAAGAGAAAGGTGAGCCGTCCGCCCATGCCGGAGAGCTCTCCGGCACCGGGAAACGACATGCGACCACGTCCGCTCGGGCGCTCCATCGCGCGAAGCATATGACCTCGCGCAGACGGGCAATGGTCGCACGCGGGGCACAGCCTTCTTACAATTCCCCGCGTGGCGCATCCGGCACCCTCGCTCCCCGAGTCGCCGCTCGCCGACGACGAGCCTCCGCTCGATCCCGACGCGATCTCACGGTCGTACCGACACCATCGCGCACGGCGCGCGGCGAAGGCCCGGAGGCATCGCGCGAAGCGCTGGGCCGGCGTCCGCTTCTGGCTCGTCCTCGTGCTCGTCGTCGTCGTGGCGGCGGTGCTCGCCGCTCGAACACTCGGTGAGATCGAGCGCGTCTTCGGCCTCTAGATGACCGTGACGACACCCGGGGACCGGCCCGGGGGCTTCGCGCTCGGTGCGCTCGTCTTCGGCGCCGGTATCGGCGCGCTCGCCACCGAGATCACCGCCTCGCGACTGCTCGCGCCGTACTTCGGGTCTTCGACGGTCGTGTGGGCGAATCTGATCGGCATCGTCCTCGCTGCGCTCGCGCTCGGCTACTGGCTCGGCGGGCGCGTCGCCGACCGCCGGCCGAGGCGGAAGCTCCTCGGCCGGATCGTGCTCGCGGCTGCCGTGTTCGTCGCCGTGATCCCGTTCGCCGCGAAGCCGTTCCTCGACTTCACGGTGGAAGGCCTCGACACCGCCTCGGCAGGCGCGGTCCTCGGGAGCTTCCTCGCGGTTCTCCTCCTCTGCTGCGCCGCCCGTCGTCCTCCTCGGGATGGTCTCGCCGTTCGCGATCCGGCTCGCCGTGTCGTCGATCGCGACCGCGGGCGCGGTCGCAGGTCGTCTGTACGCTCTTTCGACGGCAGGGTCGCTGGTCGGCACGTTCCTGCCTGCACTCGTCCTCATCCCCGCGATCGGCACGCAGCGCACGTTCCTCGTGATCGCGGTGCTCCTCGCGGCGACGTCCTGCTTCATGCTCGGGGCGCGGTACCTGCTCGCGACCGCATTGCTCGCGGCGCTCCTCATCGTGCCGCCCGGCGCGATCAAGGGCGAGAAGGGCCTGATCCACGAGGAGAACTCGCTGTACCAGTACATCAGCGTCGTGCAACGGCCGGACGGAAGGCGGATCCTGCATCTCAACGAGGGTGTCGCAATCCACTCCGTGTGGCGGAGGGACACCGTCTTGACGGGAGGCGAGTGGGACACGTACCTCGCGCTGCCGCCACTGCTGGGGCGGCCGCTCCGGCGGGTCGCGATCCTCGGCAACGCGGCGGGAACGACCGCTCGCGCGCTCGGCGTCTATTACCCGGAGGCCCAGCTCGACGGGGTCGAGCTCGATCCCGCGGTGACGCGGGTCGGACGCGAGTACTTCGGGCTCGGCGACAACCCGCGCCTTACCGTGCACGACTCGGACGCCAGGCCGTTCCTGCGCTCGACGGACACGCGCTACGACCTCATCGTGGTCGACGCGTACCGGCAGCCGTACGTCCCGTTCTACCTCGCGACCCGTGAGTTCTTCCAGCTCGTCCGTGACCACCTGACCTCCGGCGGGATCGTGGCGCTGAACGTCGCTGCGGTACCCGACGACAAGCGACTCGTGGACGCCGTCGGCGGGACACTCGCGGCCGACTTCCCCCAGGTCCTCGCGTGGCCTGCCCTCCGCTTCAACACCTTCGTGCTCGGCTTCACGCAGCCGCTCTCCAGGGCGGAGCTCCGCGCCCGCCTCGCGAGCGGCCCGGCCGCTCTGGCGCCGCTCCGGAAGCTGCTCGCGCGCGACGCGACGCCGATGGCCGTTGCGCACCGGCCGTGGACCGACGACCGCGCGCCGGTCGAGTGGCTCACGGACCGGATGATCGTCGCGTACGCCGCGGAGGGCGGGCGCCTGGAGGAGGACTACCTGCCGACGAGGCCGGGGCGATGATCTCGCTCACGCGGCGCGAGGGACGCCCGCTTCGGATCGGCCATCGCGGGGCCGCCACGCTCGCGCCGGAGAACACGCTCGCCTCGTTCCAGGCGGCGGTGGAGATCGGCGTCGACCTCGTCGAGTTCGACGTCGTGGACGCACAGGGTGGCGAGCTCGTCGTCGCGCACTCACGGGCCGACATCCACGACCAGACGCCGACCCTGCACGATGCGCTGCGGTTCTTCGTCGAGGTGGCGCCCGGGGTGGGTGCGCACGTCGACCTCAAGGTATCCGGCCGCGAACGCGACGTCGTCGAGTCGATCCGTGGGCACGGCCTCGAGGACAGGAGCTTCGTCAGCGCCTTCCACCTCGGCAGTGCGCGAGCGATGCGCGAGCACGGAGCCGACATCCGTACCGGCATCACGTTTCCGCGCGGCATGCTCGGGATCACGGAGAACGGCCGCCGGGCGCCGATCGGGCGCGCAGGCCTGCGCGCGCTTCGACGGGTCACGCCGATCGTCATCCCCCTGCTGCTGAACACGACCCGTGCCCAGGCGATCGCACTCCACCATAAGCTCGTCACGGCCGCCAGCGTTCGAGCTGCGCACGCCCGAGGGGCTCCCGTCGTCGCGTGGACGGTGGACGATCCCGACGACCTCGCGCGGGTCGACGCGGCCGGCGCCGACGCCGTGGTCACAAACGACCCGCGCATTTTCACGTCTACACTGCATACGTGAAAGCCTCTGCCCGTACCGTCGGAGCAGCGTTCCTGGCTGCCTGCGCGCTCATCGGCTTCGGGGCTGCGTTCGCGCTCGCGTCGAAGGCGGGCGCCGGGACTGCGACGCCTGCGCAGGCGACCGAGCCGCCGACGACGACGACCACGACGACGCCTCCGCCGACGGAGCCACCGGTCGAGCCGCGGCCGAATGCTTCCGCGCCGATCGCGTTCGGTGTGACGGTCGGCGGTGTCCGGGTGGGCGGCCTCATGCCGTACCAGGCACGCAAGGCCGTCGTGAGGGCGTACGTGGAGCCGCTGCAACTCGTGATCGACGACGCGCATACCGTCACGCTTCCGCCGCACGCGCTCGCGGTGAAGCCCAATTTCGACAAGGCCGTCCGGCGCGCCAGGTTCGCGCGTCCGGGCGCGATCGTGCCGCTCGACGTCGCGGTCTCGCAAGCTCGCGTGCGCGGGTACGTCGATCGCCTCGGGAACAGAATCGATCGCGATGCGCGCGATGCGCGCATCGTCCTTCAGGGCGTGCGTCCTCGCGCCATCGAGGCCCAGGACGGTCGCTACCTGAAGCGGCTCGGGTCGGGCCGTGCGATCCGCACCGCACTCGCAACGAACAGCCGCCTGCCGATCCGCCTCCGGTACGAGATCACGAGGCCCGAGGTGAGGTCGGTGAAGCTCGACGAGGCCATCGTCATCGAGCGGAGCTCGAACAAGCTCCTGTACTTCGACAACGCGAAGTACACCCGCAGCTTCGGCGTCGCGACCGGCCAGTCCGCATATCCGACCCCGCTCGGCGACTACGAGATCGTGAATATGCAGCGAGATCCGTGGTGGTATCCGCCGCCGTCGCCGTGGGCCACGAACTCGGACCCCGTTCCGCCCGGCCCCGGCAACCCGCTCGGCACGCGCTGGATGGGGTTGTCGGCCCCGTACGTCGGCATCCACGGCACTCCCGACGCGGCGTCGATCGGATACTCGGCCTCGCACGGGTGCATTCGCATGCGCATCCCGGATGCCGAGTGGCTCTTCCAGCACGTGAAGATCGGCACCCCGGTCTTCATCATCGCCAAGTAACGAGATGGCACACCGCGCGCGGTACTTGGCCCAAGGCGTGGCCATCGGGCTCGTCGCGCTGCTCTTCCTCCTGCTTGCGTGGTCGCTCCTGCACGACGAGGGCGGCGACCTCGCGAAGCGGGCGAACAGGGGCGACCGCCCGGGTGCGCCGGACTTCACGCTCGAGCGTCTCGACCGGCACGGGCAGCTCCGTCTCTCCTCGCTGCGCGGCAAGGCGGTCGTGCTCAACGTCTGGGCGTCGTGGTGCGGGCCCTGCAAGGAAGAGGCTCCGTACCTCGAGCAGGTGTGGCAGCAGAACCGAGATCGAGACCTCGTCGTCGTGGGGCTCGACGCGAAGGACTTCCGTGCGGACGCACGTCGCTTCGCGCGGCGCTACGAGCTCTCGTTCCCGCTCGTCTACGACGGGCCTGGCGACACGATCGACGGCTACGGCGTGACCGGATTCCCGGAAACCTTCGTGATCGACCGCGAGGGCAAGGTCGTCGCCGCGTTCGCCGGGGCCGTGAACGGGCCCGACGAGCGCTCGCGCCTCGAGTCCGCCGTCCAGGACGCGCTTTCGTGATCCGACTCGCGGCGGTCCTGATGTTCGCCGCGCTCGCCGCCGCGGGCGCAGGTGTCGCTGCAACGCCGCCTCGGGCAGCGGATCTCGAGGCCGAGATCGTCTGCCCGGTGTGCGAGACGACCCTCGATCAGTCGAACGCCCCGATCGCGGAGAAGATGAAGGCGTTCATCCGAGCGCGCATCGCTGCGGGAGACTCCGAGCAGCAGATCAAGGACGCGCTCGTGGCGCAGTTCGGGACGAAGGTTCTCGCACAGCCGCCCGGAGGCGGCTTCGGCCTCCTCGCGTGGCTCCTGCCGCTCGGCGCCCTGCTCGCCGGCGCGGTCGTCGTCGGCTTTCTCGTCCGCTCCTGGAGCCGTCGCCGCGACGTCGCTCCGGCGGAGGGCGGCGACCTCGATCCCGAGCTCGATCGCCGAGTCGACGAGGAGCTCGCTCGCTTCGACGCGTGAGCTGGACGTCGATTCCTGTCGCGTTCCTCGCGGGGATGATCTCGTTCCTCGCACCCTGCGTCCTCCCACTCGTCCCCGCGTATCTCTCCGCTGTCTCGGCCGTCGACGCCGACCGTCTCGGCCAGCCGGGCACCGCACGACGGGTTGTCAGCGGCAGCGTTCCGTTCGTCGTCGGCTTCACCGCGTTCTTCGTGTCGTTGGGGGTCGGCGCCGCTCTCGTCGGCGGGAGGATCCTCGGCGACCAGTTTCTGCTCGAGCGGATCGCCGGGTTCGTGCTCGTCGTGTTCGGGCTCGCCTTCATGGGGCTCCTGCCGTGGCCGGAGCGCCTCGTCGGGGCCGGTCTCGTGCAGGAGGCGCGGGGGCGTGGCTCTCGCGTGCTGCTCGGGGGCGCTTTTGCGATCTGCGCCGCTCCGTGCATCGGGCCGGTGCTCGCGGCGATCCTCGTGCTCGCCGGCTCTTCCGACACCGCACTGCAAGGCGCCGCGCTCCTTGGCGTCTACTCGCTTGGCCTGGCGGTGCCGTTCGTCCTGGCGGCGGCGCTCTTTACGCGCGCTATGTCGGCGTTCCGCTGGCTCCGTGACCACTACCGCGCGATCCAGATCGGCGGCGGAGCGATCATGGTCGCCCTCGGCCTGCTCCTCTTCTTCGAGCGCTTCTACGTCCTCCGTGTGTATCTGAACCGCTTCCTCGAGCGGCTGGGCCTGGAGCCCGCCTTCTGATCAGACGCGCGGTGCGGGGAGCTCGAGCGATCCGCCCGCGATCAGCTTCCGTGCGCTCTCCACGTCTGCGAGGACGACCGTGACGTCTACGCCACGATGCCCGGGCCGATACGGTCCGAGGCGTCGCGCCGCCTTCTCGAGCTGACGCTCGCAGCCGGGCCGATTCGACCGCTCCGCGTGCAGCCATGCGACGGCGACGTGGACGAGCCCCTGCAGGAAGTCGCGCTCGCCGTCAGGCGCTTCGCGCCACTCGTCCTCGAGCTCCTCGTGCGCCTCGAAGTACTCGCCTGCGCGGATCAGCTCCAGCCCACGTTCGAGACTCATCGCCGCCGATTATCGGCATCCGTGGACGGTGCTAGTGTCGCGCGCGTGGCGACGATCCTGCTCGTCGGGGTCGACCTCTTCTTCCGGGGGAAACTCGACGGGCTCCTCGCGGGGCACCGTCTCGTTACGAGCGACAGTGTCGACGCGCCGGACCTGGTGATCGCCGACATCGCGCGCGTCGAGCCGGACGAGGTCGTCGACGCCTGGCCCGACATCCCCATACTCGGCTACACGAACCACACCGACAAGTCGGGCCTTCAGCGCGCGCACACGGCCGGGTTCGACCAGGTGATCGTGAAGTCTGCGCTCGTCGAGCGAGCGCCGGAACTCGTCGACGAGCTCGTCGAGTCGGGCCTGACCGAACCCTCGTAGACGCCCGCGATGCCGCGGCTAGACTCGCGCCCGTGACGTACATCATCGCCGAGCCCTGCATCGACATCAAAGACCGCTCCTGCGTCGACGTCTGTCCCGTCGACTGCATCCACGAGTTCGCTCGGATCCTGATCATCGATCCGGAGGAGTGCATCGACTGCGGGGCGTGCGAGCCGGAGTGCCCGGTCGAGGCGATCTTCCCCGAGGACGCGCTCCCGGACAAGTGGAATGCCTTCGTCGAGATCAACTATGCGTTCCCCGAGCCCGAGAAGATCAACTCGCTCGTCGACACGTACGCCACCGAGCACAACGTGCAGAACGAGCCGCTGGAATACGGGACGCGTCATCCTCGACCGCACGCGAGACCCGCATCAAGGACTGTAGGAGCGAAGTGAACAACGCGGCGAGCGTCTTTGACTCTCGCGCACGGTGACCCGCGCTAGCGGGTTCCGTGCCGCGCTAGTCACACGGGCTGCAGATAGGCGCAGGCGCGAGGGTCGCCCGGAAGCGGCGACGGTGCGATCTTCGTCACGCGGTAGCGCTTGTCGCCGTCCTCCACCTCGGTCCCGGGTCGCGGCGGGTCGCCGGAACGCTCGACCAGCGTGTACCCGGCGGGCGACCAGACGAAGAAGAGGAAGCCGCTCCTGCCGTTCCCTTCCACGGCTCGATCTTAGTCGTCTAGCGGTGCGCGGCGGAGGGTGGCACCTCGATCCTGACGGTCGAGCCGCGCGGGTACCGGATCTCCGAGCTGAAGCGCCCGTTCAGCGTCGTCGCACGCTCGGCCAGGGCCTCGAGCACCGCGGCCCGGCGCTCCGGCGGCCCGTCGTCGGCGACGATCAGCTCGACGCCGCCGGCGTCCGTGGGCCGCATCGAGACCTCGACGCGGGTCAGCGTCCCACGTCTCACCGCTTGCTCCATCGCTTCGCGAAGGATCTGATACAGCGCGACCGCCGCGTTCTCGCCGATCTCGTCCACCCCTTCGACGTCGAGGTCGATCTCGACGTCGTGGCGCGAGGAGATCCGACGGGCGAGCGCGGTGGCGGCGGGCACGAAACCGAGCTGGTGGAGCACGCGAGGCTCGAGATCGTCGGAGAGCTGTCGGAGGTCGCGTGCCGCATCGCGCGCCAGGGCGAGGCTCCGCGTGACCACCTCCTTCGCGCGCTCGGTGTCACCCGCCTCGAGGTCGGCGAGGCCAGCGTCGAGCATCTGCGAGATCGCCGAAAGTTGTTGAACCGCCCCGTCGTGGAGAAGCTCCGCGACGCGTCTGCGCTCCTCCTGCTCGGAGAGCATGCGCTCTGCGAGGAGCGCTCGCTCGGCCTCGTCGGGGGTCAATCGATCATCGCCTCGCGGAGCGCGATCGCGACCGCCTGCGTGCGCGTGTCGGCTTCGAGCTTCGCGAGGATGTGGCGCACGTGGCTCTTCACGGTCTCCTGGCTGATGAAGAGCTTCGTCGCGACGTCTGCGTTCGACATCCCATCGGCGAGGAGCTGGAGGATCTCCCGCTCGCGCGGAGTGAGGATGTCGGCCTGCCCCTGGCCGGAGACGAACTCGGCCATGAGGCCCGGGTCCACGAAGGTCTCGCCGGCCGCGACCTTCTCGATCGCTCGCAGGAGCGTCTCATGTGGGGCTTCCTTGAGGATGTAGCCGCGCGCACCCGACTCCAGGCCACGCTGCAGAAGGGATCGCTCGCCGTACGCGGTGAAGATGAGCACCCCGGTATTCGGTGCGACCGCGAGGACCTGCTCGGTGGCCTCGAGCCCGTCCATGTCGGGCATCCGCAAATCCATGATCACGACGTCGGGCCGCCGGCGCTCCGCAAGCGCCACCGCCGATGCCCCGTCCGGGGCCTCGCCGATCACGCGGATCCGCGACGAGCGGGACAGCGCCAACCGGAGTCCTTCCCTGACGACCTCGTGGTCGTCGGCGATGAGACAGGTGATCTCGTCGGCCACGGGGCGATTCTACGGCGTGCACCCGGACGATCCTTCTCGCTACACCGCGAGAGCCAGCTGCCGCGGCTCGGGGCGAATCGGCTCTTTCAGGCGTGAGTAGCGAAGTGACACCCTTGCTTGCCGCGCCGGTTCGGTGATCGCCGCGGCAACGGCCGAGGGTAGATATGCACGGTTCGCGAAGAGCGCCTCGTAGCGCTCGACGTGCTCCGGCCAGTCACGTGCCAGTGCTTCCAGGAAGTGCTCGCGGACTCCCGGCCGGAGGTGGACCACGCTCGCCCAGATGGAGCCGGCGCCAGCCTCGCGCACGGCGGCGACCGTCGCCTGGAGCTGCTCGGGCGCGTCGGAGAGGCCGGGAAGAATCGGCGCCATGCCGACGCCGACGTCGATGCCCGCCTCGGCGAGCGTGCGAATCGCGCGCAGACGGCTGGACGGTGGCGCAGTCCCGGGCTCGGTCGTGCGCCAGACGCGCTCGTCGACCGTGGGGAGGGAGACGTACACGCTCACCGACACGTCGCGCGCCGCCGCAGTGAGGACGTCGAGATCCCGGACGACCAGCGGCCCGCGGGTGACGATCGAGAACGGCGTGCCCGACGACGCAAGCTCGCCGATGCAGGAGCGCGTGAGCCGGAACCGTCCCTCGGCGGGCTGGTACGGGTCGGTCGCGGTGCCGAGGGCGACCTCCTCGCGCTGCCAGGACGGTCGGGCGAGCTCACGGCGGAGTACCTCCGCGACGTTCGGCTTGACGCGGATCGAACGGCCGTAGCGGTCGTCCGAGGGACGCTCCGCCCGCTGCTCGAAGTGCCGGACGTAGCAGAACGTGCAGCGATGGACGCAGCCCATGTACGGGTTGAGCGACCACCGAAAGGGCATGCCGCGCACCTGCGTGAGCGCCGACTTGCACGGCTCGATTCGATACTCGACCCGCATCTGACCAGAATAGAACATATGTTCGATCGAGACAAGCGACCGGAATCGGCCGCGTAGAGTCCCGCGGGTGGACGAGCTCGTCGCCGGGATCCGCCGAGTCACCCTGCCGCTGCCGACGCGACCGGGGCACGTGCACGCGTACCTGCTCCCCGGCGACGACGGCTGGACGCTCGTCGACACCGGCGTGGGATTGCCCGACGCGAAGGAGACCTGGGCGCTCGAGCTTGCGCAGGCGGGCGGTCGGGTCGCGACGATCTTCGTCACGCACTTTCATCCCGACCACGTCGGGGCGGCGGCGGACCTCCACGAACTCACCGGCGCACCCGTCGTACAGGGGGCACTCGACTACGCCCAGTGCGAGCTCGTGTGGGGGAACCCCGCCTGGTCGGAGCGGCTCGTCGACTGGTTCCAGGTCCACGGCGCGCCGGATGACGTGACGGCTGAGCTCGTCGGCCAGAGCTCGGTCTACCGCCCCTTCGTCCGCTACCAGCGCGATCCCATCCTGGTGGAGGCAGGCGAGCAGGTCGACGGCTGGGAGCTCATTGCCGCGCCGGGCCACGCCGATGGGCAGCTGTGCCTCGTTCGCGACGGCGTCCTCGTCGCGGCCGACCATCTCCTCGGACGCATCACGCCGACCGTCGGTCTCTGGCCGGCGAGCCGGGCGGATCCTCTCGGCGACTACCTCGCCGCGCTCGACCGGACGATCGAGCTCGATCCCGAGATCGCGTTGCCCGGGCACGGCGACCCGATCGACGACCCGGCGGGGCGTGCGCGCGAGCTCAAGCTGCATCACCGCGAACGGCTGGACGCGGCGGCCGAAGCGCTCCGCTCCGGCCCGCAGACGGGCTACGAGCTCTCGTTCGCGCTCTTCGGGTCGGAGCTCCCCGCGGCCGGACGTCGCTTCGCGATAGCCGAGACGCTCTCGCACCTCGAACGGCTCGTGCACGAGGGTGCGGCGCGACGCGCCGAGGCCGACGGGGCCGTTACCTATACTGCGCCCTGATCGATGGGCGACGACTACCCGCCTAGTACCTGCGCCCCTTCGGGGGCGTTTGCGTTCACGGAGGCATTCCGCTCAGCCCTCGGGGGGCGCTTGCAAACGACGCGGGCGCGGGCGCGGTGACCATCTTCCTGGACATCCTGCTCGTGCTCCTGCTCGTGTTCGGGAGCGCGATCTTCGTGGCGGCCGAGTACTCGCTCATCACGGCCCGGCGCGCGCGCCTGGAGGAGCGAGCTGGGCGGGGCGGTCGCGGTGCAAAGACGGCGCTGCGCCTCATGGACGAGCCCGTGCGGTTCATCGGCCTCATCCAGGTCGGCATCACCGTCTTCGCGATCCTGATCGGCGCCGTGGGCGAGCCCCTGCTATCGGACTTCTTCGAGCCGCCGCTGTCCGCGGGCGTTGCCTTCGCGATCGCGTTCGCGATCCTCACCTACCTGTCCGTCATCCTCGGTGAGCTCGTACCCAAGGCGGTCGCGCTGCAGCGGGCGGAGCGGATTGCGGTCGTCCTCGCGGTTCCGCTGGACCTCATGGCGAAGGTCGCGCGCCCGATCGTCTGGCTTCTCCAGGTCTCCGCGAACAGCGTCCTCCGTGTGCTCCGGGTGAAGCCGGCGCCTGCGGGGATGATCGCGTACACGCGTGAGGACATCCGGCACTCGGTCGCCGCGGCGGAGGATGTCGGCGAGCTCGAGCAGGCGGAGGAGGAGATGCTCTACAAGGTCTTCGACTTCGCGTCGAAGGAGGTGTCAGCGGTCATGGTCCCGCGGCCCGATGTCGTCGCGATCTCCGTGGAGATGCCACCCGAGGAGGCGCTCCGTGCGGTCGTCGACTCGCCCTATACGCGCTATCCCGTCTTTCGCGAGACGCTCGACGACGTCGTCGGGATCATGCACGTACGCGACCTGTTCGCCGCGATCCACGACCTCGGTATCGCGTCCGTCAGGCTCGAGTCGATCGTCCGGCCGGCGTACGTCGTCCCGGAGACGAAGGACCTGGCGGCGCTCCTCGCCGACTTCCGGCGCGAGAAGCAGCACCTCGCGATCGTCATCGACGAGTACGGCGACGTCGAGGGCATCGTCACGCTCGAGGACGTGCTCGAGGAGATCGTCGGCGACATCGAGGACGAGTTCGACCTGCCGGACACGTCGATCGAGCGGATCGACGAGACCCGCATCCGCATCGCAGGTACCTACACGATCGACGACTTCAACGAGGAGTTCGACACGAACCTCGAGCACGAGGACTTCAACACTGTGGCCGGGCTCGTCTTCGGCGAGCTCGGGCGCGCTCCCGAGGTGGGCGACGAGGTGAGGGTGGACGGCCTCCTCCTCCGCGTGCTCGAGATCGAGGGCTCCCGGATCGGGAAGCTCGAGGTCGAGTTCGGCGTGAACGGCGAGACGCCGACCGACGAATCGGTCAGCGCAGGGCCCGAAACTCGCTAGCGCGAGTCGCTGGCCGCCCAGGACCTCCGAAGGAGGTCGCTGCGCGCGACCGCGATGTGTTGTTCGCCCGGATCTAGGCTGCATCGAATGACTGGCTCCGCCCTCCGCTATCGCGACTTCTCGCTCCTGCTCATGGCGATGGTCGCCGAGAACTTCGCGCTCCAGATGTCGTTCGTCGCGATCGGGTGGCAGGTCTACTCGATCCGGGGGAACGCGCTCGACCTCGGCCTGCTCGGGCTCGCGGAGTTCCTTCCGCTGCTCCTGCTCGCGCTCCCGGCTGGACAGCTCGCGGATCGCGTGCCGCGGCGGTACCTGCTCACCGTGATGATGCTCCTCAACCTCGTCGTGCTCTCCGGGCTCCTCGCGGTGACGATCGCCGACATGCAGGTCGTCTGGCCGTTCTTCGCGCTCGCGTTCGTCCAGGGCGTCGGAAGCGCGGTGGGTGCCCCGGCCGGCCGTGCGCTCACGCCGTCGCTCGTCCCCGAGGAGATCCTCGTCAGCGCGCTCGCGCAACGATCGATGGCGTTCGGACTTTCGGCGATCGTCGCTCCCGCGGTGGGTGGGCTTCTCTTCGCGATCCGACCTGAGCTCGTCTACATCGTGGGCATCGTCCTCGCGCTCGTCGCGCTCGGCTCCGTACTGGCGCTGCGAAGCGGCCGCGAGCCTGCTGCGGAGACCGCCGTCGGCCTCGACGAGGTGCTCGCGGGCGTTCGGCTCATTCGCCGGACGAACGTTCTCCTCGGCGCGATCTCGCTCGACCTCTTCGCCGTGCTCTTCGGCGGCGCGGTCGCGCTCCTTCCGATCTTCGCGAAGGACATCCTCGACGTCGGTCCGACCGGCCTCGGCCTCCTGCGGGCGTCACCGGCGATCGGTGCACTCGTCGCGGCGGCGGTCATCGCCCGCCGTCCCATCCGGCGCAAGGCAGGCCCGTTGCTCTTCGCGGTCGTCGCCGGCTTCGGCGTCTCCATGGTCGTCTTCGGGCTCTCGCGCTCGCTGTGGCTCTCGATGCTGGCGCTCGCCGTCGGCGCGGGGCTCGACATGGTGAGCGTCGTGTTGCGTCAGACGATCCTCCCGCTCGTCACGCCGGACGAGGTGCGCGGGCGCGTCAATGCGGTCGAGATGGTCTTCATCAGCGCCTCGAACGAACTCGGCGCGTTCGAGTCGGGCGTCGCGGCGGCGATCATCGGCGCGGTGCCGGCGGTCGTGCTCGGCGGTGTCGTGACGATCGTCGTCGCGGGTGCCTGGTGGAAGCTGTTCCCGGCCCTCGCGCGCGTCGACCGGCTCGACGAGCTACGGCCGGTCGCGGTCGAACGGGCGTAGGCCCGCTCAGACGGGTGCGAGGCCGCGCGCCTTCCGGCTCGCGGCGGTCTGACGCTTCTGCGCCGACAGCTCGAGCTTCCGAAGGCGGATGTGGGACGGCGTGACCTCGGCGCACTCGTCCTCACGGATGTACTCGAGCGCCTGGTCGAGCGAGAGCGGCCGCGGTGGAATCAGCCGGACCGTCGCGTCGGCAGACGGCGCGCGCGTGTTGGTGAGCTTCTTCTCCTTCGTCGGGTTGACGTCGAGGTCGTCGACGCGCGAGTTCTCCCCGACGATCATCCCCTCGTACACGTTCTCGCCGGGCGCGACGAAGAGGGAGCCGCGTTCCTGGAGGTTGAGGATCGCGTAGGCGGTCGTCGTCCCACGCCGGTCGGCGACGAGCGCGCCCGTCGGCCTCGCGCGGAGCTCGCCGAACCACGGCTCGAAGCGCTCGAAGACGTGGTGCAGGATCCCTGTGCCGCGCGTCTCGGTCAGGAACTCGGTACGGAAGCCGATGAGACCGCGCGCCGGCACGACGACGTCCATGCGAATCCAGCCGCTGCCGTGGTTCACGAGCGCCTCGGTGCGCCCTTTGCGGAGCGCGAAGAGCTGCGTCAGAACCCCGAGGTACTCCTCGGGCGCGTCGACGGAGACGCGTTCCACGGGCTCGTGCACCCTCCCCTCGATCTCGCGCGTAACGACCTGCGGCTTCCCGACCGTGAGCTCGAACCCCTCGCGCCGCATCTGCTCGACGAGGACGGCAAGCTGGAGCTCGCCGCGGCCCTGAACCTCCCACGCGTCCGGCGACTCCGTCGGGAAGACACGGAGCGAGACGTTGCCGACGAGCTCTGTGCGCAGCCTGCTCTCGAGCAAGCTGGCGGTGAGCTTGTCGCCGGACAGCCCGGCGAGCGGCGACGTGTTGATGCCGATCGTCATCGAGAGTGACGGCTCGTCGACCGCGAAGACCGGGAGCGCTCGCGGGTCGGTCGGGTCGGCGAGCGTCTCGCCGATCGTCACCTCGGGCAGCCCTGCCACCGCGATGATCTCTCCGGGACCGGCCTCGGTCGCGTCGATGCGGTCGAGCGCCTCCGTCACGTACAGCTCGGTCACCCTGGCGCGTTCGATGCTCCCGTCCGCACGGCACCAGGCGACCTGCTGCCCACGCGCGATCGTCCCCTGCGCAACGCGGCAGAGCGCCAGCCGGCCGACGTACGGCGATGCGTCGAGGTTCGTGACGAGCGCCTGCAGCGGATGCCCCTCCTCGTACGTCGGCGGCGGGATGTGCTCCACGACCAGGTCGAGCAGCGGCCGGAGGTCCGGCTCGAGCGCGTCCGGATCGGCGGCGAGCGAGGCGCGGCCGGCTTTCGCGTTGCAGTAGACGATCGGGAACTCGATCTGGCTCTCGTCGGCGTCGAGGTCGAGGAACAGCTCGTAGACCTCGTTGACGACCGCCTCGATCCGGGCGTCCGGGCGATCGACCTTGTTCACGACCAGGATGACTGGAAGTCGCGCCTCCAGCGTCTTGCGCAGCACGAACCGGGTCTGCGGAAGTGGCCCCTCGCTCGCGTCGACGAGCACGAGTACGCCGTCGACCATCGTCAGACCGCGCTCGACCTCACCTCCGAAGTCCGCGTGGCCGGGGGTGTCGACGATGTTGATCTTCACCCCGCCGTAGCGCACGGCGGTGTTCTTCGCGAGGATCGTTATGCCCTTCTCGCGCTCGAGGTCCATCGTGTCGAGCACGCGCTCGGCGACGTCCTGGTTCGCCCGAAATGCGCCCGACTCCCAGAGGAGGGCGTCGACGAGCGTCGTCTTGCCGTGATCGACATGAGCGACGATCGCGATGTTGCGAAGCTCGGAGCGCTCGGCCATGCCAACGAGCGTATCGGCGCAGGGGCCAGGGCCCGCCAGGAGTGCTCTGGCGTGCGACCTAGCGACGGGCGGTAAGCCGCAGCCGTCCAGCCGGCACTCCCCTGATCGAAGCGTCGACGAGCTCGATCGGGTGGAGTGCCGGCAGCGGCTGCTTCTGGCGCTGCAACGCTTGCGAGACCTGGACGAGGCAGCCGGGATTCGCGCTCGCGTACGCCTGCGCGCCGGTGGCGAGGACGTGCTCGGCCTTGCGGTCGCCGAGCGCACGGGCCGCGTCCGCCTGCACGATGTTGTAGATCCCGGCCGACCCGCAGCAGATGTCCTGCTCCGCCGGCTCCACGACCTCGAGCGCAGGGATCCTCGTGAGCGACGTCAGGGACGAGAGCGGGAGCCGCTGCGCGTGGCGGAGGTGGCAGGAGTCCTGCAGCGCGACCCTGAGCGCGAGCGGGTGCCGCGATGCGCGCGCGGGCGTCTCGGCAAGGAGCTCGCCGACATCGCGCACCTTGGCGGCGAACGCCTCCGCGCGCTCGTCGCCGAGGAGCCACCCGAGCTCTTTCAGGTGCGACCCGCAGCCGGACGAGTTGACGACCACGACCTCGACGTCGTCGTCGAACGCAGCGATCAGTGCTCGCGCGAACGCCTTCCCCTCCTCGAGCCGGCCGGCGTGAACGGAGAGGGCACCGCAGCAGCCCTGCGGCGGGGCGACGACCTCGAAGCCGTCGGAGGCGAGCACGCGAGCCGTCGCCGCGTTCACGTCGGGAAAGACCGCGCTCTGGACGCAGCCGGTGAGGAGTCCGACTCGGGCCCTACGGGCGCCTGCCGCGGGGGTCAGGGCCGGAGCCTCTCCTCGTCCACGCCAGCGAGGCGCGATGTCGACGAGCGGCCGGAAGCGCGCCGGCATGGGAGCGTGTCGGCCGAGCGGCGCCAGGCGCAGGGCGGCGCGCATGCGGCTCGGGTAGGGAAGGAGGCGGAAGAGGAGGCCGCGGACCAGGCGGTCACCACGCGGGCGCGTCAACTCGTCCTCCACCGCCGCACGCGTGCTCTCGATGAGCCGGTCGTAGCGCACGCCCGAGGGGCAGGCAGTGACGCACGCCATGCAGCCGAGGCAGCGGTCGAAGTGCTGCGTCACCGTCGGGCTCAGCGCGACCGTGCCGTCGAGCGCCGCGTCCATGAGGTGAATGCGGCCGCGCGGCGAGTCCATCTCCTCACTCCAGAGGACGTACGTGGGGCAGGACGGAAGACAGAACCCGCAGTGGACGCAATCGGATGTGTACTCGCGGATCACGCCGCGAGCACGCGCGAGGGGTCGAGCTGTTCGCGAATGGCGTCAAAGAGACGGCGAACGTCCGGCGGGGTGTCGTCCTGGATACGGGCCAGACCGTAGGCAACTCCCGCGGCCGGACGAATCACCGCCTCGTCGTCCGAGAGTAGCGCTTGGCCGAGGTCTCGCGGAGCGAAGTGGACACGCCCCTCGGCGGATGCCTGTCTCCGACGCGCTTCCTCCCAGATCTCCTCACCTGCTTCGCGACCGCCCACCAGCGATACGGCCTGTTCGAACTGCGAGTCGACGGCACGTGAGGATCCCTCGAAGAGCACCGCGACACGGCCGGGATGGAGGACGTCGAGAGCGCTCGGCTGCAGCTGCGAGCCGAGCAGCCGTGACGCGACGAGCCCGGTGTCGTCGGTCTCGACGAGGAGCGTGCGCGTCGCCCTCGGGAGTGGGTGGAGCTTGAAGCTCGCGCGCACGACGAAGGCAAGGCGGCCTTCCGAGCCGCACACGAGCCGCGCGAGGTCGTAGCCGGCGACGTTCTTGACGACCTTGCCGCCCGCGTTCGCGACGGTCCCGTCGGCGAGGACGACCGTCACGCCGAGGACGAGGTCGCGCGGCGCGCCGAAGCGGTGCCGCAGCGGGCCGGAGACGTTGCGGGCGAGCAGCGCCCCGATCGTCGGGTCGCCGGGCGGGTCGAGCGACAGCCGCTGGTCGGCACCGGCGAGGGCGGCGCGAAGCTCGGAGAGCCGGACGCCCGCCTCGACCGTGCAGGTGAGGTCGCCCGGGTCGTGCTCGAGGATCCGGTTCAATCCGTGCGCCGTCAGGTCGTCGCCGATCCGGAGCGTCCGAGCTTCGCGGTGCGCCGCCGCCAGCGCCGCCGACGCCTCCTCGAGGCTAGAGACGCTCGGCAACGGCCATCCTCTCGAGCGCGTGTATGCGATACGGGCCGGGCACTTCGCCGCACAGGCGCGGCGTCGGGATGACCTTGCCCGGATTGCAGATCCCCAGCGGGTCGAACGCGCGGCGGAGCCGCTCGAAGACGTGGAGGTCGCGCTCGGAGAACATGCGCGGCATCGAGCACGCCTTGTCCATCCCGACCCCGTGCTCGCCGGTCAGTGAGCCGCCGGCGTCGAGGCAGGCGTCGAGGATCGCCTCCGCGAGCTCGCGGGCGTTCTCGGTCTCGCCGGCTCCCGCGTCGTAGAGGACGAGCGGGTGGAGGTTGCCGTCCCCGGCGTGGAAGACGTTGCCGACGCGTAACCCGTGCTCCGCCGAGAGCTCCTCGATCCTTCGCAGCACCTCCGGGAGGCGCGTGCGCGGAACGACGCCGTCCTGGACGTAGTAGTCCGTTGCGATCCGCCCCATCGCGGCGAACGCCGACTTCCGGCCCTTCCAGAGCAGCGCCCGGTCGGCGTCGCTCTCGGCCGCCCTGATCTCGAACGCTCCGCACTCGACGCAGATCCGCTCGATCTCGGCTGCATCGTCCTCGACCTGCTCGACCACCCCGTCCAGCTCGACGAGGAGGACGGCTCCCGCTCCTTCCGGGTAGTCGGGCGCGACCGCACGTTCCGCGGCCTCGATCGTGAGCCGGTCCATCATCTCGATCGCGGAGGGCATGACCCCGGCGGCGACGATCCCGGAGACCGCTGCCCCGGCGGCGTCCATCGTGTGGAAGCCCGCGAGTAGGGTGCGGATGGCCTGCGGCGCGCGGACGAGTCGCAGCGTGATCCGCGTGACGACTCCGAGCGTGCCCTCCGAGCCGACGATGACACCGAGCAGGTCGGGGCCGTCGGGATCGAGCGCCTTGCCGCCGAGCTCGACGACCTCTCCGTCGGGGAGGACGAACGTGAGGCCGGTCACGTGGTGCGCGGTGAAGCCGTACTTGAGGCAGTGCGCGCCGCCGGAGTTCTCGGCGACGTTGCCGCCGATCGTGCACACCTGCTGGCTCGAGGGATCGGGTGCGTAGAAGAACCCCTCGGCTGCGACCGCGCGGGTCACGTCGAGGTTCGCGACGCCAGGCTCGACGACGATCCGCTGGCTCTCGAGGTCGATCTCGAGGATCCGGTTCATCCGCGCGAGCGAGACGACGACCCCGCCCGCAACAGGCGTGGCGCCACCGGACAGCCCCGTGCCCGCGCCGCGCGCGACGAATGGCACACGCTCCCGCTGACAGGCACGCAGCACGACCTGGACGTCCTCGGTCGAACCGGGGAGGACGACGAGCTCGGGAACGGCCCGGTGCCCGGTGAGCCCGTCGCACTCGTACACGATGAGCTGCTCTGGCTCGGTGACGACGTGCGCGTCGCCGAGCGCCGCCCGCAGCTCGGCGACGAAGGAGGCGGGCAGGCTCACGCCGCCGAGTCTAGAGCCGTCCTCTGCGTGTCAGCTCGGTCACCTCGTCAGTACGCCACGCGGTACCCGCTCCGCCGAAGTAGGTTTTCGCTCGTGCTTCCGATCGAGCGCCCCGGGAAGATCGTCTGCGTCGGACTCAACTACCGCGACCACGCCGAGGAGCAAGGCGTCGAGCTGCCGAAGGAGCCGCTCCTCTTCGCGAAGTGGCCGACGTCGCTGATCGGCCCGGGCGAGCCGATCGCGATTCCGCCGATCGTCAAGAAGGCGGACTACGAGGCCGAGCTCGGCGTCGTCATCGGCGAGCGCGTGCGGCGGCGTCTCCAAGGAGAATGCGTTCGAGGCGGTTCGCGGGTACCTGTGCGCGAACGACGTGAGCGCGCGCGACCTCCAGTTCGCCGACGGGCAGTGGACTCGAGGCAAGTCGCCCGACACGTTCTGCCCGATCGGGCCGATGACGCCGCGCGACGAGATCCCGGACCCGCACGCGCTCCGCATCCGCGCGATCGTCAGCGGCGAGGTCCTGCAGGACTCGACGACCGCGAACCTCATCTTCGGCGTCGACGACGTCATCGCGTACGCATCGCAGACGACGACGCTCGAGCCCGGCGATCTCATCCTGACGGGCACGCCCGCAGGAGTCGGCGTCTTCCGCGATCCGCAGCGGCTCCTGCGGCCGGGGGACGAGGTGACGATCGAGATCGAAGGCCTCGAGTCGCTGACGAATCCCGTTGTCGCCGGATGAAGCTCGGCCTCCTCACTGCGCCCTTTCCGCGCCGCTCGCTGAAACAGGTTGCCGAGTGGGCGACGAGCGAGGGCTTCGAGATGCTCGAGGTTGCCTGCTGGCCGGCAGCCGGCGGCGAGCGGAGGCGCTACGCAGGCACCTCGCACATCGACGTCTCGCGACTCGATGTCGGCGCTGTGCGCGGCGTGCTCGACCGCTACGGCCTCGAGATCTCGTCGCTCGCGTACTACCCGAACAACCTCCACCCCGATCCGGCCGAGCGGCGCGCCGCGAACACGCACCTGCGGAAGGTCATCGACGCGGCGGCAAAGCTCGACGTCGGCATCGTCGGCACGTTCGTCGGGCGGGACCGGACGAAGAACGTCCCCGACAACTTCCGCGAGTTCCGGAAGGTGTGGCCCCGGCTCGTCGACTACGCCGAGTCGCGCGGCGTGAAGATCGCGATCGAGAACTGCCCGATGATCTTCAGCTGGGACGAGTGGCCGGGAGGCACGAACCTCGCCTCCTCGCCGGCGATGTGGGACGAGATGTTCTCGATCGTCGACAGCTCGAGCTTCGGGCTCAACCTCGACCCGTCGCACCTCGTGTGGCTCATGATCGACTACGAGCGGGTCGTGCGTGAGTACGCGTCGAAGATCTTCCACGTCCACGCGAAGGACCTGGAGATCGACCGCGACGGGCTGTATCGCAACGGCACGGCGTCACTCGGCATGGGCTGGCAGGTGCCGCGGCTTCCGGGCCTCGGAGAGGTCCGCTGGGACAGGTTCGTCGCCGCGCTCTACCGCGAGAGATACGACTTCGTGATCTCGGTCGAGCACGAGGATCGCGCCTTCGAGGGCACGGAGGAGCTCGTCAAGCGCGGGTTCCTCATCGCCCGCGACGCGCTCCGGCCGCTCATTCACTAGGGCGGCGGGCTGTGTTTCGAGTGGTGCCCCAGCTGTCCGTCCGCCGGGGACGTGAGGCCGTCGAGTTCTACGAGCGGGCGTTCGGCGCGGTCGAGGTGTACCGGGTCGGTGGAACCGACGAGCATCCGGACGTCGTGTCCCAGCTCGTGATCGGCGACGCCTCCTTCTGGGTCTCGGACGAGGCTCCGGAGGTCGGGAACCACAGTCCCGAGTCGCTCGGCGGCGGCAGCGTACGCCTGCTCCTGCAGGTCGACGACCCGGCGTCAGTTGTGGAGCGGGCCGTCGCCGCTGGAGCGACGGAGGTGTATCCGCCCGCGGAGGCGCACGGCTGGCTCCTCGGCCGGATCGAGGACCCCTTCGGTCACCACTGGGAGATCGGCAAGCCGCTGATCCACTGGCCGCCCCGAAGCGGCCGTCCGGAGCATCGCTAGAGCGTCGACTCGTAGCGACGCCGGATGGCGACCCAGTTCGCCATCCGAGCCCACGCGTACGTCCCGCCGGGCCTCGACCTGGCGCCTAGACTCGCAGCATGTTGACGAACCGGTCTGCTCCGCCGGCCACTGTCACGACGGTGCTGTTCTATCCAGACGTCCGGGCGGCCGTCGCGTGGCTCGCGGCGGCCTTCGGGTTCGAGGAGCGCGTGCGGATCGGCGACTCGCACCGGGCACAGCTACGCGTGGGGACGGACGGTGCGGTCGTCGTCGCCGAGACTCGCGGCGAGCAGGTGGCGCCGAGCAACGGCGCCGTCCTGCACATCGTCAAGATTCGTGTGCCCGATGTCGACGCCGCGTTCGAGCGGGCGAGGGGGGCGGGGGCACGCGTCGTCGACGAGCTGCGGACGTGGGAGTACGGCGAGCGCTCCGGAGTCGTCGAGGACCTCGCGGGGCATCGCTGGGAGCTGACGCAGACGGTCCGTGACACCGCGCCCGAGGAGTGGGGAGGCGTCACGGTCGCCCCCTGGTGACGCGCCCGGTCAGCTCCCGGCGGCTAGGGCATCATCGGATCCATCGTGCCACTCGCCCGGAATCGTCAGGCCGGGGAGCGCGTCCGGCGCCATGAGCACGAGCACGCCGAGCACGAGGAGGACGCCCGCAGTGCCCCACGTCGCGGCGCGGCGCCAGGGGAGGAGCTTCTCGACGGCGATGACGCCCGGCGATGAACGCCATCCAGGCAAGGCTCATCACGCCGAGCGCGAAGAGCGACGCCATCAAAGCCCAGCAGCAGCCGACGCACCAGGCGCCGTGGCGGATGCCCATGTTCAGCGCGCCCGACAGCCCGCCGCGCCACGCGCCGAGCAGGAAGCCGAGCGGTGAGCGGCACTTGCCGAGGCAGACGTCCTTGAGCGGCGTCAGCTCGTAGACGGCCGCCACGATGAGGGTCACTCCGGCCACCCATTGGCCCGCCCGGTCCCAGGCCAACACGTCGCCGAAGAGCCGTCCACCGAGCGTCGCCACCGCGAACGCCAGCGCGCCCACTGCGCTCCACACGAGCAGGTAGCCAGACGTGAAGACGAGCGGTGGCGCGGGCGACCGGGTCTTCGTGAGCTTGGAGTAGAGAGCGACAGTCGGTGCGACGGACGGGAACATCATGGCCGCCATCATCACGACCCACACGCCGAGGAACCATCCGAGCGTGCCGAGCTCGGTCCACGGGCCGCCGTCCATGTCCTGCATCTGCCCTGCTGTCCACCACCAGCCGATGGCGGCGACTACGAAAAGCAGAGCGACGAGCGCGATGCGGGCCCGTGCGGCTGCGAACGCCGGCGCGAGCCCCGTGCGCTCCGGCGGCGCCGTGTGTGCCGTGGCGGTCAAGCCGTCAAGCAGCCCAGGCGAACTCGGACGACAGCCCGGTCTTGCCCTCGTACGAGATCCCGAAGGCGTTGATGCTCGAGCGCTGCGCCTCCGCGGCGGTGAGCTCGGAGCCGACCGGATGGAAGATGCCCGTGAGCTTGGCGGGCTTTCCCGTCTCGATGCCGAAGGGCACGATGTCCTGGATCTCGAAGTCGATCTGGTCGCCGATGCGGACGCTGTGGTTGAGGCCGTCCTCCACGATCTCGATCGGAGCCCTCTCGACGCCGAGCATCTCTCCGATGAGCGGCGCGAGGCCCGCCATCGGGCCACCGAGCTGTCCCCCGAAGACCGCGGTGATCTTCGCCACCTGGTCGTCCGAGGCCGACTCGTCGACGAACATCCCGAGCCGCCAGTTGCCGTCGGTCATGACCTTTGGCGTGTCCGCGATCACGACGAGCTTGACGCCGCCCACGTCGGTGCCCTCCACCTCGCCCTCCTTGACGTGGAAGACGAGCGTGACGCGGCAGTAGTCGTAGGTCGCGCCGTGGTCGAACGACATGTTGCACGGGCACATGAGATCGCATGAGCACGTCTCGAAGTAGCTCCCCTTGATGCTCCAGGCCATGCGAACCTCCCTTGTCGGAGTGGCGAAAGGTCGATTCTCGGGCAGAGGTCTACCTCGTGTCAACAAGGCCAGGTCGCCCGAGCTAGGGTTTCGCGCCAATGGCGACTCGAGAGGCAGTCTGCCACTGTGGCCAGCTCCGTCTGGACGTCGAGGGCGACCCGTTCGTCGTCGGCATGTGCCACTGCCTCGCGTGCCAGCGGCGGACGGGGAGCGCATTCGGGATGCAGGCCGGGTTCGCGCCGGAGCAGGTGCAGGTATTCGGCCTCTACCACACCTACAGACGGATCTCCGACGAGGAGGACAGAAAGCCGCATGACTTCCACTTCTGCGCGCAGTGCGGCTCGAACGTCTTCTACACGGAGCCTGACGAGCCTGACCTGATCGTCGTCTCGGTCGGCTCGTTCGCCGACCCCTCCTTTCCGCCGCCCACGGAGTCGGGCTACGACTCGCGTCGGCATCGGTGGTTGGAGGTACCGGCGACGATCGAACGGCCGGACGGCCAGTAGGTGCGACACGCGCTTAGATGGCGCTGGTGCTACGGTTCCGTCGAAATCTAGAGCGAGTCCGGTTCGCGCGTCGCGCCTTCCTTACCCGTTCGTGAGTTTGGTAAGGGAGGTGTTTCTATGGCAACCGGAACCGTGAAGTGGTTCAACGACAGCAAGGGGTACGGCTTCATCACCCCTGACGAGGGATCGAAGGATCTCTTCGTGCACTTCAGCAACATCGCCGGCGACGGCTTCAAGAGCCTGCCGGAGGGTGCGCGCGTCGAGTTCGAGCCGCGCGAGGGTCAGCGCGGCCCAGAGGCGACGAACGTCAGCCCCGTCGCGTCGTAGCGGAACCCTGCGCCGTGACCGCACCCGCGGTCACGGCGCGTCATCCCCCGAGACGAGGAGCGCGCCATGAAGGACAACGACGAGAAGCTCGAGGTCGAGGGTGAGGTCATCGAGGCACTGCGCAGCCGGATGTTCCGCGTCCGGCTCGACAACGGGCACGAGGCGCTCGGATACATGGGGGGCAGGATGAAGCGCTATCGCATCAGGGTCTTCCCAGGCGATCGCGTCCGTATCGAGCTGTCGTCGTACGACCTGACCCGAGGCCGCATCGTCTACCGGCTCAGCTGAGCGAGCTGCCTACGCCGCGGGTGTGAGCCCGTGGCGACGCATCGCCTCGAGCGCCGCTTCCAGTTCGAGGTCGACGAGACGCAGCGCCTAGGGTGCTGACAAGGTTTCGCCGAGCTGTCGTCGCTTGTCGCCGCGTCTGCAGAACGACTGAGTTCGAAGTCCTGGGCGGGCGTCACTCGCCGGGTGGCAGCTCGAAGCGGGCGATGATTCCCTCGTCGTCGCCGTCGGGTACGGGGCGCTCGGGATGGCGTGTCGCCACCCACGCAACGCCCCGCTCGGGGTAGGCCACGACATCGGGAAAGCGCTTGGTCGAGATGCTCAGGAGCCGCACCGGCTCGTCGCTCTGGTTGGAGAACGTGTGCAGTCCGTCGGGACCCTCGGGGAAGTAGACGACGTCTCCGGGCGACAGCGTCTCCTCTCCCTCCGGGGTGCGCACCGTCGGCGTCCCGCGGAGGACGAAGAACATCTCCTCGACACCGTAGTGCAGGTGCATCGAGCCTCCGGGCGATCCTGGCAGCAGCTCCCGGAGAGACGCGCCGAGCATGTCCGCGCCGAACGGGTGACCGAACCAGCGGACGCGGACGCCGAACTCGTCGTCGACCTGATCCCAGGGGTCGTCGTCCAGGAAGTTCAGGCGGCGCATCGTTGTCCTCCTTCTCGGTTGGGCTACGTACCGGCGTGGCGTGAGGGCGTATCGCCTCGTACCACCAACAGCACACTGACGATCAGTATCCAGATGCCGAGCGCCGGGAACCCGATGTCGCTCACCGGCGGGTTTGGGCTGGCCGGTCCGAGCTGCCAGACATCATTGCCGAGTGACCTCGGGGCGACGCCGGCTCATTGCAGACACGCTCGGGCGCAGCCCCAGGACGATTCGAGAGATCGACGACGGATACGACTTCGAGGTCGCGGTCGTCGACGACGAGTGGGTGTTCCGATTTCCGCGGCGTTCCGGCGTCGAGGAGGCACTCGAGCTCGAGGTCGTGCTGCTGCCGACGCTCGCCCCCTCGCTTCCGGTGCCCGTGCCGTCATTCGAATACGTCTCCCGTGATCCGTTGTTCGTCGGCTACCGACTCATACGCGGCGAGCCGCTCGTCGACGAGGACGGGGACGGCGTTCGCGCGTTTCTCGACGCGCTCCACGCATTCGACCCGAGCAAGCTCCCCGTCGAGCCGCTCGACTGGATCGACGTCTACCGCGCTCAGTGCGCGGAGTTCGACCGGCTCGTCATGCCCTTGCTCGAGACGGATCGGCGCGTGCAGGCGCAACGACTATTCGATGACGTGGAGACGCTCCTGGGCTTCGAGCCGGCGCTTCTTCACGCCGATCTCGGGCCCGAGCATCTGCTCGTCCACGACGGCCGCCTCGCGGGCGTGATCGACTGGGGCGACACGCGCGTCGGCGATCCCGCGCTCGACTACGCCTGGCTGCTGAATGGCCCCTTCGCGGACTGGGACGTCGATTCCGAGCTCCGGCGTCGGGCTCGGTTCTACCACCGGCTCGCGCCCTGGTACGAGGCGCATTACGGCCTCTTCACGAATCGGCCGGCGAGCGTTGAGCGCGGCCTGGCAGGGATCCTCGACAGGCTGTGACGGCGCGGAACGTCCTTGAGCGGTCTAGGAGGCGGACAGCGCTCGCTCGAGGGCGGCCCGGTCGGTCGGCCCGCCGTGCGTGGCAAGCACGTGCTCGACCGGCAACTCGAGCAGCGGGCGCAGCCCCGCGGCGATCTCCTCGCGTGTGACGCCAGGGCGGAGCCACCTCTCGTTGATCTCGAGGCCCCGACCGAAGTCGACGAGCGTGTCGCCGGAGATCACCGCACGCTGGCTCTCGACCCAGTGCACCGTGTCGTTCGGCTTGTGCCCGGGGAACACGTCGATACCGAACGGCAGCCGCTCGGCTGGCGAGTACGGGCGAGCCTCCCCTTTGTTCTCGCGGAGCAGCCAGACGAGGTCGGGACTGCCGTCCCCAGCCTGCTCGGCGGTGATTCCGTACGTGTCCATGAGGTACTGAGCGCTGTCGGGTAGCGGCGTGTATACGGGTATGCCGTGCCGCTCCACCAGGCGCTGCGTGTCGCGCTCGTGCCACGGCGCGGTCAGCACTACCGCCGTCTCGCGCTCGCCGGCGAGCTTCTCGAGCTCGCCCGGCGGGGAGATCGGGTCGAAGAGCAGCAGTCTCTCGCCGTCGTCGATCGCGTAGGACGAGACGTTCTTGTCCCACGGCTCGCTCTCGCTCCATTCCGGATGGGGTGCCTGCCAGTGCCACAGCCCGGGGCGCAACTCGCGCACGGTGCGATGCTGCTGAACGAACGCTGTGCTCCCGACGTACGACGCGCTCGACGCGGGTGTTGGGTGACGCTCACGCGACGGAGCAGCTACCTGTGCCAGTGTTCGAGAACGTCACTCGACGGCGTCGCCGTCACGACGGCGGCAGGGTTCCATGAGACCTGGAGCGGGTACTTCGAGCATCGAGCTTCGAGTGCATTGGGGGTGGCACGTTGACGACCGAGCACAGGATCGGCACACACGAGGAGTGGCAGGCGGAGCGCGACGAGCTGCTGAAGGAAGAAAAGGAGCTGACCCGCCGAGGCGACGAGCTGGCCAGGAAGAGGCGCGAGCTGCCCTGGGTCCCCGTCGAAAAGGACTATCGCTTCGAGACCGAGGACGGCACGAAGACACTCGCCGATCTCTTCGACGGCCGCTCTCAGCTACTCGTCTACCACTTCATGTTCGGGCCGACGTACGAGGCAGGGTGCCCGGTCTGCTCCTCGATCGCGGACACGCTCGCACCGCAGGTGCCCCACCTGAAGGCGAGGGACACCACCCTGCTCCTCGCTTCCCGCGGACCGCTCGCCAAGCTGATCGCGTACAGGGAGCGGATGGGGTGGGGCATCGACTGGGTCTCGAGCGGCGGCAGCGACTTCAACCGCGACCTCGGCTTCCTGTACACCGAGGAGGAGCTGAGGCCGTTCCTGGAGGGCGAGATCCCGGCCACCGTCGAGCAGAACGCGCACATGTGCGGCACTGACGTCGTGGGGTACGTCTCCGAGGGGCCTGGTCTGAGCGTGTACGCCCTGTCGGACGGGATCTGTTACCGGACCTACGTGAGCACGGCCCGCGGCCTCGAGCCCGCGATGGCCTACTACGCATTGCTCGACCGCACGCCGAGGGGTCGCGACGAGAGCGGCACGAGACCGCACTGGGTGCGGCGCCACGACGAGTACGACGCGAGCTAGCCGCCGGCCCGAGCGTCGAAGGCGCAAGGCCGCGCTCCGTCACGTCTAGGAAGGGATCTCGCGCGGGCCGGACGTCTTCGGGGAGCGACCGTCGGGCGAGTAGGCTCGGCCGAACACTCCGACCGGAGGTGCAGCAATGGCCGAGGCCTACACGAACGGAATCTGGCTCGTGAAGGACGGCAAGGAGGACGAGTTCGTTGCGGCATGGCGCGAGTTCGCTTCCTGGGGCCGTACGTGGCGCGGATGCGGAACGTTGCGCCTCGCCCGCGACCGGTACGAGCAGAACCGGTTCATGAGCTTCGGTCCCTGGGAGAGCTTCGAGGCGCAGCAGGCGTGGAAGGACAGCCCCGAGTTCAAGGAACGGATCATGCGCGTCAGGCAGCACGTCGAGGACTTCACGCCGTCGGTGTTGGAGCTCGTCACCGCCGTGGAGTGAGCTAACGGTTCGCGCCGCAGGGCGCGCTTTCGCTCGGACGTATGCCGGGTGGAAGGTGGTGACTAGGGGAGGAAGACGCCGTTGTGCTCGTGACCGACGCCTGCTGAGACGGTCGTCTGGCCACCTGGGTCGGACGTGTACACGACTCCGGCTCCGTCGTTCGAGCACGAAAAGCCGATCGAGGCATCGCCGCCGACGTAGTGGCCGTCGAATCCGAACGTCTCGTCGCGAATCTTCGAGCGTTCTCCACCTCCCGCCCAGCGCACGTCGAAGCTCACGTGGGACGGCACCGAGGTCGGAGAGGGCGAGATCGCGTTGAAGAAGTCGTGAGTCGGGCAGCGCTTGCGACGGGCTCGACGAGCTAGGAGAGGTCGCTGAGCGAGAGCGGAGGCCCGAGGATCTCGGCGCCGTAGCCTGCGAGCAGGCGCACCGCCTCGTCCATCGGCATGACCGCATCGGTCGGAGGTTCGGAGCCGGTGACGGGAACGCCGAGGCTGACGAAGACCTGTTCGATCCCGCCGGGGCTGGCCGTGACGAGCATGCGTGCGCGCTCCGAGCGAACGACGTACGCGTGAGCGATCCCGCGGGGGCCGAAGAGGTAGTCGCCTGCCGCGAGGTCGATCCGCTCGTCGCCGACGAGGAATGTGACCTCACCGTCGAGGACGTAGAACGTCTCGTCCTCGTTGTGATGAAGGTGCAGGGGAGGCCCGCTGCCGCGCGGGTCGTCGACCTCGATCTGCGAGAACGCGTGGCTTTCCTCGGCACCGCCTGCTTTGACGGTGACGCGGCCGCTCTTCCACCAGACGTCGGCAAGGCCTTCGCCGGACGCGACCCGGTAGGGCTTGGTGACGGTGACGGTCTCGGGAGGCATGGCAGTCCTTTCCGTGGCTGCGCGAACAGCTTGTCGCGCCGATGGTTGGGCCAAATTAGGCCCCGAGATACGAGCTCGAAGCCATCGGAGGACGCTTCCCGGCGGTGACTCCGCGAACGGGTCGCGGTGCGGCAATGAGGCCGATTGAGTAACCGAGTCTACGCGCCCACACGGCGGAGCGCATGAGCCCCGGGAGCTAGCAAGGAAGAGCGTGCAAGAGGTAGGCGTCGACCGCGTCGTCTTTGCCCTTCATGCGCAGTCCGACCCGCTCTTCGACCACCGCTCCGGCTGGCAGTTGCTCATACGTCCTAGGGCCGATCAGCACTCCTCCGACCGGAGCCAGACTCTCGAGACGAGCCCCGGTGTTGACCGTATCGCCCACCGATGGATAGGCGATATGGCCGTCACCTCCGATCTCACGCACGAGTACCTCACCGCTGTTGACGCCAACGCGCATACGAGGCCAATCTGGACGGTGCTCGGCGAGGCGCGTGACCCTGCGCTGCAAAGCCAAGGCAGCGCACGACGCTCGCAGCGCGTGGTCGGGTTGGTCTCCGCGGTTGTTGAAGGTGGCCATGATGCCGTCGCCGATGAACTTCTCCACGTCCCCTCCGAACCGGCGGGTGATCAGCGGCGCCGCAGCACCCCAGTAGGCGTCGAGCACGGCTGCGACCTCGGCTGGCGATGAGCGCTCGGCGAAGCCGGAGAATCCGACAAGATCCGCAAAGAGGACGCTCACCTTCTGGTGGCGCTCCCGTGTCGTCGGCAGGTAGAGCCGCCTGAACCGCTCCTCGCGCCATTCGCGTCGAGCAGCCAAGCCAACGACCGCGTAGGCCGCGACGATCAGGCCGTGCCACTCCCACCAACTGGCGTGCCACTGGCGTTCCCCGGTGACTGCAACGCCGATCATCGCCTCGGAAAGCAGGACGAAGCAGCTGACGACGGCCGCCGAGAGCAGGCTGCGGCTGGAACGGAAGATGCTCCAGTACCGCGCCGCGCTGACCGCGTACATGATCGTTCCGAGGACAGCCATCCCGATCAGCAGGCGGTTCGTGGCCGCTTCGTTGTCCGGCCCGCCAAGCGGTGGAAGCTTGGCGAGTGTCCAGGCGAACCAACTACCCATCGCGACCAGCACCGCCAGCCGCAGCAGTGTCCTTCGGCGAATGAGCGCCGCCGCGACTGCGGGGCGAAGGTCGACGAATGCCGAACCTGTGGCGAAGACTGCGCTCACCAGGAGCCCGACCGGGATTGCCACCTGAAAGCCGGCGTGCTCGTCGGCGAAGAGGATGGTCGGCGTCCCGAGAGCGTGGAGCAACAGGAAACCGCCGGTCGCCATGAACGCGAGTGAGAGGAGGAGGACACGCGCGTCACCGCGCCGGTTGGCTGCCTCACCGGCTGCATAGCCGAGGCCGAACGCGACGGCCCCCACCAACCCGAAGACCACGAAGTGGAGGGGATAGTTCTCGATGTGAGGATCCAGCTCTGAGCGAAGGAGCAGCGAGACGAGCCCGATCAGGGGTAGTGCGGCGGCTACGAGGCCCATGACCAAGAGCGCAGAAGGCTGCGTTCGCCGCTGATTCGGGATGCGCGGACTCGGCGCCTGATCTGCGCGTGTATGGACCTGCTGATTGGTACTCACAGCCACCAGGCACTTCTAACGTGGATGGGATCCGCGCCCATTCCGAGTACTTCGCTCTCGATGCGCCTGGTGGATTGGTAGCCGGTGCGTGAAGGCTGCCCCGGAGGTTCAACCCTCGACCATCTGAAGCGGCCGCGCCGGAAACGGCGCGCTTGCCTGGGCGAGTGGGCGCGAATGTCGCTCGAGCTCACGCATGAACACACCACCAATCCATCGACGGCTTTCGATACGTAGTACCGGATACCAACAACCACTTCCGAGGAGGTCACAAAATGACTCGGACGGCAACCATTGCCAAATTGATGGTTCCGGTGGTCTTGGCAGCCGCACTGGTTGCGGTGTTCGCCGCAGACTCCGGCGCTGCGAAGAGCATGTCGAAGCAGGCGGTAGTCAGGACCGCCAACAACCCAACACTGCACACGAAAGTGCTGGTGAACCGCAAAGGCCTGACGCTCTACTCGTTGAGCGTCGAGCAACGAGGAAGGTTCATCTGCACCGGGTCCTGCCTCTCCTTGTGGACTCCGCTCGTCGTCCCGAAGGGCACGACCCCGACCGGAGCGCTTCACCTGGGGACTGTCAGGCGTCCTGACGGCCGCGCCCAGGTGTCCTACCGTGGACGTCCCGTCTACACGTTCACCCAGGACCGCAAGCCTGGTGACGTCAAGGGCAACGGATTCAAGGACGTCGGCGTTTGGCGGCCGGCATCTCCTGCTTCCAGCGGGAGCACTGCACCGCCTACGCCTGCGCCGAGCCCGTATCCGGGCTATCCCAGCTACGGGGGCTAGACAAGGAACCCAGACCGCTCGAGCGATGCGCGTTCGTCTGTTGAGAGCGGACGAACGCGCATCGCCACCCGGAGGCCGCGGTCGGAGTGCTACCGGCTTCCGCTGTTCACTCCCGGATGAGTCATCGCCGCTGATCGCGGCCTAGCCGCGGAAGCGGCGCAGAAACTGCAGCTGGCGCTCTAGGGCTGGCGCGGCGTCTGGGCGGCGGGCGACCGCAACCATGAACGAAGCGGCCACCCACGAAGCGTAGACCGGGAGCGCCTGTTCGAGGAGGTCCTCGTCGTACGGCCCATAGGCGTCCGCGGCCGTTCGAGCTTCGGGTTCCGAATCGCCCGAGCGGTCGCTCAGGACGAGCGCAGCGAGGTCGTACTCGCGGGGGCCGCGGCACGCCGTCTCGAGGTCGTGCCAGATAGGCCCCGTAGTCGTCTGGATGCAGTTGAAGAGGTGGGCGTCGCCGTGCAGCGCTTGTCCGACGGGAAGCTCGCGCGAGGCGAGTTCGCAGAGGAGTTCGGTGTCCCTGGACGGTGCGATGGGCGCGAGCATTGCTCGCACCTCAGACGCTCGGCCCGCACGGGGAAGCTCGCCGTCGTAGTCCGCAAGCGAGTCGTGGATCATGCGGAGCCCGCGGCCGGCGGCAACCGGATCGACCTTGCCGGCCTCCACGAGGTAGTGCCAGAAGACGATCGTGTGACCGTCGCGGCGGTGAGGGCCAGGCGGAAGCAGATCGCTTGGCCGGACGACCGGTGCACCCGCCCGAGCCGCGTGAGTGGCAACGCTCAGCTCCCGTTCGACATCTGCCGGATCGACGCCGGGAGCGCCGCTGGTTACGCGCGCGACGACTGGCGACGGCCACAGGTGCACGAGCACGTGCCACGCTTGCCGCAATACGACCGGCTTGTCACAGCGCACGCCGTGAGCATCGGCGACGGCGACCGCGGCATCGACTGCGCCCACATCACGATCCTAGACCGGCGTTCCAGACCCGCTGGTCGACCTTCGAGTCGCTTCGAAGGGAGAGCACGCTGCCCTGGGCCAGTGTCCGGGATGTCTCTTGAGCGCTCCCGACGCCGCGAGGACTGTCGCGCGCTCTACCCTCGACGTACTAGGGACGCCAGAACCGATAGAACGAGTGCCCGCCGTCGTTTGCGTTCGCCCCGGCGTTCCGCCAACGCGCGGCGAGCCCTCCGCCGACGGTCCCTCTGTCTACCGTCGTGACCCGCATGGCCCGATATTGCCGGACCGTCGTGAGGGCTCCGACGTTGAGGAGAGAACGCTCGGGTGCTAGTCCTGGTTGGAGACGCGAGTGAAGCCCCCGAGGTGCTCGGTGTGAAGGGCGATCTCGACGCCCTCGCCTGCCTGCTGCTTCAGAGCCGCGAGCATCTCCTCGCTCGGTTGCCCGAAGACTTGGATCCTGACCGTCGCGTCGAGCGTCTCGGCATACGCTGCTCGTGCTTTCTCGGCAACAATCGCAATATGCGCCTCCATCGAGGCGGCGTCCGGGTGAACCTGGACAACCGAAACCTCATCTCCGGCTTCGTTCACGTACTCGTTGAACGCGATCAAGCGTGGCTCGTTGGCCTCGACGAATTCGACGAGACCCGGCACGCGCGCTCGCTCGCTGTCAAGTCGCCCAGGCTTGAGGCGATTCGTGGCGATGAAGATCAACGGTCCATGCATTCCGACTCCTTGCCCGTGACTTCGCCCGCAACCATACGCGTCAGCGAAGGCCCCGAAGCCAAGCGCCGGCGTCAGGACACAAGGCCGCCCGAGTGTGCGGGAATGTCGCTTGAAGGTCGTACTGAGATCGGGCTGGAGCTAACGTCTGCGTCATCGTGATCGGCCCGCTTGGATATGGCCGAAGCGGTGAGTCGCCGTGGTTGTGGCTCATCATCATCGGGGGCGGCGTCGGTCTCTATGTGTGGGGCCGCGTCCGCGGATGGCGGCAGGCCCGAACATGGAGCGACGTCGGAGACCGCCTGCTTCTCATAGGCGCGCCGTGGTGGCTCCAGGCTCTCTTCCTCGCCATCGTCGGTGGCGGTTCGCTCTACCACATCGCCACGGGGCACTACCGCTGGTACTGGTGGTTCTTACCGGCCGTCGCTTGGCTCGCGTTTGCCGAGGTGGTCGTGAAGAGGAAGAGGGCTCGTGGCGAGTGACTACGAGGGAGAGGGACGCTCCATGCCCGAGTGTGCTCTCCCCCGGCGCCGAGCCGACGGGTCAGCCGGCGGCGCGGAACCGGTCGATGGTCGCGCGCACACCGTCGGCGAGTGGCGTGAGCTTCATCGGCCCGATCAGACGCTCGAGCTGACGTCCCTCGAGCGACTCCGGAAACGGGAGCTGACCCTCCTCCCAGAAGACCTTTCCCGCGACCGCTGGTGCGGCGGACTCGATCGCGTCGACGACCTCCTGCATCGTCGACGGCACGCCGGGGAAGTTCGCGACGTGGGCTCCTTCCGTCGCCGCCCGCGCGGCGAGCGCAAACGCGCGCCCGACGTCCGGTGCGAAGTCGTACTGCGCCGTCCCGCCGTAGGCGATCGTGAACCCCGCGCCGCGAGCGGCGGCCTCCATCGCGAGCGACGGGCCGGAGGTGAGGCCCTGGTCGCGTCCGGGGCCGTAGACGACGTACGGCCGGATCCCGATCGAGGCGACGTCGTCGTCGTGCCAGTACACGCGCGCGGTCCCTTCGTTCGCGAGCTTGAACACGCCGTACAGCGTGGAGGGCGCGGTGCCGCCCGACTCGGGAGCGGGGGACGGGTCCGACACGTTGTAGACCGCGGTCGAGCTCGCGTAGGCGAGGCCGCGGATGCGGCTGAGCCGCGTCTTGATCGCCTCGAGCACGACGACCGTGCCGTGCACGTTCACCCGCGCGCCGCGCTCCGGATCGGCGCGGCAGAACGGCACCTGCAGCGCGGCCAGGTGGACGACGTTGGTGATCCCGTGCTCGTCGAGCGCCGCGCCGACCGCCGCGGCGTCGGTCACGTCACCGGGCACGAGCGTTACCCGCGCGCGCTCCTCGTCCGAGAGCACGAGCCGAAGGCGCGCGTCGTCCGCGCCCAGATCGAAGCCGACCGGCTCCTCGCCGAGGTCGAGGAGCGCCTTCAGCGTCCAGGCGCCGAGACAGCCGAGGGCGCCGGTGACGAGCGTGCGCGGGCCGTCAGGCAAGCGGTGCGTCCTGGTAGACGGTGACCGACTCCGTGTAGAACTCGATCGCGGCCCGCCCCTGTTCGTGCGGCCCCCAGGCCGATCCCTTGACTCCGCCGAAGGGCACGTGCACGTCGGCGCCGGCGGTCTGCGAGTTCACGTGGATGATCCCGGCCTGGATCTCGCTCGTGAAGCGCTGCGTCTCGCGCAGGTCACGGGTGAAGATCGAGGCCGCGAGGCCGAAGCGGACGGCGTTCGCCCGCTCGATCGCCTCGTCGAGTGTCTCGTAGCGGTAGAGCGACGTGACCGGGCCGAACACCTCCTCGCACGACAGCTCCGCGTCGTCGGCGAGCCCCTCGAAGACGGTCGGCGCGACGAGGTAGCCCTCGTCGTCGGCCCGCTCGCCGCCCGCGAGGACCGTACCGCCGTCCCCGCGCGCTCGTTCGATGGCGCCGAGGATGTCCTCCAGGGCACCCTCGTTGACGACCGGGCCGACCTCGATCTCGGCATCGGTCGGGTCGCCGACCTTCCCCGCGGCGACGCGTGCGAGCAGCTTCTCGCGGAACTCGTCGTAGACGGCGGACTCCACGAGGATGCGCCGCGTCGCCGTGCACTTCTGGCCCGCCGACCAGAAGGCGCCCGCGTAGGCGCCCTCGACGGCGCGGTCGAGCTCGGCGGCAGCGGTGACGATCAGCGGGTTGTGGCCGCCCAGCTCGAGCTGGACACGGCAGTCGCGCGCGGTCGCCTCGTCCCGCACGGACCGTCCCACCGGAACGGAGCCGGTGAAGGAGATGGCCTGCACGCCCGGATTCGAGACGATCTCAGCGCCCGCCTTCGAGCCCGATCCCGTCAGGACGTTGAGCACGCCGGCAGGCAGCCCGGCCTCCGCGAAGCACTCCGCGACGTGAAGGCCCGTCCGCGGCGCCTCGTAGCCCAGCTTCAGGACGAGCGTGTTGCCGTAGATGAGCGCGGGCGCGAGCTTCCAGACGGGGATCGCGATCGGGAAGTTCCAGGGCGTGATGAGACCGACGACCCCGAGCGGCCGTCGAAGCGTGAAGAGACGCTGGTCGGCGACCGACGGCTCGTACACCTCGCCGATCGGGCGCCACGCCTCGCCGGCCGCGTAGCGCAGGATCTGCGCGGCGCGGAGCGTCTCCATGCGCGCTTCGCGCAGCGGCTTGCCCATCTCGGCCGTCATGTCCTGCGCGACCTGCTCGGCGCGCGCCTCGATCGCGGCGGCGGCCTTCGTGAAGTACGCAGCGCGCTGTGCCAGCGGGCATGGACGACCACGCCGGGAAAGCCTCGCGCGCGGCCTCGATCGCGGCTCGCGCGTCGTCTGCGTCCGAGGCCGGGTAGACGCCGGTGACGACGGACGGCCGCCACGGGCTTCGCTTCTCGTACGTCTCTCCGGCGGCGCTCTCGCGCCACTCGCCGCCGATGTAGTTGCGTGCTGGCGCGCCGGTCACGGTCTCGGTCATTGGACGGGCTCCTTTTCGATCAGCTCGGAGGCACGGACGACGGGGTTGACGAGCGTGCCGATCTCGGGGACGTGGATCTCGACGAAGTGGCCGGGAAGCAGCGTGAAGCTGTCCGGCGGGACGAGCCCGGTGCCCGGTCAGCAGGACGCTCCCCGGCGGCACGGGGTTGTCGATGAGCAGCCATTCGACGAGCTCGGTCGAACGTGCGGCGCATCGTCGCGGTGAACGTCTCGCCCTCGAAGACGATGCGTCCCCACTCGTCGGTGACGCGGAGCGTGAGGTGGAACGTGCGGCTCGTGCCCGCCGTCCGGCACGAACACCGCCGGCCCGAACGAGCACGCGCCCGCGTAGATCTTCGCCTGCGGGAGGTAGAGCGGGTTCGCCCCCTCGATGTCGCGCGACGAGACGTCGTTACCGATCGTGTAGCCCGCGATGCGGCCGTTCTTCCCGAGGACGACGCCGATCTCGGGCTCGGGGACGTTCCACGTCGAGTCGTCGCGGATTCCGATCGGCCGTCCCGGGGCCGACGGTTCGGCGCATCGTCGCGTCCTTCATGAACAGCTCGGGCCGCGGCGCGTCGTAGACCATCGTGTACACGTCCTTGACGGCGCTCTCCTCGACGCGCGCGTCGCGCGAGCGCTCGTACGTGACGCCGGCGCACCAGATCTCCGGCGCGGCGAGCGGCGCCAGCAGCTCGTACGGCTCGGGCAGCTGCAGCGATTCGGGCTCGAGCGGCGTGATCTTCGCGCCGCCGGCCGTGACGACCCGGCCGTCCTCGACGGTGCCGCTGCTCGACGCCGTTCGGCCCGCGCACGCGGACGTAGAGGGCCATCAGTAGACGGCGCGGCCGCCGGAGATGTCGAAGGTCGCCCCCGTCGAGAAGGAGCACTCCTCGCTCGCCAGCCAGCAGATGAGCGCCGCGACCTCCTCCGGCTCGCCCATCCGGCCCATCGGGATGCGATCGACCATGTAGCCGATGTGCTCCTCGGTGATGCCGTCGAGGATCGGCGTCTCGATCACGGCCGGCGCGACGCAGTTGACGATGACGCCGGTTCGCGCGAGGTCCTTGCCGATCGCCTTCGTCATCGCGATCACGGCGGCCTTCGACGCCGAGTAGGCACCGGCCATGGGGTTGCCCTCCTTGCCGGCGATCGAGGCGACGTTGACGATCCGGCCGTAGCCACGCTCGACCATGCTCGGGATGACCGCGCGGTTGGAGAAGAAGACCCCGTCCGCATTGATCCCCATGACGCGCCGCCACTCGTCGTCCGTCACGTCGACCGTCGCCAGCGACGCGCCCGGGACTCCCGCCGAGCACACGAGCACGTCGACGGCGCCGAGCTCGCGCTGCGTGCGCTCGACCGCGGCCTCGACGTCGCCGGAGTGCGACACGTCCCCTTCCAGGGCGAGCGCGCCCGCAGGCGCGTCCGGGTGAAGATCGAGCGAGGCGACCTGGGCGCCCTCGGCGAGCAGGCGGCGCGCGGTCGCTGCGCCGATCCCGCTCGACCCGCCCGTGATGAGTGCCACTCTCCCCGAGAACCGCTCTGCGTTGCCCATGGCTCGACCTCAAGCCTAAAGTCTCGGCGGAGTGGCCTTCGACGCAAGGAACGACTACCCGCTCGGCGCGCGGCGTCCGGACCTCGTCACGACGCCGGGCGGCGTACCGCTCGCCGACGTGACGCTCGACGCGGTTCGCTCGGGCGTGCTCGTCGCGGACGAGATCCGAGCGACACCTGCGACGCTCGCGCTCCAGGCCGAGGTCGCACGCGCCGCCGGTCGCAGCCAGCTCGCTGCCAACCTCGAACGGGCAGCCGAGCTCGCAGTCGTTCCCGACGATCTCCTGCTCGAGATCTACACGGCGTTGCGTCCGCGCCGGGCGACCGCGGAGGAGCTCGAGGGCTGGGCGGCGCGGCTCGCGGGCCTGGGAGCCGAGAAGACGGCCGCGTTCGTGCGCGAGGCCGCAGCCGCGTACGGCGAGCGGGGGCTCCTGGCCGATGCCTAGCGAGCGCTTCGCGTCACGCGCGACCCGCGAGCTCAACGTCGAGCAGCTCGTGTCGCCGTATCCCGAGCTCGGCCTCGTCGCGGCGAACGGCCCCAACGATCCCGACCCGGAGCTTGTCGTCGCGGACGGCGTCGTCGTTCGCATGGACGGCCGGGACGCCGCCGACTTCGACGTCATCGACCGGTTCGTCGTCGCGCACGGCCTCGACCTCGACGTCGCGGACGAGGCGATGGCGCTCGACGACCTCGAGCTCGCGCACATGCTCGTCGACGTCAACGTCCCGCGCGCGGAGCTCGTCCGCCTCTCGCGCGGCCTGACGCCGGCGAAGCTGGCCCGCGTCATCGGCCTGCTCGACCCCGTCGAGCTCATGCTCGCGCTGAAGAAGCTCCGCGCGCGTCGGGCTCCCGGGAACCAGGCGCACGTCACGAACCTCAAGGAGAGCCCTGCGCTGCTCGCGGCCGACGCGGCGGAGGCAGCGCGGCGCGGGTTCGCGGAGATGGAGACGACCGTCGGCGTCGCCCGCTACGCGCCGCTGAACGCGATCGCGCTCCTGGTCGGCTCGCAGACCGGGCGCCCGGGAGTGATGACCCAGTGCGCGGTCGAGGAGCGTCGCAACCTCGAGCTCGCGATCCGCGGCCTCGTGACCTACGCGGAGACGCTCTCCGTGTACGGGACGGAGCCGGTCTTCGTGGACGGTGACGACACGCCCTGGTCGAAGGCGTTCCTCGGCGCCGCCTACGCCTCCCGCGGAGTGAAGGTGCGCTTCACGTCGGGCACGGGCTCGGAGGCGCTGATGGGCTACGCAGAGGGGATGTCGATGCTCTACCTCGAGGCACGCTGCCTTGCGGTCGTGCGCGCGGCGGGCTCGCAGGGCGTCCAGAACGGGTCGATCTCGTGCGTCGCGCTCGTCCTGTCCGTCCCGGGCGGGACGCGGGCGATCCTCGGCGAGAACGTCCTCGCGGCCTGGCTCGACCTCGAGGTCGCGTCCGGAAACGACGCGATCGCCTCGCACTCGGAGATCCGCAAGACCGCGAAGCTCATGGGCCAGTTCCTGCCCGGGACGGACTTCGTCACCTCGGGCTACTCCATCATGCCGCGCCACGACAACACCTTCGGAGGCGGGAACTTCGACGCCGACGACATCGACGAGTGGCTGACGATCCAGCGCGACTGGCAGGTCGACGGCGGTATCGAGCCGGTGGGCGAGGAGGAGCTTCTGGACGTACGCGAGCGTGCCGCCCGCGCAGTCCAGGCCGTGTTCGAGGAGCTCGGGCTGCCCGAGATCTCCGACGAGGAGGTCGAGGTGGCGACCTCGGGCTACGACGCGCGGGAGATGCCCGACCGCGACCGCGCGGCCGACGTCGAGGCGGCCGACGCGCTGCTCGCACGCGGCGCCTCGGGGCTCGACGTCGCTCGGGCTCTCGATCGCCACGGATTTACGGACGTCGCGGAGGCCGTGCTCGGGATGCAGCGCCAGCGCGTGGCCGCCGACTACCTGCAGACCGCCGCGATCATCGACGCGGACGGGCTCGTGCACTCCGCCGTGAACGACCCGAACGAGTACACGGGCCCCGGCACCGGATATCGCCTCGACGGCGCGCGCTGGGCGCTCCTCCAGCGGCTTCCACAGGTGGTCGAGCCCGGCGACCTGCTCGGAGAGGACCTCGAAGCCGAGGCCGTCGTTGCCGAGCGCGGGCCGGCCGAGAAGGGAACGGACGCCGCCGAGGTCGTCGTCGCGGTCGGGCCTGCGTTCGGCGACTCGATCCGCCGGACGATCGCCGACCTCGACCACCGCGACGTGCTCGACGCGGTGGGCGAGGGCATTCGGGACGGCGGCTGCACGCCCCGGATCGTGCGCGTGCGCCGCGTGGCCGACGTCGCGTTCATCGCGCACGACGGCGCGCGGTTGTCCGGATCCGGGGTCGCCATCGGGCTCCAGTCGAAGGGGACCGCGGTGATCCACCGTGCGGATCTCCAGCCGCTCGACAACCTCGAGCTCTTCGGGATGTCTCCCCTGTACACGCTCGAGTCGTACCGCGCGATGGGCCGGAACGCGGCCGGCTACGCGCTCGGCAAGCGGGTGGGCCCCGTGCCGACGCAGCTCGACAACTTCGCCCGGGCGAAGCTCATCGTTCGCACGACGCTGCTGCACGCGCGCGAGACGCAGGCGATCGAGCCCGGTGCCGAGCCGGTCGAGCTCGGGCTCGTGGCCGCGGCACCCGCCTGACGGTCAAGATCGAGTTCCGTGAGGTCGGAAGCCCCTCGAGGGCGGGCTTCGCCCTACCCCTGCTGCTTGCCGGCGATCCCCCAGTGCTTGGGCGAAACGCCCTCGATGATCACCTGGATGTGCTCGACGGCCGCACCGCTCGATTCGTGCAGCGCGTTCGTGAGCGCCTCGATCATCTTGGGCACCGACTCCTCGGTGACCCGCTTGTCGTAGAGCTTCACCTCGATGACTGGCAACGCCTGCTCCTTTCGTCCGACCGGGGCAATCCTACGGCTGCGACGGCGCGGGCGGCATCTGGTCGACCGGCCACGGCTTCCCCGCGAGGCCCCAGTTCTTCGGGTTGTGACCCTCGACGATGACCCACGTGTGCGCCTTCAGCCCGGGGTGGGTGGCCTCGCCGAGCGCGTCCGTGAGCTTCTCGATGAGCGCCGCGCTCGTCTCCTCGCTCATCCGGTAGTCGAAGAGCTCCACTCTGATGAGCGGCATCGCGTCTCCTTCCCGTTAGGGTTTCGGGGCGTGCCCCGACGTCTCCAGCACTGCGGGTTGATCGTCGCCGATCTCGAGCGCTCGCGGCGCTTCTACGGCGGCGCGCTCGGCCTCGAGGAGGTCGCGAGGCCGCACAACTTCGTGTTCGCCGGCGCGTGGTTCCAGGTCGGTGAGGATCAGCTCCACCTCCTCGTCGAGGCGGAGACGACCGGGAGGGCAGGCGCCCCCGATCCGGGGCCGAGCGCGAGGTTCGGGCTCGCGACGCACATCGCGCTCGAGGTCGACGACCTCGACGGCGCCCTCGCCCGGCTCGAAGAGCACGGCGTCGAGCTGATCGGGGGACCGATGCCTCGCGGCGACGGCTACGACCAGATCTTCATGCGCGACCCCGACGGGTATGTCATCGAGCTGTTCCAGCACACCGGCGCGGATCAGTCCGACGCGCCGCTGCGGGAACCCGTTCGCAGCTAGGAACGACGACCGGGATCGCGTGGGCGACGCGCTCGGGACGCCCGCGCCGAACGCCCGCCTGGCGACGCGGTTCCTCCCGTCGGCGGGCGCGCAGGCTAACGTACGAGGACGCGTTCGTCGTTCGGTCTCGCCCGTGTGGCGCTTCCGAGCGTCGGGCTCGAGTGAGCGGCGGATTCTTCGAATCCGATCCGTGACTACGAAGGAGGCTTATGACCACGAAACGACAGCAGACGATGGCCAAGATCACCCGGGAGCGCGCCGTCAGGGAGAAGCGCGAGCGAAAGGTCGAGAAGAAGCGGGCCGCGGCCGCCGAGCGCACTGCGAAGGCGAACGGCACGTGGGTCCCTCCGGACGAAGCTCCGGAGGTCGACGATCTCGCGGTCGACGACCCGCAACCGGCGGTTCGAGCGACCTCGCAACCGGCGATCTGACGGTCGTTACGCGCGCTCCTCGATCCGCATCTGCCCGACCGAGATGATCGTGCGGTACCGCGCGAATGCGTGGTGGCCGGCCTGCAGGAGGTACTGGTCGGCATCGAGGATCCGTCGATAGACATCTGGCGGCACTTTCACGAAGCGCTCGCAGTCGTCCCGGATGCACTCGCACGCAAGCTCGAGTAGGCCCTGGGCATCCGTCTTCGTCGACGGGCGGTCCGCCGTCTCTCGATTCGATCGCCTGCGGGTGACGCGATGCGCCAGTCCGTCGTCGTCGGCGGGCGCGGTTTGCTCGCTACCAAGTGCGGCCATGCCTCTCCTCCTGTCATGAACGGATAGGGAGGGCGCCGCGGGCGCGGGCCTTCGGTATTCGTCCCGTGTCGTCTCAGTGTAGGGACGCGGGCAGACCGGCTGCTACGCTGCAGGAACGGACGGCGCCGTGTCGTCCTGTGAGGTTTGACTTCTTCGGTTCCTCCAAGGGTCGAGGCAGACGGATCTCGACCGAACGAAAGACAGGAGTGAATCGAGATGCAGCAGTCCTTTTCCGATCTCGGCGTGCCCGCGCGTATCGTGCGGCTGCTCGCCGAGCGTGACATCCACACCCCCTTCCCCGTCCAGGCAGGCGTCCTTCGCGACGCGCTCGCCGGGCGGGATGTCCTCGCCAAGGCTCCGACCGGGTCTGGGAAGACGCTCGCCTTTGCCATCCCCATCGTCGAGGGCAGCGGGAGCGGCGGTCGCAAGCCGTCGGCAGTCGTGCTCGTCCCGACCCGCGAGCTGGCGTCCCAGGTCGCCGTCGAAATCACGTCGCTCGCGCCCGCGGGCGTCGAGGTCGCGACGGTCTATGGCGGCGTCCCGTTGGGGGCACAGATCAAGCGAGCGCGCACTGCGGACGTCCTCGTCGCCACGCCGGGACGTCTCAACGACCTGCTCGAGCGCAAGGCGGTGTCGCTCGAAGCCGTCACCGTCCTCGTTCTCGACGAGGCCGACCGGATGCTCGACATGGGCTTCAAGCCGCAGGTCGACCGGATCGTCCGCCACGTTCCACGCCGCCGGCAGACGATGTTCTTCTCCGCGACTCTCGACTCGGCGGTAGGCGAGCTCGCCCATGCGTACACGAGCGATCCCGTGCGCTGTGACGTCGCTCCGATCGAGACCGCCGACGACGCGCAGGTCGAGCACCGCTTCGTGCCCGTCCAGCCCGACGAGAAGGTGTCCACCCTCGCGGAGCTCCTTCGCGCAGAGCGCGGCCTCGCCCTCGTGTTCGTGAGGACACGGCGTGGTGCCGACCGCCTCGTGAAGAAGCTCGCGTTTCATCAGATCGACGCGGTCGCACTCCACGGCGACCTGAACCAGGGACAGCGTGAGCGGGCGCTCAAGCGCTTCGAGTCCGGGCAGACGTCGACGCTCGTCGCGACGGATGTCGCGGCACGTGGGCTCGACCTGGCCGACGTGACGCACGTCATCAACTTCGACCCGCCTGCCGAGGGCTCGGGCTATCTCCATCGCGTCGGCCGCACCGGGCGCGCGGGCCGCGGAGGCGTCGGCATCACGCTCGTCCTGCCGGATCAGCAGGACGACGTCAGCCGCGTCGCTCGTCTCACGGGCCACGTCGAGCAGTTCGCGTCCGGCGGGATGAAGGTCGCACCGCCGCGGCGCGTCTACTCCTCTCGACGCGGCCGCTCGAAGTGGGGCGCGCCGACGCGCCGTCGCAAGATCTGAGTTCGCCGCGGCTCGAGAGCCGGGTCTAGGCGCTACTTCGCGGCGGCGAGCTGCTCGTCGATCCAGGCGTCGGCGTCGGCCTGGTCGACGCCGCGGGTGACGACGATCTCTCCGGAAAGGAGCTCGCGGGCCTTCAGGTGGAGCGCCCGCTCGCTCGTCGAGAGCTTCGTCGGCGTCCCGGTGGTCGTCTTCCCCTGCTCTCGCCGGACGCCGTCGCGCACGATCTCGGCGAGCTCGAGCGGATCGCCGCTGCGCAGCTTCTCCTGCGCCTGCTGCACCCGCTTCGACCAGATCTCGTCACTCACGACGGAGCTCTCGCGGAGCGCCTTCTGCACCTTCTTGAGATCCGCCTCGGTGGCGGGTGGTCGCAGCTGCTCCTGCGCGCGCGCGAGCGGGAGCGTCACGGAGAGCTCGTTCCCGAGCTCGATGACGACGATCTCCTCCTCGACGCCGAGGACCACCTTCTTCTCCCTCTTGGCAACGCGACCGACGCCGTGCGGCGGATACGCGACGATCGTGCCGACCTTCAGGTCCACGGCTCCAGCCTATCGTGCGAGCCAGGTTCGAGCCTGGGCGGAGCTAGCGCTCGAGGCCGACGACGAGCTCGCGCTCGGCACCGCGCCACGTCATCTGCACGGAACCGAGCCGCTTGATCAGCGCGAGGACGCGAGGGTTGTCGCCGCACACCGTCGCGACGAGCTCGACGATGCCCGCCGCCCGGGCGTCGGCGGCAAGCGCGCCCGCAAGGATCGTGCCGACGCGCTTTCCCTGATGTGCGTCCGCGACTGCGAAGGCGATCTCGGCCGTCGGGCCGCGGCGGACGAGGCGCGCGATAGCGACCGGCTCGGGATCGCGGTCGACGTAGCCGACGAGGACGTGGTGATTCGCGTCCACGCGAGCGAGATTCGTGAGCTCCACCTCGGACAGGCGCGGCTTCGCGCCGCAGAAGCGGCGCTCGCGCGAACGCTCCCCGAGGCGCGCGAAGACGGCGGCGACCGTGCTCGTGTCACCGTCCCGAAGTGGCCGGATCGTGAGGCCGTCGACGAAGCGCGCGTGCATATGAAGATGGTGAACGTCGGCGCATGGCCCGCCGCTTCCCCGCCACGGGCCATCTTCTTGACATGGCCCGAGCGGGCCATAGCATTCACCGGGCCATGGAGCAGAGCATTCGCTTCTGCCAGCTCGACGGCCGGCGTATCGCGTACGCGACCGTCGGGGAGGGGCCGTTGCTCGTCTTCGCCGCACGCTGGCTCTCGCATCTCGAGGAGGAGTGGGAGGACGCACAGGCGAGGGCGTTCTTCGCGGAGCTCGCGCGTACGCACCGGGTCGTCCGCTACGACCGTCTGGGCGCGGGACTCTCCGATCGAGACCTCGACACGCCTCCGACGACGGAGAACGAGGCACGCGCACTCGGAGCCGTTCTCGACGCGTGCGGTGCAGAACCGGCGACGATCTTCTCGTGCTCGTGCGCGGGGCTCGCGACTGCGCGCTTCGCGGGCGCTGCGCCAGAGCGCGTACGCAAGGTCGTCTTCTTCGGCGGCTACGTGTCCCGGCGGGACGTGCCGGACGTCACGCGTGGCTCGCTGGTGGAGTTCACGCGCCTGAACTGGGCCCTCGCCGCGCAGATGTTCTCCGGGCTCCTCGTTCCGCATGGCAGCGGGGACGAGATAGCCGCGGTGACGCGCCACCTCCGCCGTTCGGCGAGCGCCGAGGCCGCCGCCGCGTTCCTCGAGCTCGAGCTGACTGCGGACGCTCGACCCGATCTCCAGGCTCTCACGATGCCCGCCCTCGTCCTCCACCGCCGCGGCGATCGCACGGTCCCGATCAGCCACGGTCGGGAGCTCGCGTCGATGCTCCCCAACGCGCGCTTCGTCGCGCTCGCCGGAGACGCGCACCTCCCCTGGCTCGACGACCAGCGCGAGGTCCAGCGCGCGCTCGCCGGGTTCCTCGACGACGCCCCCGAGGCGGCGTCGAACGGCGACTCGCCGCTGAGCCGCCGCGAGGCCGAGGTGCTTCGCCTCGTCGCCGCCGGCCTCTCGAACCGCGAGATCGCGTCGTCGCTCGTGCTCAGCGAGCACACCGTCCACCGGCATGTCGCGAACATCCTGCGCAAGCTCACGCAGTCGTCGCGCGCAGCTGCGGCCGCGCACGCGACGCGAGTCGGCTACATCTGAGTCGCTTTAGCCGCGGTCCGGCAGCCGGGCGAAGAGGTCGACCGGCACGCCGTCAGGGTCGCGCAGCTGGGCGTAGCGTTGCCCCCAGAACGCGTCCCACGGCTCCTTCTCGGTGTCGAACCCGGCAGCCTGCACCCGCTCGTACAACTCGTTCACCTCGTCCGGGCTCGAGCACTCGAACGCGAGCGCCAGCTGGTTCCCGGTCTCCCGGGTCCAGTCGGGCCGGAAGCTGCGGATGACCTCCTCCTCGTCGAGCATCAAGCGCACGCCGCTCGGCAGCGTCGCCTCGATGTGTCCCTCGCCGTCCTCCGGGAAGTCGACGCCGAGCAGGCGGTAGAAGGCGATCGAGCGCGCGAGGTCCGACGAGACGATTCCGATCGCGTTCAGGTCGGGCACGGGATCAATCTACTCGCTATGCGGCCCGGGTCTCGTACGCCGCGTATGCGGCCCGGAAGCCTCCCACCGGCTCTGGCCGGCGACGACGAATCCTCGGGAGCTACTCGTCGCGCTGACACGCGGCTTCGTACCGCGGGTCGTGGTAGCGGGCGAGGCGAAGGAGCAGGCGATGGAGCGTCTGTCGCTCGTCGTCGTCCAGAGGCGTGAGGAAATCGTCCTCGAGCTTCCTGACGATCGATCGGAGCTTCGTCGCGGCACGCTTGCCGCCCGGAGTGAGCGTGACGAGATGGCGGCGGCGGTCGCCAGGGTCCCGCTTCCGCTCGATCAAGCCGCGCTCCTCCAGCTCGTCGAGCAGTCCGACGAGGTGGCTGCGGTCGTATCCGAGCGCGTCGGCGATCATCGCCTGCGTCTCCGGCGGCTCTTCCTCGAGGAGTGTGAGCACCGCGTAGTGGTACGGAGTCAACCCGGACTCCTCGAACGCGCCCATCGCGCGGTCCTTCTGGAGCATCGCGAGGCGCTTCATGAGGTGCGGCGTGCTGGAGACCAGGGTCCTGGGCGGCCCGGCGGGTCCCGGCGTGAGAACGGTTGTCTCGTCTGTCGTCGTCACGGGGATTAGTGTAGCCGCCCATAGCGTTGTAGCGTGCTATCGTGGCAAATCACAACGATTCTGGGAGGCGATAGATGGATTCTGCCTCGATTTCTGCTCGACAGGACAGCAGGCGGTGGGGAGCACTTGCGATCGTCATCGCGGCACAGTTCATGGTGATCCTCGATGTCGCCATCGTGAATGTTGCGCTCCCCTCGATCAAGGACGATCTCGGGTTCTCGGAAGCGAGCTTGCAATGGGTCATAACGGCCTACGCCATCGTCTTCGGCGGGGCGCTGCTCCTCGGCGGACGCCTCGCCGACCTCTTCGGCCGGCGGCGCGTGTTCCTCGTCGGCATGGGGTTGTTCACGGTGAGCTCGCTGCTGTCCGGGCTGGCATGGTCGGAGGGCGCGCTGATCGTGTTCCGCGGCCTGCAGGGGCTCGGCGGCGCGCTGCTCGCACCTGCGGCTCTCTCGATTCTCATGACCACCTTCAGCGAGGGCCGTGAACGCAACCTTGCTCTCGGGATCTGGGGAGCCGCGTCCGGCAGCGGCGCTGCCGCGGGCGTGCTGCTCGGCGGCGTGCTCACCTCCTATCTCGACTGGTCGTGGATCTTCTTCATCAACATCCCCGTCGGACTGGCCGTGATGGCGCTGACGCCGTGGCTCCTGGCGGAGAGCCGCGCCGAGGTCGGCCACCGCCACTTCGATCTCGCGGGAGCGGTGACCGTGACCGCCGGTGTGATGCTCCTCGTGTACGCGATGACGCGAGCGGCCGAGGACGGCTGGTTGACGCCGTCGACCCTCGGGCTCCTGTCGGCGTCGGTCGTCCTGCTCGTCGCCTTCCTCGTCGTCGAGCTCCGGACCAGGGTGCCGCTGCTGCCGCTCCGCATCTTCCGGCAGCGGACCCTGGCGGTGGCCAACGCGACGGCTGTGCTTGTCGCGGCGGTCGCCTTCTCGGAGTTCTTCCTGCTGACGCTGTACCTCCAACAGGTGCTCGACTTCTCGCCGGTCGAGACCGGACTCGCGTTCCTTCCGATCACGCTGACGATCATCGTCGTGTCGAACGTCGCCCAGACGCTCGTGACGCGGATCGGCGTGCGCCCGGTGCTCACGACGGGGCTGGTGCTTGCCGCAGGCGCGCTCGCGTACTTTGCACGCCTCCCCGCCGACGGTCACTACGCACGCGACGTGTTCCCGGCGCTGGTGCTCAGCGGCGTCGGCCTGGCGCTCACGTTCGTCCCGATGACGATCGCCGGTCTGACCGGGGTCGCGCGCGCCGACGCCGGCGTCGCGTCGGGGCTCATCAACACGAGCCGCCAGATCGGCGGGGCGGTCGGCCTCGCGGCCGTGAGCACGATCGCCATCACCGCGTCGAGCGGCGCGGCGGAGGACGGCCGGAGCTCGGTGGCGGCGGGCGCGGCCCTCACGCACGGCTTCCAGGTCTCGTTCGCGGTACTGGCCGTCCTCGCGATCGCGGGCGCCGTTCTGGTGGCTGCGTTCATCGAGCCGCGGCGGCCGCGTGGCGCCGACGTGACGGTTCTCCAGGAGGAGCCGACCGTTGTATTCGAGGAGGCAGCCTGATCGCTCCGGCGTCGTATGATCGAGACGCGACGACGTCGGCTCGCCGACATCGCCACGAAGCTCGTGTCAGGTGTCAACCTCGCCACAGGAGGGTAAGGACGTGAGCGTGAATCGACTCGCGGAGATCCTCGACGAGAAGGGCGGCAACGTGCTCGAGATCTCCGCCGACGCCTCGGTGCTCGAGGCCGTGCAGCGGATGGTCGACAACAACGTGGGCTCGTTGCTGGTGACGGATGCAGGCGAATTCGTGGGGATCGTCACCGAGCGCGACTACCTGCGTCGCGTCACGCTGCAGGGGCGCACCGAGGAGGCCCCCGTCGGCGAGATCATGTCTTCTCCGCTCGTCATTGCCACGCGCGAGACGACGATCGACGAGTGCATGGCGCTGATGACCGACCGTCGCATCCGGCACGTGCCGGTGGTCGACGAAGGCAAGGTCGTCGGGCTCGTCTCGATCGGCGACCTCGTGAAGTTCAAGTCGAAGCTGCAGACCTTCGAGATCCAGTTCCTGAACGACTACATCACCGCCGGCTGAGCGAGTCGCCGTGGCGCGGCTGATCGTCCTCCTGCGAGGCGTGAACCTCGCCGGCCGGAACCGGGTCGCCATGCCGCAGCTCCGCGAGGCGCTCGAGGAGTCCGGCTTCGAGGACGTGAGCACCTACGTCCAGAGCGGCAATGTCGTGCTGTCGAGCACGGCCACCGCGAAGTCGGTCGGAGCCGAGGTCGAGCGGTTGATCGCGAAGCGCTTCGACCTCGACATCAAGGTGGTCGTGCGCACGCGCGCCCAGCTCGCGGCGGTGGTGAAACGCAACCCGTTCGCGAAGGTCGCGAAGAACCCGAAGCTCTACCAGGTGACGTTCCTCGAGAAGGCGCCACCTGCCGAGGTCGTGCGGAAGCTCGAGGCGGCCGCTTCCGGGAAGGAGCAGGTCGCGCACATTGGTCGCGAGCTCTACGCCTGGCACCCCGACGGCGTCGGGCGGTCGAAGCTCGCGGCGCTCATGAGCGGGAAGGGGCTGGGCGTCACGGCGACCGCCCGCAACTGGACGACGGTCACGCGCCTGCTCGAGATGGCCGACGAGCCGTCGACCGGCTAGCCGAGCACGCTTCATCGCTTCGCCATACTCGCCGCATGGTCTCGGCGCACCCGGCTCGCCATCTCCTCCGCGCGAAGGACCTCGTCGACGCGCGCTACCGCGAGCCGCTCGACGTGAAGGCCCTCGCGCGCGCGGCGAAGCTCTCGCCCGCGCACTTCAGCCGCGAGTTTCGCCGTGAGTTCGGCGAGTCGCCGCACCGGTACCTCCTGAACCGACGGCTCGAGCGCGCGGCGGCGCTCCTGCGAATGACCGACCGCTCGGTCGCGGACATCTGCTTCACCGTGGGTCTGCGGAGCGTCGGCTCGTTCACGACGAGCTTCGGCCGGATGTTCGGGATGACCCCGACGCAGTACCGCGCTGCTCACCCGCCCGCACTCACCCGCGTGTACGTCCCGACCTGCGTCCTCATGGGCTGGGCGCCGCGTCCCGATACAGCACGTTTGGAGAAGACGGAAGAGAAGCGCCTGGCTAGCGTGGCGTCCGAGTAATCCAACGAAGGAGACGCCATGTTGAACCAGCTCACCAACACGCAGGTGTGGGTGCACGACCAGGACGAAGCACTCGCCTTCTACACCGAGAAGCTCGGGCTCGAGCTACGGGAGGACGTCACCGTCCCGGAGCTCGGGAACTTCCGCTGGCTCTCGGTGGGCGTGCCCGGGCAGCCGGACATCGCGATCACGCTGATGGCCATCCCCGGCCCGCCCGTCTTCGACGCCGAGACGCAGGACGCGATCAAGACGCTCGTCGCCAAGGGCGTCGCGACCGGACTCTTCTTCGCCACGGACGACGTCCAGGCGACGTACGAGGAGCTGAAGGATCGCGGCGTCGAGTTCCAGCAGGAGCCGACCGAGCAGCCGTACGGCGTCGATGCCGGCTTCCGTGATCCTTCGGGCAACCAGATGCGCGTGGCGCAGCGGAGGTAGCGGGAGCCGTGGCGGACGACGGCTACGTGCTGAAGCCGATCGGCGTCGTCCGCTCTCCGCTCCGAGATCGAGCGGATGCCCCTCGCCAGGGCAGCGAGGGAGCGCCCGATGCGTGGATCGTCCTGGAGCCGTCCGTCGCGGACGCGCTCCAGGGGATCCGCGCGGGGGATCGGCTCGTTCTCGTGACGTGGCTGCACGAGGCGGATCGGAGCGTCCTCCAGGTGCATCCGCGAGACGACGAGTCGCGGCCGCTGACGGGCGTCTTCGCGACGCGCTCGTCGGATCGCCCGAACCCGCTCGGCCTGCACGAGGTCACGGTGCGCGGGATCGACGGTCTGGAGCTCGCGGTGGGGCCGTTGGAGGCGATCGACGGGACGCCTGTCGTCGACATCAAGCCCGTCCTCTAGCACCGCCCGGCGCCTCGGACGTGCTGACGATGACGATCGCGCACCAGGAACGCCCCTCACGGACGTGCCGACCGAGACCAGACGAGCCCCGCTGGCAAGCGGGGCTTCAGGTCGAGGGCCGCTCCGTCGACCGGTGGTGACAGAACCGGTCGTTCGCGTTCGGGCGAGTCAGGCTCGCAACGCGCGCCCGCCGCTCCGATCGATGACGAGGCGATAAAGCGCGAGCAGGATGATCGAACCGATGATCGCCGTCAGCCACGTCGAGATGTCGAAGAACTCGTCGAGCGGGTGCGCGCCGAAAATGGCGGCTGCCAGAAAGCCACCCAAGAGTGCACCGACGACACCGATGATCGTCGTAACGATCAAGCCGCCAGGGTCGCGTCCGGGCATGATCGCCTTCGCGATCAGGCCAGCGAGCAGACCAAGGATGATGAACGCGATGATGCCCATGACCGTCCTTTCGTTCGAATGACGGTCTGCAAGTTCCCGGTACGAGGGGCAGCCCAAACCCCGGCGCTCCTCGGCGGCGCACCAGCGCGGGCTGATTGTTTCCGGAAAGCGCGTGTGGGTATCAGTGGTCAGTCACCACACGGACACGGAGGAGGAGCATGGTCAGCCTCACGAGAAACAGCGGGATGGACAAAGCGAAGGAGACACTGCGGGATGTCCTCTCGTACACCGACGAAGTCATCCGAGACGAGCGGCTTCGTGCCGACATCCGAGCCGCCGTCGGACACGGATCGAAGGCAGGCGATCGGGTGAAGAAAGAACGTCAATGCCGGCGCCATCACCACACGCTTGGCGGCCGACAAGAAGCTCCGGAAAGACCTCCGCCGCATGCTCGACGATCTCGATAGCGCGAGCGAGCGCATCCGTCGCAAGAAGAGCCATCGTGCTCGAAACGCCTTGCTGATCGTCGCGAGCGCGAGCGCAGGCGCGGCTCTCGTGGTGATTCCCAGCGTTCGTCAGTGGCTGTCACGACAACGAACGTCGGAGTTCACGAGCGCCACGCCAGGCGACGCGACTGCATAGACGGGCGGAGGGCAGTGTCAGCTGTCGGAGTGCAGCGAGTCGCCCTGCTCGCCGAGCACGAGGTCACGCTCGCGCATCCGGCACGTGGTCGCGCAGCACCGGCGCGAGCGCCTCGACGAACGTCATCCCGTTCTCCGTCGAGAGCTCGTGCTCGAGCCCGCGGTTGACGACGACGACGTCGCCGGCGCCGAGCGTCTTCGTCTCGTCGCCGATCGTCATCGTCACGTCGCCGTCGACGATCCACATGACCTGCTCCGCGGTCGGATGCGAATGCCTGCGCACCGTCGTGCCCGGCTCGTACGTCACGTGGCAGAGCATCACCTGCTCGCCGCCGATCGCGTGGATCGCCACCCCCGGGAAGAGGGTGTGGCGATCCACGCCGTTCCAGGTCCTGAAGGGCGAGGTCAGGCCGGGACCTCGAACCGCATCCCGCCCGAGGAGACCGCGTTCACCGAGAGCTCCTCGTCGAACACGACCTTCTTCCCCTCGCGCGTCGGCTCGGCCTTCGCCTCGAGCGCGCGCAGCACGCGCTCGGGCGTGATCGGGAGCTCCGTGACCCACACGCCGACCGCGTCGTAGACCGCCGCGGCGATCGCGGGCGGCTGCGGGTTGTTCGCCATCTCGCCGATGCCCTTCGCGCCGTACGGCCCGTCGGCGGAAGGGTTCTCGATCATGATCGTGTCGATCTGCGGCATGTCCTCCATGCCAGGCGCGAGGTACGAGCCGAACGCGCCGCCGCGGTGCTCGACCGAGGGGTAGTACGGGTAGCAGTTCTCGAGGACGCCGAGCCCGAGGCCCATCATGGCGCCGCCCTCGATCTGGCCCTCGACGTGCGACGGGTTGAGCGCCCGGCCGACGTCGTAGCACTGCTTGAGGTGCGTGACGCGCACCTCGCCCGTCTCGTCGTCGACCTCGACCTCCGCCGAGCACGCCGCGTACGAGATCGCCGAGTGCGGCGGGAGGTCGACCTCGCCCGTCTCCGGGTCGATGATCGCCGCGTACGGCTTGAGCTGCGCGCCTGTGCCGGTGATGAGCTCGCCGTGGCCCCACGTCGCCGCGGCGGCCACGTCTCCGACGCCGAGCTTCGTCTGCGGAGCGCCCTTCGCGATCACCTCGCCGTCGACGATCTCGAGGTCGGCCGGGTCGATCTCCATCTCCTTGCCCGCGATCTCGAGGATCTTCTGCTTCACCTGCAGCGCCGCCTTCTCGGCCGCCTTCCCGGCGACGAACGTCGCGCGCGACGCGAACGTCCCGGTGCAGACCGGCGACGAGTCGGTGTTCGAGTTGTCGTACGTGATCCAGTCGTACGGGACGCCGATGGTCTCGGCGACGATCTGCGACTGGATCGTCTTCGAGCCGTTGCCGATGTCGGCCGTGCCGGCGAAGACGTCGATCCGCCCGTCGGGCTTCACCTTGATCCAGCACTGCGAGGGGTCGCCGTTCTGGTTCATGCCGGTCGGGTACTCGATCGCCGCGATCCCGCGGCCGGTGTGCTTGGCCATCAGTGTCCCTCCGTCGATCCGACCTGGGCCGCGAGGTGCTCGGGGAGCAGTTCGCCGGCCCGGGGCTCGTTCGTCATCGTGCGGTAGTCGGCCGGCAGTTCGTGGCCGATCGCGTCGGCGATGGCCTTCAGCGTGTCGACGGTCGAGGGATCCGTGTACGCGACGCCGTTCGGCGAGGTGTCGCCGATGCGGTTGGCGTTCTTCAGGCGGATCTCGATCGGGTCGAGCCCGAGCTCGTGCGCGATCCGGCTCAGGTGCGTCTCCACCGCGAACGAGACGGACGTGACGCCGAAGCCGCGCATCGCCGTCGTCGGCACGCGGTTCGTGTACACGACGTACCCGTCGAAGTAGAGGTTCGGGATCGAGTACGCGCCCGTGTGGTGGAAGCTGTGCTTCGTCAGGCCGTACGGCGAGAAGCGCGAGTACGCGCCCGAGTCGTGCAGCGTCAGCATCTTCTGGCCGAGGATCCAGCCGTCCTTCGTCACCGCCGTTGCGAGCTCCATGTGCCACGGCGCCCGCGTCGACGAGCAGAGGAACTCCTCCTCGCGCGTCCAGCGCCACTTCACCGGCTTGTTCGCCTTCATGACGAGGAGGCACGTCATCGTCTCGGTCGCGGTGTCGACCTTGCCGCCGAAGCCGCCGCCCGTCGTGCCGCCGACGAGCTTGAAGCGGTTCAGCGGCTGCTGCAGGTGCGCGGCGACGACGCCGAGCGAGAAGTAGAGCGCCTGCGTGCAGGAGTAGATGGTCAGGCGGCCGTTCGGCTCCGGGACGACCTGGCACACCTGCGTCTCGATCGGCGCATGCTCGATCGCCGCCGGGCGGTAGACGCCCTGGACGATCGTGTCCGCGTTCTCGAAGGCCCAGTCGATGTCGCCCTTGCGGATCTGGCGACGATCCATCTCGTTCTCGAAGTGCGGGTACCAGTTGCCCCACTGGTGGATCTTCGGTGCGTCCGCGTCGAACGCCTGGCGGACGTCGAATAGCGCCGGCCGCTCTTCGAACGCGATCTCGATCGCATCGACCGCTGCCGACGCGAGCGCCTCGCTCTCCGCGGCGACGAGCGCGATCGGCTGGCCGAGGTAGCGCACCTCGTCCTTCGCGAGCAGCGGCTCGTCGGCGGGGATGCCCGAGCGCCGAGAGGTGCCCGTATTCGAGCAACGGGACGTCCTTCCAGGTGATGACGGCATGGACGCCCGGCATCGACTCGGCCTTCGTCGTGTCCAGCTTCGTGATCCCCGCGTGATGGTGCGGGGAGCGGAGCGCCTTGGCCCAGAGCGTCCCGGGGACGCTCACGTCGTCGACGTACGTCGTCCTGCCGGTGACGTGCGCGACGCCGTCGTAGCGCGGAATCCGTGCGCCGACGACCTTCATGCCGCACCTCCATTCGCCATCGTCGTGTGCTTCCCGACGGCCGTCGTCGTCAGGTCGAACGAGTCGCCGCGCGCGGCCGCGGCCACGGCGTCGATGATCTTCGAGTACCCCGTGCAGCGGCAGACGTGCCCGCCGAGCGCGTGCTGGATCGCCTCGGGATCCTCCGAGCCGCCGCGATCCAGGTACGCCTGCGCGGCGAGCATCATCCCCGACGTGCAGAAGCCGCACTGCGCGGCGTAGTAGTGGACGAACGCCTGCTGGACAGGGGACAGATCCTCGGGAGAGCCGAGCCCCTCGGCCGTCGTGATCGCCGTCCCATCCGCGTACCCGACGGGCAGCAGGCACGAGCGGCGCGGCTCGCCGTCGACGAGCACCGTGCAGGCGCCGCAGCCGCCCTGGTGGCAGCCCGCCTTCGGGCCGGTGACGCCGAGCTGGTCGCGGAGGACATCGAGCAGCGGCGTCAGCGCCGATCCCTCGAAGACGTGCGGGCTGCCGTTGACCGAGAGGTTCATGCGGACTCCTTCAGCTCGTCGAGGACGCGGCGCACGAGCACCGGGAGGACCTTCGCGCGGTACCACGCCGACGCGAGAGCATCGTCGTGGGGCGTGACGTCGTTCAGCGCTGCCTCGGCGTCGCCCCCCTCGGCGGAAGGGAGCCGCTGGCCGTGCGAGCCGGCGCCGGTGGCGGCGAGTCGGACGGTTCCGTTCGCTCCGCGTGCGCCGGAGACGGACAGCGCGGTGTAGTCGTGCGTGTGCGGTCGATCGAGGCCCGCATACGCTCCGGCGGCGGGCTCGTCGAAGCTGACGCCGAGCAGGAGCCGCTCGTGCCGCTTCGGGAGGAAATCCTCCAGTGGCTCCTCGGTCACCTCACCGTCGGCTGCCGACCGAACCGTCGCGCCGAGCGCGAGGAACGCGCCCTGGAGATCCCCGCGAGGCGCCTCGTACCCCTCGCCCGCGCAGATGTTGCCGCCGACGGTCGCCTGCGAGCGAATCTCGAGGTCGGCGACGTTCGCGGCGCACGGGCCGAGCGGGGCGGCCATGCCGACCAGCTCCTGCACCGGCGTCGTCGCGCCGATCGTGACGCGTGAGCCGTCCGTGCCGACGCCCGAGAGACCTGCGCCTCCGAGCATGAGAGCCGTCTTCGGCTCGAGTCTTCGATACGTCAGGTCCGGTACGACGATCGTCCCTCCGCCCACGACGACGACGTCCGTGCCGTCGCCGAACGCTGCGATCGCCTCCTCCTCGGAGGTCGGCGTGAGGACTTCCGTCGCGGCGGCCGCCATGCTCGCTCCTGCCATCACCCCACCCTTCTCGGTCGCGAGATCAGTGCGCCGAGTCTAATCCGGCGAGGACGCATCGTGGACCGGTGCCGACTCGATCAGTCCGAGGGAGGCAGCCACTCGTCGGCGCCATGCCCCGGCTCGTGCGTCTCGCTCGTGAACCGGTGCTCGACCGGGATCTCGGGGCCGGGCACGCTTCCCTCGACGAGGCGCGCGACCACCCGGCCGTGCTCGATGCGCGCCGGGTAGTCGTGACCCGTGAGGAGAAACGTGCCGCTGTTCAGCGCCTTCTTGATCGCGGCCTTCTCCTGACGCTTCGTCAGCGCGTGATTGCCCGTCGTCTGCGGTTCGCGGTCGAGCCCCACGTGGTAGGGGTCGACGACTGCGTTCTGGAGGTCGTAGATGATGTCGCCGCAGAGGCAGGCGACACCCCCGGCGGTCGGCACGAGGATGTTCATCGAGCCTTCGGTATGTGCGCCCGCCGCCTCGCACACGATTCCGGGAAGCACCTCCACCGGCCCCGAGAGCTCGAGATCGAGCAGTCGCAGCGCGCCCGGCGTGTGCAGGCGGTCGATGTGGTGCTTGACGTACTCGGGCGGGTACTGGGCGCCCATGATCCCGGACGCGGAGAACTCGAGCTCGCGCCGGTTCGTGATCACGGTCGCGTTCGGGAAGCGGTCGTCCTGACCCGCGTGATCGATGTGGTGGTGCGTGTGCAGGATCCAGCGGACGTCGTCTCGACGTAGATCGTGCTCCTCGAGCTGAGCGTCGAGCCCCTGCCACTCGTCGACGTACCCGGTCATTCCGAGCCGGCCCATGATCTCGGGGTCGGAGGCGCCCGTGTCCACGAGGATCGGGTCGTCGCCGCCGAGGATCAGGTAGCTCCATGTCTTCGCGCGGACGACGGATCCGAGCTGGCGGGCGAGGACGAGGAAGGCGCGCTGGACATCTACGTCCATCAGATCGAGCACTTTGATCTCGTACGCCTCGGACATACGACGCGGAACTCGTACAACACGCGGGTTCCGGCGTCAACCACGGCGATGTGGGGTGTTCCACTACGCTGAATCGGTGAGCTTTCGCACGATCGACGAGCTGGAAGCGGCGCTTCGCGCAGCGGACTACCTGCCCGACCGTGGGCTCGCGACGGCGCTCTTCCTCGGCCTCGCGCTCGAGAAGCCCGTGCTCCTCGAGGGTGAGGCGGGGGTCGGCAAGACGGAGGCGGCGAAGGCGCTCGCGACCGCGCTCGACGCCCGGCTGATCCGCCTGCAGTGCTACGAGGGCCTCGATGTCTCGCACGCGGTCTACGAGTGGAACTATCCGCGTCAGCTGCTCCACATCCGGGCTGCGCAGGAGGGCTCGGTGTCGGAGCAGGAGCTGTTCGGCCCGGAGTTCCTCATCCGCCGGCCGCTGCTCGAGGCGATCGACTCCGATGGGCCCGTCGTACTGCTCATCGACGAGATCGACCGCGCCGACGAGGAGTTCGAGGCGTTCCTGCTGGAGATCCTGTCGGACTTCCAGATCACGATCCCGGAGCTGGGGACGATTCGGGCTCGCCGGCGACCTGCGGTCATCCTCACCTCGAACAGAACGCGCGAGCTGCACGACGCATTGAAGCGCCGGGCGCTCTTCCACTGGATCGGGCATCCGGCGATCGAGCGCGAGGTCGAGATCGTGATGCTCCGTGTCCCCGCGATCTCGGAGCGGTTGGCGAAGGAGGCGGCGTCCTTCGTGCGCGGGCTGCGTAGCCTCGACCTCGCCAAGCCGCCGGGAGTCGCCGAGACGATCGACTGGGCGCAGGCGCTTGCCGCGCTCGGCCGCGAGGAGATCGACGCCGAGGTCGTGGAGCAGACGCTCGGCTCGGTCCTGAAGTACCGCGAGGACATCGAGACGGTGCGCGACGAGACCCTCGTCGGCCTGATCGAAGAGGCTCGCGCGACGGCCGGCCGGTAAGACCTGTGCAAGGAGCGGCGATCGTCCGGCACGTCGTGACCTTCGGGCGGATCCTGCGCGAGGTCGGGATCGAGGTCGGCCCCGGCCGCGTCGAGGACGCGGTTCGCGGGCTCGGTGCGGTCGACCTCACGAAGCAGGACGACGTGTACTTCACCCTTCGGCAGACGCTCGTCTCGCGCCAGGACGAGCTCGAGCTCTTCGACCGTGCGTTCGTCGCCTGGTTCCTGCGCGGGCCGGTCGCTCCCCTCGTCCGCCAGAAGCAGATGCGGCGCTTCGCAGAGAGCGTCGCCCGGGACACGCTGGAGCAGGGCTCCGACGGGGACGAGGCGGACGAGCCGTCGACGCCGCACGAGCTCGGCGCGTCGAGCCACGAGCTCCTGCGCGAGAAGGACTTCGCCGAGATGACGCCCGAGGAGTTCGAGCGCGTGCGCCGGCTCATGGCGGCGATCGCGCGAACGCGACCGCGGCGGCAGTCGCGGCGCCGCACACCCGACACGCGCGGCGACCGGCTCGACCTTCGTCGCCTGTTGCGGAAGTCGCTTCGCTCGGGCGGAGAGCCGATCGAGCAATCGTGGAAAGCGCGCAAGACAGTGCCGCGCAAGCTCGTCGTCCTCTGTGACATCTCCGGCTCGATGGACGCATACGCGCGGGCGCTGCTCTTCTACCTGCACGCGATCGTCGGCACCGGACACGGCGTCGAGGCATTCGCCTTCGGCACGAGGCTCACGCGGCTGACGCCTGATCTCGCCACCCGCGATCCGGAAGCCGCGCTCGCGCGTGCGAACGAGATCGCGGTGGACTGGGGGAGTGGGACGCGCATCGGCGGCTCGCTCGCCGAGTTCAACACGATCTACGGCCGGCGGGCGCTCTCCCGCGGCGCTGTCGTCGTCATCGTCTCGGACGGCTGGGAGCGCGACGATCCCGATCTCGTCGGTCGCGAGATGGCGAAGCTCGCCCGTGCGGCGTACGCGGTCGTCTGGGTGAACCCGCTGAAGGGCAATCCCGAGTACCAGCCGCTGGCCGGGGGAATGCGCGCCGCGCTCCCGTTCGTTGACCGTTTCCTCCCCGGCCATAATCTCCGGAGTCTCGAAGAGCTCGGCGCAGTGCTGGCCGGCATCGAAAGGAGGCACGCAGCGTGAAAGAGATCCTGCCCGAGATCGACCGCTGGAAGGAGGACGGCGAGAAGGTCGTCGTCGCCACCGTCGTGGCCACGCGGCGCTCCGCGCCGCGGCCGATCGGCGCGAGCCTCGCTATCTCCGAGTCGGGGAAGATGTGCGGCTCCGTCTCGGGCGGCTGCGTCGAGAGCGACGTCTTCGAGAACGCCCGGGAGGTGCTCGCGACCGGCGAGCCGAAGCTGCTGTCGTACGGGATCGAGGACGACGTCGCCTGGAGCGTCGGCCTGCCGTGCGGCGGCGAGATCGACGTCTTCCTCGAGCGGGTCGAGTAGGTGAGCCTCATCCACCGACTCGCGGAGCTCCGCGAGTCCGAGGCGCGCGGGATCCTCTTCACCGGCATCGAGGGCGACGAGGCGGGGACGAAGGTGCTCGTGCTCGAGTCCGGCGAACAGGTCGGTGCCGGTCTCGAGGAGGCGGTCGCGCAGTTCGACGAGCTGATCCGTCGCGGACGCAACAAGCTCCTCACCCTCGACGACGGGTCGAAGATCTTCGCCGAGTGGTACGGCCCACCGCCACGCCTCTTCGTCTACGGCGCCGTCGACACGGCCGAGGCGCTGTGCCGCGGGGCGAAGCTCCTCGGCTGGCACACGATCGTTGCCGATGCGCGCGCGAAGTTCGCGACGCGCGAGCGGATCCCCTCCGCCGACGAGCTCATCGTCGAGTGGCCGCAGGAAGCGCTCGCTCAGGTGCAGCCCGACCACCAGACGGCGATCGTCGTCCTCACGCACGACGACAAGTTCGACGAGCCTGCGCTCATCGGCGCTTTGGAGACCGAGGCGTTCTACATCGGCGCGCTCGGCTCGCGGCGCAACCAGGAGCGACGCCGCGAGCGCTTGCTCGAGGCGGGCGTCTCGGAGGATGCGTTCGACCGGATCATGGGGCCGTGCGGCCTCGACGTCGGCGCCGACACGCAGGAGGAGACCGCGCTCTCGATCCTCGGGGAGATCCTCGCGGTGCGCGGGCAGCGTGAGGGCGGCTTCCTGAAGAACGCGAAGAAGCGCATCCACGTCGAGGTCGAGTAGGCGTGGACGCCGCGGGTGGGCGCGTTGCCTGGATCGCGACCTCGCCCGTGAAGGGGCTCCGGCTTGCACTGCGCGAGGAAGCGGTGCTCGAACGGACGGGGATCGAGGGCGATCGCGCGTTCTACCTCGTCGACGCGGAGGGGCGGCTGACGAACGCCAAGCGCGCAGGTGCGCTTCTGCGCGCGAGCGCGGAGACGGACGGCGGGCGCCTCCGCGTTCGCCTTCCGGACGGATCTGTCGTCGACGGCGAGGTCGAGCTGGGCGACTCGGTGGAGACCAACTTCTACGGGCGCCCCGTGCAGGGCCGGGTCGTCCGCGGCCCGTGGGCCGAGGCACTGTCTGCCGTCGCCGGCCTTCCACTCACGCTCGTTCGTGCCGAGGAGCCCGGGTCGGGCCTCGACCGCGGCGCCGAGGCGGCCGCCTCGCTCGTCTCGACCGCCGCGCTGGATGCGCTCGCGCGGGCTGCGGGCGTCGATGATCCCGTAGACGGGCGACGGTTCCGCATGAATCTGGGCGTGGACGGCATCACGGCGCACGAGGAGGACGGGTGGCTGGGCCGCCCGGTTGCCGTCGGCGAGGCCGTTCTCGTCCCCCGCGGCAACGTCGGGCGCTGCCGCGTGACGAAGCTCGGCCCCGAGACGGGCGTTCCGGACCTGGAGACGCTCGACGTCATCGCCGACTATCGAGCCGGGGTCGAGACGACCGAGCCCCTGCCGTTCGGCGTCTGGTGCGAGGTCGTGGAGCCGGGGCGCGTCGCCGTGGGCGACCGCGCCGAGCCCGTCGGATGAGGGTGGGCCAGGGAATCGCCCGAACGATTCGGGCCGCGAAGATCCTCGTCCGGGACGGTCGAATTCCGCGGCCGTTGCGCTGGGCGGGTGCGTTCGGACTGTTGCCGATTCCCGGCCCGGTCGACGAGCTCGTCCTGCTCGTCGTGGGCGGGATCCTCTGGCTCTTCTATCGCGAGCGCTTCGCCGCGGCCTGGCACCAGGCTGCTGCTCCCGCGTGAGCGTATTAGAGTCGCATCGACATTCCGCGAGTCATTCCCTGGCGAAAGGGGGCACTGTGACGAGCACCGAAGCAGGCCTCGGGATCGAGGCGAAGTCGAACGCGATCTACGAGCTACTCGAGGAAGGGTCGAAGGTCGAGCGGGTCGCGACCGGCTTCACGTTCACGGAGGGGCCGATCTGGCATCCCACGGAGCACCATCTCCTCTTCTCGGACATGCCGGGCGACGTGCGGCGCAAGTACACGCCCGACGGCGCCGTCGTGGAGGTCATGCGACCGGCCTTCAAGTGCAACGGCATGACCTACGACGCGGACCTCAATCTCGTCGTCTGCGAGCACGTGACGAGCGCGTTGTGGCGCGAACGCTCCGATGGAAGCCGCGAGGCGCTGGCGTACCACTGGGAGGGCAAGTATCTGAACAGCCCGAACGACGTCTGTGTCCACTCGTCCGGGGCGATCTACTTCTCGGATCCCTGGTACGGGCGCTTCCCCGGGTTCGGTATCGAGCGCGAGCGCGAGCTCGGATGGCAGGGCGTCTTCCGGATCCCGCCGGGCGGCGGCCAGGACGAGCTCGAGCTGATCGTCGACACGGACGAGTTCGACATGCCGAACGGCCTGTGCTTCTCGCCCGACGAGTCGCTGCTCTACATCAACGACACGCCGCGCGCGCACATCAAGGTCTGGGACGCGGACGCCGACGGGAACATCTCCAACGGGCGCATGTTCTTCGAGGGCGTCGGCTCCGGCGTGATCGAGGAGGGCATCCCGGACGGGATGAAGTGCGACGAGCGCGGGAACATCTGGGTGACCGGTCCCGGCGGGATCTGGGTGATCTCCGCCGAGGGCGAGCACCTCGGGACGATCCTCGTCCCCGAGAACACCGGGAACCTCACGTGGGGCGGCGAGGACTGGCACACGCTCTACATCCCGAGCTCCACTTCGCTCTACGCGATTCAAGACCATCGTCGGACCGCGGCGCGAGCCGTACATGCGTTAGGAGGCGATAGATGAACGACGAAGGGTTGACCCTGGATGCGACTCGCTGTGTGCTGATCATCATGGATCTGCAGAACGACGTGATCATCGACGGCGGCGCGTTTGCCGAGACCGGCTCGCCCGAGCACGCGAAGGAGCAGAACGTCGTCGAGAACGTGAAGGCCCTCGCGGCGACCTGCCGGAGCAAGGGCGTCCCGGTGATCCACGTGTGGAACATCGTCGAGAAGGGCGGGACCGGCTCGAAGATGAACGCGCCGCTCTTCCAGGGCGTGAAAGACACCGGCGCGCTCGTGCGGGGCACCTGGGGCGCCGCTCCCGCCGAGGGGCTCGAGCCGCAGGACGGCGACCTCGTCGTCGAGAAGATGCGGATGAGCGCCTGGCAGGGCACGAGGTTCGAGACCCTGCTCGCGGGGCTCGGCCGCGACACGATCATCGTGACGGGCGCCTGGACGAACATGTCCGTCGAGCACACGTCCCGCACCGGCGCCGACAAGGGCTTCTTCATGGTCGTGCCCGAGGACGGGTGCTCGACGATGAACGCCGACTGGCACAACGCGTCGATCAACTACGCGTTGCAGAACGTGTCGACCGTGACCACCTGTGCGGCGGTGACGGAAGCGCTCGCCGGCGTTCCTGCCGGCGTGTAACGGCGCGGAGGAGGGTGGCCGTGGTCTGCGGCCAACGGTCACCCTCCGAGCCGTCGCCGCGTCCGTCAGCTGCCGCGTCTATGGCTCCTCGGCGTGCCAGCGCTCCCGGTAGTCCTCGCGGACGGGCCTGAACACGTCGAGCACGAGCGCTCCCTCGGGACCGCAGTAGGCGGAGTGCTCGATGCCGCCGGGCAGCACGTAGGCCTCGAGCGGCCCGAGCTCGTGCGCGACTCCGTCGACGACGAGCGCCTGCATGCCCTCGAGGACGATCCCGAGCTGCTCGTGCGGGTGGCTGTGCGCGGGCACGGTCGCACCGGGCTCGAAGCGGATCAGGTTGAGCATCGCTCCCTCGCCGAACAGCGGCCGGCCGGTGACGCCTGCCGCGAGCTCGAAGGCGCGCACCGCGTCGAGGCGTACGAACTGCGGCTCCATCCGGCTCGATTATGGTTGCCCACGTGACCGCGGGCGGCGTGAAGGAGTCGGGGATCGGTCGCGAGGGCTCCTCGTACGGGATCGACGAGTGGCTCGAGCTCGAGTACTGGGCGATCGGCGGGATCGGGGGTTCGTGAGTGATCGTCGAGCAGCGCGACTACCACGTGTACACGGGGAAGCTCCCCGAGCTCGTCCGCCTGTACGAGACGGAGGGCATCGCGATCCAGGTGGAGTTCCTCGGCACCCTCGTCGGCGCATTCACGACCGACGTGGGTGAGCCGTCGACCTACACCCACATGTGGGCATACGAGAGCTTCGCCGACCGCGAGGAGCGCCGCGCGCGGCTCGCCGCGGACGGGCGCTGGAAGGAGTTCCTCGCCAAGATCCAGCCCCTGATCCACACGCAGCGGAACCGGATCATGGTCCCGACCTCGTTCTCCCCCCTTCGCTGATGGGTGCCCTCGACGGCAAGGTGGCGATCGTCACCGGCGGCGCGCAGGGGATCGGCGCGGCGATCGCGCGCGGGCTCGAAGCCGAGGGCGCGGAGGTCGTGATCGTCGACCTCGAGCCGCCCGAGGGCGGGATCCAGGCCGACGTCTCGTCCGAGCAGGACGTCGAGCGCATGGTCGGTCAGGCGCTCGAGCGGAACGGCCGCATCGACGTCCTCGTCAACAACGCCGGGCTGTACGCGTCGCTCGAGATGCGGGCGTTCACCGAGATCCCGCTCGAGGAGTGGAACCGCGTGATGGAGGTCAACGTCGCGTCGATGTTCCTCACCTGCCGCGCGGTCGTCCCGGTGATGCGCGGGCAGGGCGGCGGAAAGATCGTGAACATCTCGTCGGGCACGCCGTTCCGTGGCGTCCCTTTCCTGCTGCACTACGTGACCTCGAAGGGCGCCATCGTGGCTTTCACGCGCTCGCTCGCGAAGGAGCTCGGAAGGGACTCGATCCACGTGAACTGTGTCGCGCCCGGGTTCACGATGTCGGAGGGCGTCAAGTCGCATCCCGAGGTCGTCGAGGCGCTCCGGGACGTCTCGGTCGCTGCGCGGACGATCCAGCGCGACCAGGTTCCGGAGGACGTCGTCGGCGCCGTCGTCTTCCTCTGCTCGCCGGCCGCCGACTTCGTCACCGGCCAGACCATGGTCATCGACGGCGGCCAGTACTTCCACTGAGCACGTCGTGATCTTCGCGCTCTCCACGTCCCTGCACGACGACGCGCGCCACCGGGTCGAGCACGAGCTCGACGACGGGACGCGGCTGGTGTGGGAGCTCCTCGACGAGGAGCCGTCCGGTGCGCTGGCCGCCGCAGAGGTCGTGGTCCAAGGCGGGTGGGTCGCACGTCTCGACCGCGTCGACTTCCCACCGGGCGGGATCGCGTACCGCCACGTGCATCCGGGGCCGGGGATCCGCTTTCTGCTCCACGGCGAGCTGACGATCGACCGCGACAATGGCGAGCCGCGCACGTACGGGGCGGGCGAGCCGTGGTTCGAGGGCGCGGACGATCCCGTGCTGGCAACCGCGTCCGCCACCGAGGACACCGCGTTCGTGCGGGTGCTGCTCCTCCCCGAGGAGTGGGCGGGCAAGCGGTCGATCCGCTACGTCGATCCGCGCGACGAGGACAAGCCGCGCCTGCAGCGCGCCACGGTGCTCTCGGAGGAGCCACTGCGGCTGTGAGGATGGGCGGGCGGATCCTCGTCGACCAGCTCGAGCTGAACGGCGCCGACCTCGCGTTCTGCCTCCCGGGCGAGAGCTACCTGCCCGTCCTCGACGCGCTCTACGACTCGCCGATCCGCCTCGTCACCTGCCGCCACGAGCAGGGCGCCGCCAACGCCGCCGAGGCGTACGGCAAGCTCACCGGCCGGCCCGGGCTCTGTCTCGTGACGCGCGGCCCGGGTGCGACGCAGGCGGCGGTGGGAGTGCACACGGCGAAGCAGGACTCGTCGCCGATGATCCTTCTCGTCGGGCAGGTGCCGCGCGCGTTTCGAGGTCGCGAGGCCTGGCAGGAGCTCGACTACGCGCGGGTGTTCGGCGGGATCGCCAAGGCCGCCTGGGAGCTCGACCGCGCAGAGCGGATCCCCGAGCATGTCGCCGAGGCGTACTCGATCGCGCTCTCCGGGAGGCCGGGGCCGGTCGTGCTCGCGCTCCCCGAGGACGTGCTCGTCGAGGAGGCGGACGTCGAAGACGGCGCGCGGATCGAGGCTCCCCGGGTAGAGGCGCGCCCGGACGACCTGCGGCGGCTGCGCGAGCTCCTGGCCGATGCCGCGCGCCCTCTCGTCGTCGTCGGGGAGGGCGGCTGGACGGCCGAGACGAGCCGCGACGTCCAGGCGTTCTGCGAGGCGAACGAGCTTCCGGTCGCGTGCGCCTTTCGCTGCCAGGACTTCGTCGACAACCGCTCGCCGAGCTACGTCGGCGTCCTCGGGGTGGCGATGGACGACCGGATCGCGGCGCGGCTCCGCGACGCCGACCTCGTGCTCGCGATCGGCGGCCGGCTCGGAGAGGTGCCGACGCGGCGCTACACGCTGCTCGAGCCGCCGGATCCGCGGCAGACCCTCGTCCACGTTCATCCCGACGAGAGCGAGCTGGGTCGCGTGTACGTGCCGGATCTCGCGATCACAGCGACGCTGCCGGAGTTTGCCGCCGCTCTGCGCTCGCTCGAGCCGGTCGAGCCGCGGTGGCGCGAGTGGACGGTCTCGGCCCGCACCGACTACGTCGAGACGCTCCGGCACGAACCGATGGAGGGCGACGTCGACCTGGGCGAGATCATGGCGTTCCTCCGCGCGCGGCTTCCGGGGGACGCGGTCCAGACCTGCGGCGCCGGCAACTTCACCGTGTGGGCTCATCGCTTCGCCGAGTTCACGCAGTTCGGTACACAGGCGTGCCCGCGCTCGGGCTCGATGGGCTACGGGCTGCCGGCGGCGGTCGGAGCGCAGCTCGTCCATCCGGATCGTGTCGTCGTGTGCTTCACCGGCGACGGCGACTTCGTCATGAGCTCGCCGGAGCTCGCGACCGCCGTGCAATACCGGCTCCCGATCGTGGTGCTCCTCGTGAACAACGGGATGTACGCGACCATCCGCATGCACCAGGAGCGGCAGTTCCCCGGGCGCGTGATCGGCACCGACCTCGAGAATCCTGACTTCCCTGCGCTCGCGCGCGCGTACGGAGCGCACGGCGAGCGGGTCGAGCGCACCGCGGACTTCGAGCCGGCGTTCGAGCGTGCGCTCGCGTCCGGGAAGCCCTCGGTGCTCGAGCTGCCGGTCGATCCGGAGCGGATCAGCCCGCGCGTCAAGCTGAGCGAGTTGAGAGGAGCAACATGAGCCGCGAGGAGATTCGCGTCGAGGGTCTGGCCGAGCCGATCTCGCACTTCACGGACGCCGTGCTCGCAGGTGGGTTCCTGCATGTTTCGGGAATCGTCGCCGTTGACCGCGACGGGCGGCTCGTCGGCGGTGACGACGTCGTCGCGCAGACACGCCAGGTGTTCGAGAACATGCGCGCCGTGCTGGACGCAGCCGGTTGCGGCTTCGAGGACGTCCTCAAGGTGACCGTCTTCCTCACCGACATCGACGACCGCCCGAAGATCAACCCGCTACGGCAGGAGGTCTTCGGCGACACGCGACCGGCGTCGACGCTCGTCGAGGTGCCGCGGCTCGCGGTCGAGGGCGCCAAGGTCGAGATCGAGTGCGTCGCCCTCGTGCCATGACCCACGATCCGTTCAACGCGTTCATCACGCAGGTGGAGCCCGGCCCGGGCGGCACCGGGCCGCTCGCAGGCCGGAAGCTTGCGGTCAAGGACCTCTTCGACACCGCCGGGATCCGGACGACGTACGGCTCGGGGCTGTACGCGGATCACGTCCCGGAACGAAACGCGACGGCCGTCCAGCGCCTCCTCGATGCCGGCGCGGTCGTCGTCGGCAAGACGCACCTGCCGGAGTTCGCGTGGAGCGTTCTCGGGCAGAGCGAGTGGTACGGCACGTGTCACAACCCGACGCACGAAGGGAAGACGACGGGAGGCTCGTCGTCTGGCTCGGCCGCGGCCCTCGCGGCCGGTGTCTGCGACCTCGCGCTGGGAACCGACACCGGCTGCTCGATCCGTCTCCCGTCGGCGGCCTGCGAGGTCGTCGGGCTCAAGTCGCAATGGGGGCTGATCCCGACCGACGGCGTCTTCCCGCTCGTACCCACCCTCGATACGGTCGGTCCGATGGCGACGAGCGTCGCCGATGTCGCGCTCGTCTGGTCGATCCTGACCGGCCGCCCCGCTCCCGGGCCGCGCCTCGCCGGGCTTACCGTCGGTCTCCTTCGCCAACCTCCGGGTATCGGGGACGGTCGAGAGACGGAACTCTCGGACGCGGGCGAGGCGTGGGTGGAGGATCTCGAGCGGCTCGGAGCCCGTGTCGTCGAGGCCCGCGTGCCCGAGCCGTCGGTGAACACGTGGCCGCAGTTCCAGCACGAGGCACTCCAGTCCCACGCGGCGACGTTCCCGAGCCGCGCGGGCGAGTACGGCGAGCTCATGCAGAAGAAGCTCGCGGCAGCGCAGCGCGTGAAGCCCGAGGAGATCGAGGCCGCGTATCGCGCGATCGCCGAATGGCGCCGCTACGAGCCCGACGTCGACCTCTACGTGAGCCCCTGCTACGCGGTCGAGCTCCCGGACGAGGACGTCGACGAGCTCGAGATCCGGCTGCCGCTGTCGTCGTTCCTCCGCTGGGTGAACCTGACCGGCTGGGCCGGCCTCGCGATCGGGAACATGCAGCTCGTCGCGCCGCGCGACGAGGTGGCGCTGGCGGCCGGGCTCGCCTGGGAGCGCGGCTGAGCTACTCGCCGCGGAACTCCAGCTTGAGCTTCTGCGGGAAGTTCAAGCTGGGATGGCATTGAAAGCGCCGTGTGACGTTGGTACGTTCGCTCCCGTCCGTGAGGGAGTGGTTTCGTTCCGGTAGCGCCGCGCGAGCGGTGCCGCAGATTGTCGCGCTCGGCCTGATCGCCGCGGCCGTCGTCTGGGTTCTCTTCGCCGCGCGTCCGTGCTCGGACGCGGGTTGCACGACGTTCGAGACCACCTTCGGCTCGGCCCTCCACGACCCGAGCGACTTCGTCATCACCCTCCTGAACGGGCTCACTGCCGCCGGTCTCTACTTCATCGTCGCCAGCGGATTCACTCTCATCTTCGGCCTCATGAGAGTGGTGAACATGGCGCACGGTGCGTTCTTTCTCCTCGGCGGCTACATCGCGCTCAAGGCCGAGCGCCGGCTCGTCGGTCAGGACTCGGCGTTCGGACTCCTGAGTTCGCAGGTCAGTCTGTGGCAGTGGGTCGTGCCTGCGATCCTCGCCGCGCTCACGATCGGGTTGTTGGGTCTTGCGATTCAGCAGCTGTTCCTGCGTTGGAACCAGGGACAGGAGCTCCGGCAGGCGCTGATCACGATCGCGATCGCCACCATCCTCGCGGATCAGATGATCGCTCACTTCGGCGCGTTCACGCAGGACATCGCCTGGCCCGGCGTCCTCGACCGGCGCGTCACGATTCACGTCGCGGATGTCCAGTATTCCGTCACGCGCTTGTTCATCCTCGCGATCGCGGTCGCGGTCGGGCTCGCCCTCTACCTGTGGCTCAAGAAGACCCGAACCGGGATGGTCATCCGCGCCGGCGTCGACGACCGCCAGATGGTCACAGCGCTCGGGATCAACATCCAGCTGACCTTCGCCATCGCGTTCTTCGTCGGCTCTGCGCTTGCAGGCCTCGGTGGCGCGATCGGCGGCTCCTTCGCCAGCCTCGGCCCCGGCGTCGACGGGAACTGGCTCCTGTACTCGCTCGTCGTCGTGATCATCGGAGGGATGGGCTCGCTCGTGGGTGCTGCGGTCGGCTCACTCCTGCTCGGTCTCGTCTCGACCTTCGCCGCGGTGTATCTGCCGGAGAGCTACACGTACTACTCGATCATCATCACGTTCGCCCTGCTCGCCGTCGTGCTCGCGTTTCGCCCCCTGGGGCTCTTCGGGCGGCCCGCATGAGATCGCCGTCATTCGTACACGGTGTCGAACGAGGCATCGGCGTCGCGGTGCTCCTCTTCGCGATCGCGGCGCCCGCGCTCGTGTCGACCCCTTTCATGTCGGCGTACTTCGTGGGCACGATTCTCACGCAGTCCTTGTTTCTCGGAATTGCCGCAGCGAGCGTTATCTTCCTGTCGGCGTACGGCGGGATGGTCTCGCTGTCTCAGATCGCAATCTTCGGGATCGCAGGCTTCGCACTCGGCAACGTCGTCACCAACGGAAACAGCAAGGGCCTCAATCTCGGCTGGAACCCGTGGTGGGGCGTGCTCCTCGGCCTCGTGATCGCAACCGTCATCGCCTTCCTGCTCGGCGCGCTCGCCAGTCGCAGCGCCGGGATCTACTTCCTGATGATCACGCTCACCTACGCGGTTATCGCGAACACGTTCTTCGGCGCGAACCTCAGCCTGTCGGGCTTCGGCGGCATCAGTGGAATCAGGGCGCCTGGGCTCGTCGGTGACGTCAACGTCCATCCCAACCGCCTGTACTACGTCGCGCTGTTTGTCGCCGTTGTCGTATACGTCGCCCTGAGATACCTCGTGAAAACGCCGTTCGGGCTCGCACTGCAGGGTGTCCGCGACGATCCCGTCCGCATGGGCTCGCTCGGCTACAGCGTCGCCCTCCATCGCACGATGGCGTTCGGCATCGCCGGCTTCGTTGCGGGCCTCGGGGGCGTCCTGTTCGTATGGTGGAACGGCCACATCGACCCAGCCTCCATCAATATCGGCGCGGCGATCGACCTGCTGGTCATCTGCGTCATCGGAGGGCTGTACCGCCTCGAGGGCGCCTGGGTCGGCGCAATCGCGTTCGTTGCGATCCAGAACTATGTCCGGACCGGGTACCTCCCGGTGGTCGGTGGCACGTTCCACACGCTCATCGGCGTGATCTTTCTCCTCATCGTTCTCGTCTCTCCCGGCGGGTTGATGGGGGCTTGGGAGTCGCTCGTCTCGCGCCTTGCGCGGCCGCGATCGGCGGTCGCTCGGGCGGCCGCGTACGGACTCGGATGATGGTGCGTAGGCAGGCTCTCCAGCCAGGAAAGGAGGACGCCGACAGCCACACAGTGAGGTCACTTCGCGTCGCGAGGTGGTTTAGGCTCACTTCTCGTCAAATCCAAATCCTGACGCACCCGAGGAGGGCGCTAATGATGCGAAGGCATCTGCCTGGCCGTCGCTTCCGACTGCCGATCATGCTGGCGATGGCTGGCGTTGCGGTGTTCGCAGCGACGACGGCCACCGCGGCGGTCGGCACGTCGACGGCGACGCCGATCAAGTTCGCGATCATGTCCGACTGCGGTGGCGCGTTCGCCGCGAACTACGAGCAAGACATCGGCGGAGCGATCACCGCGATCTCGCAGTTCGGCGGTGCGAAGCCGAACAATCCGAACAAGCCATCCGCCGGCTGGCATGGCGGCTCGATCGGTGGCCACCCGTTGAAGCTCGTGGGCATCGGCTGTGCGAACGACACCGCAGACTCGGCGATCAAGGAGACGAAGCGGCTCATGGAGCAGCTCGGCGCCGACATGATGATCGGCCCGCTCTCCGGTGACGAGTCAGTCGCCGTCGCCAACTACGCGAAGCAGCATCCGACGAAGACGTTCGTCAACGGGACGGCGGGTGCGTGGGACACCACCGCCGCGGTCAAGGCTCCGAACTTCTTCCGCTTCAACGGAAGCGGTGTCCAGTGGCAGGCGGGCATCGGCTCGATCGCCACGAAGAAGGACAAGTGGAAGAAGGCCGCGATCATCATGGACGACTACAGCTTCGGGTACGCCTCCGGAGCAGGGTTCATTGCGGACTTCTGTGCAGCGGGCGGCACGATCACGAAGCGCGTGTTCCCGCCGCTGAACACCACCGACTACTCGTCCTACGTCCAGCAGCTGCCGGCCCCCGACAAGGTCGACGGCTACTTCTGGGCGATCGGCGGGACCGGGACGATTCCGTCAATCAAGGCGTTCGAGAATCTCTACGGACCGATGAAGGCGTCGCAGGTGATCGGGAACCTGTTCTTCTTCTCGTCGGGCGCCGACAAGACGATCGGCCCGCACCTGAGCGGTGCTTACGTCGGAGGGTTCGGCACCGCGCCCGACCTGAAGGGCGCGCTCGTCACGAAGTACAAGAAGATCCTCGACAAGTGGTTCAAGAAGTACCCGCCGCTCGCCGGCAAGGCTTCGGACCATGCGGCCGACGGGTTCACGTTCAACTACTACGCCAATGCGTGGGCACTGATGAAGGCGCTCAACGTGGTGAAGGGCAACATCTCCGGCGGCCAAAAGGCGCTGCAGGCGGCGCTGAAGAAGACGAAGCTGCCAGACGCGGCCTATGGCCCGCTGTTCCTCGGCAAGAACAACCAGGCGCTCCAGCAGCAGTACTCGTACCGCATGGACGTCTCGGCGCCGGGAGCATTCGCCATCGTCACGGTGCAGAAGGTCAAGCAGTTCGTCGACGAGACGTTCGGCGGCACGGTTCTGAAGCCGCCGAGCCGCACGTACCCGACGTGCAAGCACAAGCCGCTCCCGTGGACCGGCAAGGGCGTCCCGGTCGTGAACGGAGTCGTCAAGGGGTAAGTGGCGGAAGTCGCCAGTAACGTCGAACGCGCCGCGCCGGCCCTCCGCCTCAGGGGGGTCGGCCGGCGTTTCGGCGGGCTCGACGCAGTTCGAAAGGTCGACCTCGAAGTCGCAGCGGGCGAGCGCCGGGCGATCCTCGGTCTCAACGGTGCGGGGAAGACCACGCTCTTCAACGTCATCTCGGGAGACCTGCCTCCGAGTGCCGGAACGGTCGAGTTGTTCGGACAGGACGTCACGCATCAGCCGGCCCGACGGCGAGCGCAACTCGGGCTGGCGCGCACGTATCAGCAGGCGCGCATGCTGAACGGGATGACCGTCGAGGACAGCATCTATCTGTCGATCGTCGGAGTGGTCGGGGGCCATCTGCGACCCGTCGTGCTGCCGAGTAGGGATCGGGCGCTGAGGGAGCGGGCGAGGGAGGCGGCACGACGCGTTGCGATCGCCAACAAGCTCGGCGAGACGGTTGGCTCGCTCTCCCATGGCGAGCACCGTCAGGTCGGGCTAGCGATGGCGCTTGCGTCGGAGCCGAGGATGCTCATGCTGGACGAGCCGGCGTCGGGGCTCTCGCGCGGTGAGCGTCAGCTCCTGACGGATCTCCTGCTCGAGCTCGACCGAGACATCACGCTGATCCTTATCGAGCACGACATGGACATCGCGCTCCGCGTCGCCGAGCAGGTCACGATGATGCACGAAGGCGAAGTGATCGTAGAGGGCACGCCGGCAGCGATCCGGTCGAACGAGCTCGTTCACGACCTCTACTTGGGACGTCATCACGCCGCCGATGAGTGAGACCGAAGCGACGCAGCCGCTGCTTCGCGTCGACGGGCTCGACGCGTACTACTCGGGGGCGCATGTCCTGCACGGTGTGTCGTTCGAGATGGACCGCAAGTCGGTCGCGATCATCGGGCGTAACGGAATGGGAAAGACGACTCTGTGTGCCGCGATCATGGGGCTGACGCCGCCACGCGCGACCGGCTCGGTGGCGCTCGACGGCGAGGAGCTCCTCGGGCGAGCGCCCTACAAGATCGCGCGCGCGGGCATCGGCTACGTGCCACAAGGCAGACGGCTTTTCCCCTCGCTCACCGTCGACGAGCACCTCAAGATTCCGGATGTCCGGCGCGCCGGCGGTTGGAGCCCCGAGCGTGTGTACGAACTCTTCCCGAGGCTTGCCGAGCGCAAGCGAAATGGTGGCGCGCAGCTCTCGGGAGGCGAGCAGCAGATGCTCGCCATCGGAAGAGCGCTTCTGGGCAACCCCAAGCTCCTCATCATGGACGAGCCCTCCGAAGGGCTTGCGCCTACGGTCGTCGAGATGATGATCGAGACGCTTCGGATGCTGGAGGAGGAGGGCATCGCCATCCTCCTGATCGAGCAGAACCTCGGTGTCGCCACCGCGGTTGCCGAGCGCCAGCTCATCATGGTCGGGGGCGAGCTCGCCCACGAGACAACTGCAAGCACGCTGTCCGAGGACTCCGAGCTGCAGCAACGCTATCTCGGGGTCGAACCGCTCGCGAGCTAGGCTCTCCAGCCGCACTCGATGCACCGGCTCCGCCTCATCACAGCCTGCCTCTGCCTGCCCGTCCTTCTATCGGCTTGTGGAGGCGGCGGGAATCCTCGGCCCGATCTCATCTTCGTGAGTACTCGCGACGGCGACTACGCGGTGTATGCGATGAACGCCGACGGCGGTCGTCAGAAACGCCTGACGAAGGCGGATGTGGATACGAGTTCGCCCGCAGGGATCTTCTTCCAGACGGATCCGGCGTGGTCTCCGAACGGCGCTGACATCGCGTTCTCGAGCAAGCGTTCGGGACGTTCGGCGATCTATGTCATGCGTGCCGACGGCACCGGGACGAAGCAGCTCACGGCGGGTGCCGACGACATCCACCCGACCTGGTCCCCCGATGGCAAGCGGCTGGCCTTCGAGCGCACCCGGAAGATCTACGTCATGGGCGCCGACGGGAACGACGTGCACATCGTCTCCAAAGGAGCTGCCAACGACGGTGATCCTGCGTGGTCGCCCGATGGAAAATGGATCGCCTTCGTCCGAAAGCAGCCCGGGTCGGTCGAGCGCGAGATCTGGATCATGCGACCGGACGGCTCCGGCTCGCGGCGTGTGACGACGCTGCACGGCTCGAGCATCAATCCGGCGTGGTCGCCCGACGGGTCGAAGCTCGCCTTCGCGTCGGACATCGCCGGCTCGCTCTACGACCTGTACGTCGTCGACGTCGACGAGAAGCCCGTTCGTCGCTTGACGCGGAGTGGCCCCGACACCTTCGAGCCTGCCTGGTCGCCGGACGGCACGACCATCGCGTTCACGCAGGATGGCGCGATCTGGACGGTCGACCTCGAAGCGAAGTCGTCGAGATTGACGGATCCTGCGAACAACGACTCATCTCCGGTCTGGAATCCACAACCACCGCCAGGCTAGGCAAGCACTCAGAGCTCTGGTATCCCGAGGTCCGGCGGGCGGTCGTCGCCCCGGCCCTCGACGAGCTCCGGCGCGCGCTCTGCCAGCAGTCGCAGGACGAGTTCGGCGCGGCGAACGCGCTCGCGGCCGAGCTTCACAGCGAGGTCTTCGAGGTGGAGCCCCGAGGGATAGATGTTCGGCGCGTTTCGGAGCCCGAGCTTCACGTAGACGGGCGCCGCCGCCCGGACGATCTCCGGCACGTCGTAGAAGCGTACGAAGCCGCCCTGGTCGTCGGGCACCTCGACGTAGACGTCGAGCGGAGCGGCGCACGCGGCGCGCAGCTCGCCGAGCGCGGCAGGCGAGAGGTCGGTCGCGACGTTGATGGTCGTCGCTCCGAGCTCTTCCAGCGCGGCCGCCGTGGCGGGATTGGCGCAGGGGAGGAGCACGGACGTCTTCAGCACGAGCGTCGCGGGGAGGTCGCCCGTACGACGCATGTCTCCGAGCGTCTTCAGCACGCCCAGGTCGGCGACGAGGAAGGAGCGGATGCCGAGCGCCACACCGCGGCGTACCTCCGCGATCGAGTCGGCGACGCCATCTCGACCCCTGGCGATGCCGCCTGCGGCTGCCGTGACGAGCGACTGACCTCCTGTGTCCCATGCCCCGCGGGGGCCGAGGAAGAGCGAGACCTCCACCCCGGAGGCTGCGCCGAGCTCGGCCAGCTCACGGATCTCGGCGTCCGTGAGCATCATCACACCGCTTCCCTGCGAGACGCGCCGCACGGGCACGTCGCGCCGCTCCGCCTCCTCGAGCACGGCCTCGAGCACGCGCGGCCCCTCCACCGAGGGGATCTCGATGCGATAGCGCAGGCCGTCGGCGAAGCGCGCTTCACTCATCCTCGACACCCTGGGCCCAGAAGGCCTCGAACTCGTCGGGGTCGCTCGGGAGCGCGAGCACATGCCGTACGAGCCCGTCCTCGATGCGGAACAGCAGGACCTGGTCGAGCTCGAGGGTCCGGCCGTGCCGCGTGCCGCGTGCGCGGTACAGCGCGGCTGCGCGGGTCTCGCTCGCGAGCACGTCGATCAGCTCCGATCCGTACGTGCCCTGCGTCTCCTTGGGGAGCTTCGCGAGGAAGCGGAAGATCGCCTCGCGGCCCTCGTACGTGCCCGCCATGACGCCGTGCCCGGGCACCGACCAGACCGCGTCGTCGGCAAAGAGGCCGCGCAGCGCCAGCCCTTCCTGGCGTGCGAATGCGCCGAAGATCCGCTGGACGATCGTCTTGTTCTCAGCGGCCGGCACGGCCGGCCTCCCAGCGTGCGATGAGGCCCTCGACGTGCCGGCGCTGCGCGTCCGTGAACGGAGCGAGCGCGACGAGCCGACGCACCTCCGCCGGGTCGTCGTTCTGGACAGCAGCCTCGAGGTGCTCGCGCTGAGGAGTCGGCTGGCGCAGCTGACGACGGAGCCAGCGGAGAAGGCTCACGGCGGCCTGATCCGTCACGCGGAGCAGGCTATCGCGGCGCGGGCTCAGCCCTCGGTGGTCTCGTCCGGCGTGTCGCCGTTGGTCTCAGCGCCGTCGGGCTCGATCTCCTCGTCCGACAGGCTGTACGCGCTCAGCCGGTTGGACAGCCCGGCCATCCAGCCGACCTCGTTCCCCTCGTCACCAGGCTCGGCCGACTCGGTCGAGCGCTTCGAAGTGCCGGGCTCGGCCGGGGGCCGGGCGCGGGGCGCACGCTTCTCGCGCGACGCCGGGGCTTCGTCGTCGTCCCGCCGGATCGGGAAGGCAGTGGTCGGCGGGAAGTAGAGACCGGCCGAGGAGGCATTCGACGTCGTGGGCTCGGGCTTCTCGCTCGTGGGGACCTGCAGTGCTGCGGCCGGCGGCGGCTCGACGGGGAGAGCCTTCGGCGGCGGCGCGGGTCGTAGCTCTGGCGGCAGGTCCGGGTCGATGACGAAGTCCGGAAGCGGTCCCAGGTCTTCCTCTTCCTCGTCCTCGAGGGCGGACTGGGCGGGCAGCGGCGGCGCGTCTGCGGCCGCTCCCGGCTCGAGGACGAAGTCGGGGAGGGGGCCGAGCTCCTGCTCGGGCTCGGGGTCGGGGAGCACGACGGGCGGTGTCCCGTCCGGCTCGTCGATCACGAACTCCGGCAGTGGCATCGCCGCCTTCGGCGGTCGCGCCGAACTCGGGCGTGTGCTCCGGCGCCGGCTCGGGCTCGAGCTCGGGAAGGACGAGGAACGCAGGAGGCTCCGGGCTCCGGTTCCAGCTCTGGTACGGCTTCGGGGTCTTCGGCCGGTGCCGGTTCGGGCTCGGGCTCCCACTCGTACAGAGCCGCTGCGACCACTGGCTCCGGCTCCGGATCCGCTTCGACCGGCTGGGGCTCGGGCTCGACCACCGGAACCGCCTCAGCCACCGGCTCCGGCACGCGAACCGGCTCGACGAGCTCGGCCGGCCCGAGGTCGGGCTCGACTTCGACGATAGGCTCGGGCTCGACGACTGGTGCCGCTTCCGCGACAGGCTCGTACTCGATGAGCTCGACGAACGGCTCGGGCTCGACGACTGGTGCCGCTTCCGCGACAGGCTCGTACTCGATGAGCTCGACGAACGGCTCAGGCTCGAGGACGGGCTGCGGCTCTGGCTCGACGACAGGTGCCGCTTCCGCGACAGGCTCGAACTCGACAGGCTCGACGACGGGCGCCGGGTCGGGTGCGGGTAGCGGCGCGGCCTCGGCCACGGGCTCCGGCGGCCGGAGCGCGGGCTCGGGCAGCACGGGAGCCGGCTCGGGCTCGACGAAGGCGGGCGGTGGGGCGACGACTTCGGGCTCGACGAAAGCGACTGGCTCTGGCGACGGCTCCGGCACAGGCGTGACTGGAGGAGGCGTCTCGAGACCGCGGTCCACCCGAGGCGCGAACTCCGAGTCGATCGGCGGCGGCAGCGGCTGCGCCACCTCCATCTCCGGCTCGGAGGTCGGCGGCAGGTCCCAGAGCGGGCGGCCCCCGAGCGGCCGCTCGCGCAGCTCGTGGCGGCTGACCTTCCAGCCCGTCGTCGGGAGCTCGTCGACGAAGACGATCTCGCGCGGGACCTGCTGATTCGGCAACGTCTGGGCAGCGTATTCGCGCAGCTCGGCCTCGGCCTGCTCGGAGCCCGTAGCGCCAGGCCTCGGCACGACGTAGGCGCGGACGAACTGGCCTCCCCGCTGGAGGTCGCGGATGCCGACCACGGCCGCGGCGGCGATGGCCGCATGGCCCGCGAGTACGCGCTCGACGTCGAACGGCCCGAACGTCCGGCCGCTGCTCGTGATGACGTCCTCTGCGCGACCGACGAACGTGAAGACGCCGTCCTCGTCGACATGCGCGACGTCGCCGGTGAGGTACCAGTCGCCGAGGAACGCGTTCTTCGTCTCTTCCGGGAGTTCCCAGTAGCCGGCGAAGAGCGTCGGCGGGCGGCCGCGAACGGCGAGGTCGCCCTCGATGCCGGCCGGAAGCTCGTTGCCCTGGTCGTCGATGATCGCGACGTGATGTCCCGGAAGCGCGCGGCCCACCGACCCGGTGTGGGCGGGGCCGTCTGCGAGATTGGCGACGACGATGTTGGTCTCGGCCTGTCCGTACCCGTCTGCGATGGTCATGCCCCAGCGCTCCTCGAACACGGCGACGACCTCCGGGTCGAGGAAGTCGCCGGTGGAGACGAGCCGTCGCAGGCGCGGAGACCGGAAGCGCTCGAGCTTGGGGTGCTCGGCCAGCGCGCGGTACTCGGCGGGCGACTGGCAGAGGATGCTCGGGCCGAGCCGGAAGAGCAGATCGAGCCGCTCGTCCATGTCGAAGCCGCCTTCGTGGAGCACGACCTCGGCACCGCGCGACCACGGCCCCGCCACGGTGTTCCACATCGTCAGCGGCGAGGTGGCGTCGGCCGTGCACCACACGGCGTCGCCGCGCCCCACGTCGAGCCAGTGCTCGGCCTGGACCCGTGTGGCGAAGATCGACCCGTGCGTGTGGGCGACGTCCTTGCGTGCCCCGGCTACGCCTGCGGTGGAGACGACGAATGCGAGGTCGCGGGAGGCGGTGTCGTGGGTGGCTGCAACCGGGATCTCCTTCGAGCTTCGCGGCGCGGCTGCCTCGAAGTAGTGGACATCGGGTGCGAAGCCCATGCGCTCGACGGTCGGCTCGAGCGCGCGCTCGGCGACGACGAGCGAGGCATCGGTCGACGACACCAGGCGCTCGAGCAGCGAGGACGAGACGTCGGGCATGCACGGCACGACGACCGCTCCCGCCTTCAGCGTGCCGAGAACGATCTCGAGCCAGTCGACCGTGGTCCCCGAGACGACGATGACCCGGTCGCCCGGGTTCACGCTCGCTTCACGCAGCGTCGTCGCCCACACGGCGGCGCCGCCGCAGATATCGAGGAAGTTGCGGTGCTCGATCACACCCTCGCGGCTGAGCGACGTCAGCGCGCGTCGCTTGGGATCGCGGCCGAGCACTTCGACCACGTCCCGCGTGAAGTTGAAGTGGTCGGGCAGCTGCCAGCGACCCTCGACGAGGGCCGGTCTGAGGGCGAGCTCGAGCGGCGACAGGGCAACGTCGCTGTCGCGCCCACGGCGCCGGCCGATACGCAAGGCTTTCACGGCTTCTCCATTATCGACCCGTTTCGCGGAATTCTGAACGCGGCGTCCCTCGATACGTCATGCCAGGCCCAGCTCGACCGCGAACGGCTCGTCCTGTGGCAGCTGCTCGGAAAGTCGGAACCCTCCCGATTCCTCGAGCGCCGCGATGCGCGCGTCGAGTGGAGGATGCGTGTCGAACAGGCTCGTGAGCGCCAGAACGCCGCGACGCTCGGACTCGACCCGGCTCGTCGTGCTCTCCACCCACAGGTGTGCGACGGACGCGTCCGCGTACGCGACCGTCGTCGTGTCCAGCTGAAGCCGGCGGAGCGCGAGCGCCATCGCCTCGGGGTCGTTGAGGAGCTCGGCGGAGCCCGCGTCGGCGAGAAACTCACGACGCCGCGAGAGGCTCATCCGCAGCAGGAGCGCGGCATACGGGGCGAGCAGCAGGCCCACGACCGCCAGGACGGCGATGAGCGCGCCGCCTCCGCGCCGCGAGCGGCCGCCGCCGTAGAGGAGCATGCGGAACCCGATGTCCGCGATCAGCGCGATCACGCCCGCGAAGATCGTCGCCATCGTCATGAGGTAGGTGTCGCGGTTCCTCACGTGCGATATCTCGTGGCCGAGCACGGCCTCGAGCTCACGCTTCGGCATGACGCGCAGAAGCCCTGTCGTGACTCCGAGGTAGCTCGTCTGCGGTCGGAGCCCCGCGGCGAACGCGTTCGGCGACGGGTCGTCCACGATCCGGACCTCGGGAGTGACGGGCAGACCGGCCGCGATCGACGCGTTCTCGACGAGGCGCCGCAGTGGCCTCAGCTGATCCGGCTCGAGCTCGACCGCATGGGTCATGCGCGCGACCATGGCGCGCGACGAGATCATCGCGAAGATCGCGTACAGGCCGGCGCCGAGGAGCGCGACCACGCCGAGCCTCAGGTCGAGCGCCGCGCCGATGAGCCCCGCCACGACGCCGAGCAGCACGACGAAGCCGACGACGACGATGCTGCTCCGCAGGCGGTTCCTGCGGATCTGCTGCTGGAGCGTCACGTCGCGGGCGTGAACGAGACCTGGGGCGGCGCGGTGTCGCCCTCGGCGGAGAAGAACTCCTTCTCGCGGAAGCCGAGCGGCCGCGCCACGAGCACCCACGGCAGGCTCTGGATGCCGTTGTTGTAGTGCATGACCGTCGAGTTGTAGTAGCGGCGGGCCGCGCTGATCTTGTCCTCCGTGTCCGTGAGCTCGTCCTGCAGGCGGAGGAAGTTCTCGGACGCCCGCAGCTCGGGATAGGCCTCGGCCACCGCGAACAGGCGCCCGAGCGCGCCGGTCAGCACGTCGTTCGCCTGGCCCGCCGCCGCCGGCGTCGCCGCCTGCTGGAGTGCGGCGCGCGCCTTCGTGACCTCTTCGAACACGCCCCGCTCGTGCGCCGCGTACCCGCGTACCGCCTCGACGAGGTTCGGAATGAGGTCGGTCCGGCGCTGGAGCTGGACGTCGATGTTGGACCAGCCCGTATTTGCCTCGTTGCGCAGCCGGACGAGGCGGTTGTACCCGAGTGCCGCGAAGATCAGCAGCAGGACGACGAGGCCCAGGACGATCCACAGCCACAACACAGCTCGGCGAGTGTAGAAGTTCCCTCGGCGCAGGTCCGTTGCGTAGCCGGTTCGGACCGTTGCCGCGCTCTAGAGCTCGAGCGCGCGCGCGAGCGCGCGACCGCCGCCGGTCAGCACCGGCCGCCCGTGCGACACGAGGACGCGACGGACCGGGAGGTCGAGCAGCGGACGGAGCGAGGCGGCGAGGTCGCGGTGCGACTTCGACGCGGGCAGCCACGACTCCGGGCACATCTTCGCGCCACCCTTGCCGTCGGCGAGCAGGACGTCGCCCGGCACGAGCGCCGAGTGCTCGGGGACCCAGTAGACGACCTCGGCCGCCCGTGCGGTCCGGTAGGCCTCGAGCCCGCCCGGCAGCGGGTCGCCGGGTGCGAACGTATCCGTGACGACTCCCGTGCGGCGTGCGATTGCGCTTTTCCCGGAGGAGGGGCCCCAGATGCGCGCGTCGTACCGCTCGCGCATCGCTGCCGCGCTCCGCGCGTGCCAGAAGACGGTGATGAGGACGTGGACCGGCCCTTTGTGCCGCTTCACGTCGCGGTCGAGCGCCTTCCAGAACTTCGCGGTGTCCTCGGGTGGGACGAGCGGGTCGACGAGCACGACGCCGTCTTCCGTCTCGACGTAGACGCAGCCGACGTCTTCCTTCCACTCCTCGTGATATGCCGTCCAGCGCCACAGGCCGGGCGCGATCTCGAGCACGTCCATGGCCTGTGACTTTACGGGCTCGGCAGGCAACGCGATGCGGCTACGACCGAACCGAAAGCGCGCGAGGCACGTATCGTCGTGGACGTAAATCGAAGGAGGACGGGATGACTCGCAGGCACATCGTCTTCGTCAGCGGCCTCGCAGTCGTCGTGCTCGCGCTCGCGGGCTGTGGCGGCGGCAGCGACCAGGCGTCCGGCACGACGGAGACCCAGACGACGACGGAGACAACCACTGCGTCCGGCACCACGCTCGACGCGTCCGTCGGGCCCGGGTTCGACATCAGCCTGAAGGGGGCCGACGGCAAGGACGTGACCACGCTCGCGGCGGGCACCTACACCATCCAGGTCGACGATCAGTCCGATATCCACAACTTTCACCTCACCGGCCCTGGCGTGGACGAGATGACCGATGTCGGCACGACCGGGATGACGACGTGGACGGTGACGTTCGAAGCGGGCTCCTACCACTTCCAGTGCGATCCCCACTCCAGCCAGATGAACGGGGACTTCCAGGTTACGTAGGCGAGACCGACGCCCCGGACTCCGCGGAGCGGAAGAGCGCGTCGATCGTCCGCGCCTGGCCGAGCGCGTCCTCGCGCCCGAGCCGCAACGGTGCCTCCCCGGCGGCGGCATCGGCGAGGTTCTCGAGCTCGAGCCGGTACGAGTCAACGGGGTCGAGCTCGACGCGCTCGACCCCGTCGGCGCGCCGGATCTCGATCACCGGCTGCTTGCAGTGCCATGGGTCGTCCAGGAACAACGACCCCTCGCTGCCGATCGCCTCGAGCTCGTCGCGGTCCGCGAGGCTCGTCCCGCAGTCGAACAGCGCGAGGACGTCGCCGGGGAACCTCATCGTGCCGGTGAAGACCCAGTCGGTGCCGGTCGGGCCGACGTAGGCCTGCCCGTGGACGCTCTCCGGCTCGCCGGCGAGGAGGCGCGAGCCGCTGACGCAATAGCAGCCGACGTCCATGAGGCTGCCACCCTCGACGTCCGTGCGCAGCCGGATGTTGTCGGCGTCGTACAACGCATAGCTGAACGCCGAGCGGACGAGCCGCAGCTCGCCGATCGCACCTCCGCGGATGAGCTCCACGAGGCGCGCCGTCTGCGGGTTGTGGCGGTACATGAACGCCTCCGTCAGCAGCCGGCCCGAGCGCTCCGCCGCGTCGAAGGCCTCCTCGACGTCCGCGGGTCGGCGGCTGAAGGGCTTCTCGCAGATCACGTGCTTGCCGGCCTCGAGCGATCGGATCGACCATTCGCGATGCATCGTGTTGGGGAGCGAGATGTAGACGGCGTCCACATCCGGATCCTCGAGGAGCGACTCGTACGAGCCGTACGCGCGCGGGATCTCCCAGGTCTTCGCGTACTCCTCGGCGCGCCGCTGCTCGCGGCTGGCGACGGCCACGAGCTCGATCTTGTCCGACGCGTGCGCGCCCGGGATCACCTTCCGGTTGATGTCGGCGGTCGAGACGATGCCGAGGCGCATCAGACCGCTAACCCCATGACGGCTCCGTGACCGGGCGCAGAGCCGTCTCGAGGATCCGATGGCCGCGTGGGCGCGTGAGGCAGAACGAGACGACCTCGGCCACGTCGTCCGCGGACATCATCCCGTGCCAGCGCATCGGGGGTCCGGCCGTAGCCCGCGACGCGAGCCCGACTGCGACGCGCTCGCTCGAGAGCGCGCGGGCGACGGCGGCTCCGATCCCGCGACTGGCGCCCGTGACGAAGCCACCTTCCCCTCAAGCTTCATGCTCCTCCAGTCCTCGGATGGCCGGGTACAACGCGCGGTAGCGAGCGTATCCGTCGACGTAGCGCCGGGCCCAGTCGGGGTTCGGCTCGACCGTCTCGCGAATCCGGATGCATGCTGCGACCGCCTCCTGTGCGCTCGCGAACGTGCCGTTGGCGACACCTGCGAGCAGCGCCGCTCCGAACGCCGAGCCCTCGTCGAGCGTGCAGCGCTCGAGCGGGAGGTCGAGGACGGATGCGACGATCTCCAGCCAGAGGCGGCTGCGTGCGCCGCCGCCGGACGCCCGTCCGCGGGCGGGCTCGACGCCGAGCTCGCGCAGGAGCTCGAGCGAGTCGCGCAGCCCGAATGCGACCCCCTCGAGCACGGCCCGGACGAGCGAGCCGCGGTCGTGGCGCAGCGAGAGGCCCGAGAAGACCGCGCGCGCCTCCGGGTCGGAGTGGGGAGTGCGCTCGCCTTGCAGGTACGGGAGGAAGAGCGCGCCCTCCGCGCCCGCTTCGCAGCGTTCGGCCTCAGCGGTGAGCTCGTCGTACGACACGCCGGGGGCGACGACGTCGTGGAACCAGCGGAGCGCTCCGGCGGCGTTGAGCATCACGCCCATCGCCTCCCACGTGTCCGGAATGGCGTGACAGAAGGCGTGCACGCGCGCGCCCGCGTCGTGGGCGTACGCCGGAAGCGCGGCGAGCACGACACCCGACGTCCCGAGCACGACCGAGAGCGTTCCAGGCTCGATGGCCCCGACTCCGAGGGCCGCGGCCTGCTGGTCGCCCGCGCCGGCGATCTCCGTCGACTCGCTCACGGGCGGAAGCCACTCCGCGGGGATCTGGAGGACGCGCAGCACCTCGTCGCTCCAGCGTCTGTTCGCGACGTCGAACAGCAGCGTCCCCGACGCGTCCGCCGCGTCGATCGCCCATTCGCCGGTGAGGCGGTAGCGGACGTAGTCCTTCGGCAGCACGATCCGTCGGATCCGCTCATAGACGTCCGGCTCGTGGTGTCGTAGCCAGAGGAGCTTCGGCGCCGTGAAGCCGGTCAGCGCCCGGTTGCCGGTGAGCGCGATCAGGCGCTCGAGGCCTACCCGGTCCTCGATCTCGGCGCATTCGGCCGCCGTGCGCTGGTCGTTCCAGAGGATCGCGGGCCGCAGGACCCTGCCCTCGTCGTCGAGGCAGACGAGCCCGTGCATCTGGCCGGACAGCCCGACGCGTGCCCCGTCCGCGCCGAGACGGGCGAGCGCCGCCTGGCTCGCTCGCCACCAGTCCTCCGGGTCCTGCTCGGCCCAGCCGGGCTGCGGAGTCGACAGGGGGTACTTCTCCTCGGCGGACGCGAGCACCTCGCCTTCCGGCGTGACCGCGAGCGCCTTGACGCCGGTCGTCCCGACGTCGAGCCCGACGAGCGTGGTAGTTCGTCACTCGGCGCCGAGTGCCGCGTACACGAGCTCATACGCGCGGACCGCGTCCTTGCGCGCCTGCGCCTCGCGCAGCGCCACGTCGTCGATCCGCGCGGCGACAGAGTCGATGAAGCGCCACTGCAGGACGCTCCGGCGCACGGCTTCGACCGCATCCTCGGTGTACGGGTAGAGGTCGAATCCGAGTCTCTCGCCGTTGTCTCCGTATCCGGCACGCCGGAGCTCCACCGCCAGCTCGAGCGTCTCCATGAATGCCGTCGCGCCGACCATGTTGTCGTCGTCGAACGTGCCCCAGCCCGAGTTCGCATGCTGGTGCCCGAGCAATCCCTCGGCTGCGAGCAGCGCCGCGTACTCGGCCAGGGACTCACCGTTCATGAGCAGGTGCTGCCAGTCCATGTTGACCTTCACGCTCGTGATCCCGCGGGCCCGGAGCGTGTGGATGACGTGCAGCGTCATCCCGATGTTCCGCATGAAGATCTTCATCGCGGGCTCGGAGTTCTTGTGCTCGAGGAAGAGCGCGATCCCGTGTTCCTGACAGCGCGACGCGACCTCGCCGACGCCGTCGATGAACCTCGCCCACGATTCGGGGTAGGGCGTCTGGAAGGGGTAGTTGTAGCCCTCGACGCCGGGCCAGAGGATCATCTGCGCGCCGACGGAAGCGGCGAATTCGGCCGTTCGCAGCGCCTCGGCGAGCGCGGCGTCGCGCACCGAGTCGTCCGGCGACGAGAGACCACCCTTTCCGAAGAGCGGGTTCAGATGCGTCCCCGTGGCGATCGCGTAGATGCCGTGGCCGTCGAGGGCCGCCGTGACCTCCTCGAGGTTCTCCTCGTCGAGCTCCTGGGGGTAGTGGAACTCGTAGTCGTCCATGAGGTCGCCGAGGCCGGCGACCGCGCGGGACACCTTCAGGGCCGTCGACTCTCCGATGTGCTGCGGCTGATAGCCGCCCGGCACGAAGCGTGTCACCATCGGCCCGAGGGCCCAGATTCCGAGCGAGGTCTTCATGCGGCTCTCCTCCGGTCGTGGCGTCGTATCGTCTCCTGGAGCGGCCTAGTATCTCGCACCAAAGAGCGGCCGAGACGACGAAGGAGGGACGCGTGGGGTCGGAGGGGATTCGCGAGATCGGTGTCGGGATGCTCGGGTACGCCTTCATGGGGAAGGCGCACTCGAACGGCTTCCGCAAGATCGCCTACATGACGTGGCCGCCGCCTCTGCGGCCTCGCCTCGTGTCCATTGCCGGACGCGACGAGGAGGCGGTGAGCGAGGCTGCCGACCGTTACGGCTTCGAGCGCTGGACGACGTCGTGGCGGGAGGTGATCGCGGATCCCGAGATCGAGCTCTTCGACAACCTCGGCCCGAACTCGCTCCACGCCGAGCCGACGATCCTCGCTGCCGAGGCCGGCAAGCACGTGGTGTGCGAGAAGCCGCTCGGGCGGGACGCCGACGAGAGCTACGAGATCTGGCAGCGCGTGGCGGCGACCGGCGTCAAGCACATGTGCGCGTTCAACTACCGCTTCGTCCCCGCCGTCAGGCTCGCACGGGAGCTGATCGACGCCGGCGAGATCGGCGATATCCGCCACTTCCGCGGCCGCTACCTGCAGGACTGGGGCGACACGGACGCGCAGGTGTGGCGGTTCGACCGCGCCGAGGCCGGGTCTGGAGCGCTCGGCGACCTCGCCGCGCACGTCGTCGACCTCGCGCGCTACCTCGTCGGCGAGATCGACGAGGTAGGCGGCTTTCTCAGCACTTTCGTCGCGAACCGCGACGTCGACGATGCCGTGGAGGCGACGGTTCGCTTCGCGAACGGCGCTGTCGGCACGCTCGAGGCGACGCGGCTGGCGCTCGGGCGGCGCAACGCGTTCCAGTGGGAGATCAACGGCACGAAGGGATCGCTCGCCTTCGACATGGAGCGCCTGAACGAGCTGCAGGTCTTCAAGACCGGCGACGCGCGCACACGCGGCTTCATCAACGTCCTCGTCTCGGAGGCCAGCCATCCGTTCTGGGAGCACTGGTGGCCGCCCGGCCACATCATCGGCTGGGGCGACACGTTCGTCCACGAGCTCCATCACTTCCTGACCGCGATCGCCGACGACTCGAAGGTCGCGCCGCACGGCGCGACCTTCGAGGACGGCTACCGGGCGGCCGAGGTGTGCGACGCGATCGTGCGCTCCGGCCAATCCGGGCGACGTGAATCGGTCGAATATCGGACGCCGTAACGCATTGACCCGTGCCCGATTCGTACTAGAGTCTCCCCGCAGGCATCCCCTCGTCAAGGAGGATTTGCAGTGAAGGCAGTTTCTCGTAGGTCAGCGACGCTCCTCGTCGGAGTTGCCGCGGCCGCAGTCGCCGTCGCGGTCGCCGCGAGCGGTGCCGTTGCGCGCCCGGTCGGCGACGCAGGTATGCGTTCTCCTGCCGGACACGACGACGTCCGTGCGCTGGCAGCAGTTCGACGCACCGGCGTTCAAGAACGCGTTCAAGAAGGCAGGCCTGCCGCGACCATCGTGAACGCGCTCGGTCAGCCGCAGAAGCATGCTCGCGCAGGCCGAGCAGTGCATCTCGGCATGGCGCGAAGGTCGGGATCATCACCGATATCGACAGAGGCACGTCGATCTCCATCCAGAAGAAGTTCAGGGCCGTGGGTGGCAAGACGATCGACTACGACCGTCAGATCATCGGCGGCACCGGCTCGGTCTACGTCACGTTCGACGGCAACCTCGTCGGGTCGCCTGCAGGCGCGCGGCGTTCTCGCCGGCATGAAGGCGAAGGGGACGTACGGCCCGAACGGTGTGGTCGCGGAGCTCTGGGGCGGCCCGACGGACGCGAATGCGTTCCTGTTCAAGAGCGGAAACGACGATGTCCTGAACCCGCTCTTCAAGGCGAAGAAGATCAAGAGGGGCCCGGCGAAGTTCGTGCCGCTCTGGGACGCGGGCAAGGCACAGACGATCTTCGAGCAGATGCTCGTCCAGACCAGCAACAAGATCGACGGCGTCGTCGCCGCGAACGACGGCATCGCGGGCGCCGTGGTCGCGACGCTGAAGGCGAAGGGCCTCAAGCCGATCCCGCTCTCGGGGCAGGACGCGACGGTCCAGGGTGTCCAGAACATCATCTCGGGCTGGCAGACCAACACCGTCTACAAGTACGTGCCCGACGAGGCCAACGCGGCCGCAGCGGCGGCGGTTGCCCTGTACAAGGGGGCGAAGCCGAGGGTCAATGGAAAGAGCCATGGCAAGCCGGCGTACTTCATCCCGGTGACGTCGATCACCAAGGCGAACTACACGCGGCTCTTCCGGGACGGCTTCCTCAAGCGGAGCGAGGTGTGCTCCGGGGAGTTCAAGCAGTACTGCAAGTAGTCGTGTAACTGCGACGGGTGGAGGCGTGCTCCGCGCGCCTCCACCGTCTCTCTTCGTAGGAGCCTGCCACTCGTGAGCGATACACCACTCCTCGAGATCCGCGACCTCTCGAAGACGTTCGGGTCCGTGCAGGCCCTGACGGACGTCGACTTCGAGGTGCGCTCCGGCGAGGTCATGGCGCTCGTCGGGGACAACGGCGCCGGCAAGTCGACGCTCATCAAGTGCATCGCCGGGATCCACGGCTACGACTCGGGCGAGATCTTGTTCGGTGGCGAGGAAGTCCACATCCACGGTCCGATAGACGCGGCAAAGCTCGGGATCGAGGTCGTCTACCAGGATCTCGCGCTCTGCGACAACCTGGACGTCGTGCAGAACATGTACCTGGGGCGCGAGATCCGGGACTTCCTCTTCCGGCTCAAGGAGCCGGCGATGGAGCAGCGTTCGGCGGAGACGCTCAAGGGCCTTCGCGTCACCACGATCAAGTCCATCCGTCAGACGGTCGCGACGCTCTCGGGCGGACAGCGCCAGTCGGTCGCAGTGGCGCGAGCGGTGATGTGGAACTCGAAGCTCGTCATCCTCGACGAGCCCACAGCCGCGCTCGGAGTCGCTCAGACCGAGCAGGTGCTCGAGCTCGTCCGGCGTCTGGCCGAGCAGGGGCTCGCCGTCGTCCTCATCTCGCACAACCTGCACGACATCTTCGAGACCGCGACCCGGATCACCGTCCTGCGTCTCGGCCGCAACGTCGGTATCTACGAGCGCGCGACGACCACGCAGCAGGAGGTCGTCCAGGCGATCACCGCCGGAATTCCGACCAAGGTGTCGGGCATCGCGGAGACCGCCCCGGAGGTCGTATCGTGAGCACCGACGCCGAGATCGTCGCGCCGGGGATCGGGCTGCCCGGGGGAGACGATGCCGAGGAGGGCACGGGCCTCTGGCAGCGGACTCTCGGCAACATCAAGTCCGGCAACCTCGGCGTGCTCCCGGTCGTCCTCGGCGAGGTCCTGATCGTCGCGTACTTCGGCTTCACCGCGACGAACTTCTTCACCGCCGGGAACTTCGTGAACGTCATCCTGCAGATGGCCGGGGTGACGATGATCGCGTACGGCGTCGTCTTCGTGCTGCTCCTCGGCGAGATCGACCTCTCGATCGGCTACCTGAGCGGCATTGCTGCGGTCACCGCGGCCGAGATGCAGCTCGCCGGACGGGCGCAACTACCCGGGCTGGCTCGCGATCCTGATCGGGCTCGCCGTCGTTGCGGTGATCGGCGCGGCGCAGGGAACGATCGTCGCGAAGGTCGGCGTGCCGTCGTTCGTCGTGACCCTCGCGGGGCTCCTGATCTGGCAGGGAGTGATCCTGAAGATCCTCGAGCTCCGAGGCGTGATCATCATCGAGACCAACTGGATCAACGACGCGGCGACGTACTACTTCTCCGCGAACGTCGGCTGGCTCATAGCGTTGATCATCACGGGCTTATATGCCCTCGTCGAGCTGGGCGCCGCCATAGGTCAGCGACGTGCGGGGCTGTCGTTCAGCCCGTGGATCCCGATCGCGAAGCTCGTCGGCGTCGCCGTCGCCTGCTTCGGCACCGTCGCGATCTGCAACCACGCGACGAGGCCGGCGGCATGTGCCCCGGGCACGCCGCTCACGGTGAACTGCACGCAGCCGATCGGTCTTCCGCTCGCGGCACTGCTCATGCTGATCTTCCTCGTCGGGCTGACGTTCCTCGCGAAGCGCACGACGTTCGGTCGCCACGTCTATGCCGTCGGCGGCAACGCGGAGGCCGCCCGTCGCTCGGGCATCAACGTCGCGCGCATCCGCATCCTCGTCTTCATGATCTCGGGGATCATGGCCGGCGTCGGCGGGATCGTCCTCGCCGCGCGGCTCCAGTCGGTGAACCTGCAGCAGGGCGGCGGGACGCTGCTCCTCGACTCGATCTCGGCCGCCGTCATCGGCGGCGTCGAGCCTGTTCGGCGGACGCGGCGAGGTCCGCGGAGCGCTCCTCGGCTCGCTCGTCATCGCGACGGTCGCGAACGGCCTGAACATCGGCGGCTACTCGACGGGCGCGATCTACATCGTCACGGGCGTCATCCTGCTGCTCGCCGTCACGCTCGACTCGGTCGCCCGGCGACTGCAGGAACGCTCGGGCCGCTAGCCGAGCTAGCCCAGTCGACGATCCGGTCGACCGCAACGTTTGTGCGGACGACCTCGCGACCGTCGGGGAATCGGACTCGGAGTTCCCGCGACCGCGCTTCACGTTCCCGAGGCCGAAGTGCACTCTCGGATCCTCGGACGAGAGGTAGCTCGAGCCCGCCTGCACCTCGCGGACGAGCTTCCGGCCATCGCCGAGCCTCGCCGTCACGACCGCTCCCGGCGCGAACGTACGGAGGCGAACCTCGAGCCAATGGCGCTTCGGCGCGTCGTTCCGGAGCAGGATGAGCCTGCCGCCGATCGAGTTGATCGCGATGTCGGGATCGCCGTCGTTGTCGAAGTCGGCCACTGCGAGGCCGCGCCCGTTCACGGCGGGCGTCCGCGCGAGCCACGGCGCCTTGACGGACGCGAAGCGCGGCTCCTTGCCCGGCCCCGACACGTTCTCGAGGATCTGCACGCGTCGGGCGTCCCTCGCGAGGTTCACGACGGGTATTGCGCCGTTCGCCAGGACGAGGTCGAGATCGCCGTCGAGGTCCAGGTCGGCCCACGAAACTCCCCACCCAGCCGGGTGCGAGCCGACGGCGGCGGCGAACTCGGGGCGAGCGTCGGCGAACGACGGGCCTCTTACCGCCCTGAGGCTCCGGTAGGCGGCGTGCAGCTGATCGCGCGAGTTGGTGACGAAGATGTCGGTCCGTCCATCGCCCGTGAAGTCCTGTGCCGCGATTCCCATGCCCGCGTTCGGGTCGGCCACGTCCTCGCGTTTCGCGACGTCCTCCAAGCGGAACCCGAGGTGCTCGGGATCGGCGTCGGCGCCGCCCTTCAGCGCGACGTTCTCGTAGAGCTGGTTGGGATCCGCGTCGTTCGCGACGTACAGGTCGAGACGCCCGTCGTGGTTGAAGTCCGTGAAGATCGCTCCGAGGCCGTGCGCGACCTTCGTCCTCTCGATGCCCGCCGGCCGAGCGACCTCTCGGAACGTCGAGTGCCCGTTCTCGTCGGTGCCTTCGTTCAGGTAGAGGAGATCGCGGACTGGCGCGTGGTCGGATGGGAAGCCGGACGCGGGGTCGACGACGAAGTTCGGATCGGTATACGACGAGACGAACAGATCCGGCCGTCCGTCGCCGTTGACGTCGCCGACGACGGCTGCCGAGTGCCAACCCTTGCCGTTGATCCCCGCCTGGACGGCGCCTTCGGTGAACGTCCCGTCCCCGTTGTTCCAGAGCAGCGCGTCCCAGGAATCCGTCGCGACGTTGTACCCGGCGCTGGTCACGTAGAGGTCGGTGTGACCGTCGAGGTTGAAGTCGGCTGCCACACAGCCGTCCCCGCGTATGGGGAGGTCGGCGCCGGCGCGCGACGACACGTCCACGAACCGGCCTCCGACGTTGTGGTAGAGCGCGGTTCGAGGGAGGCCGCCGTGCGTGTCCGCGGGAACGATGTCGACGTCCGCGTGCGAGTTGACGACGAAGAGGTCGAGCCAGCCGTCCGAGTCGTAGTCCAGCCAGCAGAGCCCGCCGCCCATCATCGCCGTCGTGTCCGTGGACATCCCGTACCGGAACGCACCCTGGCGGAAGTCGAGCCCGACCTGGGGTGCGACGTTCACGAACGACGTGCCTCCGAGCGTGCTGCTCGGCGCTGCTGCAGCCGGCGGCGTTGCTGCGAGGCCGCCCTCGGAGCGAATGATCCGATAGCGGCCGTTCTCTAGCGCAAGCTCGACGGTTCGCCGGAAGCGCTGCGGATCCTCGCGGCTCACGAACGTCGGTCCCTGGCCGTAGGTCGACGCGACGAGTGTGCCCTGGAGGTGCGCGACGACCGTCGGTGGCGCCTGGTAGGTACCGCGACGCAGGGACATGACCATCCGCTCGACGTCGTACTGCGCCACGGTCGTCCGAGACGACGGCGCGCGCATCTGCGACCAGAGCGAGGCCAGCCACGTTCCGCTGGCCACCGTCGCGGCGAGTTTCTGATCCTTGCGTCGCAGCGCGGTCGACTCGGTGCTCAGGTCTGCGATGACGTCGCGGGCGATCGTCGCCGCTGTCGCCTGGTCGATGGAGGCGACTTCGTTCCCACCGGTGACCACGATCTCGGGAAGTCGGCCCGTTGCGCCGGCAGCGGTGGCCTCGGCGCTGTCCGGCCGGGCGGGGATCCCGGCGGCGAACACGAGCGCGCCGAACGCGAGCGCGGCGACGAGCGCCGCGCCGGCGGCCGCGGGGCGTGGCCAGTGGCTCGGGAACGCGGCCGCCAGGCGCGCGCGAAGCGCGGACATCCGCACGGGCCCGGCGAGCTCGACGAGCCCTCGCGTCGCGCAGGCGAGTGCGAGCGACGCGAGGATGGCGACCTTCGTCGCGAACTCCGTCGTCTGCGGCGCGATCAGGAGGGTCGCCAGCAGTCCCACCCCGACCGCGTACACGCGCCTTCCCGCCGAGCTGGAGGGCGTCGTCTTGGGGTCGGTGATCATGAAGAAGAGGAAGACGAGGATCTCCGGGGACGAGACCAGGAGCCACCAGAACTGCCTGCCCTCGATCGGGCCGACGTGCCAGGCGGCCGTCATCGTGTGCCCGCTCACAGCGAGCACGCCGATCCCGGCGGCGAAGGCGAGCCAGAACCCGACGGCGATCTCCAGGAGATGCAGCCGCCGAAGGATGAGAAAGCCTCCGACGACGATCAACACGAGCGCGAGCACGAGTGCGGGCGACAAGGGGCCCCACCAGAGCGCGAGCGGATCGGCCCGCTGCGCGCCCAGCAGGAGGAAACAGAGGACGAGGCCGATGTTCGACGGGTTGAAGATGTGTTGACCACGCACGCGGATGACGTACTTCGAGAGCAGCGCGACCGCAGACGTCGCCGCGAAGATCCACCAGCCCTTCATGCTCCACCAGTCGCCGTGCTCGGTGCCGGGCACGCGGAGCACGAAGGCGACGCCGTTCCCGGTGAGCAGCGCGCTCGCCGGCCACATGATCACGTGGCTCCGCCTGAAGGTGATCGCGAACTCGAGGACTCCGGCGACAGCGAGCGAGACCAGGATCTGCGCGATCGAGAGCCGGAAGTCGAACGCGACCTGGCCGAGAACCTGGAGGGTGATGATGATCGACGCGAGGTGCAGCCGCGGGTCGCGGATCGACGGCAACAGCACCGGATAGGCGGTGCCTCGGATTCGCAGTGTCGGCCTGTCGACACCGACGGCGGCAGGCGCGCTCATGGCGCGATCATGGTACTCAGGACTCGCCAAAAACCGCTCGTCCGGGCCGTGCTCCCGCCTCGCGGTCCGGGAGACCGGGCCGCGCAGAACGACTCGCCCCTGCCGTTGGCGCCGCCGTCGCGCTCGATGCGGACGATCGTCCAGTCGTCGTTCGCCTCGAGGACGGCGGTCGTGGTCCGCGCGATCCGCATCAGCTCGCGTGCTCGAGGACGATCCGGGCGACGACTCCGCGCCGCTCGTCCATCAGCGCGAACGCGTCCTCGAAGCGCTCGAGCGGAAAGCGGTGCGTCACGATCGGGTCGAGATCGACGAGTTGCGAGCGCAGCAGTGCGACCATCTGCGCCCACGCGGCGGTCGTGTAGCCCACGCTCCCGTACACGGTGAGGTCGCGGAGCGCGATGCGGTCCGCGGGAAGCGTGAGCTCGCGGTCGCGGCCCGCGATCCCGAGCGCGACCACGCGACCGCCCTCGCGGGCGAGTCGGGTCGAGAGCTCGATCGCGTCAACCGCGCCGGCCGTCTCGACCACGACGTCGAGCCCGCCGCCGACGAGGCGCCTCGTGGCGGCGTCCGCATCCTCCGCCGCGACGTTGACGACGGCGTCCGCGCCGAGCCGGGTCGCGAGCTCGAGCTCCTCGTCGCGGAGCCCGTAGGCGACGACGGTCGCAGGTGAGCGGAGCCTCGCGATGCGAATTGCGAGCGCGCCCATGGCTCCGACGCCGATGACGCCGACGGTCTCCGCAGGCTCGATGCCGGCGCGGCCGAGCGCCTTGACGACGCACGAGCCCGGCTCCACGAGCGCCGCCGCGGCGAACGAGACGTGGTCGGGAAGCGCGTGCAGGACGCGCGCAGGCACGACGACGTACTCGCCCCAGCCACCGCCCCGCGTGAAGCCGACGGCGTCGTAGCTCTGGCACAGGTGCGTGTCGCCCGCGCGGCAGCGGACGCAGCTCATGCAGCCGATGTTCCCCTCGCACACGACGCGCTGACCCGGCTCGAGCGTCGTCGGGCCGTCGCCGACGGCGTCGACGATGCCGCTCCACTCGTGCCCCGGGACGACCGGGAAGCGCACCCAACGCGGATCGAGTGCCCCCGTCAGGATGTCGATGTCGGTCCGGCACACGCCCGCGAGCACGCTCCGCACGCGGACCTCGCCGGGGCCGGGCGTCGGCGTCTCGACGTCGCGCAGGGCGATGTCGTTCGGTTTCTCGATGACGATCGCTCGCATGCGCCGGCTGAGACTAGCGCTGTCAAGATGTGCCCCGTGAGGCTCGAGCACGCCCTTGCCGCCGTTCGTTTCGTGCTCGAGAACGCACCCGCGCCCGTGTCCGTGTACGCGACGGACGACCACGGCGAAATCGTCGCCGCGGCGACGATGGACGGGGCGGCGCCCGACACGCGCCTGAACGCGCAGCGCAAGGCGTACACGGCGGCTCGCAGCGACGCGACCTCCACCGCCGACCTCGCGGAGAAGGCGCGCGCCGATGCGGCGGAGCGCGCGAGCTTCGATCCCTTCTTCACCTTCTTCAAGGGCGGCGTCGCCGCTTTCGACGGCGACCTCCGCGTCGGTGCGGTCGGCGTGAGCGGTCTCCCCGGCGCCGACGACGATGCGCTCGCGCGGCGGGCGATCGCGGCCGCAGGGCTCGCGACGAGCGGCTGAAGACGCTCGCGCGGCGTCCTGAACGGGAGGGCAAGTCGAGCTACCATGGGCTGGGATCGCAGCCTGGGGGTTCGCGCATGTCCCGCAGCGAGCACGATTCCCCGCGAGGGGAGGACCGGGTCGAGCATTGGCTCGGGCCGGGTCGCGCGGCGCGGTCGCGACGGTGGGCCTATCCGGAGCTCCTCCTCGGCACCGGCGAAGAACGTGAGGACCTGAGCGCGCTCGCGACTGGCGTCGCCGTCGACCTGGCCGAGCTCAGGCGCCTCCAGAACGAGCTTCTCGACCAGGTCGTGCGGGTGGCCGCCCTCGAGGGACGCATCCAGGTGCTCCTGCACCCGTCCGGTGACATCCCTGCGGAGACGCCACGCCAGCTCGACGAGACCACAACGCTGCCGTCGTTCCCGTCGAGCTCCGGCTCCGAGGAGTCGCGCGACCACGCCGCGCTGCTCGCCCGCTGCGAGGGCTACGAGGTCGACTCGCCGGTCGGTCTCGTCGGATTCGTCGAGGGGCTTCGGTTCGGCTCCCGAATCGACGTCCCCGACCTACTCGAAGTGCGGGGAGGCCGCCTGGGGCGCGAGCTGTTGCTCATTCCGGTCGAGGCGGTGCAGGACATCTCGCCTGAGGAGGAGCGAGTCCTGGTGCGCGGCGTGTCGCCGACGCAGACGGACATCTCGCACGAGCTCGTCGACCGGCTCCGCAAGGCGCTTCACGTCATGACCGCGTCGCTGCGGTAGGACGTTCGGTCAGGAGCCGAGCTCGAGCGGCTCGATGTCTCCCTCGCCGATGCGCCAGCCGGCGAGCTCGTCCGTCCGGACCGTGTAGATGAGGTACGGGCGGCCGGCCCAGAGCCCGACGTTCTCGACGTCCGTGCGCGACGGGCGCGGCGGGGAGGAGAGGTGGGAGTGGAAGACGGCGAGCTCGAAGCCGTCGTCTTCGAGGAACCACGTCTCCGGCGGGACGTCGAGCTCGAACCGATAGGGCGAGGCGGCCGAGTTGCGGCCGGCGACGTAGCGCTCCGCGACCCCGTCCTTCAGCACGACGACCCCGCAGGCCTCGTTCGGTGACTCGTCGCGGGCGTGCGCGGCGAGCGCCTGTCGCACCGCGTCGGGGACTACCACCAGACGGATCGGTTCATCGTCGGCTCGACGTCTACAGCGTCCCAGAAGTCGGCCGAGAGGTACTTCCAGCCGCCGTCCGCGAGGACGCAGACGATCGCGCCCTCGTCGAGCTCTTCCGCCATTCGCAATGCGGCGTGTACGACGGCGCCCGACGAGACTCCGCCGAGAACACCCTCGCGCTCGAGGAGCAGCCTCAGCCCGGCGACCGCCTCGGCATTCGTCACGAGCAGCTTCCGGTCGAGCCGCGAGACGTCGAGGATCGGAGGCACGTAGCCGTCCTCCAGCGAGCGCAGACCCATGACCTCGTCGCCGGGGAGAGGCTCGGCGGCCGTGACGACGACGTCCGGGAACGACTCGCGGAGCCGCTCGCCGGCGCCCATGAGCGTCCCACCCGTCCCGAGACCCGCAACGAGGACGTCGACCCGGTCGAGGGCCGCGGCGATCTCAGCACCGGTCCCTTCGTAGTGAGCGCGCGGATTCGCCTCGTTCGCGTACTGGAAGGGCATGAACAGCGACGAGTCCTTCTCCGCGAGCTCGATCGCGAGGCGAACGGCGCCGTTCGAGCCCTCCTCGCCGGGCGAGTCGACGATCTCCGCGCCGTAGAGCCGGAGCAGGCGGCGCCGCTCCGCCGTCACGTTCGCCGGCACGACGCACGTGAGCGGGTAGCCGCGGAGTCGTGCGGCGAGCGCCAGTGCGATCCCGGTATTACCGCTGGTCGGCTCGAGCAGGCGCCGTCCCGGCTCGAGCTCGCCCTTCGCCTCCGCGGCGTCGAGCATCGCCTTGGCGACGCGGTCCTTGATCGACCCGCTCGGGTTCTGGCCCTCCAGCTTCGCGAAGAGGCGGACGCCCGGCTTCGGAGAGAGGCGAGGGAGCTCGACGAGGGGCGTCGACCCGACGAGGTCGAGCAGCGACGCCGGTACGGTCCTAGCTGCCACCTGCCATGGCGGGGAGAAGAATGAGCTGGTCCCCGTCCCCGACTGCGGTATCGAGGCCGTCGCGCGTGCGCACGTCCTCGCCGCCCAGGTACACGTTCACGAACGGCGCGAGCTCGCCGTCGTGGAGGAGCTGCGCGGCAAGCGGCGGATAGCGCTCGACGAGATCGTCGATGACCTCGGCGACGGTCGAGCCCTGCGCCTCGAGCTCGCGTGCACCTCCGACCTCGGCGCGAAGCGTCGGCGGGATGCGGACGGCGGCCATCAGACCTCCACCGGCGCGTTGCAGAACTCGACGTAGTCGACGTACTCGGTGATCGTCGGGTGGTCGCCGCACACCGGGCAGTCCGGGTTCCGACGAACCGTCACCTCGTCGAGCGTGGTCCCGAGCGCGTCGAAGAGCAGCAACCGGCCCGCGAGGGAATCGCCGCGATCGAGGATCAGCTTGAGCGTCTCGTTGGCCTGGATGGAGCCGATGATCCCGGGCAGCACGCCGAGCACGCCGCCCTCGGCGCAGCTCGGCGCGAGCTCGGGCGGAGGCGGTTGGGGGAAGAGGCAGCGGTAGCACGGCCCGACGCCGGGCTGGAACACAGTGACCTGTCCCTCGAAGCGGAAGATCGAGCCGTGCACGACGGGGACTCCGCTCCAGACGGAGGCGTCGTTGACGAGGTACCTGGTCGGGAAGTTGTCAGCTCCGTCGACGATCACGTCCCAACGGTCGGCAAGGATCCGGTCGACGTTCTCCGACGTGAGTCGCTCCTGGTAGGGCACGACCGTCACGTCCGGGTTGAGCGCCTCGATCGTCCGCTTCGCGGACTCGACCTTCGCCTCGCCGAGCCGCTCCGTGGAATGGACGATCTGCCGCTGGAGGTTGGACTCGTCCACGACGTCGGCGTCGACGATGCCGAGCGTCCCGACGCCGGCGGCGGCGAGGTAGAGCGACGCCGGCGACCCCAGCCCGCCCGCGCCGACGAGGAGGACGCGCGCGTCGAGCAGGCGCTGCTGACCTTCCTCGCCGACCTCCGGGATGAGCAGGTGCCGGCTGTAGCGCGACCGCTGCTCGGGAGTGAGCGTGCGGGGGATCGTGATCTCGAAGCCGTTGCGCTTCCAGTCGGAGAAGCCGCCGGCGAGGTTGACGACGTCGACGTAGCCCAGCTCCTCGAGCACCTTCGACGCGAACGCGGAGCGCGATCCGGCGGAGCAGTACACGACGAGCGGGCGGCTCTTGTCCGGCACGAGTCCCTCGATGCGCTGCTCGAGGCGGCCGCGGCCGGTGTAGATCGCGCCCGGGATGTGCCCCTCGTCCCACTCGTCGGGCTCGCGGACGTCGACGAAGATCGAGCCGTCGGACGACTCGAGGCGCTCGTGCGCCTCGATGCTCGAGATCTCGTCGATCTCCGTCCTGACCTGTGCCAGCAGCTCGCGATACGTCGCCATTACTTTCGGAACTATAGCTTTGAAGCCCCGGCTATCGTCAGGCCGTGTCCGCACGGCGTCGTGTTGTGCTCCTCGTCGGCGCTGTCGCGATTGCCGCGGTCGCGGTCGTCGCAGCGGCCGTTCTCTCCTCCGACGGCGGGTCCGCGGCCTCGCCGTCGACGACCATGCCTGGACCGCGTCCAGGGCGGCCGCCTCTTTCCCTGGCGCTCGGCTTTCGTTCCGACGCCGAGGCGCGGGACCTGGCGAAGGCGCAGGCGCTCTACGCGCGCGGCGACACGAAGGCCGCCGCCGCGCTCTTCGCGAGGCACGACTCGCTCGAGGCGAAGGTCGGGCTCGCGCTTGCGGAGTGGCCCGACGAGTCCCTGGCGCGGCTCGAGCAGCTCGCGAAGCTGTATCCCGGGCTCGCCGTCGTGCAGCTGCACCTCGGCCTCGCGCGCCTGTGGTCGAACGAAGGCGATCCCGTGGCGGCGTGGCGGGCGGCACTCGAGGCCGAGCCGGATACCCCGTACGCAATCGTTGCCGGCAACCTGCTCCACCCCGATCTCCCGCGTGGCCAGCCCGCGTTCATCCCGTCGTTCAGCGCACCCGCCTCCATCACGCGCCTCCCACCCGTGCGGCAGCTCGCTGCGCTCCGGGCAGCGGCCGAGCGTGGCGGTCTTCGCGAGCAGCTGCTGTACGGCGTCGGCCTGCAGCGCGTCGGGCGGCCCGTCTCGGCGGCGCGCGTCTTCGATCGTGCCGCGCGCCAATTTCCGGACGACGTCGAGGCGCAGGTGGCGGGGGCCGTCGGCCAGTTCGACAAGGACGCGCCCGAGCGCGCCTTCGGCCGCCTCGGCCCGCTCTCCGCGACGCACGGGCACGACCCGTCCGTCCGCTTCCACCTCGGCGTGCTCCTCCTCTGGACAGGTCGCATCAAGCCGGCCGTGCGCCAGTTCCGACTTGCCGCCCAGGCGCAGCCAGGCTCGCCGCTGGCGCGCGAGGCGGAGCGCTACCTCGAGACGATCCGGGCGGCTCGACGGTGACCTCGGCCTCCAGTGCGGCGACTGCGCTCACCCGGGGCCAGGTCCGACCTGGCCAAGAGGGCCGTTGCTTTGACGACCGCCGCAGCTGCAACTACCGTGTGACGGCCGACGAGGAAGGGGGGCGGTCTGGCCGCTGAAGAAACGCAGGGCGCTACCACTCGCACGCCGATCGAGGAGATCCTCGTCAGCGACGAGGGCCAGCGACTCCTGGAGAGCGGCTACCGCACGGGCCAGCTGGATGCCGACGAGCTCGCACTCGCTCTCGACGAGCTCGAGCTCGAGCCCGCGCAGCTCGACGACTTCTACGCTGCCCTGGAGGAGGCGCAGATCGCCGTCGTCCACGTGGACGAGGTGGAGGAGCCGGAGGCGGAGCCCGCGGCCGAGATCACGACCGACGCGCTTCAGCTCTTCCTCAAGGACATCGGCAAGGTGCCGCTGCTCACCGCCGCACAGGAGGTCGAGCTCGCAAAGCGGATCGAGCGCGGCGAGCACGAGGCGAAGCAGGCCATGGTCGAGGCGAACCTCCGCCTCGTGGTCTCGATCGCGAAGCGGTACCGAAACCAGGGACTGCCCTTCCTGGATCTCATCCAGGAGGGGACGATCGGACTGGTCCGCGCCGCGGAGAAGTTCGACTACCGCAAGGGCTTCAAGTTCTCGACCTACGCAACGTGGTGGATTCGCCAGGCGGTCGCGCGGGCGATCGCGGACAAGGGCCGCACGATTCGCATGCCCGTCCACGTGGTCGAGAAGCTCAACCGGATCATGCGCTCCGAGCGCAAGCTCCGCGCCGAGCTGGGCCGCGAGCCGTCGACCGACGAGATCGCCCGCGACGTCGAGATGACGACGGACGAGGTCGAGCAGATCCGGCGGAGCGCCCAGGTGCCCGTCTCGCTCGAGAAGCCGGTGGGCGACGACGACGAGTCGGAGTTCGGCCATTTCCTCGCCGACGAGTCTGCGCCGCTGCCGGACGAGCTCGCGGAGACGACGCTCCAGCGCGAGGCTCTCCGGTCGATCCTCGGGGCGCTCTCCGAGCGCGAGCGCGTCGTGCTCGAGCTCCGCTACGGGCTCGACGGCAAGCAGCCGCGCACGCTCGACGAGGTCGGTCGCGAGTTCAACGTCACGCGTGAGCGGATCCGGCAGATCGAGCACCAGGGCTTGAAGAAGCTGCGCGC
>CAVZNK010000010.1:0-40950 GCA_963776555.1 uncultured Gaiellaceae bacterium | reverse complement strand
GCCGTTGCGCTTCCAGTCGGAGAAGCTGCTGGCGAGGTTGACGACATCGTTGTAGCCCAGCTCCTCGAGCACCTTGGACGCGAACGCGGAGCGCGATCCGGCGGAGCAGTACACGACGAGGGGGCGGCTCTTGTCCGGCACGAGTCCCTCGATGCGCTGCTCGAGGCGGCCGCGGCCGGTGTAGATCGCGCCCTGGATGTGCCCCTCGTCCCACTCGTCGGGCTCGCGAACGTCGACGAAGATCGAGCCGTCGGACGACTCGAGGCGCTCGTGCGCCTCGATGCTCGAGATCTCGTCGATCTCCGTCCTGACCTGTGCCAGCAGCTCGCGATACGTCGCCATTACTTTCGGAACTATAGCTTTGAAGCCCCGGCTATCGTCAGGCCGTGTCCGCACGGCGTCGTGTTGTGCTCCTCGTCGGCGCCGTCGCGATTGCCGCGGTCGCGGTCGTCGCAGCGGCCGTTCTCTCCTCCGACGGCGGGTCCGCCGCCTCGCCGTTGACGACGATGCCCGGACCGCGTCCGGGTCGGCCGCCTCTTTCCCTGGCGCTCGGCTTTCGTTCCGACGCCGAGGCGCGGGATCTGGTGAAGGCGCAGGCGCTCTTCGCGCGCGGCGACACGAAGGTCGCCGCCGCGCTCTTCGCGAGGCACGACTCGCTCGAGGCGAAGGTCGGGCTCGCGCTTGCGGAGTGGCCCGACGAGTCCCTGGCGCGGCTCGAGCAGCCCGCGAAGCTGTACCCCGGGGCTCGCCGTCGTGCAGCTGCACCTCGGCCTCGCGCGCCTGTGGTCGAACGAAGGCGATCCCGTGGCGGTGTGGCGGGCGGCACTCGAGGCCGAGCCGGATACCCCGTACGCAATCGTTGCCGGCAACCTGCTCCACCCCGATCTCCCGCGTGGCCAGCCCGGCGTTCATCCCGTCGTTCAGCGCACCCGTCTCCATCATGCGCCTCCCACCCGTGCGGACGCTCGCCGCGCTCCGGGCAGCGGCCGAGCGTGGCGGTCTTCGCGAGCAGCTGCTGTACGGCGTCGGCCTGCAGCGCGTCGGGCGGCCCGTATCGGCGGCGCGCATCTTCGATCGTGCCCGCGCGCCGATTTCCGGACGACGTCGAGGCGCAGGTGGCGGGGGCCGTCGGCCAGTTCGACAAGGACGCGCCCGAGCGCGCCTTCGGCCGCCTCGGCCCGCTCTCCGCGACGCACGGGCAGGACCCGTCCGTCCGCTTCCACCTCGGCGTGCTCCTCCTCTGGACAGGTCGCATCAAGCCGGCCGTCCGCCAGTTCCGACTTGCCGGCCAGGCACAGCCAGGCTCGCCGCTGGCGCGCGAGGCCGAGCGCTACCTCGAGACGATCCGGGCGGCTCGACGGTGACCTCGGTCTCCAGTGCGGCGACTGCGCTCCCCCGCGGCCAGGTCCGACCTGGCCAAGAGGGCCGTTGCTTTGACGACCGCCGCAGCTGCAACTACCGTGTGACGGCCGACGAGGAAGGGGGGCGGTCTGGCCGCTGAAGAAACGCAGGGCGCTACCACTCGCACGCCGATCGAGGAGATCCTCGTCAGCGACGAGGGCCAGCGACTCCTGGAGAGCGGCTACCGCACGGGCCAGCTGGATGCCGACGAGCTCGCGCTCGCTCTCGACGAGCTCGAGCTCGAGCCCGCGCAGCTCGACGACTTCTACGCTGCCCTGGAGGAGGCGCAGATCGCCGTCGTCCACGTGGACGAGGTGGAGGAGCCGGAGGCGGAGCCCGCGGCCGAGATCACGACCGACGCGCTTCAGCTCTTCCTCAAGGACATCGGCAAGGTGCCGCTGCTCACCGCCGCACAGGAGGTCGAGCTCGCAAAGCGGATCGAGCGCGGCGAGCACGAGGCGAAGCAGGCCATGGTCGAGGCGAACCTCCGCCTCGTGGTCTCGATCGCGAAGCGATACCGAAACCAGGGACTGCCTTTCCTGGATCTCATCCAGGAGGGGACGATCGACCTGCTCGGCGCCGCGGAGAAGTTCGACTACCGCAAGGGCTTCAAGTTCTCGACCTACGCAACGTGGTGGATTCGCCAGGCGGTCGCGCGGGCGATCGCGGACAAGGGCCGCACGATTCGCATGCCGGTCCACGTGGTCGAGAAGCTCAACCGGATCATGCGCTCCGAGCGCAAGCTCCGCGCCGAGCTGGGCCGCGAGCCGTCGACCGACGAGATCGCCCGCGACGTCGAGATGACGACGGACGAGGTCGAGCAGATCCGGCGGAGCGCACAGGTGCCCGTCTCGCTCGAGAAGCCGGTGGGCGACGACGACGAGTCGGAGTCGGCCATTTCCTCGCCGACGAGTCTGCGCCGCTGCCGGACGAGCTCGCGGAGACGACGCTTCAGCGCGAGGCTCTCCGGTCCATCCTCGGGGCGCTCTCCGAGCGCGAGCGCGTCGTGCTCGAGCTCCGCTACGGGCTCGACGGCCAGCAGCCGCGCACGCTCGACGAGGTCGGTCGCGCCTTCAACGTCACGCGCGAGCGGATCCGCCAGATCGAGCACCAGGGCTTGAAGAAGCTGCGCGCACTCGCCGACGCTCAGCGCGTTCGCGACGTCGCCTGACGGAGGCACGCGCCCTGCGGCGTCGGGGGCGATGCGCAAGGATGAGCCGTGCTCTACCGGCCGGACGACTTCGAGCCGCTGGTCGACGAGCCGTGGGACGAGGCGCGGATCCGGGCGGGGATCGAGGAGATCGTCGTCGACACCGAGGACGCCAACCGCGGAAAAAAAAAAAAAAAAAAAAAAAAAAAAAAAAAAAAAAAAAAAAAAAAAAAAAAAAAAAAAAAAAAAAAAAAAAAAAAAAAAAAAAAAAAAAAAAAAAAAAAAAAAAAAAAAAAAAAAAAAAAAAAAAAAAAAAAAAAAAAAAAAAAAAAAAAAAAAAAAAAAAAAAAAAAAAAAAAAAAAAAAAAAAAAAAAAAAAAAAAAAAAAAAAAAAAAAAAAAAAAAAAAAAAAAAAGAGAGAGGGGCGCTGGCGGCGCGCCTGGAAGCAATGCGCCGACGCGCTGCTCGAACGCCGGGACGACGACGGCCTCTGGAAGCAGCGCATGTTCGGCCAGACGCTCCGGTTCCTCGGCCCGTGCACGGGTATGTCGGCAACGTGCAGGCACTCCTGGCGCTCGCCCATGCCCCGTCGCGGCGGAAGCTCGAGCGCTCGGCCAACGAGGTCTGCACCAGCCGCGGTCGTCGAGAAAGGGCTCGCGAACTGGCCGCCGATCGACCGTCCGAACCTCGAGAGCCTGGATGGCGCGATCCGCGTGCAGTGGTGTCACGGAGCCCCCGGACTTTTCGCGGCCGCCGCCGACCATCTCGACGAGGAGCTGGTTCTCGCAGGCGCGGAGCTCACCTGGCGGACGGGCGCGCACCGGGACGAGCGTGGATCCTCAATCTGCCACGGACGGCCGGTAACGGCTATGGGTTGTTGAATGCGTTCGCGCGCACGGGCGACAGCGCTGGCTCGAGCGGGCGCGTCGCTTCGCGGTGCACTCGCTCGCACAGCTGCGGCGCGAGCGCGCGGAGCAGAGGGCGTGGCCGCCACTCGCTCTGGACCGGCGACCTGGAGTCGCGCTCTACCTTGCGGACTGCCTTGCTCAGAACGCCTCGCTCCGAACCGCGTACCCGCTCGTAGAGGGCTGGATCTAGACTCCGCGGCCGTGGCGCCGCCGTCCGACACGCTCCACGAGCAGCTTGCCGAGCTCATCGCGATCCCGTCCGTCAGCGCGGATGCGGAGCACGCGGGCGACATCGTGGCGGCGGCCGAATGGGTGGCGAGCCACATCCGCTCGAGCGGAGGCAGTGCGGAGCTCGTCCCCTGGGGCGCGCGCCCGCTCGTCGTCGGGGAGGTTGCCGCTTCCAAGGGGCCCGAGTCGGCGCCGACCGTCCTCTGTTATGCGCATTTCGACGTACAGCCGCCGGACCCGCTCGATCTCTGGGAGTCGGGACCGTTCGTGCTCACGCACCGCGACGGCCGCCTCTACGCGCGCGGCGTCGCCGACGACAAGGGGAACCTGTTCGTGCTCGTCGAGGCCGTTCGGCAGCTCGCGGAGGAGGGCGGCTCCCGGTCATCGTCCGCTCCGCATTCGACGGCGAGGAGGAGGTGGGAGGCGACGCGATCGTCGCGTGGGTCGACCAGGATGCCGGGCCGGCCGACGTCGCGCTGATCCTCGACGGCGGCATCATCCGCCGCGACCAGCCTGCGTTCATGGTCGGGGTTCGCGGGATGGTCTACCTGCACCTTCGCGTCCGCACGGGTGCCACGGACATGCACTCGGGCATGTTCGGCGCGGCTGCTCTCAACGCGACGCATGCGCTGATGGCGGCGCTCGCACCGGCGCTGCCCGATTCGGACGGCCGCTGCCCGCGCCGCTGCGCGAGGGGGTCACGCCTCCGTCCCCGGAGGAGCTCGAGGCCTGGGCGCAGCTTCCATCGGGCGCCGAGCAGCTCGCCGCGCAGGCCGTCCCGATCGTGCCCGGGGCGGAGGAGGAGTTCTACGCGCGTACCTTCGCGGACACCTCGCTCGACGTGAACGGCGTTGCGAGCGGCTCGCCGGACCTCGTGAAGACGGTCCTGCCGGTGGAGGCGCGCGCCAATGTGTCGCTGCGCCTGGCGCCCGATCAGGACCCGGTCGCGATTCGCGCTGCCTTCGAGCGGCTCGTCAGGGGCGCGTTGCCCGCGGGCGCGGAGCTCGAGATCGAGCAGCGCAACAGTGCGCGGCCCGCGCTGACGCCGACGGATTCTCGCGCGATCGCGCTTGCCTCCGACGCTTTCGAGCAGGTGGTCGGCGCCCGCCCGTACCTCGTCCGGTCGGGTGGGACGCTCCCCATCTACGCAAGCCTGGTCGACCGTGGCCTGCCGACCCTCGCGACCGGGTTCGGCATCGAGAGCGAGTGCAACGTCCATGCGCCGAACGAGAACGTCCGCGAGGACTTCGTCGAGGTCGGGGTCGCGACGATGCGTGAAGTCTTCACGCGGCTTGGAGCGCTTGGCTCCTAGGGCGCCTTTCTCGAGCCCGCTGGCCGAGGAGCTCGCGGGTGAGGTCCTGGAGCGCTTCCTGCGCTACGTCCGGGTCGACACCCAGGGCGCGTACCGCGCACAGGCGCGTCCGAGCACCCAGACGCAGCTCGACCTCTCTCGGCTCCTCGTCGAGGAGCTTCGCGAGATCGGGCTCGAGGACGCGGAGCTGAACGAGGGCGACTCGGTCTTCGCGACCCTTCCCGGGACAGCGGACGCCACGGTCGTCGGGCTCATCGCGCACGTGGATACGACGCCCGACGTGGTGGGTGCCGGCGTGAACCCGATCGTCCACGAGTCGTGGGACGGGGCAACGATCGTCCTCCCGGGAGATCCACGGCAGACGCTCGACCCGCATGCGCTGCCCGCTCTCGCCGCGCGCGTCGGCCACGACATCGTGACGAGCGACGGGACCACCCTGCTCGGCGCGGACGACAAGGCCGGGATTGCCGAGATCATGGCCGCGGTCGCGTACCTCGCGGCGGACGGCGATCGTCCGCGCGCGCCGATCCGTGTCGCGTTCACGGTGGACGAGGAGGTCGGTCGCGGGGCGGAGGGCTTCGACCTGGAGGCCTTCGGCGCCGCCGTCGCGTACACGCTCGACGGCTCCGATCTCGGCGAGCTCGAGGTCGAGACGTTCTCGGCCGCGTCCATGCGCGTAACCATCCGCGGTCTCTCCGTCCACCCGGGCGTGGCGAAGGACAAGCTCGTGAACGCCGTGAAGCTCGCGTCCGAGCTCGTTCTCTCGCTCCCTCGCGGGCACCTCTCTCCCGAGACGACCGAGGGGCGCGAGGGCTACGTCCACCCCCACCGCATCTCGGGCAACGCCGAGGAGGCGACCGTGGACTTCATCGCGCGCGACCACGATGACGCGTTGCTGCAGGAGCATCTCGAGCTCCTCCGCGAGCTCGCCCGGGAGGTGGAGGTGCGCGAGCCCCGCGCGAAGGTCGACATCGAGCTGCACCACTCGTACCGCAACATGCGGCCGTTCATCGAGGAGAACCCGCGCGTGGTCGACGCCGCGCTCGAGGCGATACGCCGGGCGGGAGTCGAGCCGCGGCTTGCAATCACGCGCGGCGGCACCGACGGGGCGGTCCTCTCGGCACAGGGCCTCCCAACGCCGAATCTGTTCACGGGCGGCCAGGAGTACCACTCGGTACGCGAGTGGGCGAGCGTGCAGGACATGGCCGCCGCGGCCGCCACGATCGTCGAGCTCGCCGGCGTTTGGGCAGAGGCGCCCGCGTAGGCGGATGGCGCGGCTCGTCGGGATCAACCACGTCGCCGTGCAGGTCGGCGACCCAGAAGAGATGATCGAGTTCCTGGGCAAGCTCGTCGACGGCCTCGAGCTGCGGGGCCGGTCCGGCGGAATGGCGTTCGTCGATCTCGGCGATCAGTTCATCGCGCTCGAGCGCGCATCCGAGCCGGTGACCGCCGGCCACTACGGACTGGTCGTCGACGACCAGGACGAGGTCGTTCGCCGCGCGCGCGAGCTGGGCGCTCGGATGATCGGGGGCCACGACTTCCTCGATCCCTGGGGGAACCACTGGCAGGTCGTCGACTACCGAGACGTCCAGTTCACGAAGACCGATCGCGTGCTCGAAGGCATGGGCCTCGCGGGCCTCGGAAAGTCCGAGCGGGCGTTGGCGGAGCTCCGGGCGAAGGGTCTCGCCGACTAGGACGTGAGCCGCACGGCACTCGTCACGGGCGCGTCCTCGGGGATCGGCCTCGCCTCGGCGGTACGTCTCGCGAACGAGGGATGGCGCGTCTTCGGAGGCGTTCGGAACGACGAGCACGCCGACCTGCTTCGGCAGCGCGGCGTCGAACCGGTCGTGCTGGACGTGACGGACAGACAGCAGGTCGCCGCGGCGGCCGCCGCGATCGGCCCCGACCTCCACGGCCTGGTCGACAACGCGGGCATTGCGGTCGCCGCGCCACTCGAGCTCGTCCCGCTCGACGAGCTTCGCCGTCAGCTCGAGGTGAACGTCGTCGGGCAGGTCGCCGTGCTCCAGGCGGTCCTGCCCGCGCTACGACGCGCTCGCGGACGGGTCGTCCTCATGGGGTCGATCGGCGGGCGCAGCGCGCTCCCCTTTCTCGGGCCGTACGCCGCCTCCAAGCACGCGCTCGAGGCGTTCGCAGACGTCCTCCGCGTGGAGCTCGCCCCGTGGGGCATCTCCGTGGCGATCGTCGAGCCTGCGAGCGTGAAGACGGCGATCTGGACGAAGGGCGCGACGCAGGCCGAGGCGATGCAGGAAGAGATCGGTACCGAGGCGGCCGCTCTCTACGCGGAGCGGATCGCCCGCTTCCGGGCGGTGGCCTTGAAGCGCGGGCCCGGCATCGACCCCGACGTCGTCGCCAGGGCCGTGGAGCACGCGCTCACGGCCTCACGGCCGAAGGCGCGCTACGTCGTCGGGCGCGACGCGCACCTGCGCGCGTGGATCGAGCGGCTGCCCACGCGCCTCCGGGACCGTGTTCTCACGCGGGCGCTGTTGAAATAGGGGAGCAGGCGCCCGCAGAGCAGCCGTGCCCGGCCGCTGCCGGCTCCAGGGGTGTTTGCGCGATCCAACTCCGCCGTTCAGCGGATCTCGACCTTGCGCGCTAGGTGTCGTGCACGCCGCAGCCGAGCCACTCGTGGCCGAAGCGGCGCATCTCGTGTACGACCGGGAGGAGTGCGCGACCCTTGTCGGTGAGCGCGTACTCGACCCGCGGCGGCGACTCCGGGTAGCTCTGGCGGGCGACGATGTCCTCGGTCTCGAGCCAGCGCAGCCGCTCCGCAAGGGTTCTGGGGCTGATGCCCGCACACGAGCGCTCGAGCTCGGTGAACCTGCGCGGCCCTTCCGAGAGGTCGTGGACGATGAGCACGGTCCACTTCGAGCCGACGATCTCGGCTGCGCCGGCGACCGAGCAGGTCGGCGCCGAATGGATGGGGAGCATCGTGCGGGACGCCACGCTCGGATTGTACGGTCCCGAGACGAAAGGCTCAGGTCGGTTTCCGCGCCGTGAAGAGCGACGTGACCAGTGGCCTGGAGACGCGGTCGCCGAAGTCCTCACGTGCGATGCGCTCGACGCGGTCGAGCAACCGGGTGCGGCGGTCGGTCGACGAGCGACGACACGGTCTCAGCCACGGTAGTCGTCGCGGTCTCGGCCGCGCGCAGTGCTCAGCTCCACGGCGGGGCGTTGTGGACCCAGCGACCGCCGACCATCGTGGCGACCACCTCCACGGTCTCCAGCTCGTCCGGAGCGCACTCGAACGGGTCGCGCGAGAGCACGACGAGGTCGGCGAGGTAGCCGGGGAGAAGCTTTCCACGACGTCTCTCGTCGCGGGAGAGCCACGCCGGGTTGACAGTCGACGCGATCAGGGCCTGCTCGACGGTGAGGCTCTGCTCCGCATTCCAGGCGGGCCGGTCGTCGATCGTGCGCAGCACCCCGGCGCGGATGCCCGCGAGCGGGTCGAGCTCCTCCACCGGTGCGTCGGAGCCGTTGGCGACGAGCGCGCCCGAGTCCCAGAGCGACCGGAACACGTAGGCGCCGTCGACGCGGGTCGGCCAGAATCTCTCCGCGAGGTCGCGGTCCGACGGCGCGTGGCTGAACTGGACGGAGCATGCGACCCCGAGCTCTGCGAATCGGCCCACGTCCTCCGGAGCGAGGCACTGCGCGTGCTCGATACGGTGGCGCAGCCCCAATGGCGCCCACGCGTCCCGAGTCGACTCGAACGCGTCGAGTGCCTCGCGGTTCGCGCGGTCCCCGATCGCGTGGACTCCGACGGGCCAGCCGAGGCGGGCGCCCTCGCGGATCACCTCGGCGAGCTCCTCGCCGCTCGTGATCGTCACGCCCGACCCGTCGAGCATCCAGGCGGTCTGCGACCCGAGCGTCCCGTCCATGAACGCCTTCAGGTACCCGATGCGGAGGAACTCGTCGCCGATGCCGGAGTGGATGCCGAGCGCCTCCAGCTCCGGCAGCCGCTCGTGGGGCACCGACTGCCAGACGCGGAGCGTGAGCCCCTCGCGCTCGGCGACGCGCTGGAAGATGCCGGGCGCTCCGAGCCAACCGTCCTTGTCGTGCACCGCGACCACGCCACGGCTCGCCGCAATACGGAGGCCCTCGCGCGTCGCGTCGACGAACTCGTCCTCGCTCGGCATCGCGACCCGCGCGCGGAACTGCCACGCGGACTCCTCGCGCAGGATCCCCGTCGGCTCTCCGTGCTCGTCACGCTCGACGACGCCGCCCTTGACGTCGAGGTTTCCGCCCGCCTGCGCGAGGGCTGCGGAGTTGAGCCACGCCGAGTGGTAGTCCTTCGAGAAGAGGAGCGCAGGAGTGTTCCCGGTGACATCGTCGAGCGCGGCAGCAGTCGGCTGCTCGCCCCACTCCGCCGAGCGCCAGCCATAGCCGCGGATCCAGCTGCCGCGCCGCGTGTGCGTGCGCACGCGCTCGAGTGCCTCGGCGACGTTCCGGACGCCCTCGAGCCGCACGTCGCGCTGCCCGAGCGACCAGGTCGGGAAGTGGACGTGCGAGTCCGTGAATCCCGGCAGGACGCAGCGCCCTTGAAGGTCGACGACGTCGGGGCTCGGCAGGGCCGTCTCATGCGTGCCCACGCCGCCGGCCACTCGAGACCCGGCGATCGCGAGGGCGCGCGCGGTCGGCAGCGAGGGCTCGAGCGTGCGGATGACGCCGTTCTCGAGGATCATGCGCGGCGACTGTAGCGACGAGGGGAGGAGCCGAAGTGGTCGAGCACGTGGCCGTGAACGTCAGCGAGTGGGATCGAGCAAGGCGCTTCTACGAGGAGCTTCTCGGGTCGCTCGGCTACCGGATCGTCTACGAGGAGGAGGGCGTGCTCGCGTACTTCGCGGACGACCGCGGCCTCGACTTCGGGATCGGCAGGCGCGAGCCGTCCGGTGGTGCGCACGTCGCCTTTGCGTGCTCCGACCGCGACGCGGTCGATCGCTTCCACGCGGCCGGTCTCGCCGCGGGCGGAGCGGACAACGGCGCGCCCGGAATCCGCGCCCACTACGACGCGAACTACTACGCCGCGTACGTCCTCGATCCCGACGGCAACAACATCGAGGGCGTCTGTCATGCAGCGCCGCCCGGCTGAGGTCCGCGGGCGGGGAGCCCTCTAGCCTCCCCGTCCACAGCGAGATCGTTACGCGGCCGGAACGATGTTCTGGTTGACGTGGAACACGTTGTCGGGGTCGTAGGCCGCTTTCACCCGAGTAAGGCGCTCGTAGTTCGGCCCGTACGTCGCCTGCACCCGCGCCTGGCCCTCGTCCATCATGAAGTTGACGTACGCCCCGCCGGCCGAATACGGGTGGAGCGCCTCCCAGTAACCGATCGCCCAGTCGCGGATCGCACCGGCACCTGCCGGGTCGGGATCGACCGCGATGATGACCTGCGAGAAGGTGGCGTTCCGGTACGCGTAGGCGGTGTCCTCGGCGGCGACGTCCTGTGCTGCGCCGTCGACCGGGTAGAGGTGCGAGCCGCACTTCCAGGTCGGCATCCGGTCGTTCCACTCGCGGTTGCGTACGACCGCGTCGTCGGAGAGCTCGTTGAAGAAGTCGCCGCGCCAGTACCACTGGTCACCGGGGCCGTAGAGGCCGTCGAATGCACCGTTCAGGTCCCGGAGCGGCATCCGGCCCGCCCCGTGCATGAGCGGCTCTGCGACACCGAGCATCGGTGCCATCGCCTTCTCGGCCTCCTCGTCCGAGGCGTCGACGCACCATACGATCCCGCAGACCTTGCGCAGATGGATCTCCTCCGGGAACGGCGGGGCGGGCGGGACGGTGTGGAAGACGAAGAACGCGGCGACGTTGCGCGGTGCGGTGGGGAGCCACTCGCGGTAGGCCGCAAGCAGCGCGTCGGAGTCCTCGAGCGCCCAGAAGGTCGGGCCGCCGACGATGGTGGTGACGGGCTGCCCCTGGAACGTGAACTCGGTGACGACTCCGAAGTTCCCGCCGCCGCCGCGGATCGCCCAGAAGAGGTCGGGCTCGTTGTCCGCGCTCGCGGTGACGGTCCGTCCGTCCGCGAGGACGACCTCGGCCGAGAGCAGGTTGTCGATCGTGAGGCCGTGCCGACGCGTCAGGTAGCCAACCCCGCCGCCGAGGGTCAGTCCTCCGACCCCGGTCGTGGAGATGATCCCGGCGGGAACCGCGAGGCCGTGCTCCTGTGTCGCGGCATCGACCTCGCCCCAGACGTTCCCACCGCCGACGCGGACGGAGCCCGAGGACGGATCGACCGAGATCGCCTTCAGCCGCGAGAGGTCGATCACCACACCGTCGTCCACGCTCGCGAGCCCGGCGCCGTTGTGGCCGCCGCCCCGAATCGCTATCGGCAGGTCGTGTCCGCGGGCAAACAGGACCGTCGCCGCGACCTCCTCCGATCCCGAGGGACGTGAGATCACGGCCGGTCGCTTGTCGATCATCGCGTTGAAGAGCGCACGTGCCTCGTCGTACGTCGGGTCGTCGGGGCCGATCAGCTCGCCGCCGAAGCCCGCGAGCTCTTCGAGCGCGGCGGCGGCCGGTGATGCGGTCGTGCTCATGGGGTCCTCCTCGACATTCGGTTCCCTCGAGGATAGGCGTTGCGCGATCGCTGTCATGATCGCGCCTGACGGCTGCCTCGTCCTAGACTGCCGCCGTGCCCTGGGAGCCGCTGACTGACGAGCAGCTCGAGATCCGGGAGCTCGTCCGGACCCTCGCGCGCGACCGGATCGCGCCGCGCGCCGCCGCGATCGACGAGTCGCACGAGTTCCCATGGGACGTCGTCGAGCTGTACCGCGAGCACGGGATCTTCGGGCTCTTCTTCGAGGAGGCGTACGGCGGAACGGGCACCGGGACGCTGGTCTCGCTGGTCGCCATCGAGGAGATCTCGAAGGTCTGCGCGACGAGCGGGCTCGTCCTCGCCGCGCAGTCGCTCGGCTCGCTGGGCCTCGAGCTCGCCGGCTCGGACGAGCAGAAGGCGCGCTTCCTCCCGGCGCTTGCGTCTGGCGAGATGCTGGCGGCGTACGCGCTCACGGAGGCCGGCTCCGGCTCGGACTCCGCCGCCATGCGGACGACCGCGCGGCGCGACGGCGACGTGTACGTCCTCGACGGATCGAAGCGCTTCATCACGAACGCCGCCGTCGCGGGGCTCTACACCGTCTTCGCGAAGACCGACCCCGGGGCGGGACACTCCGGGATCTCCGCCTTCGTCGTCGAGGCGGGGACGCCGGGGTTCGAGGTCGCACGGCTCGAACCGAAGATGGGGATCTCCGGATCGACGACGGGTGAGCTCACCTTCGACGGAGCCCGCATTCCGGTCGAGAACCGACTGGGCGAGGAGGGGGAGGGCTTCCGGATCGCGATGCGCATCCTCGACCGCTCGCGGCCCGGCGTCGCCGCGCAGGGCCTCGGCATCGCCCAGGGCGCCACCGACTATGCCCTCGAGTACGCACGCACGCGCGAGACGATGGGCGAGCCGATCGCGCAGCACCAGCTGATCGCGGCGAAGCTCGCGGACATGGAGACGCGGACCGAGGCCGCGCGCGGGCTCCTGTACCGCTTCGGGCGCATGGTCGACGAGGGCGCGGACGGGGCCGAGCTGACGAAGGCGTCGGCGATGGCAAAGTTGTTCTGCACGGACACGGCCATGGAGGTGACGACCGAGGCCGTGCAGATCCTCGGCGGTTACGGCTACATCCGCGAATACCCCGTCGAGCGCATGATGCGCGACGCGAAGATCACCCAGATCTACGAGGGGACGAACGAGATCCAGCGGATCGTGATCGCGCGCGAGATGCTGCAGGAGTCGCGCGCCTTCCTCCTGTCGAACCTCGGGTAGTCAGCGCCGGCAGACGTTTCTCCGCGGCGTGGGGCCAGTCCACGCGAAGCCCTGAGCCCTTGCACGGTCGACGAAGACCTGGAAGCAGCCGACCCCGGCCTGCACGTGGAAGAGGGCCTTGCCGCCGCTTCCCGTGACGCCTCGTCCCGTGAACACCCGACGCCCGTCCTGGCTGACTGCCAGCGTCAGCGCCGCCTTCGAGATCGGGCGGCGAGCGCCGTCCGCGACGCCGACGAGGACCCTCAGCCCGTTCGCGGTAGAGCTCACCTTCAGGGATGCAATACGAAGATGCCCAGGAGTGACCGAGACCGCGGAATTCGCAGCGAGTGCTCCGGCCCGAGCGATGACCCGACCGCTGCCGAGCACGCGGCCGGCGGTGAACGTCGCAGTCCCGCTGGAGCCGGGAGCGATCCTTCCGAGCGCGGGCGGCGAGACGCGCCACGCCATCTCCGTCGCGACGGCATTTCCGAACGCGTCGGTCGCAGCACCTGTGAAGGCGACTTCCCCGCGTGCTCTCACCGTGCGCGAGGCCGGTGTCACCGAGAGTCGCACGGCGGTGCCGGCGGTGACCGTGACGGCCTGCGTGCCCGCGGTGGCCCCGGTCGCGGCCGCCGTCACCGTGTGCGAGCCGGCGAGCGTGTCGCGGTAGTAGAAGGTGCCGGCGAGGTCGGGCCCCACCGAGAGCCCCAGCGTCGTCGTCCACGGACCGGCCGGACTCGTTGCGAAGGTGCCGCGAGCCGAGTTCGAGCGGAGAGTGACGGTGAGTGAAGTGCCGCTGGTGACGGGGGTCCCGGCGGCCGAGGTCAGCGAGACCGTCGAGGGAGCGGAGGGTGCGCCCGCGGCCACCGTCTGGCTCGGCGGCACGATGGTGAGCAGCGGCTGCGTCCACGTACGGAAGGAGCGCCAAGCACCATTGTGGCTCGCTCCCGGGATGTCGACGTTGCACAGGGTGTCCGCGCCGGGCGGTCCGCAGGCGCCGGTCCCGGAGCCCTCCGGATCGGTGGCCTCGCCGGAAGCCTGGATCGCGGCCGCGAGCCGATCGAGGAGTTGGCCCGTCTGGGTCGCGAAGTCGGCGGCCGGCATGCCGGTCGTGTTGCTCGGCGCCCACGCGAAGCCCCAGTGATCCTGCGCCTGTCCGGTCGTCGCCGTGAAGAACCTCATGGCGTCGACCTGCGCAGAGATGTAGGGCGACATCTGGTCGACCGGCACCATCGTCCAGCCCCACGCCGTCTCCCGCGGCCAGGCGGCGTTCGCGAGCGGACTGTAGGCGACCTGCAGGAAAGAGCGTGCGGTCTCGATCGCGGCTGGGCCGGCGGCGGCGAGCACGAGCTTGTGCTGGAGGTAATCGTTCAGGTACTCACGCCGAACGGGAACGGGCTCACCGGGGACCGCATGCGCTCGTAGGTCCCCGTAGACCTCCTGCGACCAGTCGCTCACGTACGTCGCCATGTCCGTCCAGAACGCGGTGTCGGCGAGCCAATTCTGCAGCGTGCTCTGATATGCGGTCAGGTCGCTCGTGCGCTGACCGAAGCCGACGATGAGTACTGCGCCGCGCGTCGGTCGGGAGCCGTCTCCCTCGTACAGCCCGCGCAGGAACTCACGCACGTTCGCCCGCGCGTTTCCGTCGCCGCGGCGAACGGCCGTCGACAGCTCGTTCAGCGCCCAGGTGTCGCCCTGGGCGACGTCGTAGCCGGCCGCGGCCATGTGCTCGCGGGCCGTGACTCCGGCCGTGAACCACGAGTTGCCCGTGGAACCGACCCATCGGCTCCACGTCGTGAAGTGGACCTCCGCCATTGCGTGGAAGCTCGGCCCGAGCGCACGGATTCGCGAGGCCTGGTCGCGCCGGAACTGGGTCTTGTCGGCCACGAGCGGCGGGACCGAGATGTAGTACTCGGCGCACGGGGATCGCGCGGCGGCGAGCTTCGTGGCGAGGCGAAGCCAGTCCGACGCGGCGTAGAAGACCGCCCGGAGCGGGCGGCATGCGGCCTGCGCCCGCCCTGCCTTCGGCTGTTGCGCGACGAGCGACCGCCAGAGCGCGGCCGTCTTCGCCGGCTCGAGCGACGGAACCGGGGCGGGCGCCGGCACGCTCGCCGCTCCGACGTTCGTGCTGCCTGCGAGGCAAGCGCAGGCGAGGGCGAGTAGCAGCGTGAAGGTCGTTGCGCGGCGCACGGCGAGCCAAGGTAGCGACGTTCTGTGAGGGCGTCGTAAACCTGGACGGGTAGCCGGGGGCGACGGTGCCGCCCCCGGCTCGCGGGGGATCTAGCTGCGGCCGCAGTGGACGAGCGCGTTCAGGCAGTTGTCCACGAGCTTGCGCAGGACGTTCGGCTTCCAGGCGTTCACGAAGTCGGCGTGCGCGCTATACACCCCGCCCGAGGCGAGCGAGAAGCCCTCGCCGCCGCGGGTCGGGTAGCGGTAGATCTGGGTGATCTGCGGCACCTCGATCGGGTGCGTCGACGGGCAACGGCCTCGAGCTGCGTACGCCATGTGGCTCTTGTGATCGGCGCTGTCGAGACGCCTGCCGTCCCAGCACTCGGGGAAGCGGATGTGTAGTCGCAGGGAGGAGCCGAGCGTGTCGGGGCACGTCGGCACCTCGGCCGACCGGCCGGCGCCCGAGGCGACTCCGCAGCTCCAGAAGGTGACGCCCATCCCCTGCGGGCTCGTCGCCTTCGAGTCTCCGGCGATCATCCGCAGGTCGTTCGGGAACGGTGTCACCTCGGCGAGCGTGCCGCGGCGGTAGTAGACGGTCGCTGCGACGGGGAGCACCTCGGTCGTTCCCTGGTAGAGGGCAGGCACCCAGTACGCGGCGGTGTCGTCGCGTCGCAGGCACGTCGTCCCGCCGGATCGCAGCGAGCCGTAGCTCGAGAACGCGTTCGTCGTCCGGTTGCCGACGAACGTGTGCTGATGCGAGGCGCCTGGCTGGCCCGGGTACACGATCGGGTCGTCCGGCGCCTGGTGCGAGTAGCGGCAGTTCTCGACGAAGTTGACGCCGACGAGAGCGGCCCGCGAGACCCGATCGTCGTTCGGCTTTCCTCGCGCCGAGCGCGGCGGGCCCGAGTGCGGCCGCCGCCGCGCAGACGACGAGGCCGAGCACGATGAATGCGATTCCCTTCACGTTCCCTCCCTCGACTGGGTTCACTACGAATCCAGCCACCGAACGGTTCGGGATCTGCGATCTGGCTGTTATCGGGCCGTAAGCATTCGGTTCGGGCTGCGGCGGCGAAATGCGATGCCCGTGAGCGCCTCCCGCACGATTCGGTCCGCGACGAGCGCGGTGACGTCCGCGGACCCCACCGCCGTCGGAATGACCTCGACGACGTCGAGTCCGACGAGGTCGAGGCGCGAGGCGAGCTCGCGTACGGCCCAGAGGAGGTCGCTCGACGTCATGCCACCCGGCTCGGGCGTCCCGGTCCCGGGGGCGAACGCGGGATCGAGCACGTCGACGTCGACAGTCAGGAACACCGGCCCATCGCCCGAGGCGGCCACCGTGCGCTCGACGACCTCGCCGATGCCGAGCTCGCGGACGTCGTGCATGAAGAGGGAGGTGATGCCGTGCTCTCGCTGCCACGTGAACTCGGCTTCGCCCGGCCAGTAGCCGCGAAGTCCGATTTGGACGTAGCGCGCTCCCGCCACGTGGCCGTCGCGGACGAGGCGGTACATGGGAGTTCCGTGCGAGCGCTCGACGCCGAACACCTCTCTGCCGGTGTCCGTGTGCGTGTCGAAGTGGACGAGGCCGACGGGGCCATGTCGGGCGGACACGGCGCGTACGTTCACCTCCGTGATCGAGTGGTCGCCGCCGAGGACCACCGGGACGACGCCCGCCGCCGACCACCTGGGCGACCGTCTTCTCGATCTGAGCGTGCGTGCGTCTCGACGTCCGCCGGCACGACCGCAGCGTCGCCGAAGTCGACGACGCGCAGCTCCGCGAACGCGTCGATCCCGGCCTCGAGGTGCGGTCCGGGCGGGCAGCTGGCGGCCCGTATCGCCCGCGGCCCGAAGCGCGTTCCGGGCCGGTCGGAGACGAGGTCGTCGGTCGGCGCGCCGACGATCGCGACATCGAAGCCGGCGAGCTCCGCGGGATCGTGCGTGTACGGCATGCCCGCATACGTGAGGAGCCCTGCGTAGTCGGGCTTGTCGGGAAGCCCGAGCTCGCGCCAGCGCTCGAGCGGGTCGATCACGCCGCGCGCGTCTTGACGACCGCGTAGGTCTTGCGCACCGTCTCGCGAACGTCCCAGATCCCGGACCAGCCGTCCGGGCACAGCATCACGACGCCCGGCCCGATGGCGGTCACGACGCCGTCGCCGTCCGTGATCGTGCCGCTGCCGGCGACGAAGTGCATCTGCTCGTAGATGCCGTCCGTCTCGCCGCGGAACGAACCCGGCGTCACCTCCCAGATCCCGAGCTCGACTCGTCCGTCGTCCGAGATGACGTGCCAGGACTCGTACGGCTCGCCGGCGACTGCAGTAGGAACGGGCCTGCCCGCCTCGAGCTTCGCGCTGAGCACGTCGTCGATCGTCATCGCGTGACCCTAATCGATCAAACAGGGACGGTCGCCCGCGGATAGCGCGCGCGGATGTCGTCGACGAAGTGCGACAGGGCGTCGGCGATCGCCGGGTCGCGGATCTCGAGGACGTTCTCCGCGTTCCGCTCGCCCGAGCGCGAGAAGTTGAAGCTCCCGACGAAGGTGGTGTCGTCGGCGACGACGACCTTCGCGTGCATGAAGTCGTGGAGCGAGGTCGGCGACCAGGGCGTCGAGGACTTCCCGCTGAAGGCGGCGCCCTCGAGGATGCGGCGGAGAAGCGGGATCTTCCACTCGCTGACGCCGTTCGTCCGCCACTGGCCGAAGACCTCGTCGACCTGCGTGTCGTCGATGACGCCCGCGACGTCGCAGCGGTTCTCGTTCACGACCTCGACGAGCGTCGCCAGGATCGGGCCGGAGGAGAGCACGGGCGACGCGATCCGGATCCGGGTACGCGCTTTCCCGATGTGCTTCGCGACCCGGTGCGAGAGCGCCTCCCCGTTGCTCGGGGCAGAACCATGCGCGCACGCTGGCCGTGCCGACCTCTTCCGGACGCGGATCGACGCGCCCGGAGTGGGCGACACGGCCAGCTCTCCCAGAGCTGCTCGAACGCCAGCACGTACGCGTAGGCGACGTCGAGCGAGTCGACGGTGACGATGACGTTCTCCTGGCGGGACCACGAGTCGTCCGTCCAGTTGGTCGACCCGGTCCAGACGGCATCCCCGTCGCGCACGACGAACTTGTGGTGCATGAGGTCGGGGACGCCGGCGATCCCTCTCGTCGCGATCGGCAGCGCCTCGATCGCCTCGGGCGCCGTCTCGGGCGGCGGCGGCACCGGGATTGGGCCGGGGTGCGCGACGTTGTAGAGGAGCCGCACCTCGACGCCCCGCTGGACCGCAGCGAGGAGCGCGGCGAGAACGAGCGCGCCGGCGTCCGTCTCGAAGCGGACGTCGTACAGCGCGATGTCGAGCGACTTCCGCGCTTGCGCCAGGAACGCCGCGATTCCACGTGCGACGTCGGCCGGCCGCTGGCCGCCGTCCGTCAGCGTCTCGAGGGCGATCGGGCCGGGCGCCGGGGCCGTCGTCAACCGGCCGCGGTCGCAGCGCGCATCTCGGCCTTGTGCGCGCGTTTCGCGGCCTGGTACTCGGCGAGCGCCTGCGGTGAGTCGATCCGGCCGAGGCACGGGTGCTCCGGGACGAGCTCCTGCGCGGCCGCGACGCCGAACTGGAGGGCGAGCACCGAGCCGAGGCCGGTGATCTTCATCGCGCCGAAGCCTGGGAGTGCACCTATGCGCTTTCGGAGGTCGGCCGCATCGGCCGCCTCGGTCCAGACGCGCTCGGCGCGACCGCCGTACTCGTCTGCGACGACCGCGCACAGTTCCTGCACGCGCTTGGCCATCGAGCCGGGGAAGCGGTGGATCGCGGGGCGCTCCCGGAAGGCTGCCTCGAGCTCGGCCGGGTCCATCGCGGCGATCGCCGCCGCGTCGAGACTTCCCACGCGCTGCTCGAGCTTCAGCGGCCCGGCGAACGCCGTCGGCACCGTGACCTGCTGGTCGAGCGCGAACCCGATTAGCAGCGCGAGCGGGTTGCGCGCCAGGAGCTCGTTGGCCTCGTCGCTTTCCGTCAGATAGAGGGCAGACGGCACGGTCTTGAGTGTAGACCGACCGCGCCTCTGCGAGCTCGAGCTCACATGGTCTCCGCTATGCACTCGGCGATCGCCGCGGTCGTCAGGTTCGTGTTGGCGCGCGGGATCGTCGGCATGACGGAGGCGTCGACGACGCGAAGCCCGTCCACGCCGAGCACGCGGCACTCGCCGTCGACGACCTCGCCGATCGCGCACGTCCCCGCCGGGTGGAAGTAGTTGCGGATGCTCGCACGCACGTACTCCTCCGGCGGGATCGTCGCCGGGGCGGCGCTCCGCGCCGACGACGGCGCCGAACGCGGTCGTCGTCGCCAGCCCTCGTGCGAGCTCGATTCCCTCGACGAGCACGGCAAGATCCGCGTCAGCCGAGAGGAATCCTCGCTCGACCACGGGAGCATCGCGCGGATCGCGCGATCGCAGCCCGACGCGGCCCGACGACTCGGGCTTCATGTGGAAGACGATCGCCGCCGCCTCGCACGCGCCGTCGGCGTTCGCCGCGGTGATCCACGACAGCACGTGGAGATCCCAGGCGCCTCGGCGGACAGATGCTGCTCGCGGCCTTCACGAGCGCGTGCGACTCGAACAAGCCGTCGCCCGCCGCGCGGCGCCGGGTGTCCTCCTCGAGCTCCGGGGACGGCGCCCACGCGACCGTCGTGCCGCAGTGGTCGAGCAGGCGAGCGCCCGTCGGCAGGTCGGCGAGCACCGGGATCCCGAGCCTCGTGAGCTCCGCCTCCGGCCCGATCCCGCTTCGCATGAGGATCGCCGGCGAGAAGTACGCACCGGCGCACAGCAAGATTTCCTGCGCCCTCGTGGACCTCGCCCGCGGTGTCCACGACGCCCGCGGCGCGGCCGTCTCGCACGACGATCCGGTCGACGAGCGTGGTCGAGCGCACGACGAGGTTGGGCCGCTCGCGGCACGGGTCGAGGTAGGCGAGCGCAGCGTTCCAGCGCGTGCCGTCGACCACGTTCGCCGGGTAGGGAGCGACTCCGACGGGTTGGTCGTGCGCGTTCGGGTCGTCCAGGAGCGGGAACCCGAGCTCCTGCGCCGCCTCGACGAACGCGACGTGCAAGGGGCTGGGATCGTCCGTGTTCGCGGTGGCGGGTCGCAGCGTCTCGCGCGCTCGACGGAGGTGGGGCTCGAGGCGCGCATACGACCAGCCCGCGCCCCATTCGTCGTAGTCCTCCCGGTTGCCCTCGGCGATGAGGCACGCGTTGACGGCGGACGAGCCGCCGAGGACCCGTCCGCCGAACGTCCGTCCGTCGTCTCCGGGAGGCCAGAGGTGCTCCGTGGCGACCCGGCGGGCGTCGAGGACGTCCGGCGGCCAGCGACCGTCCGCGAGGCGTCCGTAGTCCGGTCCCGCCTCCAGCAGGCACACGTGCCGGTCGGGGTTCTCGCTGAGGCGAGCTGCCAGCACGCAACCCGCCGTCCCGCCTCCGACGACGACCACGTCGTAGCGCACGGCCGGAGCATAGGACGCCGGGGGTACGCTCATGGCCGTGGATCCGCTCGGCGTCTTCACGCCCGCCACGCGTACCTGGTTCGAGCGTGCGTTCGAGGCGCCGACGCCTGCGCAGACGCTCGGCTGGCCAGCGATCGCACGCGGCGGACACGTCCTCATCCAGGCGCCGACGGGGTCCGGGAAGACGCTCGCGGCGTTCCTGCTCGGGATCGACCGCCTGAACGAGTCTCCCGGGGACGGCCTGCGGCTCCTCTACGTCTCTCCGCTCAAGGCGCTCAACTACGACATCGAGCGGAACCTGCGAAGCCCCCTCGCCGGGCTCGGGTCGAAGCTCCGCGTCGGCGTCCGAACGGGCGACACGCCCGCCGGCGAGCGGCGCGAGATGCTCCGGACGCCGCCGGACATCCTCATCACGACACCCGAGTCGCTCTTCCTGCTCCTGACCTCGCAGGCTCGCGAGACGCTGCGCGGGATCCGGACCGTGATCCTCGACGAGGTCCACGCGGTCGCGGGCACGAAGCGCGGCGCGCACCTCGCGCTGTCGATGGAGCGGCTCGAGCGCCTTGTCGACGAGCCCTTCCAGCGCGTTGGTCTCTCGGCGACCCAGCGGCCGCTGGAGGAGATCGGGCGGTTCGTCGCGGGATCGGGGCGAGACATCGAGCTCGTCGACGCGGGTGTCCGCAAGGAGCTCGATCTGCAGGTCGTCGTCCCCGTCGAGGACATGCGCGAGCTCGGCTCGACGTCCGAGCTCTCCGTCCCGCCGTTGGCGGACGGCGTCGAGATGGGCGTCGGCGTCGAGCGCTCGAGCAGGTCGATCTGGCCGTCGATCTACCCGGCCATCCTCGAGCTCGTCCGGGCGCACCGCTCGACGATCGTCTTCGTCAACAACCGCAGGCTGGCGGAGCGGCTCGCGCTGCGGATCAACGAGCTCGCGGGGGAGGAGCTCGCACGAGCACATCATGGCTCCCTCGCGCGCGAGCAACGGCTCGTCGTCGAGGAGCTCCTGAAGGCCGGCGAGATCCCCTGCCTCGTTGCAACCTCCTCGCTCGAGCTCGGCATCGACATGGGGGCGGTCGATCTCGTCATCCAGGTCGAGAGCCCGAAGTCGGTCGCGCGTGGCCTGCAGCGCGTGGGCCGCGCGGGTCACGAGCTGCACTCCGTCTCGAAGGGCCGCATCTTCCCGAAGTACCGCGCCGATCTCCTCGAGTCGGCGGTCGTCGCGCGCGCGATGCACGCGGGCGAGATCGAGGAGACCCGCATCCCGCGGAATCCGCTCGACGTGCTGGCGCAGCAGATCGTGGCCGTGTGCGCCGACGAGGAGGTGTCGGTGGACGAGCTGCACGAGCTCGCGCGCCGGGCGTATCCGTTCTCCGAGCTCTCGCGCGCGCAGCTGGAGAACGTCCTCGACATGCTCGCGGGGCGCTACCCGTCGGACGAGTTCGCCGAGCTCCGTCCGCGGATCGTGTGGGACCGCACGTCCGGGACCGTGCGCGGGCGCACGGGCGCCCGCAGCCTCGCGGTGACGAACGCCGGGACGATCCCCGACCGTGGGCTCTTCGGCGTCTTTCTCGCCGACGGCGGGGGGCGGGTCGGGGAGCTCGACGAGGAGATGGTCTACGAGGCCCGCGAGGGGCAGACGTTCCTCCTCGGCGCGTCGACGTGGCGGATCGAGGAGATCACCCGCGACCGCGTGCTCGTGTCGCCGGCGCCGGGCGTGCCGGGCGTGGCGCCGTTCTGGAAGGGCGAGGGGGTCGGGCGGCCGGCGGAGCTGGGAGAGAAGATCGGAAGAACCGCGCGAGAGCTGTCGGCGCTCGCCGACGACGCCGCGATCGGCCGACTCGAGGGCGAGTACGGGCTCGACGCGCTCGCCGCGCGCAACCTGCTGACGTTCCTCCGCGAACAGGAGTCGGTCACCGGTGTCGTGCCCTCCGACCGCACGATCGTCATCGAGCGCTTCCGCGACGAGATCGGGGACTGGCGGGTCTGCATCCTCTCGCCCTTCGGCGGGCGCGTGCACGCTCCGTGGGCGATGGCGCTGCGAACGCGGCTGCGCGACTCCCTGGACGTCGACGTGCAGTCGCTGTGGTCGGACGACGGGATCGCACTGCACTTCCCGGATGCGGACGCCGCGCCGCCGCTCGCCGATCTCGTTCTCGACCCCGAGGAGATCGAGGACCTGCTGCTCGCCGAGCTCGCGCAGTCGGCGCTGTACGGAGCGCGGTTCCGAGAGAACGCTGCCCGCGCCCTTCTCATCCCGCGACGGCGGCCGGGTCAGCGCACTCCGCTCTGGCAGCAGCGGCTGAAGGCCCAGAGCCTGCTCCAGGTCGCCCGCCGCTACCCGCAGTTCCCGATCGTGCTCGAGACGTACCGGGAGTGCCTGCAGGACGTGTTCGACCTCCCTGCGTTGCGCGGCCTCCTGCGCGGGATCCAGACACGCTCGATCGACCTCGTCGAGGTCGAGACCGCGTCGGCCTCGCCGTACGCGTCGTCGCTCCTCTTCGAGTACGTCGCGACATACATGTACGAGGACGACACTCCGCCCGAGGAGCGGCGCGCGCAGGCCCTGTCGCTCGACCGCGACCTCCTGCGCGAGCTCATGGGCATCGAGGAGCTGCGTGAGCTGCTCGATGCCGACGCGATCGGCCAGGTCGACGCATCGCTGCGACCGACGCCGCGAAACGTGGACGAGCTGCACGACCTCCTCCGTCGGGCCGGGCCGCTCCTGGACGGCGAGTACGACCGTGGGTTCGCCGAGACGCTGCTCCGCGAGCGACGCGCGATCCGCGTTCGTCTCGGCGACGTCGAGCTGCTAGCCGCGATCGAGGACGCTGGGCTCGTCCGCGACGCTTTCGGCGTCGTGCCTCCTGGTGGCGTGCCGCACGTGTTCCTCGAGGCGGTCGAGAACCCGCTGCGCGCGGTGCTCCGGCGGTTCGCGAGGACGCACGGGCCGTTCACGACGCTCGAGCTCGCATCGAGGTTCCTCCTCGACCCCGCGACCGTCGAGGCGACGCTCGCCGAGCTGGAGCGCGCCGACGGGCTCGTCCGCGGAGAGCTGCGGCCCGGCGGCTCCGAGCGCGAGTGGTGCGACCCCGACGTCCTCCGCCGCATCCGTCGTGCCACCCTCGCCGTCCTGCGCAAGGAGGTCGAGCCCGCAGAGCACGCTGCGTTCGGACGCTTCCTTCCCGGCTGGCATGGGATCGGGCGCCGCCAGGGCCTGCGCGAGGCGCTCGTGCCGCTCCAGGGAGTTCCGCTGCCCGCGACCCTGTGGGAGAGCGACGTGCTCCCGCGGCGCGTGCCGACGTTCCGGCCCGCAGACCTGGACGTGTTGTGCGCGTCCGGCGAGGTGGTCTGGGTCGGGGCGGGCCTCGACCGGGTTGCCGTCTACTTCCGCGACGACGCCCACCTCCTCGGCCCGCCGAGCGCGGACGCACCCCCGGAGGGCGAGGCTGTCACGGCGGTTCGCGCGGCGCTCGCGGAGCGAGCCCTGTTCTGGGCGGATCTCGTCGACCACGCCGGCCTGGCGCCGCAAGACGTCCTGACGGCGCTCTGGGAGCTCGTCTGGGCGGGCGAGGTGACGAACGACTCGTGGGCGCCGCTGCGTGCGTCCCGGCGCTACGAGCTGCCGCGCGCGGATGCCGCGGGCAGGCGCTTCGCCCGGACGCGGCGCACGGTCGCGTCCCCGACACAGGGCCGTTGGTCGCTCACGTCGACGCTGTTCGGAGAGACCGGCGATCGACGCGCGCTCGCAGAGCTCCTGCTCGAGCGCCAGGGCATCGTGACCCGCGACGGCGTCCGGGGCGAGGGAATCCGAGGCGGCTACGGAGCGGTGTACGCGGAGCTCAAGGCGCTCGAGACGCTCGGTGTCTGCAGGCGCGGGTACTTCGTCGAAGGTCTCGGCGGCGCCCAGTTCGCGCTGCCGGGCGCCGTAGAGCGGCTGCGGGAGACGCGTGCGGCCCGGCGTGACGACTCGCCCGAGACTCTCGTCCTCGCTGCAGCCGATCCTGCCCAGCCGTACGGCGCAGCGCTCCCCTGGCCACGCCGCTCCGGGGCGCGGGCTGCGCGGGTCGCGGGCGCCTGGGTCGTGCTCCTCGACGGAGAGGCCGCGCTCTTCGTGGAGCGGGGAGGACGGTCGCTCGTTCCGCTCCGTGAGCCGAAGGTGGACTGGCTGAGGCCGGCGCTCGCAGCGCTCGTCGCCCACGTGCGAGCGGGCGGCGCGAAGCGGCTCGCGGTCGAGCGGTTCGACGGCGCTCCGGTCGCCGAGACGGAGGCAATGCAGCTTCTCGTCGAGGCCGGCTTCCTGGCCGGGCCCCGCCGCGCCGTGCTCCGGCCGTAGCGGCCGCCGGTCAGTCGCTCCGATAGGCCGCGAAGCGGCTGTCTTTAGGGTTGTCGCGACCGGGATTCGAGTGTCAACGAATCCCGGTCTGCGGAGAGGAGAGGGCCGTCGGGCCGCGTACGAGGAGGTGTGGCCGTGCGCGCGCCCCATCTCTATCCGCTGCTTCGGGGGTTCGTCCTCGGGTCGTTCGTCGTCCTGGGACGCGAGCTCGAGGAAGGGGCAGAGCTTCCGTTCGCGTTCGAGGAGCACGCCGAGCGTCGCGGGCCGTCGCTCTACGAGCTCCGGCCGCTCGTGCGCGCGTTCATCGAGGAGCGCGAGCCGCTACTGCGCACGAGAGAGGACGCGCGACTTGCGGTCGAGGAGTTGCGGCGTGAGCCGTCGGCGGCGATCTTCGCGAAGGCGCACGCGGGGAAGCGCGCGAGCGAGGACGAGGCGCTCTTCCGCACGATCCTCCTCGGGCTCCTGATCTCGACCGCGGAGGCGTGCGGTGGCTTCGACTGGGAAGACGAGGCGTTCGAGCACGCGCACGCGGAGCTCGAGAGGTCGCTCTTCGGCGAGCGTCGCAAGTACGTGGCGATCGCGCCGCTCATCGGCCTCTCGCTCGCGAAGCCGGTCGAGCTCGCCACCGACCTCTCGATTCGCACGTTCGTGACCGGCGAGCTGTCGACGCACTGGCCCGAGTCGCGCGGCCTCTTGCCTCGCGACTTCGGTAGGGAGCCCGACCGGCTGGTCGTGGTCGAGCTCCGGCGGGAGCTCGATGCCGGCGAGGCGCCACCCGACGCCCCCGCCGAGATCGCCGACGCCGTCAGCGCGCTTCGGCTCACGACCGCGGCCGCGACTGCTGCCGGGCCCGTGCTCTTCGAGACGCTCGACGGGCGTCCGTTCGGCATCCAGCCCGTGCTCCCGATCGCCGCGACTCAGCCTCCGGGCGAGCCGTCGCGCCTCGACGCGTTCCGGTCGCCGATCGCGGTCGACGTCCTCGCGGCCCTCGGGGACGCGGACGGCGACCCGGAGCTCTCGGACGCGCTCGACCGCTGGGAGCTCTCGCTGTTCCAGAACGAGCCGTTCCGCGCGGAGCAGCTGCGGGCGGCGCTCGGGTCGCTCCTCGGGCAGACGTGGGCGATGCGCGGCTGCATCCTCCTCGGCGAGGACGCGCACGCACGTGAAGAGCTGTACGGGGAGCTCACGTCGCTCGCCGCGGGCGAGCAGGCCACGACGGCCTCCATCGACGCCTGTCGCCGAGCGGTCGTCGCCGTCCTTCGCTCGCGCGACCGGGACCGCCTCGTGCACGAGCTCGACCGCGAGCTCCTCGGGCTCGAGCGCCGGGCTGCACACGCCGTCGCCGTCTGACGGGAACTCGGCGCCAAGCCGTTACCTGCCCGCGACCGGGCCAGGGCTACGGTGGACGGATGGACGAGTCGAGAGCGATCCTCGAACGGCTGGCGCGGATCGAGGCGCTCGACCGCCGCGGCGCTCCGCCGGTGGAACTCCTCGCCGAGCTGCGCGCGCTGCTCGGGGAGGCGGAGGCGTGGTCGGGGGCGGAGGGAGCTGACGGCGCGAGGCAGGCGGTCGAGGAGCTCCGGCTCGCGCTCGACCCGCACACGACCGAAGCCGCCTAGCCAAGACCCGGCGCTCCGCCCGACGGTGTGCGTGACATGATCGGGAGGTGATCACCCACTGGGACGGGGCGCGGACCTGGCGCGGTGAGCGCGGCCACATCGCCGGCACATGGTGGAGCCTCACGGGGCGAAACTCGCGGACGGTCGGGCTGAAGCGGATCCAGGTCGACCCTGGAATGTGGTCGACGCCACTCCACCTCGAGGGCACGGAGGAGGAGATCTTCTACGTGCTCGGCGGCTCGGGCGTGTCCGTTCAGTGGGAGGGCGAAGGCGACCCTGTCGGCTACGAGGTGCGCGCAGGCGACTGCCTCCTGCACCTTGCGCTCGAGAACGCCCACACGCTGCAGGCGGGGCCGGACGGGCTCGACGTGCTCGCCTTTGGCCAGCGCACCGACGCGGAGGGCATCACGTGGCTGCCGAGAGCCGGCGTCGCCTGGCTCGGCGAGACGTGGGCTCCCGTCGGCGCTGAGGAGGATCATCCCTGGACGCGCGAGGCTGCCGCGGGCGCGCCCGAGACCCGCGACCTCGCTCCGCGGCCTCCGACGATCGTGCACGTCGCCGACCTCGAGCCGCTCGAGCGCGAGACGACCACGATCGGCCGACGCGTCCGCTACCCGGGTCGCGAGATGGGCTCGGTCAAGACCGGAATCCGGCACGCAGAGGTGTTTCCGGGCAAGCTCAACGCGCCGCCGCACTGCCACTCCGCCGAGGAGGAGATCTTCGTCGTCCTGGAGGGTGACGGGCAGCTGCTCCTGTGGGAGGACGAGGGCGTCTCCGAGCATCCGGTTCGCGCCGGCTCGATCGTCTGTCGCCTCGCAGGCAGCGGCGTCGCGCATGCCTTCCGCGGGGGCGACGCCGGGATGACGCTCCTGATGTACGGCGCGCGCGATCCGCGGGACGTGTGTTACTACCCCCGATCCGGGAAGGTGTTCTTCATCGGGCTCGGACTGATCACGCGGGTCGGTGAGCAGCTCGACTACTGGGACGGCGAAGACTGACGGGCTCCGGTGTTTGAAGGAATTGCTTCGCACGGCGTGAAGCTGACGGAGTCATGGCCCTCTCGCGCCTGCTCCCACGTCTCCAGCCGCGCCCGGAGCCCGTTCCCGAGCCCGTCGAGGACGAGCCCGTCCCGACCGTCGAGGAGCCTCCCCGCCTGCAGGCGGTTCCCGCACCTTCGCCTGCTCCGACCGTCGCCCTCCAGCCGGATGGTGCAGTGACCGCGAAGGTCATCGCGCTCGCGAACCAGAAGGGCGGCGTCGCGAAGACGACGACGACGCTCAACCTCGGCGTCGCGCTGCGGGAGCTGGGGAACCGCGTGCTCGTCATCGACCTCGACCCGCAGGGCAACCTCACGATGAGCCAGGGGATGAACCCCGACGCCATCGAGCGGTCGATGTTCGACGTGCTCGTCCACCGCATCCCGATCTCGGACGTGATCGCGACCGTCGAGGTCGACATCGCGGTGGCGTCGATCGACCTCGCCGGCGCCGAGCTTTCGCTGTCGGCGCTCATCGGTCGCGAGCGCGCGCTCGACAAGGCGCTCGTCGAGGTGCGCGACCGCTACGACTACATCCTCATCGACACACCGCCCTCGCTCGGACTGCTGACGATCAACGCGTTCGTCGCTGCTGGGGGCGTCATCGTCCCCGTCCAGTGCGAGTACCTCTCCCTCCGCGGGCTCGTGCAGCTCGAGAACACGCTCGCGATGGTGCGCGAGAACCTCAACCCGCGCGTTCACGTGCAGGGGATCGTCCCGACGATGTACGACGGTCGCACGCTGCACGCGCGCGAGGCGATCGAGATCCTCGAGGAGCACTTCGGCGATCTCGTGTACGAGACGCGAATCCGGAAGACCGTTCGCTACGCGGAGGCCCCGGTGAAGGGGAACTCCGTCCTCAAGTACGACCCGACCGGACCGGCCGCACAGGCCTACCGCGACCTTGCCAAGGAGGTGCTCGATGGCGCGCAAGCGCGCGACGATGCGTGAGGGCCCGCTCGCCGAGCTCTTCCGCAAGACCGAGGCCGCGCAGCGCGCGCAGGAGGCTGCAGCCGAGCCCGCGCCCGAGGCGCCCGTCGATCCGAGGGCAGAGGCCGCGCTCGACGAGACCGTCGAGCACGTCCCCGACTTCGCGAAGGAGCCCGAGGTCGAGCCCGAGCCCGTGGCGTCGGCGGCTCCCGTCGCCGTGCCGGCCGAGCCCGAGGAGGACGTCACGGCCGAGGCCGCCGCCTCGCGTGCCGCCGCGCGCTACTTCCAGACGATGCTCGAGCCCGCTCCACAGCTCCACCGCGTGCCGCCGCCGAGAGGCGCCGCCTACATCGCCGCGATCCGTGTCGTCGGGGTCGGCGGAGCGGGGCTGAACGCGATCCACCGCATGATGGACGCCGGCATCGCCCAGGTCGACTTCGTTGCCGTCAACACCGACCGCCAGGCCCTCGCGATCTCGGATGCGCCGACGAAGATCGCGATCGGAGAGGGGCTCACCCAGGGTCTCGGCTCCGGCGCCGATCCGTCCGTCGGCCGCGCTGCCGCGGAGGAGGCGAACGACCAGCTGAAGGCCGCGTTGCGCGGATCCGACATGGTCTTCGTCACCGCGGGAGAGGGAGGCGGAACCGGCACCGGCGCCGCCCCGGTCGTCGCGCGGGTCGCGCGCGAGCTCGGCGCGCTCACGGTGGGAATCGTGACGACGCCGTTCCGCTTCGAGGGCACGCGCCGCCGCTCGGCAGCGGACAGCGGCGTCGACGAGCTGCGCGCCGCATGCGACACCGTGATCGTGATCCCCAACGACCGGCTCCTCGAGGTGCTCGACCGCTCGACCTCGATGATCGACGCCTTCAAGATCGCCGACGACGTCCTGCGCCAGGGCGTGCAGGGCATCTGCGACCTGATCACCACGCCGGGCCTCATCAACCTCGACTTCGCCGACGTCCGCACGGTCATGCAGGACGCGGGCTCGGCGCTCATGGGCATCGGCTACGCGACCGGGCAGAACCGCGCACGGGAGGCGGCCGAGCGCGCGCTCGGGTCGCCTCTCATCGACGCGGAGATCGTCCGTGCGCGCGGCATCCTCCTCTCGATCTCCGGCGGCGACGACCTGTCGCTCGTCGAGGTCAACGAGGCGGCCGAGGTCGTGCGGCAGACCGCGACGGACGAGACGAACATCATCTTCGGCGCAACCGTCGATCCGCGCCTCACCGGTCAGGTCTGGGTGACCGTCGTGGCCACCGGGCTCGGCGGCACGAAGCGGCGCGCGGACCGGCAGGGCTTCGAGCTGATGACCGAGCGGGGCGAGCGCACCAGCCCCGTGGCCGATCCCGAGCTGCCCTCGTTCCTGAACACCGCCTAGCGTCGCCGGCGCCAGGGCGGGAGTAGGTTTCCGCGATGCGTGGCGCGATCGCAGCCGGTCATCCGCTGACGGCCGAGGTAGGCGCGCGCGTCCTGCGCGAGGGTGGAAACGCGGTCGACGCGCTCCTCGCAGCGGCGTTCACCGCCTTCGTCACCGAGGGGCCGTTGACGGGGCCGGCAGGCGGCGGCTTCGCGCTGGTCCACGAGCCGAACGGCCCGACGACGATGCTCGACTGCTTCTTCCAGGTTCCGCGGGCGCCGCTCGGCGCGATGGAGGAGCTGGTCATCGACTTCGGCGATTCGGGGACGCAGGCGTTCCACGTCGGCGAGGGCTCGGTCGCCGTGCCGGGGCTCCTCGCAGGGCTCGAGCGCGTGCACGGGGATTTCGCGACGCGGGCCTGGCGCGATCTCGTCGAGCCGGCGCTCGCCGTCGCCCGCGCCGGCTTCGAGCGAGATGCGCAGCGCGTGACACTGCACCGGATCCTCGACGGGATCCTCCTGCGCGACGAGGGCGGGCGGAGGATCTACGGCGACCCGGAGCGCGTGCGCACGGTCGATGCGTGCGAGACGCTCGAGCGCGTGCGAGACGGGGGCTCGTCCGCGGTCGCGCAGCTTCTTCCCGAGTATGCGGAGGACCTACGCGCCTATCGCGTGCTCGAGGTGAAAGCGCTGGAGCTGCCCGTGCTCGGGCGCTCGATCCTCTCCATGCCCTCGCAGGGCGGAGTCGTCGTCCAGCGCATCCTCGAGATCCTCGACGCGCACGAGGGAGAGCCGCTGCTCGAGGGCGAGGCGCGCGCCGTCGCCGACGCGTACGGCCCGCTCGGCTCCGGCCCGCTCCCGGGGACGACGCACATCTCGGTCGTCGACGGCGAGGGCATGGCCGCCGGGCTCTCGTCGACCCTGGGCTCGGGATCCGGCGTCTTCCGCGCCGGTACCCAGCTCAACAACATGCTCGGTGAGCTCGACGTCATCGGCGCCGGCGAGAAGGCGGCTGGGGATCGCCTCCCGAGCATGATGACGCCGACGCTCGTGCTCGACGAGGGCCGTCCGCAGCTCGTGCTCGGAAGCGCCGGCTCCGTGCGGCTGGCGGGGGCGATCGCGCAGGTGACGTGGCGGTTCCTGCGTGGGATGCACGTCGCCGACGCGATCGCGGCGCCGCGGCTCCACGTCGAGGGGACGACGCTCCACCTCGAGGGTGGCTGGCCCGAGCGCGACGTCCAGGCTCTGCCCGCGTCGTGGGACGTCAACCGCTGGGACGATCTGAACCTGTTCTTCGGCGGCGTGCAGGCCGTCGAGCGTTCGCGCGACGGGACCTTCCAGGCGGCGGGCGACCCGAGGCGGGGCGGCGTGGGGATCGTGGTCGCATGACGAGTGTGAGGCGGGCGACTCCGCACGACGCGAACGCCCTCGTCGAGCTCGCCGAGAGCGTCGGGCGCGAGGAGGGCAAGTGGATCCTCGGCACAGGCCCCTGGCGGGCCGTCGCCGACGAGCGGCGCTACCTACGGACGATCCAGCGCTACCCGGACGCCGCCGTGTTCGTGGCCGAGGACGGCGACACGATCGTCGGGCGGCTGTCGCTCTCGCGGGACCCGCACCCGGCGAGCCGGCACGTCGCCGACCTCGGGCTCATGGTTGCGGCGAGCCACCGCAGGCAGGGCGTCGGCACGGCCCTGCTCGAGGAGGCAGTCGGGTGGGCGCGGGAGTCGCGCGTCCGCAAGCTCGAGCTGCACGTCTTTCCCTGGAACGATCCTGCGCTCGCGCTGTACGAGTCCTTCGGGTTCGAGCGGGAGGGGTACCGGAAGCGGCACTACGAGCGCGGCGGCGAGCTCGTCGACGCCATTCTCATGGCGTACTTCGTCGGCGGAACCTCCGGCTGACGCGGCGGCTCAGCGCGGCGGTCGAGGCAGCGGCCGATCAGTCGCGAGCACCGCCAGCGCGCGATAGACCATCCGCTCGCGAGCCCACGGCCGATAGCGACCGAGCGCGAGGAGGATCGTGTCGACGAGCCGCAGCATCGTGGCCTAGGGGTCGCTCGACCGTAGCTGCACGATCCGGGCTCCGCCCGCCATCGCCTGCTGCGCCGCCGGCGCCTCGGTCGGGTCGTCCATCGGGGCTACCGCCTGCGGCTCGGACTCGGACTCGGACTCGGACTCGGGCTCGGACTCGGACCCACGCTCCAGCTCGGCGGCGACGCTCTCCATCGCCTGCAGGCTGTCGCGCAGACCCGCGAGGAGGTCGTCCGAATCGGCTCCGGTCTCGTGCGGCGACGGGCTCGCATGTGCGGCGGCGGTCTCCTGGCCGTCCGTTCGCGAGGCCATGACGTCGTCGAGGCGGGCCTCGAGTGAGCGGAGGGCAACCGGCCAGAGCGTCTTCGCGCGGGCGATCTCGGCCGAGACCGACGAGATGCGCTTGTCGAGCAGCTCGATGCGCTCGACGACCTCGCCGACGGGGTCCTGCGCAGGCGACGCCTCGAGCGCGTCCAGGCGCCGGCCGACCGTGTCGATCTGCTCTGCGGTCGACTGGAGCTCGGCCCGTACCGTGGCGAGAGTCTCGGGGGCCGCCTCCGGGAACGCGGCGAGCGCCTCGCGAAGGTCGTCCACGATCGACTCGATCCGCTTGCTCGACTCGGTGAAGTGGCGATGGAGCGCGGCGAGCTCGTGCTCCTTGTCGGCGAGGCTGGTCGTCGCCGTGTCGACGCTCGACGTCAGCGCGTCGATGCGCTGGGCGAGGACGTCGAGCGCCGCCGACGTCTCCGCGAGGCGCTCGTCCAGCTGCTCCTCGGACACGCCTGCGCGCAACCCGTCGAGCGACTCGACTCGTCCGCGCAGCGTCGTCAGCATCGCGCGCAGCTCGTCCGCGGGGGCCTGCTGCTCCACGGCGTGCGTCTTGACCGCCTCGAGCTCCGTGGCCTGCCCGTCGAGCCGCATCTTCAGACTCACGAGGCCGGTGCCGAGCTCGTCGAGCTTGCGCCCGAGCTCTGGGTCCGGCGCGGTGGCGCGCACTGCCGCCGGTTGAGACTCGAGCTGCTTGCGGATCACCGCGAGCTCGCCCTCGCGCCCGGCGAGTCCCGCCGCCGTCGTCGAGATGGTGGTCGAGACGGTCTCCAGGCGCTGGCCGAGTTGCGCAACCTTGGCAGCGAGCTGGTCGATCTGCTTCGAGCCGGCCTGCTTCGCGCGTTCGTTCGCGAGCGCCGCCACGGTCTGGCGGAGCTCGTTCAGCTCCCGTGGGTCTGCTCCAACGGTCGCCTGCGTGCGTGCGGCGAGCGCCTGGATCTGCTCGTCGCGCAGCTGGAGGTCTCGCCGCAGGGTCGCGATCTCGCCGTCCTTCTTGGCCATGGCGGACGCGGTGGTGGCGACGGTCGACGCGAGTGTGTCGAGGCGTTCGGCGAGCAGGTCGATGCGCCCGGCGAGGCGCTCCTCGCCCTTCGACTCGTTCTTAGACGAGAGCACGGCCCGGCACGCGTTCCCTCGACGCAGGCACCACGAGATCGCCAGAAGCAGCGGGCATGCTCTTGAGGCGTATCGGTGCGGGGAGCGCAGCGCTCGCTCACTCGGATCAGGGACTCTCTAAAGCCCGCCTCGCCAGTCGAGGACGAACACGCGCTGCTCGAGGGTCTGCGGGCATCCGAGCCCACGGGCGTCCGCGATCCGTCGCAGCGCCTCGCTGGGAGTGACCCCATGACGGACGAGCCAGGTGCCGACGACGACGCCCGTCCTCCCGCATCCGGCCCAGCAGTGGACATAGACGAGCCCTCCCGCCTCGATCTCCGCGTCGATCTCGTCCAGCGTCGCGACGAGGGCATCCCGCGCCGGGATCGAGAAGTCGCGGATCGGCCGGTTCAGATATCGGGCGGGTGGCTCCACGAGCGAGGCGTACGGCTCGAGCTCGCCTGCCTGCGTGAGATCGACGAACAGCGTGACGCCCGAGACCGCCAGGTCACGCACCTCGGCCGCGGCGTTCTCCGGTCCCCACGCGCAGGGATGGCGCCCGGCGATGAGGCGGCCAGGCTCGATGACCGTCGGCGGACGCACGACGGCGAAGTGTGCCGACGCGTCCGCTACCCCGTCCGGGGGGAGCGCCTCACACGCCGCCCGACGGGTGCCGATATGCGTGGCATGGAGCGGCTCGACACCTCTGCGGCGGAGCTCCGCGACCGTGCGCTCACGCTCGCGAACGAGCTCCAGGTTGATCCCGGTACGTGGTACGTGCGCGTGCTCGACGAGGGTCGCCGAGAGGGCATCGAGCCCGATCTCGGAGCTCTCGTGAGGGTGTACTGGGAGCTCCAGCGCCTCACCGGCAGGGCTGACCTGCGCGACACGTGGCGCCTCCTCGCCGACCAGCTGTGGTCGGGCGAAGCGGCCTGAGCAGGTATTTGCGCAAGACCGGAATCCGCTAACGCGAGATTCCGGTCGCGCGAGGATCCCTGAAGCCGGCCGCTTCGCGGGCCGGGTCGCTGCGCCGACCCGACCACGGCGTGCGATCCTCCCGGCAGGGACATGTTTCGAGGTCGTCCCGTGGCCCAATTAGCATGGCCCTCCCGTGGGTAGTGCCTCTCCGAGCTTCGTCCACCTGCACGTGCATTCGGAGTACTCGATCCTCGACGGGGCGTGTCGGATTCCGGCGCTCGTCGAGAAGGCGGCGCGGCTCGAGATGCCGGCGGTCTCGCTCACGGACCACGGGTCGCTTGCAGGAGCGGTCGAGCTCTACCGGGAGGCGCGGAAGAGCGGCGTGAAGCCGATCATCGGGTGCGAGGTCTACGTCGCGGACGACCGGCGGGCGCAGACGAAGGGGTACGCGCACCTGACCCTCCTCGCCGAGTCGAACGAGGGCTACGCCAATCTCATCAAGCTCTCCTCGCTCGGCTACCTCGAGGGCTACTACTACAAGCCGCGGGTCGACTGGGAACTGCTCGAGCGTCACGCGAAGGGGATCGTGGCGCTGTCCGGCTGCCTCTCGGGCCGGGTGTCGCGGGCCCTCTCCGAAGGCCGGCCGAAGGACGCCCACACCGATCTCGACCGGCTCGTCCAGATCTTCGGGCGCGACTCGACGTACGTCGAGATCCAGAACGCCGGGCTCGCCGAGCAGCAGCAGATCAACCCTGGGCTGATCGCGCTCGCAGAAGAGTCCGGCCTGCCGCTCGTCGCGACCGGCGACGTCCATTACCTCGACGCGGAGGACGCCTTCGCGCACGAGGCGCTCCTCTGCATCCAGTCGGGCGACACGCTCAAGAACCCGAACCACTGGAAGTTCGATACGAGCGAGTTCTTCTTCAAGACGCCCGAGGAGATGGCGGGCGACTTCCCGGGCCTCGAGGACGCGATGGCGCGGACGCTCGAGGTCGCGGAGCGCTGCAACGTCGAGCTCGAGCTCGGCCGGATCCTGCTGCCCTCCTTCCCGGTCCCGGACGGTCGCGACGCGTTCGACTATCTCGTCCAGCTCTGTGAGCAGGGCCTCGACAGGCGCTACGGAAGCTCGACGCCCGAGCTGACCGACCGGCTGCGCTTCGAGCTGAAGACGATCAAGGAGATGGGGTTCGCCGACTACTTCCTGATCGTCTGGGACTTCATCCACTTCGCGAAGCAGAACGGCGTCAGCGTCGGACCGGGGCGCGGGTCGGCGGCGGGCTCCCTCGCTGCGTACTGCCTCGAGATCACGGACGTCGACCCGATGCGCTACGGCCTCCTCTTCGAGCGCTTCCTGAACCCGGCTCGCAAGGACCTGCCGGACATGGACATCGACTTCTCCGTCGCCGGCCGCGACCGCGTCATCAACTACGTCGCCGAGAAGTACGGACGCGATCGCGTCGCCCAGATCATCACCTTCTCGACGATGGCGGCGCGGGCGGCGATCCGCGATGCGGGCCGCGTGCTCGACATCCCCTACGGCGTCGTCGACCGCATCGCGAAGCTCGTTCCCGAGGGCCCGGGCCAGACGCTCGAGGCGGCGCTACAGCCCGGCGCAGAGCTGCGCCAGGCGGTCGACTCGGACGCGGTCGCGAAGGAGATCGTCGACCTCGCACGTCCGCTCGAGGGCCTGACCCGCGCCGACTCGATCCACGCCGCAGGCGTCGTCATCGGCGCCCAGCCGCTGATCGAGGTCGTGCCCCTCCAGCAGAAGGGCGCCGACTCGGAGGTCGTCACGCAACTCGGGATGTGGGACGTCGTCGACCTCGGGCTCCTGAAGATGGACTTCCTCGGCCTGCGGAACCTCGACGTCATCGACAAGGCGGTCGAGCTCGTCGGCGGCGTCGACGATCGGCTCGCTCCCGCTCGACGACCTGAAGACGTACGAGATGCTCGCGCGAGGCGACTCGACCGGGGTTTTCCAGTTCGAGTCCTCTGGCATGCGCGACGCCCTGCGCCAGGTGAAGCCGACCGAGTTCGAGGACCTCATCGCGCTCGTCGCGCTGTACCGACCAGGCCCCATGGCCTACATCCCGACGTACGCCGCGCGGAAGAACGGACGCGACCCGGTGTCGTTCGCCGACCCGAGGCTCGAGGCGATCACGGGTCAGACGTACGCGATCTGCGTCTACCAGGAGCAGTACATGCAGATCGCCAAGCAGCTCGCGGGCTTCTCGCCGGCCGAGGCGGAGACGCTGCGCAAGGCGATCGGCAAGAAGATCCACTCGCTCATGGCATCCCTCAAGGACAAGTTCCTGGAGGGGTGCGCCGAGAACGACGTCGCGTCCGCGGTCGCGCAGCAGCTGTGGAAGGACATGGAGTCGTCGCAGGACTACTCCTTCAACAAGGCGCACGCCGCGTGCTACGCGCTCATCGCGTACCGCACCGCCTGGCTCAAGGCGAACCATGCGAAGGAGTACATGGCCGCGCTCATCTCGTCGGTGATGAACACGAAGGACCGCGTGCCGTTCTACGTGAACGGCTGCCGCGAGATGGGGATCGAGGTGCTGCCTCCGGACGTCAACTCGTCCCGCCAGGACTTCGCGGTCGTCGGCGGTGTCATCCACTTCGGCTTGAACGCCGTGAAGAACGTGGGCGAGGCCGCCGCCGACGCGATCGTCCGCGTGCGCGACGAGGGAGGCCCGTTCGAGTCGATCTGGGAGCTCACCGAGCGCGTCGACCCGCAGGTCCTGAACAAGCGGGCGCTGGAGTCGCTCGTCAAGTGCGGCGCGCTGGACTCGACCGAGGCGACGCGGATGGGGATGCTTGCGGCCCTGGAAGCGGCGCTCGGCCACGGCCAGCGGCGGTCGGCGGACAGGCTCGCCGGTCAGGCCTCGATCTTCGACGGCGCGTTCGGCGACGCCGAGACGGTCGAGGTGCAGCATCCAACCATCGCGACGACGGAGTTCGACGAGCGCGAGCTCCTGCGGCTCGAGAAGGAGACGCTCGGCCTCTACGTGTCCGAGCATCCGCTCGAACGCGTACGAGCGGAGCTGCGTCGTAAGACGGACTGCGCGCTCACGGATCTCGAACGGAGGCGGGACGGCGAGTTCGTCACGGTCGGCGGCATCGTCTCGAGCCTGAAGCAGGTGACGACGAAGCGCGGCGAGCCGATGGTGTTCGTGACGCTCGACGACCCGACCGGAAGCGCCGAGGTCGTCGTCTTCAACTCGACGTACGCGGCGGCGAGGGAGCTGCTCGAGCCCGACCGCGTGCTCGTGGTGAAGGGGCGCGTCGACCACAAGCAGGCGGGGGAGACGAAGCTCGTGGCGAGCGAGGTCAGCCCCTTCGAGGCCGCGCTCGTCCGCCGCGAGGTGCGGCTGCGAATCGACGCCCGCCAGGCGCCTTCCGGCCTCATCCGCGAGCTCGCCGGGCTTGTCGCCGACTACCCCGGCGACGCTCCCGTGTACGTCGCACTGGAGACGTCGCTCGGCGAGCGCACGCTCGCCCTCGGCCCCGACTTTCGCGTGAAGCCCGAGGCCGATTTCTTCGCCGAGGTGCGCGCGTTGCTCGGCGAAGCCGCGATCTCGTAGTCCTCCGCTGATCACTTCCTGACCGGTACTCGATCCCTCGTTCGAGGGACCCGTCTCCCCCGGCGGGGGGGTACGGACTCACGCCTCCGTGTGACCTACTGAGTCCCGCGCATCTCTGCGACCACTCACTCGACTGCGGAAAGGAGTGAATGCGCATGTTCAAGTGGCAGACCCGCTGGACACGGCTGCTGATCGCTCTCTCGAGCATTGCAGCGTTCGCCATCGCCTCCGGCGCCGGTTGGCGCTGGAGCTGATCGAGCTCCGGGGCTGAGAGACCGGACCCGGAGCATGTCCGAGCACCAACCGCCCACCGGCTATCCGCCTCGGCTACGTGCCCTGATCGCGAGCGCCATCACGCTCGCGATTCCGGTCGTGGTCGGGGCGGCGGTGAGCACCGCTCTTCACCCCCTCGGCGTGGCCGAAGGGCTCGCCGTGCTCCTTTTCCTCGCTCTCGCGCTCCTCGCTGAGCTGAAGCCAGTTCCGCTCGAGGAGGACGACCTCAGCACCGTCTCGCTCGCTTTCGTCTTCATCCTCGCCTCGGTCATCCTCTTCGGCTGGCAGGAGGCCGTGCTCATCGCCGCGATCAGCGCGTTCATCGCGCAGATCGCCGAGCGCAAGCCGCTCGAGCGCACTGCTTTCAACACCTCCGTCTACGCGCTCTCGGCATTCGCCGCCGCGGTCCCCGTCTTCTTCCTCGGCCCCGCCCTGGGCAGCGACCCGGTGACGATCACCCTCGAAGCCCTTCTCGGCGGCGCCATGTTCGTGGCCGTCAACTTCGCGTTCATCTCGCTGGCCATCTCGTTCCACCAGCGCGTACCGGTCCTGGCGTTGCTCAAGGAGGAGGTGCGCCTGGTCGGCCCGGCGTTCGCGATCCAGGCCTTCCTGGCGGCGCTCGCGGCGGCTCTCTGGACGACCGACCCGCGCCTGCTCGTCCTCATGGCCGGCCCGCTCTTCACAGTGACGCTGTACCAGCGCTCCTCGCTCGCGTCGCGCCGCGCGACGCGCGACGCGCACACCGACAGCTTGACCCGCATCGGCAACAACCGTGCGTACGAGCTCGGCCTCTCGAACGCCTTCGAGGCCGCAGCGGAGGATGGTTCACGCCTGAGCCTCTGCCTCGTCGATGTCGACGACTTCAAGCAGATCAACGACACCCACGGACACCCGCTCGGTGACCAGGTCCTCGTCGAGATCGCGCGGCTCCTGCGCACGGACACCGACTGCGTGGGGACGTTCCGCTTCGGTGGCGACGAGTTCGCGATCCTCCTCGCCTGTGGAGGGACGAGGGCGCGCGGCCACGTCGAGGAGCTCTACCGCCGCATCTCCGGCGCGCATTTCTCGCACGGGGCAGCGACGACGGTGAGCGTCGGTCTGGCGACGTTCCCGGAACAGGCGCTCGACGTCGAGAGCCTCGAGCGGGCCGCGGACAGCGCGCTGTACTGGGCGAAGCTGAACGGGAAGAACCGGTTCTGCGCGTACACCGCGACCGTCGCCGAAGCGCACGCGCCGGCCGAGCTCGAGCGGCGTGTCGAGCGCCAGGCACGGCTACGCGCTGCCGAGAACCTCATCCGGGTCGTCGACGCGAAGGACGAGTACACGGGGGCGCACTCCGAGCGTGTGGCGCTCCTCGTCGAGGCGATCGCGCGCGAGCTCGCGCTCGAGGAGGACCACGTCGAGCAGCTCAAGCTCGCGGGCCGCCTGCACGACCTCGGGAAGATCGCGATCCCGGACCGCGTCCTCCAGAAGCCTGGCGCGCTCTCTCCGCACGAGGAGCGCCAGCTCGCGCACCACCCACAGCTCGGGGCGTCGCTGCTCGACGGCATGGACATCCGCCCGGTCGACGTCTGGATCAAGCACCACCACGAGCACTGGGACGGCTCGGGCTATCCGTACGGGCTCGCGGGCGAGGAGATTCCGTTCGGCTCCCGGCTGATCCTCGTCGCCGACGCCTATGACGCGATCACGACCGATCGCAGCTATCGCGAGGCGACGAGCCCGGAGGAGGCGATCATCGAGCTCCGGCGCAACGCCGGCATCCAGTTCGACCCGAGCGTCGTCGCCGCGCTCGAGGCGCATCTCGAGCAGGCCGGCCTCGTCTCGCCGCAGGAGCTCGCCGAGGTCGTGGTGCTTCGGCAGCGGGTGGCCTAGGCCCGTGGCGCTCGCGCTCCCCGTCCTCGGGGCCGTCGCGCTCGGGCTGCTGCTCGGCGGCAGCCTCACCCGGCTCGCCGATCTCCCCATCCGCGCGCCCTGGCTGTTCCTGACCGCGATCGGGCTCCAGGTCGTCGCGTTCCCGATCGGCGTCCTCCCCTGGACGACGCACGAGACCGTCGCGTCCGTCCTCTGGGTCGCTTCCTACGGCCTCCTGCTGGTTGCGGCCGCGCTCAACCGGCGGATCACCGGCGTGCCGATCGTCGCCGTCGGCATGCTCTCGAATCTCGCTGCGATCCTCGCGAACCGGGGGACGATGCCCGTGCGCTTCGAGGCGATGCACGACGCCGGGCGTGTCGCGGTGACGCAGGCGAACTCGACGGCCCTGGGCGATCCGGCGCTGCCGTGGCTCGTCGACCGCTGGGCGGCGCCGGACTGGATTCCACTCGCGAACGTGTTCTCGATCGGCGACGTAGTGATCGCCGCCGGGGCCGTCGTCATCGTCCTCGCAGGGATGGGCGTCAAGCGGCCGTCACGGCCGTTGGCGACGGGCCGGGCGAGCAGCTAACTCTTCGCGTCGTGGGCGAGTCGATCGCCCACCGACGCCAGCACCTTCAGCGCGATCGATGGCATCGTCTCGACGACGCCGCGGAACCGTCGATCCGTGATCACGAGCACGTCGCTCGGGGAGGTCGCCGTTACCGTTGCCGTGCGCGGGGTGTTCGTGAGGAGCGCAATCTCACCGAACCAGTCGCCCGGCCCGATCTCGGCGATCTTCTTCGCTTTCCTCGTCACGTTCGCGTTTCCGCTGATCAGCACGAAGAACTCGCGCCCCGGCCGTCCCTCGCGTGTGAGCACGGTGCCTTCGCGGATATCGAGTTCGTCCGCGCTCATTGCGAGCTCGCGAAGCTCCGCCTTCGAGCAGCCGGCGAAGAGCGGCACTTTCTTCAGGAGCTCGACCTTCGCGTCTCGTCTCAGCGCCACGGTTGCAGATCCTAACGTGTCCGCTGCCGTTGCGATCGGGCTGTTTTGGTGGGCGTCTTTACGCGCGGCCGACTTCCAGAGTAGAATCCGGCGGCCGCGAAGTCTGGGCTTTGCTTCGCGAACATACTGCGGACTGAGGAGCGGGGA
>CAVZNK010000009.1:0-19492 GCA_963776555.1 uncultured Gaiellaceae bacterium | reverse complement strand
AGCTACCCGAGGAGGGATGCAGGATGTCGACGGAGAATCAGCCGCCCGCCGCGGTCAACCCGAACAAGGCGCTGTGGGAGAAAGGCGACTTCGGTCGCATCGCGGCGACGATGCGCGAGAGCGGCGAGGCGCTCGTGAGCACGCTCGGAATCACCGAAGGGCTCCGGGTCCTCGACGTCGGGTGCGGTGACGGGACGACGGCCGTGCCGGCCGCGCGACTGGGCGCAGACGTTCTCGGAGTCGACATACGCCAGCAACCTCGTCGCGGCGGGCAACGATCGAGCACGAAGCCTCGGCTTGACGAATTGCAGGTTCCAGGAAGGCGATGCGTCCGATCTGAGGGAGCTCGACGACGACAGCTTCGACCTGGTCGTGAGCATCTTCGGCGCGATGTTCGCTCCGAGACCAGCCGACGTGGCGAAGGAGGTCGTCCGCGTAACCCGGCCGGGGGACGCATCGTCATGGGGAACTGGATTCCCGGCGATCCGACGCTCGTCGCCCAGATCCTGAAGATCAGTTCCTCGTATTCCCCTCCGCCGCCCGACGGGTTCGTCAGTCCGATGACCTGGGGTCTCGAGGACGACGTGATCGAGCGCTTCGCCGGCGCCGGGGTGCCCGAGGACAGGATCACGTTCGAGCGGGACACCTACACCTTCGCCTTCCCGGGCTCGCCGTCGGAGCTACTCGACGAGTTCAGGACGTACTACGGCCCGACCATGAACGCATACGAGGCTGCCCGGGGCGACGGCCGCGAGGCCGAGCTCCATGCGGAGCTGGACGCCCTCTTCAACGAGCAGAACGCGAGCTCGAGCCCCGCTGTCACCTCCATCTCGGCCACGTTCCTGAGGGTGACCGTCGCGGTCTGATCAGTCGTCCAGCGTCCGCTCGAGGGCTACCCTCGCCTCCGCCTCGATCCGCGGGTAGCCCTCGCGGTGCGCGTACTCGAGGAGGGTCGCGCACAGGAAGACCGCGAGAACGCGGCCACGAAGCAGCCTGTCCTCCGGAATCGCGCCGTACGCGTCGACGAACGCGGTGCGTGCGGCAGCCGGAAGGAAGCACCAGTAGAGGACGAGGTCGATCGCCGGATCCGCACGGCACACGTCACCCCAGTCGATGACGCCGGCGAGTCCGCCGTCCTCGACGAGGACGTGCCGGAAGTGGAGGTCGCCGTGGACGAGGGTCTCGGCCCCGCTCGGGGGCAGGCGCTCGGCACTGGAGAGAATTGCCTCGATGCGGCCCGGCGACTCCGACAGGGCGGGCGAAAGCTCAGCGAGCCGGTCGCGGGTGCGTTCGACGCGGAAGGGCATGTCCGCGCGGCGGTTGGGGTCGACGGGCAGCCGCCCGGCCGGATCGGCGACGGCGAGCGTCCCGGGTGCATGGAGCACACGTAGGAAGCGCCCCAAAGCGGCGCCGATCTCGATCCGATCGTCCGCCGCCAGATCGACGTCCGCCGGCTCGTGCCCCGGAAGCAGCGGGCACCCGACGAACGGCCACGGGTAGCCCTCGCCCGGTTCCCCCAGGTACGTCGGCACGGGGATCGGAGCCGGCAGGAGCGGCGCGAGTCGTGGCAGCACCTCGATCTCCCGGGCGACGAGCGGCACCGCGACCTGGCGGCGCGGGAAGCGGAACGCCCAGCGCTCCTCGACGGCCCATACGGAGTTGTCCCAGCCCTCGCCGAGCTGCCGCACGGAGCCGGCATCGAGCTCCGGGAACTGCTCCGCGAGCAGCGCCCGGACGAGCGCCTCGTCGATGACGACCTCGGCATCCCAGACGGCCATCGTCAGGGACGAACGTCGAGTGCGACCGTCACGTCAGGCGTCGCAACTGCGACGCTCCCGTAGAGCGGTCACCTGCGCTTGAAGCCTTCCACGAGCTCCCGCGCCCGCGGCTCGGCCACGCCGGCGAGCTCGAACCGAAGCTGTACGGAGTTGAACACCCGCACGTCCTCACGCACCGGATTCCGCGGGTCGAGGACGCCTTCGACCTCGGCCCGCACGCGACCGATCGGCGTCCCGGTCTCCTTCGCGATCACCTGCACGAGCTCGACCCCGCACGTCGCGATACCCGCAAGGAAGAGCTCGGCCGGGGTTACGGCCTCGCCGGGACAACCGTTCTGGACAGGCCCATCGGCAACGAAGTGTTGGTCGCGGCAGCTCCAGAGCACCCTGCCGAAGGTGTCGCTGGAACGGGCGCTGATCTCGTATCGGCGCTCCGCGACTGCATTCACCGAGGTGATGCTACTCGCGAGCGCGAGGCAGACCCGCGCGGGTAGGAATCCGGCATGCGCGAGATCTCGCTCACCGCCCTCCGGCGCATCGCGATCGACGCTCAGGGTTACGCGTCGCGCTCGCGAGCAGGCACGCGAGCCGACGTCGAGGACGCGATCCGCCGGCTCTCATGCGTCCAGCTCGACTCGATCACTGCCGTCGAGCGGAGTCATCGCATCACGCTCGGCTCGCGCGTCGGCGCGTACCCGCGCGAGACGATCTCGCGCCTCCTCGGACAGGGCCGGATCTTCGAGTACTGGGCCCACGAGGCGTGTCTCATTCCGGTCGAGGAGTGGCCGCTCTTCCGCTCGCTGATGACCCATCAGCACCCGTGGCGAGGGGACGTCGTCGCCGAGCACCCGGAGCTCGCCGAGGAGGTGCGCGCAGCGATCCGCGAGCGCGGGCCGCTCACGTCCCGCGACTTCGAGGGGAAGGGCGGCGGCGGGATGTGGAACTGGAAGCCGGCGAAGCTGGTCCTCGAGTCCCTCTGGAACGCCGGGGAGATCGTCATCGCGGGTCGCGTCAGCGGCTTCCAGCGCCTGTACGACCTCGCCGAGCGAGTCATCCCGCGCGATGTCCTCGACGCACCCGTGCCGGACGCCGCGACGCGCGATCGGGAGCTGACCGTGCGGGCGGTTCGGGCGCGTGGTGCACTGACCGACGCCGGCGTCGTCGAGCACTGGCGCCTGCGCGGCGGAGCGGCGCGGATCCGCCCCCACGCCGACGCGCTCGTCTCCGACGGCCGCCTCGAGCGCGTCCGGGTGGAGGACGGCGAAGGCGACGTTCTCGTCGCCACCGGCACCGACCTCGACCCTCCCCGCCCGACCGCGTCGGCACTCCTCTCCCCCTTCGACAACCTCCTCTGGGACAGGCCTTTCGCCCGTCGTGCGCTCGGCTTCGACCACCTGATCGAGGTCTACAAGCCGGCGGCCCAGCGGCAGTTCGGCTACTACGTCCTCCCGTTCCTCTGGCGGGATCGGATCGTCGGCCGCGCCGACCTCAAGTCCGAGCGAGGCGACGGGGCGCTGGTCGTGAAGGCACTACACCTGGAGGACGGCGTCCGCCGCTCCGCCGCGCTCGACGAGGCCTTCGAGCGCGCGCTCGACCGGCTCCGCCGCACGATCGGCCTCGAGCGCGTCCGGCGCTGACGTCTGAGAGGCTCCTCCGGTGCACTGGCAGCTCGTCACGTTGGCCGTCGTCCTCCTCGGGTTCGCGGCGATCTCCCGCCGAATCGAGGGAACACCGATCACCGCGCCGATGGTCTTCACGGCGGCCGGGCTCGTCGTCGGCGCGAACGCCCTCGACCTCTTCGATCCGGAGGCGACGGGCGAGAGCGTCAAGCTGCTCGCCGAGGCGACGCTGACCGTCGTCCTCTTCTCGGACGCGTCGCGAATCGACTTGCACGCGCTCCGGAGCTCCCTCGGCGTGCCCGTTCGACTACTCGGCATCGGCCTTCCGCTGACGATCCTCGCCGGCTTCGTCGCGGCCGTTGCGGTACTCGGCGACCTCGCCTGGCCGGAGGCCCTCGTCCTCGCGATCATCCTCGCGCCCACCGATGCAGCGCTCGGACAGGCGGTCGTGACGTCGCCGCGTCTTCCGGTTCGGGTGCGCCAGAGCCTGAACGTGGAGGCCGGGCTCAACGACGGGATCTGCGTGCCGCTCTTCCTCGTCGCGATCGCAGTCGCGCTCGCCGAGGAAGGCGCGATCGGAAACGGCCATGCGGCACAGCTCGTCGCCGAGAAGATCGGCTACGGAGTTCTCGGCGGCGTGGTCGCGGGTATCGCTGCCGCAGCAGTGGTCGTGTACGCGGGTGGCAGACGGTTCGTCGACGAGACCTGGCTCCAGGTCGTGCCGGTCGCGGGCGCGCTCCTCGCCTTCGGCCTCGCGGAGGGGATCCGCGGATCCGGGTTCATCGCCGCATTCGTCGGCGGCGCCGTCTTCGGAGGCCTCCGCCGGCATCGCGGCGGAGACGTCTCACACCTCATCGAGCAGACGGGAGCCGTGCTCGCAGCGGTCACCTTCGTCGTGTTCGGAGCCGTGCTCCTCGGCCCAGCGCTCGGCGACCTCACCTGGCAGATCGGGCTGTACGCGGTGCTGAGCCTGACGATCGTTCGCATGCTCCCGGTCGCGATCTCGATGCTGGGTACCGGAGCCCGGCGGCCGACCGTCGCATTCCTCGGCTGGTTCGGGCCGCGAGGCGCCGCGTCGATCGTGTTCGCGCTACTCGTCCTCGAGGAGCACGGGCTCGAGCACGAGCAGCTCATCCTCGCGACGGCGTTCGTGACGGTCGGCCTCTCCGTGGTCGCCCACGGAGTGACGGCTGCTGCTCTCACGACCCGGTACGCCGACTGGCTGGCGACCCGTGCGGCCGAGGGCGACCTGGAGTCGGGCGGCGAGACGGAGGTTCGGTGGCGGCTGCAGGGCGAGTGAGGATCGTCTCGACCGAGGACGCGAGGCGGATCGCGGTTCGCGCGCAGCTCCTCGACGGCTCCGCGACCGGCGTGCTCGACACGGTGCGGCACCTCGGGTTCCTGCAGCTCGACCCGATCTCGACCGTGGCGCCGCCTCAGCACCTCGTCCTCTGGAGCCGGCTCGGGCGGTTCGACGTCACCGAGCTCGACCGGCTGCTCTGGGAGGAGCGGAAGCTGATCGAATGGAACGCGTTCCTCTGGCCAGCCGAGGATCTGCCGCTGCTGCGGGCGCGCATGCGTCGGAGGCGCCCCGGCGTCACCGCCTCGGAGCGAATGGGCAACGAGTTCCTGCGCGAGCACGCGAGCTTGAGGCGCTACGTCCTGCGCGAGCTCGAACGCAACGGCCCGATGCCCTCGCGTGAGCTGCGCGAGCACACTCGCGCACGACGCGACGAGCGGCATCCGTGGTGGGGCGCGCGGAACGTCTCGCTCATGCTCCAGATCCTGAACACGCGGGGCGTGGTCGCGGTCGTCGGGCGCGCGGGCGGAGACCGTCTGTGGGATCTCGCGGAGCGCTGGTATCCGGACGTCGAGACGATCTCGCTGCGCGACGCCGAGCGCGTGTTCGCGGAACGGCGCTTCCGCGCGCTCGGCGTGCGGCTCGGCAGGTCCGGCTGGGAAGCACATCCCGAGATCGCCCCGGACCCGGTTCCCGACCGCGTCACGTTCCTGTCGCCCTTCGACCGCCTCGTCCACGATCGCAACCGGGCCGAGGCGCTCTTCGACTTCCACTACCGCCTCGAGATGTATGTCCCCAAGGCGAAGCGCGAGTACGGCTACTACGTCCTGCCGATCCTCGCCGGCGACCGCATCGTCGGACGCATCGAGCCGCGCTTCGACCGGACGACGCGGGAGCTCGAGGTCCTCGGAGCGTGGGGAGATACGTCGCGTGCGGACGAGGCGCTCGCGAATCTCGCCACGTGGCTCGGCGCCAAGACGCGCCAGTAGCATCCGCGCGATGCACTTCGAGACGCGAGCGATCCACGAGGGGCAGGCGCCGGACCCGGCGACGGGCGCGTTGACGACGCCGATCTACCAGACCTCCACCTACGTGCAGGAGGCGGTGGGGGTCAACAAGGGCTACGACTACGCGCGCGTCGCGAACCCGACGCGGACGGCTCTGCAGGAGTGCCTCGCGTCCCTCGAGAACGCCGCACACGGCCGCGCCTTCTCGTCGGGCCTCGGCGCGGCCACGACGCTGATGCACCTGCTCGCGCCCGGCGACCACGTCGTTGCGGTCAACGACGTCTACGGCGGCATCTACCGGATGTTCACGCAGGTGTACGAGCCGAAGGGCTACCGCTTCACGTTCCTCACGCCCGAGGAGATGTCCACGGGTCTCGCCGACCACCTCGAGGAGCGGACGAAGTTCGTCTGGCTGGAGACGCCGACGAACCCGGCCCTCAACATCGTCGACATCGCGGCGGCGTCGGCTGCCGCACGCGCGGTCGGCGCACTCGTCGTGGTCGACAACACCTTTGCGACGCCCTACCTCCAGCAGCCGCTCGCGCTCGGCGCCGACGTCGTGCTCCACTCGACGACGAAATACCTCGGCGGACACTCGGACGTGGTCGGCGGGTTCCTCGCGACGAACGACGACGCGATCGCCGACCGGCTCGCCTTCCTGCAGAAGTCGCTCGGCGCCGTTCCCGGCCCGTTCGACGCGTGGCTCGTCCTCCGCGGCGTCAAGACGCTCGCCGTGCGCATGGACCGCCATTGCGCGAACGCCGTCGCGGTCGCGGCCGTCCTCGAGCGCCACCCACGAGTGGAGCGCGTCCTCTACCCCGGTTTGCCGTCGCACCCCGGGCATGCGATCGCCGCAAGGCAGATGCGGAACTTCGGAGGGATGGTCTCGTTGCTGCTCGCGACCGAGGAAGAAGCGGTCGACGTGGTCGCCCGGACGAAGATCTGGAAGCTCGCCGAGAGTCTCGGAGGAGTGGAGAGCATGATCGAGCATCCCGCGCGCATGACCCACGCCTCCACGGCCGACGCGCCGTTCGCCGTTCCGCCGACGCTCATCCGCCTCTCGGTGGGTCTCGAGTCGGCCGACGACCTCATCGACGACATCGAAGCGGCACTAACGGGCTAGCCCGGCGTCACCGCTCGCTCCACCTCGTCGGCCCAGTCGGCGTGCCATCTGCGAGGAGTTCGGCATCGAGCTCATCGGCCCGCCCGGCACGCTGCCCTCCTAAGATCGTGGCGTGGCCTCGCCGCCAATCGACCTCCACCATCAGGCGCCGGGCATCGTCGCCTGCTACCTGCTCGACACGGACGACGGCCCGGCGCTCTTCGACTGCGGCCCGACGAGCTGCATCCCGGCGCTCCGGTCCGGCCTCGCGGAGCGTGGCCTCGAGCTAGGTGACGTCCGCCACCTGCTGCTCTCGCACATCCACCTCGATCACGCCGGAGCTGCAGGGGTGCTCGTGCGTGAGCATCCGGCGCTCCAGGTGCACGTCTCCGAGATCGGCGCACCGCACCTGATCGACCCGTCGAGGCTGGACGCGAGTGCGCGGCGACTCTACGGCGAGGCGTTCGACGACCTCTGGGGCGAGCTAGCTCCGATCCCCTCCGAGAACGTCCATGACGTCGGCGACTCGGTCGTCGGCCTCGCGTGCTTCCCCACGCGTGGTCACGCGTCGCATCACGTCTCGTACCTGCAAGCAGACGGGACGCTCTACGCGGGAGACGCGGTCGGAGTGCGACTCGCCGGCGCCCGCTTCGTCATGCCGCCGTGCCCTCCCCCGGAGTTCGATCTGGAGGCATGGGAGAAGACGATCCGCGAGATCGAGCGGCGCGCACCCGCCCGCATGGCGCTCATCCACTTCGGCGTCGTCGACGACGTGCAGGAGCACCTCGCCTCCCTGCGGGAGACGCTCGGCCGCTGGAGCGAGCGCGTCGAGGACGGAATGGACGAAGAAGCGTTCAGCGCAGCGGCACGATTCGACATCTCGCAGATCGACCCGGAGCTCGTCGACGAGTACCAGCGTGCCGGCCCGTTCTGGCACAGCTACCACGGCATCGAGCGCTACTGGCGGAAGAAGAGAGAAGCGGCCGCCTTGGAGGGCTTGGCGGAGCGTAACTAACGTTCGGCCCATGCGAGTCGTCACGGCTCTCTTGCTGGCGCTCGCATTGGTGAGCAGCGTCGTTCTGCTCGGCCTCGATACGTCGCAGGACTTCCGCGAGAGCGATGCTCGCAGGGTCGTATCGGCGCTTCCACTTATCGCGATTGCGCTTGCCTGTCTCGCCTTCCACGCCACATGGACGCCGCAACCTCTTGATCTCCTCAAGCGAGTCCTGCTGAGCGCCGCGTTTCTGTTCTGGGCTGCGAACCAGCTGTTTCCGACCGCTGGATGGGCACCCGTCGCCAACGACATAGCCATCGCCCTGTTCGTTCTCGACCTCGCGCTCATCCTTTTGAGCGACCTGCGAGAGCGTTTCGTCAAACCCTCCTAGTAGCCGTCGAAGGCGTGAGCCTCGAGGTCCGAGAACGCGACGAACTCGAGCGCCGAGGCGTGCGTCGCCTCGAGGACGACCGGCGGCGCGACCCCGGCCTCGAGCGCCTCCTGCCAGCGTGCGGCGACGACGCACCAGCGGTCGCCTGACGTCAGGCCCGGGAACAGCCACTGCGGCTGCGGCGTCACGAGGTCGTTCCCGGCGGAGACCGAGAACGCGAGGAATTCCTCCGTCATCACCGCGCAGACGGCGTGGAAGCCGGGGTCGCGGCCCTCCGTGCGACAGTGGCCGTCGCGGAAGAACCCGGTCAGCGGATCCATCGAGCACGGCTCGAGCTCGCCACCGAGGACGTTCACACCACAAGGCTACGAGACCGAGACGATCGCCTGCGGTAGCGTGGCCGTGCCGCAGCACACCCGGGAGGAAGGAGCGTCATGTCAACCGCCCCCGAGACCATCGTCTTCATCCACGGCTTGTGGATGACGCCGCGCAGCTGGGAGCACTGGGCCTCGCGCTACCAGGAGCGAGGTCACACCGTCATCGCCCCGGCCTGGCCCGGCCTGGAGGTCGAGGTCGAGGAGCTCAACCGCGATCCGTCGCCGATCGCGGAGCTCGAGCTCGACCAGGTCATCGACTACTACGACGAATTCGTCCGCGGGCTCGAGTCGCCGCCGATCATCATCGGGCACTCGATCGGCGGAGCGATCACCCAGGTGCTCGTGGATCGCGGCCTCGGCTCGGCCGCCGTCGGTATCGCGTCGGCGACCGTGAAGGGTGTCCTCGACCTGCCGCTCTCGACGCTCAAGGCGTCGTCACCGGTGCTCGGGAATCCCTTCAACCGCGGGAAGGCGATCCCGCTCGACGAGAAGCAGTTCCACTACGCCTTCGCAAACACGCTGAGCCAGGAGGAGTCGGACGAGATCTACAGGCGCTACCACGTGCCCGCGGCCGCGAGCGTGCTCTTCGACATCGCGTTCGCCAACCTCCACCGGCACCCGATCACGGAGGTCGACTTCGAGCGGGACGAACGCGCTCCGCTGCTCCTCATCGCCTTCGACGAGGATCACATCGTCCCGGCGAAGGCGAGCCGGCACAACGCGGAGAAGTACGAGAAGTCGAGCGCGATCACCGAGTTCAAGGCGTTCACAGGACGACCGCACTTCCCGGGCGCGCCGGGCTGGGAAGAGGTCGCCGACTACGCCCTCGACTGGGCCGTCGAGCACGCAGGGGCCGGATCCGCCTCGCTCGCCGGCGCGACGACAGGCGACGAGTAGCGGTTCGGTAGCGGCCCGCGGCGACTCCCGCGGGCCGCTACCCAGCTAGGCCGCCTCGCGGGCGGGAGACGACACGAGCATCACGCGACAGCGCGCGCCTTTGAGAACACGCAAGAGAGTTGACGGTGCGAGGTGACGAGGCGACTCCGCAAGCTCTGCTCGCGGCGCCCCGATCACGACCAATTCGGCTCCGTCGGACGCAACCTGCTCGACGATCGCCGCGGCAGCGTCACGCCCACGCACGACCTTCGGCACAACCCTCACTCCGTACGAGTCTCCGGTGGCTCCGGCCCGTTCGAGGAGGCGTCGTGCTTGCTCCTCCTCGTCCGACAGGTGCGCATCGAGCGGAAGCAGCGCCGGGACCTCGATGACCGCGATCGCGGTGATCTTCGCGTGCGTGTCCGCCGCGAGCCGACAGGCGATCTCGAGAGCACCGAAAGACTCCGGCCGAGGGTCCAGCGGCACCAGCATGCGACGGTAGCCCCGCACTTCTCGGGGTTGGTGCGCTTTCCCGAACACTTTTTCATTTAGGCACCCACGGGTCCTAAGCCGCCCTCAAGGAAGCGCGAAGGATCTGAAGGAACCCCTAAGACGAGCCGGAAGGATCGACGAGGCGATACCCGACGCCCGGCTGGTTCAGGATGTATCGCGGCCGCGCCGGGTCCGGCTCGATCTTGCGGCGGAGGTGAGAGACGTACACGTGGAGGTAGTTCGATTCCTCCGCATACGCAGGCCCCCAGATCTCGCGGAGGATTGTCGGATGCGTGATCAGCTTGCCCTCGTTCTCGGCGAGTAGCCGCAGCAGGTCGTACTCGATCGGAGTGAGCGCCACCTCCTCGCCACTCATGGTTACGTGCCGCCGTTCGAGGTCGATGCGCAAGTCCCCGACCTCGACGACGGGCTCGCTGCGTCGACGTCCGGGTCCGGCGAAGCGCCGCGCGGAGCCTGGCGAGGAGTCATCCCCGCTGAACGGCTTCGTGACGTAGTCGTCCGCGCCCGCGTCGAGAGCGGCGATCTTCTCCTGCTCCTCGCCGACGGCCGAGAGCACGAGGATCGGAACCTCGCTCCAGCTTCGTAGCTCCCGACAGACGTCCGTGCCTCTTCCGTCCGGGAGGAGCACGTCGAGGATGATCGCCTGGGGCGGGCGCATCGACGCCTTGATGCGTGCCTCGCTCGCCGTTGCCGCAGTATCTACCGCGTAGCCGGCGCCGCGGAGCTTCAGCTGCAGCGCCCGCAGGATCTGCGGCTCGTCGTCCACGACGAGGACGCGAGCGCCGTTCATACGGTCACGTCAACAGGCAGCGCGACCGCGGGGAGCACGAGCACGAACTCGGATCCTTCGCTCGACACGGGCTCGACCCAGAGGCGGCCGCCGTTGAGACCGACGAAGCCGCGCGCGATGGCGAGCCCGAGCCCCGAGCCATGGTCCCCGTTCGCGGACGTCCCGCGGGCGAACGGCTCGAAGACGCGCTCGCGCTCGTGGGCCGGGATGCCAGGGCCCTGGTCGGTCACGTGCAGGAAAACCTCCCCGTCCTCTGTTGTTGCACGCAGTGCGACTCGCTCGTCGGAGCCGGAGAACTTGAGGGCGTTCTCGATCACGTTGACGAGGGCGCGTTCGAGCTGGGCCGGGTCGACCTCGACCGGAGGAATGTCGCTCGGAGGTCCACGTCGACGCGATCCTCATCCGCCGCGATCACGTCGAGCGCACGCGCGACGAGCCCGTCGACCGTCCACAGCTCGCGCGTCGGAGTCGCGGCGCCGGCCTCGAGTCGCGAGAGCTCCAGGAGATTGCAACGAGTCGGTCGAGTCGCTGCACCTGGGCGAGGATCACGGCGACGAGCTCGTCCCGGTCCTCCTCGGAGAGAGAGTCGTCGAGCTCACGGAGCACCTCGCTCGCAGTCGTGATCGCGGTGATCGGCGATCGGAGGTCATGGCTGACCGCGCGCAGGACCGCCGTCTTGACCGCGTCGCTGCGGCGCAGGGCCTCAGCCTCGACGGCCTCCCGATGGCGACGTTCCTCGCTTGCCCGCGCCTCCTCCATCGCACGCTCCGCCTCGCGCCGACGCTGCTCCGCCTCCTCGGTGCGCCGTCGCGCGCGATCGGAGAGCGCGCTCACGCTGATCGCCGTGACGAGGTAGACGGCGAGCGCCACCCAGTTCTCCGAGTCCGCGAGCCTGAAGGTGTGGGTCGGCGGGAGGAAGAGCCAGTTGAACACGAGCATGCTCACGATCGAAACGGGGATCGCGAACGGCAGGCCCCAGATCGCAGCGACCGGCAGCACCGCGAAGAGGTAGAGGACACCGAGGCTCACGACCGGGGCATGCGGCTCGAGCGCCCAGATCGCGAGGCTGACCACCGCGACCGCGGCGAGGCTGAGCAGCGCCGCCGCCAGCTGCCGGAGCAGCCAGCGCCGGTCGCGCACGAGATCTCCGACCCGTGGCGGGCTCATGAGCCCAGGATACGCCCGGGACCTAACAAGCCCTGAAGATTCCCCTAAAGGTCGGCCTGAGCCTGGGTCCGCGCGCTAGCGTCGATCGCAGCAAGTCAGCGACGGGCAAGGCAACCGACGGAAACCCGAGAGCACCCACCACCTCCGAAGAAACGCGCCGAGGGTTTCGACGTCGCGAAGCGAGTCCTCGTCGGGCGGCCACGCGCGACTGACGAGCTCGACGAGACGCTCATCTCGAAGACGCTCGCGCTTCCGATATTCGCGTCGGACCCGCTCTCCTCCGTTGCGTACGCGACGGAGGCGGCGATGGTCGTCCTCGTCGGCGTCTCGATCGCGGCGCTCAGCTACGTGCTCCCCATCTCGATCGCGATCGCAGTCGTGCTCGCGATCGTCGTCGTCTCGTACACGCAGACGGTCCGTGCGTACGAGACGAGTGGCGGCGCCTACGTCGTCGCGAAGGACAACCTCGGGACCTTGCCGAGCCTCGTCGCCGGAGCGGCGCTCCTCGTCGACTATGTCCTCACGGTCGCGGTTTCGGTGACTGCCGGGGTGCTGGCCCTCACGTCGGCAGTGCCTTCGCTCGAGCCGCACAAGGTCGGGCTGTCGCTGGGATTCGTCGTGCTGCTGACGATCGTCAACCTGCGCGGCGTCCGCGAGTCGGGCGTGCTCTTCGCCCTTCCGACATACGGCTTCGTCGCCGTCATGTTCCTGATGGTCGGGACGGGTATCGGCAAGTGCCTCGACGGCTCGTGCCCGCAGGCGGCCGTCCCGAATCCACTCGCAGCCGGGGTGGGAGTGGTCGGCGTGCTCGTGATCCTGCGGGCGTTCGCCTCGGGCAGCGCCGCGCTAACCGGTGTGGAGGCGATCTCGAACGGAGTCGGCGCCTTCCGACGACCGAAGGGACGCAACGCGGCGCTGACGCTCCTCGCGATGGGCGCCATCGCGATCAGCCTCTTCCTCGGTGTCTCGTATCTCGCCGTCTCGATGAATGCCGCGCCGAGCGCCAGCGTCTCCGTCATCTCCGAGATCGCGCGTGGAGTCTTCCCGGCGTCGTCGCCGACGTCGTTCCTCTACTACGCCGTGCAGGCGTTGACGTTCGCGATCCTCATCCTCGCGGCGAACACGTCCTACCAGGGCTTCCCGCGACTGGCAGCGGTGCTGGCGCACGACCGCTTCTTCCCGCGGCAGTTCGTGAACCTCGGCGACCGCCTCGTCTACTCGAACGGGATCGTCGTGCTCGCCGGCATCGCGGCGCTACTCATCTGGGCGTTCGACGCCGACGTGATCGCCCTCATCCACCTCTACGTGATCGGCGTCTTCACGGCCTTCACGATCTCGCAGACGGGCATGGTCCGCTACTGGCTGCGGCGGGAGCAGCCCGGCTGGCGCTGGCGGGCAGTGATCAACGGCGCAGGAGCGGTGCGACCGGGCTCGTCGCGATCATCGTCGTCGAGTCGAAGTTCGCCCAGGGCGCGTGGGCGGTGATCGTCGCGATCCCGCTCCTGGTCGTCTCCTTCTACGGCGTCCGCCGCCACTACAGCAAGGTCGCACGTCGTCTCCGCGCCGGAGTGTCTGCGGTCGCCGCCGCGCCGCCCGCGACGAACCGCGTCGTCCTCTACGTCGAGTCGTACGACGCCGCCCTCGAGGAGGCGGTCTGGTACGCGCGCCGAATCGCCGGCGACCCCTTCGACGCGATCCACGTGCCCGGCCCGCACACCGACCCGGGCATCCTTCCGCGCTTCCGCCAGCTCACGGGGATGGAGCCCGACCTCGAGATCGTGACGCCCGAGGACGGGCGCGTCGAGGCCGTAATCGAGTACCTCTGGTCGCTCCCGCGGGGCGAGTCGAGCTTCATCACGCTGATCGTGCCCGAGCTCTTCCGGCGCCACTCGCTCCCGAGTGCGCTCAGTCGCCCCGAGTTCTCCGTGAAACGCGCCTCCTGAGCGAGCCCGGAGTCGTCGTGACCGACGTCCCGCTGCTCGCACCCGAACCGCGAGTTCGAGCTGCCAACGCGCGCCGTCTGCCGGATCCTCGTGTCGGGAGCACACGCGGCTTCGATGCGAGCCGCCAACTACGCAGCGACACTCGGCATCCCTGACACGAGAGCCCTGTTCTTCGCGTCCGATGGCGACGAGGCCGAGCAGCTCCGGGCGGAGTGGGCTTCAAGAAATGCCCGAGCCCCTCGAGATCGAGCAGGCACCCTTCCGGGACATCGGCGACCCGCTCACCTCGTACCTCCGCAGCTTCACCACCGACCCGAAGCCGTCGCGGTCGTGGTGATGCCGGAGCTCGTGTTCAGCGGCATGTCCCGCACGCTGCACAACCAACGCGCCCTCTACATCAAGCGCCTGCTGCTCTTCGAGCCTCGCGTGATCCTCGCGAGCGTGCCGTACCGAATGGACTGAGCGGGTCTACGCCCAGCCCGTGACGAGCCAGCGGCCCCGGCGGAAGCGGGTCGTCATCAACGTCAGGCGGACGAGGATGAGGACGACGAGCGCCGCCCACACGCCACGGATCCCCCAGTCTGCCTCGAGCGCGGCGAGCAGGACGGCAGCGCAGGCGAAGAACGCGACGACCATCGAGACCGCGAGGAATCGGCCGTCGCTCGCGCCGATGAGGATCCCGTCCAGGGCGAACACCGCTCCGTTGAGCGGCTGCATGAGCGCAAACAACGGCCACAGGAGCGCGGCCTGGTCGAGGACCGATGCGTCCTCGGTGAACGCGCGGGGCAGCACCCCGGCGAGCACGAGCATGCACGCCGCGAACACGCCGCCGAGCGCGACCGACAGCCAGATCATGCGCTCACTCGCGCCGTAGGCCTCCTCGCGCCGTCCGGCGCCGAGCTCGCGGCCGACGATGATCTGCCCCGCGATCGCGACCGAGTCGAGGACGAGCGCCAGGAAGATCCAGAGTTGAAAGGCGACCTGGTGCGCGGCGATGGCGGAGTCGCCGAAGCGCGTCGCCACGGCGCCCGCCAGCACGAACGAGAGCATGAGCGCGGCCGTGCGGATGAAGATCCACTTCCCGAGGGAGAGCACGCGGCGCGCGAGCGCGAGCTGCACGGTCGCCTCGCCGGGCTCGAGGGCGCGGAGCACGACGACCACGAACGCCGCACCCATCCCGAGCTGAGCGAATGCAGTCCCCCACGCCGAGCCGGCGATCCCCCAGTCGAACCCGTAGACGAACAGCACCTCGAGGACGACGTTGGCGACGTTCCCCGCGATGAGGATCACGAGCGGCGTACGCAGGTTGGCGACCCCGCGAAGGTAGCCCTGCGCCCCGAGCGCGAGGAAGGCCGCCGGGAAGCCGACCGTGGCGATACGCAGGTACTCGACGGCGTAGTCGGCGGTCTCCCCCTCTCCCCCCATCAGTGACACGAGCTGCGGCGCAAGCACCGCGATGAGCGCTGACACCGCGAAGCCGAACACGAGCGAGAGCCACACCGCCTGCGCCCCGAGCCGCCGGGCCGTCTCCCGCTCCCCGGCCCCGCCCGCGCGCGCCACCTGCGCGGTCGTCCCGTACTGGAGGAAGTTGAAGATCGCGAACGTGCCTCCGAGGATCGTGAAGGCGATCCCGAGCGCGGCGAGCTGGGGGCGGCCGAGATGGCCGACGATCGCCGTGTCGACGAGGAGGTAGACGGGCTCGGCCGCGAGCGCGCCCAGTGCGGGCAGCGCGAGCCCGACGATCTCGCGGTCGTACCTGGAGCGGATTCTCACCCGGTGGCGTCGATCGTCGCCTCGTACGCCGCGACGTAATTCGCCACCATGATCTTCGGCGAGAAGTTCGCCTCGACATGCTCCCGGATGAGGACGGGATCGAGCGAGTCCGCGAGCTCGAGGACGGAAGGCTCTTCCATGTCGCGGTAGTTGTCGACCACGACGCCCGTCGTTCCGTGCTCGACGATCTCGGCCACTGCTCCACGCCGCGTCGAAATGACCGGCGTGCCGCAGGCCATCGCCTCGATCATCATCAGCCCGAACGGCTCCTCCCAGTCGATCGGAGAGATGAGCGCCCGCGCGCCCATGAGCAGCTCGACCTTGTCCGCGTGGCCGACCTCGCCGACGTACTCGATCGAGCCGCCCAGGTGCGGGCGAATGAACTCGTCGAAGTAACGGATCTCGAGCGGCTCTCTGCACTTGGCTGCGATCTTCAGCGGGAGGCCGGTCTCCAGCGCCACCGCCAGCGCACGGTGGGCGCCCTTGTCCGGGCTCATGCGGCCGAGGAAGACGAGGTACTCGCCGCCCGGCTTGCGCCGGAACGGGAACATCGACAGGTCGAGCGCGTTCGGGCAGTTCGCGACCCACGGCAGCTGCGGCTTCGGTTTGCGCTGGTTCATGGAGATGGAGATCAGCTTCGCGTTGGATGCCAACTCGACGACCTGCTCGTACATCCGTCCCGGCTGCCCGTCGAGCGGCCCGTGGACGGTGTGGCAGAACGGTGTGTCGACGAGCCCGCCGAACGCGAGCCCGAGCATTCCCGTGTGATCGTGCAGCACGTCGAAGTCGCGCGCGCGGCCGAAAGCCAGGAGCGCATGCTGCATCTCCCAGTACGTGTGTCCGATCCACTCGCTCGGCGCCGTGTGGAACGCCGACTCGAGGCGGGCGCGCGTCTGTGAGTCACCCGATGCGAAGAGGGTGACCTCGTGTCCCCCCTCCACGAGCCCGTCGGCCAGCAACGCGACAACCCGCTCTGTGCCCCCGTACGCCTCAGGCGGCACCGGGAACCAGACCGGACAGATGATTCCGACCCTCATTGCGCAAGACCGCGATCTGCGACCGCAGATTCCGCTCGTGTGCAAGCTCGGGCTCGGCGAGCGCGGATCCCGAGCGCACCAAGACCTTGGCGCCCGAAGATCTCTGAAGGCGGCCGCCTTGCGGCCGCGGTGCCTGCGTCACGCCGGAGGCTGCTCATACGCCTTCGGCAATCGTTACATGTCCACCCTCCACGGCGATGGTCCAGGTTCGCCCGTATGCCCGCACGCCCTCGATGCGCAACCCCTCGAGCCAGCTCGGGAGCTCGTCGGTCACGGTCGTGACGAGCCGCTGGCGCGCGCGATCGGGCTCGATCCCGAGCAGCACCCGGACGAGGAGGATCGGCGTGCCCGCGGCCCAGGCCTGGGGCCGCGCCGCCGTCGGGTACGCGATCGGGAAGGGTGTCTCTTCGCGCGCGTAGCCGGCGAAGACCTCGGGCAGCGACCAGTCGAAGTGTCCGGCCGCCTCGATGAGCGCGCGGCCGACTCGCCGCGCCTCGGCCGTGTAGCCGTGCCGCGCCAGACCCCAGGCGGCGAGTGCCGTGTCGTGCGGCCAAACTGTGCCGTTGTGATAGCTGATCGGATTGAACGCGGCCGCGTCACTCGCCATCGTGCGGATGCCCCAGCCGGTCCACAGCTCCTCGGAGAGCAGCTGGTCGACCACCTGGGGCACGCGCTCCGGCGGCACGATCCCGCTCCAGAGCAGGTGCCCCATATTCGAGCAGCGCGAGTCGACGCGCTTCTTGTCCCCGTCGAGCGCGAGAGCGTAGAAGCCGCCGCGCTCCTCGACCCAGAACGCCTCGTCGAAACGGCCACGCAGCGTGTCGGCCTGCTGCTCGAGCATGTCAGCGAGATCGGGTTCGCGCCACACCTCCCGGGCGAGCTCCGCGAGCCCGCGCTTCGCGTCGTACACGTAGCCCTGCACCTCGACGGCCGCGATCGGCGCCTTGGCGAAAGTGCCGTCCTGGAAGCGCTGCGAGTCGCCCGAGTCCTTCCACGACTGGTTCGCGAGGCCGCTGTCCACCATGCGGCTGTACTCCACGAAGCCGTCGCCGTCTCGATCGCCGTAGCGGTCGATCCACTGGAGCGCCAACATCGCCGGCCCGCGCAGGCGCCTCGCGAACGACGAGTCGTCGGTCCAGCGCCAGGTCTCGGCGAGGAGCACGAGGAAGAGTGGCGTCGAGTCGACCGACCCGTAGTAGCGCGGAAACCACGTCTCCGCGCAGCGCCCCTCCCGTGTCTCGTGGACGATCTTCCCGGGCTCGGCGTCGATCGAGGCGTCCTCCTCCTGCGCCTGCAGGTCGGCTAGCGCTTCGAGCGCGCCGAAGGCGATCTCGGGACCGAGGAGGAGCGTCTGCAGCGAGGTGATCGCCGTGTCACGTCCGAACACGGTCATGAACCACGGCATCCCGGCAGCGAACAGCGGCCTCCGTTCCTCCCCGGTTCGCATGCGCAGGGCCGCGAGATCAGCTATCGAGCGATCGAAGGCGCGGCGGAGGCTCTCCCACCCGCCACGGACGCGCGGAACCCGCAGCGTCCAGGCCGCGACGACGTCGCCGACCGTCTCGCGCTCCTCGTCGAGCTGCTCGCCCGACTCGGCATCGCCCTCGAGCCAGGGGTGGATGTCGACACTGAGCTCCCAGCGCTCGTGCGGGTCGAGCGTGACCCCGTAGATCATAGTGTTGCCGTCGAGCCGTCCCGGCCTCGAGAATCGCAGCCTCGTCGCGAGGTCGCCGCGGGGGTCGACGATCGAGAGCCGGCTGTCATCGCTGTCGAGGGTCGCAGGCGCAGGAGGTGGGAGCGGCTGCGCCAGCTCGGGATCGCCCAGCGAGAAGTCGTGGTGCTTCACGGAGATGATGTCCGCGAAGTCCGCCTCGGCCTCGATCGCCACCTCCACCTCGATGCGCTTCGTGTACTCGTTCCGCAGCGTCACGCGCTCCTGCATCCCCGTGCCGACGAAGCGCTGACGCGAGATCGAGATCGCGTCACGCGGGAGGAAGCCATTCGCGACGCCGTTGCGCAGATAGAAGGCCGCCTGGAAGTGCTCGACGCGCCCGGATGAGAGGAGCAACGGCGCCGTATCGCCCACGCGGAGGACGAGCCGCGAGAGAAAGCGCGTGTCGTAGGCGAAGAAGCCGCTCGTCTCCGCCGCGATGTCACCCCGATCGTCCGAGATGCAGAACGTCGATCCCTCCAGGATCGTGAGCATCCGCTAGTGGTCGCTCCGGGAAGCACGGGCCTGATTCGCCGGCGAAAACCGAGCAGGCCTAGGACGCAGGGAGGCCGCGTACTGGAACGTACGTGGCCGACCGAGGACGACGGCATGCGAAGTGTTTGCAGCCACGCGAAGCGGGGGCGTCCTTCCCGGAGCGACCACTAATCCTCGCGGCGAACGATCCGCGAGCCGCTCGACTGGGCGAGGGCCTTGATCACGATCTCGTCGACGTTGACGTGCAGCGGTCGGGTGACGGCGAAGAGGACACAGTCCGCGACGTCGTCGGGTGTGAGCGGGTCGACCCCGTCGTACACGGAGGACGCTTTGTCGGCATCGCCCTTGAAGCGAACGAGCGAGAACTCGGTGCCGGCGACGAGGCCGGCGTCGACCGTCGTGATCCGGATCGGGCGGCCGAGCAGATCCTCGCGAAGCGCGTAGACGAAGCCGCGAACGCCGAACTTCGCCGCGACGTAAGAGGCTGCATTCTGGTACGCCTGCCGTCCGGCGACCGAGCCCATGAACAGGATGTGGCCGCCGTCGCGGACGTGCGGGAGGCTGAGCCGGGTGATCCGGAGCACGCCGTCGACGTTCGTGTGCAGGACGGTCTCCTCGT
>CAVZNK010000008.1:0-47001 GCA_963776555.1 uncultured Gaiellaceae bacterium | reverse complement strand
ATCTCGTCGTCGCGGTAGATCACGCGCGCCCCGGGCTCCTCGAGGAGGTGCTTCGTGTGGGACATGCGCGTCTCGTCGACGATCACGATCCGGTAGCCGTCGGCGAACGACTTCCAGTTCGGGCCGTCCTCGAAGTTGTAGTCCTGCAGCCGGTCGAAGAACGCGCGGTCGTAGAGCTCGAAGCGCACGTCGTACGCGACCCTGCCACGAAGCTCGGGAATCTTGAACAGCATCCAGTCCGAGAAGCGGTCCGGCGCGAACACGCGGTCGCCGGGTTGCAGCTCTGCGTGCACGGCCTGGACGACCGTCCCGGGGCCAGTAGTCCTCGAACCACGTCTCGTCCCGCGCGAACATGGAGCCTGCGACGGCGACGAGCGCGACGGTGAGGCCCGTCGCGATGGCGATGTTGAGGCCGCGTCGCGGCTCGCCCTGGCGCTTGCTCTCGAGCCTGTTCCCGATCGCGACCGGGAGGAAGACCATGCATGCGAGCGCGAACCACACGATCCCACGGATCGCCTCGAGACCGCCCGCGAGCGTGAGCGCGAGGACGAGCACGTCGAAGACCCTCAGCCTCCGGCGCCCGAGCCAGACGAGGACGATCGCGATCGCCGCGAGGGCGTAGAAGAACATCGTGTCCGTGCCGGGGGAGGCCCAGCGCCACTCGGTGACCCTTCCGGCGAAGGGCGGGTCGATGAGCAGCAAGTGGTAGTAGCGGACTGTCGCCGCAGGCCCGTACGGCGTGACGAGGACGGCGAGCGGGGCGAGGACGACGAGGCCGACGCTTCGCGCCCAGCTGCGGCCACGGCTGCGCACGAGCTCGTATGCGCCGAGCAGGACGACGAGGAGGGCGCCGAGCGCGACGCTCCCGTGGATGTTCGCCCAGAGGACGAGGAGAGGGAGCGCGAGCCAGACCCGGCGCGTCGGGGTGCGCGCCTCGCTGGCGAGGAGCCACAGGAGCGCGGTGTACAGCGGAAGCGCGAGCATCTGGGCGCGGATCGACCAGGCCCACGGGGCGGCAACGAGCACGGGGAGGAACATGACCCAGAAGGCGCGCGCGCCCGCGCCGAGCGACCGCGCGGCGGCGGCGGCGATCGAGAACGCGCCGACGACGGACACGCAGGTCGCGATCGAGAGGAGCGCGAAACCGCCGAGGCTGTAGACGGCATACATGAAGACCTGCGCGAGCCACTGCTGATCCGTCCAGGTCGCGCCCAGCCCGTAGACGGTGAGCTCGTCGTGGCTGGGAAGGCCGTGGTGCACGACCTCGCGCCCGCTCACGAGGTTCAGCCAGCTGTCGTTGACGACGAGCGCCGGCGGGAAGATGAGGAGGAAGATGAGGCCGAACCCGGCCAGCAGGACGAAGAGGATGTACTCCTCCTCGAGGATCCTCCGGAAGCGACCTCTCGGAGCCGGCGCCGGGTTCGGCGCCGGAGCGCGAGCATCGCTCGCGGGGTCAGAGCCCACCGGGCTGACCGTCGACGTCATGCCCTATTCGTCGGCGTAAATGGGGCTTTCCACGAGACCGTGCTGGTACGCGATGCGTGTGGCCTCGGTGCGGTTCTTCACGCCGAGCTTGCGGTAGATGTTGGTGAGGTGGAACTTCACGGTCTGCGGGGCGACCCAGAACTCCTTCGCGATCTCGTCGTTCGAGAGGCCGCGAGCGAGTGCGCCGAGGATGGTGAGCTCGCGCTCGGTCAGGCCGAGAGCCTTCGCGCTCGCGCGTTCCCCTTCCTCGCCTCCGACCGCGGTGTGGACGTTTCCCTCGAGCGCCTGGCGTAGCGTCGCCGGCAGGTCGTCCGGGTTCACCGTCTTGATCACGTAGGCGGAGGCGCCGCGGCGCAGCGCGGCCTCGACGAGCTCGGGGTTCGACGAGGCCGAGAGCATCACGACCTTCACCGCGGGATGTCGCGTGCGCAGCTGGTCGAGGCACGCGAGGCCGTCCATGTGCGGCATGCGGACGTCGAGGAGCACGAGGTCCGGGTTCGTCTTGTCCGACCAGTGGGAGCACCTGCGTACCCGACTGGGTCTCGCCGACGATCTCGAAGCCGCCGTCGGCTTCGAGCGCCCGCTTGATCCCGTCGAGGACGAGCCTGTGGTCGTCGGCGATCACGACGCGCACGTCAAGCAGTGTCGCACAGGCTCCCGACGCCGCTCCACTCTCCCTCTGCAGCGCTATCGGGGAGGCCCCCAAACGGGTCAGCAAGGCGGTTCCCACCCGTCGCTCCAGACCCTCGTTCAAGGGATTTACCGTGCCCCGAACGGGGGCTACCGTGCGACCCGATCACAGTTCTGGGCCCATTGCGCTTGAAGCTCGAGGGGGAAGCACGGGGGTTCGCATCGAGTTCGCGAGCGAAAGGGAGACAACGGAGATGGGGAAGGTGGGTACCCTCAAGACGCTCGTCGTCGCGACAGTTGCGGCGGCAGCCCTGTTGACGATCGCGGCGGTATCGGGCGCCGCGCCCGGAACGGAGGCTTCGGTCTCGGGTTTCGACCAGTGCGCCAACGGCGGGCCGCCGAGCACGGCGACGGACTGTCCGCAGGACTGGATCAACGGGATCCTGAATGCCAACAACTCGCACTACGCGGAGGACGACGTCACGCCACAGCGCGTGATCCTCGACCTCCCGAAGAACGGCCCGACCACCGGTCGCACGGTCGAGATCTCCTTCCTCACCCGCAAGGGTGGGGTGCACGCGTACGACTCCCTCGCGACCTGGAACCAGACGCAGACGAGCGCTGATCGCTGCGCGAACCTCAACGCGTCGGACTGCGTTCCCGGCTCGGCCTCGACGCTCGCGATTCCGAGCGACCCCACCGTCGTCGCGGATCTGAACGGGTCGGGCAGCGCCACCTCCGGGCACCAGCTCGGCGGCCAGGTCTTCACGCTCTACGGTGGGCAGCTCACCGGCGCCTCGGCATACACGCACGACGATCCGGCAGGATCGGGCGACGAGTACGCGCACATCACGCTGACGTACTCGGTTCCGTCGACGGCCGATGGAGCGAAGGTCATGCTCCTCTTCGGTGGGCATCTCGCGCCGAGCATCGGTCCCCGCGGCTGGGGCGCGGGGGTCGGTGCCGGCTCGATCTCGGGCGGCCCGTACCACATCCGCATCACGGCGGCCGACGGCGCTTCGGTCGGCAACCGCGACAACCAGATCATGTCCGGGGCGATCCTCGCGCCGGCCAACATCGTGATCCACAAGGTCGCGGTCGGCGGCGACGGGACGTTCGGCTACACGGGGACGGGCGGTATCTCGAGCCCGTTCTCGATCACGACCTCCGGCGGCAGCGGGAGCCAGTCCTTCACGAGCCTCTCGGCCGGGTCGTACACCGTCACCGAGTCGGCGCCTCCCGCCGGCTGGGACTTCACGAGCCTCACCTGCACGGACGAGGACAGCGGCACAACGGTCTCCGGGCAGACGGCGAACATCGACCTCGACCCCGGCGAGACCGTCTCGTGCACGTACACGAACACGAAGCGCGGCTCGATCGTCGTCGAGAAGCAGACGAACCCGGACGGCGATCCGCAGCTCTTCACCTTCTCGCGGAGCTACGGCGCGGACTTCCAGCTCTCGGACGGACAGCAGAACGCGTCCGGGCCGCTGGCCGCCGGCACGTACTCGGTCTCCGAGTCGGTTCCCTCCGGCTGGGACCAGACGGGCGCGACCTGCAGCGACGGCTCGAGCCCGAGCTCGATCGGCCTCTCGGCCGGCGAGAACGTCACCTGCACCTTCACGAACACGAAGCGCGCGCACCTCGTCGTGATCAAGCACGTCGTGAACGACGACGGCGGCACGGCGGTCGCCTCGGCGTGGTCGATGCACGTGAAGCAGGGCGGCTCCGACATCGGCGGCAGCCCGTTCGCGGGCGCCGAGAGTCCCGGCACCTCGACCGAGCTCACGCCCGGCACGTACAACGTGGGCGAGACGGGCGGTCCCTCCGGGTACGTCCTCTCGTACTCGGGCGACTGCGACGCGCAGGGCAACGTCGCCGTCGGCGCCGGCCAGACGAAGACGTGCGTGCTCACGAACGACGACGCCGCGCCTCGGCTGACGGTGGTCAAGCACGTCGTGAACGACAACGGCGGAACCGCGGTCGCCTCGGCGTGGACGATGCAGATCAAGCAGGGCGCGAGCACCGTCGAGTCGTTCGCCGGTGCCGAGAGCCCCGGCACGACGAAGTCCCTCGACGCCGGCTCGTACCAGGTCGTCGAGACCGCTGGCTCGGCCGGTTACGCACTGAGCTATTCGGGCGACTGCGACTCGACGGGCCACGTCACGGTCGGGATCGGCGACAGCAAGACGTGCGTCCTCACGAACGACGACCAGGCCGCGGGCCTGACCGTCATCAAGCACGTGATCAACGACAACGGCGGCACGAAGAACGCCGGGCAGTTCGCGATCTCGGTCACGGGATCGAATCCGAGCCCGGCGAGCTTCGCTGGCGCCGAGTCGCCCGGCACCGCAGTCTCGATCAACGCCGGTGCGTACGGCGTCACCGAGACGGTCGATCCTCAGTACGAGGCGAGCTACTCCGCGGGCTGCGCGGGCACGATCACGCCCGGCCAGTCGAAGACCTGCACGATCACGAACGACGATCGCGGGGCGACGCTCATCGTCAAGAAGGTCGTCGTCAACGACGACGGCGGCACCGCGACCGCCGACGACTTCTCGTTCAAGGTGAACGGCGGCTCTGCGCAGTCGTTCGAGGCCGACGGCCAGAACGAGCTGGCGGTCAACGCCGGCACGTACTCCGTCGTCGAGCCGGCTGCAGCGCGGGTACGCGACCACGTACGACAACTGCTCGCAGGTCGTCATCCCGAACGGCGGCACGGCGACGTGCACCGTCACGAACGACGACCAGCCGGCGACGCTCATCGTCAAGAAGGTCGTCGTCAACGACGACGGCGGGACCGCAACGGCCCACGACTTCTCGTTCCAGGTGAACGGCGGCTCGGCGCAGCCCTTCGAGGCGGACGGCCAGAACGAGCTGACGGTCGACGCGGGCACGTACAGCGTCACCGAGCCGGCAGCCTCCGGGTACGCCACGACGTACGACGGCTGCGCGAACATCGAGCTCGCGCCGGGCGAGTCGGCGACGTGCACGGTCACGAACGACGACCGGCCGGCGACGCTGATCGTCAAGAAGGTCGTCGTCAACGACGACGGCGGGAAGGCGACGGCCGACGACTTCTCGTTCCAGGTGAACGGGGGCGAGGCGCAGTCGTTCGAGCTGGACGGCCAGAACGACCTGACCGTCGATGCCGGCGCCTACACGGTGACGGAGCCCGCGGCCGAGGGCTACGCGACGACGTACGACAACTGCTCGCAGGTCGTCATCCCGAACGGCGGCACCGCGACGTGCACGGTCACGAACGACGACCAGCCCGCGACGCTGATCGTGAAGAAGGTCGTCGTCAACAACGACGGCGGAACGAAGCAGGCGCAGGACTTCTCGTTCAAGGTGAACGGCGGTCAGGCGCAGGCATTCGAGGCCGACGGCCAGAACGACCTGACCGTGCCGGCCGGGACCTACGGCGTCGAGGAGCCCGCCTCGGCCGGCTACACGACGACGTACCAGGGATGCGCGAACATCCTGCTCGCGCTGGGCGAGACCGCGACCTGCACGGTCACGAACAACGACGTGCCGCGCGGCCAGGGCTCGATCAGCGTCTCGAAGTCGGCCGACCCGACGACCGTGAAGGAGCCGGGCGGCCCCGTCACGTTCTCCGTCACGATCACGAACACGTCGGCGGACGTGAAGGTCACGATCGACAACGTCGTCGACGACAAGTTCGGCGACCTCGACGACGACGGCGGCAACGGCTGCTTCGACGTCCCGATCAACATGAACCCGGGCGAGAAGGTGAACTGCACGTTCACGAAGACGATCACGGGCGTCGGCGGCACCTCGCACGTCAACGTCGTGACCGTCACCGGCCACGATCCCGCCGGGCACACGCTGACGGCGTCCGACGACGCGAAGGTCGACATCACGCCGCGGCTCATCGATCTCGTGATCCAGAAGGACGCGAGCTCGCCGACGCCGCTCAACGGAATCGTCAACTACACGCTGACCGTGACCAACAAGGGCCCCGACACGGCGACGAACGTGCAGCTCGCCGATCCGGCGCCCGCCGGCATCACGTACCTGACGGCGAACCCGTCGCAGGGCACGTGCAACCTGTCGTCGGCGCTCGTCACGTGCAGCCTGGGCACGATCGCACCCGGTCAGACGGTGACGATCAAGATCACCGGTCGGGCGACCACGGTCGGCTCGCACACGAACACGGCGACGGTGACCGGCAGCGGCGGTCGCGAGACCAACCCGGCCGACAACGTCGACTCGGCAGTGACGATCGTCCCGGCTCCGCTCAAGCCGCCGGTGGTCAAGCCGACGCCTGAGCCGCAGGTCTGCCTGACCCTGACCGTCTCGCCGAAGATGATCACGGCCGACGGCAAGCCGGACAAGGTCACGGCGAAGGTGACCGCCGGAAGCAAGCGGGTCAAGGGCGCGACCGTCCGGGTCTCCGGCGCGGGCGTCTCCAAGTCCGCGCGCACGAACGGCAAGGGCGTGGCGACCCTTCGGATCAACCCGAAGAAGCCCGGGATCATCACCGCCGGAGTCGTGGAGTCCAACCAGAAGCTCTGTGGCCCCAAGCGCATCGGGGTCGTGGGGGTCTTCCTCCCGCCGCTCACGGGCTAGCGGGGAGGGGGCGCTACGCAAGAGGCCGAGGGGTGGCTGCGGTCACCCCTCGGCCACAAGTGCTGGATCGACGTCATGGCAAATACTCACAGTGACAAGCTGTTGCAAGCTCCCGGCCCCGCCAACTGGGCGCACGATCGGCGCAAGTGGCAAGTTGTCACTTGCGCGTTCGCGCCGGGCGGCCGTCCTCGCGTTCGCCGTCGCGACGCTGTCCGCGGTGGCGTTCGGCGCCTCGCTTGCTCCCGCTGCCGGCGCGCGCGCGACACGGCCGTCGGAGGTCGACGTCGTGGGCTCCGGGACGATCGCGTGGCGGCAGGTCGCGGTGCTGGCGAGGCCGAAGGCAGGCGCGGCGCGCATCGCCGTCCTGAAGCAGTTCCGGCCCGACTTCCGCCCGCAGTACGTGCTCGCCCTCGACGCCGTCCGGTCGAAGGCGGGGAAGCCGACCTGGTACCGGATCAGCGTTCCGGGCCGGCCCAACGGGCGCACGGGGTGGGTGCGGGCCGGGGCGCTCGAGCTCCGTCCCGTGGAGAAGCGGCTGATCGTCTATCGCGGCGCCCGCAGGTTCGAGTTCTGGGACGGCGCGCCGGCTCGTCCGCTCCGGCAAGGTCGCCGTCGGCAAGCCCGGCGCGGAGACCCCCCTCGGCCTCTTCTACGTCACCGACAAGTTCAACCCGTCGATCGACCCGGACTGGTCGATCCTCGGCGCCTACGCGTTCGAGACGAGCGCGTACTCGAAGCTGACGGACTGGCCGGGCGGGGGCATCGTGGGCGTCCACGGCACGCCGTGGCCGAACCTTCTGGGCCAGGCGGTCTCGCACGGCTGCGTGCGCATGGACAACCGCGACGTCGAGTTCCTCCGCAACCGCGTCCCGCTCGGCACGCCGGTCAAGATCGTCCGCTGAGAGGGAGGCGCCGCGAAGGCGTCGAATCCGTACGATCGGTGACTCTGTGAACCCGGCCGTGGTCGAGCGATCCGCCACGAGGATCGAAGCATTCACCGCCGCCATCGACCGCTACTTCGCGCTTGGGTGGGTCGGTTTCTACTTCCTGCTCCCGACGAGTGGCTGGTCGGGTGTCATGTTCCGCTCGTGGTACGACCAGCGCCTCTATCTCACGGCGCTGCGGGAGACACTGAGCACGGGCCATTCCGCTGCGGTGTCCGACAATATCGTCGGGCCTGCGTACATCGCGACCGCGCGACTCGTCCACGAGGTCCTCCGTCTTACACCCCAGGACTCCCTCGTTCTCGTCTCGCGCATGAGCTACGTCCTCGCCATTGCCGGGGGCCTCGTTCTCGTGCGCGTCGGGTTGCGGGCGCTCGCAGGCGCACCGCCGCTCGTGACGCTCTCTGGTCAATTTGCCTTTGCCGGTCTCGCCTTCGCCGCCGGGACGTGGCATTGGTCGGACGTTCCATGGACGCATTTCTTCACTGCCGCCCTTGCCGTTGCGATCCTCGTCGCACGCTTCGCGTGGAACTCCCGTCGAGCAGCGCGAGGTGCGCTCATCGGAGCCCTGGTCGCCCTGCTGTTCCTGACGAGAACGCTTCGAGTTCGCGGCGTTGATCGCTGCGTGGGGGATCGCAGCGGTCGCTGCTTGCCGGACTCCCGCGATATGCGCTACAGAAGTCCGCGATTCGTCGAGGTCGTCAGCGGGGCGGCATCGTTCCTCGTCGTTCTAGGGGCGGTTTACGCCGCGACGGGAAAGCGAGGGCTCTTCGTTCTGTACGGGAGCAACCTCGACCAGCTGTCCGCGCACGTTGACGAGAGCCGAGGTCGCCTCGACGCCGACCTTTAGCTTCGGCTTGCTCCCCACCAAGCTCGTTCAGCTGTTCGTCGACCCTTGTTTCCGGGCGGTCTGCTCGATTGCCGATTACCAGAATCCAGGCCACCAGCTTCTGCCACCGCAAGTCGCCGAGGCCGGCAACTATCGGCTCTGGAGTCAGCCGCTCGCAGTGCAGCTGCCCTCGCTCGTCCTGCTGCCAGCTTGCATCGCGGTCTGCGCGCGTGTTGGTCGCGCGCGCGTATCGAAACCCGAAAGAAGGGTCACCGCGGAGGGCGCTTCGACTTCCGCTCGAGTTGACGATCGCCGCGACCGGCCTCGTGATCGGCTACACGGCGAACACCCTTTCCGGCTCGCCTCATCTCCGCTACGGCCTGGCCCGCGACTTCATCCTGCCCGCGATCCTCGTCGGAATCGTCGGCAGTCGTACTCATCACGTGGGCGATATGGCGCGCGCTCTCGGTCACCCGGCGTTCGGCCTTCTTCGCGGAGGCCGGCCTCGTGGTGACCTCTGTCGTCTTGGCGCGGGTTCGTCGTCGCAACGACGGCCTACGCACGCTCACACGGAATCCCACGCTTACGGAGCGAGCAGCTCGCGAGCGTTACGTACACCGCATCCTGTGCGGAACGCACACGATGTCGGCATCGCGCTTCAGGCGACCACGGTTGCAACATCGACCCGCCTCCATTCCCGAGGCGTCGACGCTGACGTTCGAATGCGACGGTGCGCGGCGTTACAGCGTGTACGTCAGTCGGCTCGATCGGCCGATCGACCTCGAGGAGCCCTGCGGGAACGCCCGCCTCGTCGGTGCCTGGCCGACCGTCATGGGATTCCCGCCCGGCTCTTACGAGCTCGCGGCGGTGAGGGTGCGGAATACCTAGCCGGAGCTCGCGACGAACGCGTACGGCACGACCGTCTCGCCGGCGAGCGTGCGCCGGTACACGCCGGACTCCGGCGGGTGCCGACGCCAGGTCGCGCAGCACGTTGGTGCCGTCGAGGAAGCGGTGGCCGGGCACGAACGGACGCCACGAGCCGCCTCCGCCGTACGACACCGAGACGCGCTCGAACCGGAACGCGAACGCATTGCAGACCGCCGTGCCGGCGTTCCAGCTCTCGGCGGTTGCGATCGGCGCCCAGCGACCCGACGAGCCGCGCATGCGGACGGGCTTGGTCACTGCTTGCCCGTCGACCCAGACGCGCCACGAGCCCGGGCGGGCGGCCGACTCGAGAACAGCGAGGTCATGGCTCCGACCCGGTGCGACGCCTTCCTCGATCGGGACGAACTGGGGCGCCGCGTGCCCCGCTCGCATGATCTCGGCGTAGATCATCGGATCCATGCCGGGCAGCGACGCGATCCCGGCCTGGATCCAGGCGTCCTCGCCGTTCGCTCCCTGTCCGGGGCCGCCGACACCGACCCAGCCCGCGACGTGGCCCGCCTCGACGTTCGGCCTTCGCGTCATCGTGATGGTTGCGCGCACGCCGTGCCCGTGCTGAGCGGCCTGGTTCCCCGCATATGCGTATCCGCCGTCACGGGTCCCGCTCAGGCACGCGCGACCGGCGGTGGCATTCGTGGAGGCGCCGACGAACGCAGCGACGGTGAACGTGCCGACGAGTGCTGCGAGAAGAGGCCGCGCCCGCACGCGTGTGTCGTCGGCGGAGGCCCGAGCACCTCCCATCCCTCGTTCTTGCGATCAGGTCCGGCTGCAGCCGCCACCTACAATTCGGCGCGATGGCGACGACCGAGGACCGCGACGCGGCCGAGTCACTCGACGCCTGGCGCGAGAACGTCTACGAGCGCGCCCCCGAGCGCACCGACGAGCTCTTCTCGACGATCTCGGGGATCGAGAACGATCCGCTCTCGACTCCCGAGAACGTGGACGTCGAATACGCCCGCGACCTCGGCTACCCGGGCGCATATCCCTTCACCCGTGGGGTGTACCCGTCGATGTATCGCGGCCGCCTGTGGACGATGCGCCAGTTCGCCGGCTTCGGCACCGCCGAGGAGACCAACGAGCGCTTCCGCTACCTCACGGAGCACGGCCAGACCGGTCTCTCGACGGCCTTCGACATGCCCACGCTCATGGGCTACGACTCCGATCACGCGCGCTCGCTCGGCGAGGTCGGCCGCGAGGGCGTGGCGATCGACTCGCTCGCCGACATGGAGACCCTCTTCGCCGGCATCCCGCTCGGCGAGGTCTCGACGTCGATGACCATCAACTCGCCGGCGGCGATCATGCTCGCCTTCTACGTCTGCGTCGGCGAGGAGCAGGGCGTGTCGCGCGACCGCCTACGCGGCACGGCGCAGACCGACATCCTCAAGGAGTACATCGCGCAGAAGGAGTGGATCTTCCCGCCCGAGCCGTCGATGCGGCTGGTCGTGGACATGATCGAGTTCTGCGCGCGCGAGATGCCGCTCTTCCATCCGGTGTCGATCTCCGGCTACCACATCCGCGAGGCCGGCTCGACCGCGGCGCAGGAGCTCGCCTTCACGCTTGCCGACGGCTTCGCCTACGTCGAAGCAGCGATCGAGCGCGGCCTCGACGTCGACGAGTTCGCGCCGCGTCTCTCCTTCTTCTTCAACGCGCACCTCGACTTCTTCGAGGAGATCGCGAAGTACCGCGCCGCGCGGCGGATCTGGGCACGCGAGCTGCGCGACCGCTACGGCGCGCGCAACGAGCGCTCGCTCCTCATGCGCTTCCACACGCAGACCGCAGGCGTGTCGCTCACTGCCCAGCAGCCGGAGGTGAACATCGTGCGCACCGCGCTCGAGGCGCTCGCCGCCGTGCTCGGCGGGACCCAGAGCCTGCACACGAACTCCTTCGACGAGGCGCTCGCGCTGCCCACGGAGGAGGCCGCTCGGCTTGCCCTCCGCACCCAACAGGTCATCGCCCACGAGTCGGGAGCGGTCGACACGATCGACCCGCTCGGCGGCTCGTATCACGTCGAGAGGCTCACGAACACGCTCGAGGCCCAGGCGTACGAGTACTTCGACCGCATCGACCAGCTCGGCGGAGTGGTCGCGGCGATCAAGGACAACTTCTTCCAGCGCGAGATCGCCGAGGCATCGTTCCGCTACCAGTCCGAGGTCGAGTCGGGGAAGCGCGTCATCGTCGGTGTGAACCGCTACGTGCACGACGACGAGCAGCCGATCCCGATCCTGAAGATCGACCCGGCGCTCGAGCGCAAGCAGATCGACCGGCTCGCCGGTGTCAAGGCCGGCCGCGACTCGGCGAAGGTCGAGAGCAGGCTCGCCGCGCTGACGGAGGCGGCCTCGCGCGAGGACGTCAACCTCATGCCGCCGATCGTCGACGCTGCACGCGACTACGTGACGCTCGGCGAGATGTGCGACGCGCTCCGTGAGGTGTGGGGCGTCTGGCGCGAGACACCGGTCTTCTAGCGGCACGCAAGCGCACGTTCGAAGACGTCGATGAATCTGCGCCGCCGTCGAGTCCCAGCTGCGGTTTGCGCGGATGTCCTCGCGTGCGCTCGCGCCCAGTCGTAGGCGCAGATCCGGATCGCGCGACAGTCTGATGATCGCCATCGCGAGAGCGTCGACGTCCCTCACGTCGACGAGGAGACCGGTGCCTCCGTCGCGCACGAGCTGCAGGTAGTCCGCCAATGCGCGAGGCGACCAGCGGCTTGCCGGCAGCCATCGCTTCGAGCGCCACGTTCGGCAAGCCGTCGACGATGCCCTCGAAGCGGACAGAGGGTACGACGACCATGTCGGCAAGCGCGAGGTACGCGGCGATCTCGTCGCGGTTGACCATGCCCGGGAAGGTCGTGTGCTCGAGGACGTCGTTCTCGCGCGCGCGCAGCTCGAGCTCCGAACGCAGGTCGCCGTCCCCGACGAGCACCAGATGAAGCTCCGGGCTCGAGGCGCGCGCCTTTGCGAATGCGTCGAGGAGGTACGAGAAGCCCTTCACCGTGATGAAGCGCCCAATTCCGGCGACAACGACTCGATCTTCTGCCAGGCCGAGCCTGTAACGGAGCTGCGCGGCGGCCTCCGGCGTCGCGCTCAGCGCGTCGACGTCGGCTCCGTACGGGATCAGTCTGAGATCGCCTCGCGCCCCCAACCGCGCCGCTCGTTCGAGCAGATCTTCGCTGGGCGCGGTGACGGCTGCTGCGTGGGCGAATGTATGGCGCGTAATTAGCCCGATCGCTTTGATCCGCTCGGAGATCGAGACGTCGGAGCCGTGCAAGCTGACGACGAGCGGCAGTCCACTACGACGTGCCGCACGGGCGGCGATTGGCCCGTTCGGGATCGCCCAGTGTGCATGCACGAGATCGATCGGCTGACGAGCGAGCACGGAGTTCGCGGTCCGCAAGGCGCTGGCGACGACGAGTGGCGCGAGCGCATACAGCGGCGCCTTGATCGTTACGCCTGCCTGCAGCGATTCGGAGTAACCCCAAGGCGTCCAGGATGCGATCGGCGTGTACCGGTAGAGGTGGTAGTGCACATCGTCCTCGTTTCCGGGTCGACGCCATTCGTGGTTGGCGGGGAGGGCGAGATCGATGCGGTGCCCTCTCGCGGAGATGTGCTTCGTGATCGACTCGATGAACGGTGCCGTTGGATCCCCCTCGTACCGCGGGTACGAGGAGGTGAGCGCGAGGATGTTCACGGGTTCCCGCGTGCTCTTGGCGAGTCAGCGGAGCACTTCTTCGACCATCAGGTCGATGCGCTCGCGCTCGTCGACGCGCTCCTCGTGCTGGGACGTCACCAGCTCCGAGATCAGTCCGAGCGAGATGAGCTGAATCCCGACCACCACGAGGAGCACGCCGAGTGTGAGCAAAGGCCTCGTCCCGATGCCGTGACCCCAGAGCTTGAGCATCGTGAGATAGAGAAGGAAGATGAATCCGACCGCCCCCATGAAGAGCCCGACGCCGCCGAAGAGGTGCAGGGGTCTGTGTCGGTACCGGCCCATGAAGGTGACGCTCAGAAGATCGAAGAACCCGCGGAGGTAGCGCTCGGGGCCGTAGCGCGAGCGACCGTGCTGGCGCGCTCGGTGGTTCACGGGTATCTCGGCGATCCGGAATCCGCGGTAGGCGGCGAGCACCGGAATGAAGCGGTGGAGCTCGCCGTAGATGCGCATTCCCCGGAGCACCTCCGATCGATAAGCCTTGAGGCCGCAGTTGACGTCGTGGAGATGCACGCCGGAGACGGCGCCCGTCGCCCAGTTGAAGATCCGCGAGAAGAGACGTCTGAGGAACGGATCGTTGCGGCGAGTCTTCCACCCCGAGACGAGATCGAAGCCCTCGTCGAGCTTCGCCAGGAGCTGAGGGATCTCGGCGGGGTCGTCCTGAAGGTCTGCGTCGATCGTGACGACGACGTCGCCTCGAGCTTCCAGAAAGCCCGCCTGGAGTGCAGCCGCCTTGCCGAAGTTGCGTCGGAGGTGGACGACTACAACGTTTGTCATCTCGTCATGCAGTCGAGTGAGGACGGAGAGGCTGCCGTCGGTCGACCCGTCGTCGACGAAGACCACTTCGAACTCCTCGCCGCGCGCGCGGAGCGCTCTCGCGATCTCGTCGTACAACGTCTCGAGCGAGTGCTCTTCGTTGAGCAGGGGGACGACGACCGAGATCACGGCACTTGAGGGTATCGACCATGCAGGTCGATTCCTTCAGACCGAGGTCTGGTCTTGGGCTCGTCTTCAGGCTCGTCGCGGGCTTATCCTGAACTGCGTCCGAGCCGATCAGCAGACTCGACGCTGTCTCTTTGCAACCGATTACGAACAGATTCGTGCACCACGCTGCGCGGTCCGCTGACGAGCCGGCTGTCGCGCTGCTCCATCTCTTACGCGTTCACCATGCGGCGGAGCGTGACGCGCTCGATCTCCTCGCCGAGGTCAGTCCGTAGCATGTCGGCGACCGCACTCCGCGCGTTCCAGCTCGCGAAGAGCGCTACTTATCGCGGGGTCGGAGAGACGTTGAACCTCTTCGGCTCGTCGACGGAAGACGACGACCGGACGCTTCGGGTGCTCACGTACCACAAGGTCAATGATCTCTGGCCGAATCCCATCACCGTTCCGACCCGGACGTTCGCCGTGCAGATGGCGCTCCTCTCGGAACTCGGGTACCAGCCGGTGTCGCTCGAGGCGGTGCGTGACCACTACCTCGCCGGCGTGCCCCTTCCCCGGAAGGCGGTGCTCATCACGTTCGACGACGGCTACCGCGACAATCTCGACAACGCGGCTCCGATTCTGCTTCGTCACGGGTACCCCGCGGTGCTATTCGTCCCGGTGGGCTTCCTGGGCGACCACACACCGCTGCCACACGAGACGGCTCTCCGAGATCTCGGCGTCCGGAATCGAACGATTCGGTGGAGCGACCTCGCCGAGCTCGAGGCCTCGGGCATTCGGATCGAGTCCCACGGTGTGAGTCACACGCGATTTTCCGAGCTCGATGCCGAGACGGCGACGCGCGAGCTCGTGACGTCGAAGCGTCGACTCGAGGAGCGGCTCGAACGGGAAGTCGAGGCGTTCGCATACGTGAAGGGTACGGCCGCGGACTTCGGGCCGGAGCATCCGGGCCTTGTTGAGCAGGCCGGCTACAAGCTGGCCTTCACCGGGATCTTCGGAGCGAACTCGCCGCAGAGCGACCGTTTCCACCTCCGCCGGTACAGCATCGAGCCCTTCTCGCCACGGTCGTTCGAACTCGTCCTGGCGGGTGCTTGCGACGTGTTGGCGGTCAAGGACAGCGAGACTGGTACGCGCATGCGCCGGGCGCTGATGGCGGCGATCGGAACTCCGTCACGCTAGTACTGCTGCGATGCAAGCTCAGATCTTGAACGCGAGGTCGTCGTACGGGAGCTCGAACTAGCCTGGTGCCTCCGACCTGCTCGATCCCGGCGTCTAGCGCGCCGAGGTTGCCCTGTACTTGATCAGCGGAAGGACGACGAGAATACTCACTTAGGGTATTGGTCCCAGCGCGTCGGCGCTTTAACCGAGATCACATCGGCCGTGGATCGCCTCTGCGTAATGCCCGGACACCGATGAACGCCCCGCCGACGAGCGTCGTCGGGACGTACCAGCTCGCCTGCATGAGGATCGAGAACGCGAGCGCCTGCTCGACAGGCACGTCGAGCAGCCCGAGCGCCGCGACGCCGATCCACTGGTACGTGCCGATGTAACCCGGCGACGAGGGATCGCAACGCCGAGCGCCAGCGCCGACGTGACGAAGACCGCCTCGAGCGGGACTAGCTCGATCCCGACCGATCGCCCGACGAGGCGCCGCGGCAAGGGCCGCGAAGTCCAGGTGCAGGCCGACAGGCCGACCACGTCGCGGCGCGTCGGCGGCCGATCGGCTCTCCGAGCATCTCGACGGTGTCGCGGAGGATCTGGACGAGACGGCCGCGCGCGCTCGGCGGGCGCCGCGCTGCTCCGTCGCTCGCGTACAGCCGTGCGAGCACAAGTACGACCGCGATTACGACGCACGGCGAGCAGCGCCCGATTGCGAGCCGGACGAGCCAGGCTGCGCTCGCCACCGCCTGCAGCTCACGAGCGAAGAACGCGGCGAGCGTGACCACGTCGCAGATGCGGTCGAGGACGACGCTGCCGAACGCCCGTCCGCCCGGCATCGGCGCGTCGCGGCTCAGCCAGCCGGCACGCAGGAACTCGCCGATGCGCACCGGCAGCACGTTGTTGCACGCGAGACCGCCGAGCAGCATCCCGTAGAACGACCGCAAGCTGCGAGCCGCGGTGCGTCCGCGATTCGCTGCCAGCGAGCAGCCTGGAATCCGTAGCCGACGCCGAGCACGGCGACCGCGAGCGAGACACGAAACCGAGGCTGGGCCTCGGCGAGTGCGTCGCGAACCGCGTCGAGATCTGCGTTGCGGACGGCGAGCCAGAGGAACACAGCGCTCACTCCGACGCCCGACGACGGCGACGAGCCGCTCTCCCTCGATTACCGCTCAGACGGTGCACGCCCGACCTCTTCTCAGGCATGCGCAGCGCTTCCTGCGTTCCGTCGCCTCAGACCTCGAGCTCGAGGCCGTCGTATGCGAGCTCGAACTCGTCCGGCGTTCGCAGCTCGCGCGGGCGGTGCGTGACGAGCAGGCGCTTCGCCCCCGACGCCTCGAACGCCTCCACCGCCTCGTCGAGCGAGAGGTGCCCGCGCGGCTCGCCGTCGAGATCGCCTCGCAGAAGCGTCGCTTCACAGACGAAGAGGTCGGCATCGCGCGCCGCTTCCACCAGCTCGTCGGAGGGGGCCGAGTCGCCGGAGTACGTCGAGCACCGCGCCGTTCGACTGCACACGGAACGCGTATGTCTCGAGCCGGTAGTGCGGGACGCGCGTCGGCGTGACGGCGAGCTTCCCGATCCGGAACGGCGTGTCCGGCACGTACTCGGACGAGCTCGAACGTGCGCTCGAACATGTCCGGAAAGCCGAGCCGCTCGCCGAGCGACGTCAGGAACTCCGCGCCGCCGGGCTGCACCCAGAGCGCCGGCTTCGGCATCGGCCGTTCGCGATGCGAGGTAGAACGTGCCCCAGACCCAGGGCACGAGGTCGCCCCAGTGGTCGAGGTGCCAGTGCGTGATCGCGATCGCGTCGACCTCCGGCCACTCGGCTTGCTCGCGCAACCGGCCCGAGCACACCGGGCCCGCAGTCGAGCAGCACGCGGCTCCCGTCGGCCTCGAGCATGTAGCCGGAGTGCGCGCTCCCCGGGTTCGGCCACGCCGGCGACGAGCCGATGACGGTCAGGCGCACCGCGGTATTCTGCCGATGTGCCGGGCACGATACGAGTGGTCATCGCGAAGCCCGGCCTCGACGGGCATGACCGCGGCGCGAAGATCATCGCGCGAGCCCTGCGAGACGCAGGCATGGAGGTCATCTACACGGGCCTCCACCAGACCCCGGAGCAGATCGTCGAGACCGCGATCCAGGAGGACGCGGACGCCGTCGGCGTGTCGATCCTCTCCGGCGCGCACATGACGCTGGTGCCCCGGATCGTCGACGGCCTCCGCGCGAACGGCGCCGACGACGTGCTCGTGGTCGTGGGCGGAACGATCCCTCCGGACGACGCCGACGAGCTCAAGGCGAATCGGGGTCGCGGCGGTCTTCGGCCCGGGTGCGACGACCGGCGAGATCGTCGACTTCCTGCGCGGCGCCGTCGCGGTCTGATCCTTAGAGGGGTACCGCCGGCGCAGGAAGGGCTGCTCGACATAGCGGTAGGACGCAGCCGCCACGAGAATCGCGAGCGGCAAGCCAAGCTTCCAGCCAAGGGCGTAGTACAGGGGCCAGTGCCAGAGATAGAGGCCGTAGCTGATCTTCCCGAACCCGCGTAGCCACGCACGGTCGATGAGGCGCGCGAACCACCAGGTCGGGTGGAGAACGCAAGCGAGCAGCACCACCGCTGCCGCAAAGCAAAACAGTGGGACGAGCGTCACGTCGTCCCAGCGGCTTTCGAGATCGAGCAGCGTGACCGAGAGGGCACCCGGGACCAGCATCGCGGCCGCGAACCAGAGTGGGACACGGCGGACGAGGTCATAGCTGAAGAGCACGCCCGCGAGACACCCTAGGACGAGCCCGACGCTCCGCAACTCGGGCGAGTACAGGAGATAACCGGGGGATGCATGCGAGAGAGCGACGAATGTGCGATAGATCACGAGACCGATCGCGACCGCCACGAGGGCCACGGCAATTCTTGTCGGATCGACTCGCTTGCGCAGGGCGAGCAGGAGCAGGAGCGGCCATACGAGATAGAACTGCTCCTCCTGGCTCAGTGACCACATGTGCTGGAGACTGGCTCTCCGATCTCGCCGTTGACGATCGAGGCGACGTTGACGACGTATCCCAGGCTGAGCAGCACCCAGGTGAACGCGGCACCGAAGTCGTCCGACGTCATGCTCAGCGCGACGGTTACGACCCCGAGCATGACCACGAGCGCCGGAAGGAGTCGGAGCGCACGTCGCCGGTAGAAGGCCTTCAGCGAGATGCCGCCGTCGCGGCTCCATTCCATCAGGAGCAACGACGTGATCAGGAACCCGGAGAGGACGAAGAAGAGATCGACGCCGAGGACACCGCCGGGAAGCACGTGGTGGACATGCACCGTGAGCACGAGCAGGATCGCGATTCCTCGAATCGCGTCCAGCACGGGAACGTAGCCATGGCGCATCACGAACATCATCGGCGGCGCGCCGGCGCTGCACCACGTAATTACGAGGGAGGGTTACCTGGCCAACAGTCTCGGCTTCCTGCGCGGCGCCGTCACGGCCTGACCGCTCGAAGGCACGGACCGTTCGCCTAGTAAGGCCGGCGGACGGCGCAGGCAGTCTTGCGCCGTCGAGAGTGATGTAGGACTGGTCTGCGCTGTCATGCCCTGTCGAGTGCAGCGCTGAGGTAGGCCTCGAGCTCAGCGACGCCGCCAGGTGACCCGGCCTCGTAGAATCGCTCCGAGACCTCGTAGCCGCGAGCTCGTCGCGGTCGCTCAAATCGCGATAGACGTCCGCCAGGTCGACCACCGCGCCAGGCGGGATCGCGTCGACGACATCGCGCCCGAGGACAGCGAGTACCCGTAGTCGATCCACTTCATCGCAGGCTCTCGGGCCGCCGGATCCTTGTCGTAGCGCGTCACCACACCGTCCTCGAACACGGCGTTGCTCCGTTCCCAGCGATCACTCGTTTCGGCAGACCGTCATGAGGGCGGGGCGGCTGCTGCCTCGAACGCCGGCCAGACGGGTGTCAGGTCGATTGGCAGGTACGAGTCTCCGTACAGCACGCCGAAACGTCTCGGGCAGCTCGTCCTGGTCGAGCGCGAAGCGGAGTGCGCCTCCCGTACCGTGGAGCGACTCGGCTTCGTCGACGTACGAGACGGTCAGCTGAAAGGCGCTCCCGTCGCCGACTGGCCTCCCGAATCTGCGTCGCCGAGATGGCCCCGATCACGTAAACGACGTCGCGTACGCCCTGCGAGGCGAGAAGTCGCAGCTGATGAAATGCGAAGGGCTCGCCGAGCACCGGGACGAGCGCCTTCGGAACGTCCGGCGCGCCACTGCCGCCATTCGTGTCCCTAGCCCGCCTGAGAGCACGACCATCGTGCGCGTCACGGAGTCAGTCATCGTGTAGTTCGTGCGTACGCTGCCTCGACGCACTGCCAGCCGTAGGCAGCCGACTCCAGGTCGCCGGCGAGTGGACGCCCGTCAGCGCCGTGGACAGCACTCCGCGAACTCCTGCCACTCCAGACTCCAAGATTCGTCGTCTGACGGGAACTCGATCGTCTCGACGTCGGGAGGGCCGAGCTCGGGCTTCATCGAGTAGATGGAAAGCCGCTGAGGTCCGTATGACCCCGCGAGCCCGTCAACCTGGAGCTTCGCCGATCGGCAGAAGATCTCGAGCGAGAATTGATTCTTCCACTCCGTCCAGCTCGCGTGGAACATCGTCCAGGGTCCGCGGTCACGGTGGCCGAGGATGATCACGGCGTTGTCCTCCACCTCCATCGGCCAGTACTCCGTACGCAGGAGCGCCGCGTTGAGCGGGAGCGGGCCGAAGATCGAATAGCTGAGGTCGAAGAGGTGCATTCCCTGGTCGACCAACTCGCCGCCCCCTGAAACCGCCCGGCGCGCGCGCCACTCCTGCTCGTAGCCGATGCGACCTCCGTGGCCATAACGGGCGCGCATATGGAGGACGGGGCCGAACCTCTCCGACCTCGCCTCGGCGATCGCCCGCGCCGTCCCCGGATGAAAGCGATGGTTGAAGCCGACCTTGACTCTCCGACGCGCCGCCTCGGCCGCGCGCACGATCCGCCCGACGTCGTCGACTCCGATACCAGCGGGTTTCTCGACGAGGACGTGCGCCGACGCGCCGAGCGCCAGGCAGGCGTGCTCCGCGAGTTGGTCGTGCGGCACTGCGACGATCACGACATCGAGCTGCTGTTCCAGCAGCTCGTCGAGCGACTGCACAGCCAACCCGCCGAACCGGTCGGCCAACGATTCGGCCGCGCCCGCGTCGAGGTCGAAGCACGCCGACGAGCCTGTCCTGGCCGAGTGCGGCCGCGCGCTTGTTGCCCACGAGCCCACAGCCGACGATGCCGACGCGAAGCGCGGGCCGCTCCGTCTCCGGCACGGTCACGTGTACTCGTCGCCGATGCAGCCCTGGAACTCGAAGTCGAAACGGAGCTCCGGCGCGTCGGCCGCTGCCATGGCCAGCCGCGTGTCGTCGGGCCTGCGTGCGTAGACGACCAGGAAGCCACCGCCACCCGCTCCGACGACCTTTCCGCCGATCACGCCACTCCGGCGCGCCAGCGTGTAGAGGTGATCGATTCGCTCCGTTGCCATGCCCGGCGATCGGCGCAGCTTGTTTTCCCAGTGCTCGATGCATGAGCTCGGCGAACTGCTCGACCTCGCCGCGTTCGAGGAGCGCCCGGACATCGAAGCCGATTGCCTTCGTCCGGTCGAGATTGGCTCGCATCTCCTCGTCCCCGCTCTCCGTGCGAGCGACCTGATCGGCGAGGATCGTGGATGCGGGGCGAGCTTCGCCGGTGTAGAAGAGGAGGAGGTTGTTCCGCAGCCGCTCGAGCGTTTCGCGCGAGAGGGAGAGCGGCTCGACGTCGACCGAGCCGTCGCGATTGAACGTGTACGCGCAGATCCCGCCGTGCGCGGAGACGTATTGATCCTGCTTGCCGGTGGGCTCACCGAGAACGTCGATCTCGATCTCGCACGCATCCTCTGCGAGACGCCCGGGAGAGATGGCGACGCGACGTGCGAGCGCGAGCGCCTTCAGGAAACACACCGTGAACGAGCCGGACGAGCCCAGACCCGTCCCCGCCGGCACATCGGCGACCACGCTCACTTCGAGAGGATCGCCGTTCCAGTGGCGCAGCAACGACTCGCGCAGGATCGGATGGCGGATCTCGGATGGATCGTCGACCTCCTCGAACTGCGAGTACTTCATCCTGTACCGGCGCTGGAAGACCGTGTGGGTGAGCATGTAGACGTACTTGTCGATCGCCCCGCTGACCAGGAAGCCGCCGTGCTGACGGTAGTAGGAGGGGACGATCGGTTCCGCCTCCGCCGAGGCTGACGCGCAGTGGCGCTCGACTGAAGATGACGCTCATGCGCCCGCTCGCCTCGTCGAGCAGCTCGGGGTTCTGCTCGAGCCAATCGACCGTCCGTCTGATCGCGTCCCGAATGGTCAACGTCGGTCGCCAGCCCAGCGAGCGAATCCGCTCGCAGTCGAGGTGGATGAGCGGGCTGTCGCCGAGCCACCCGCGGATGCCGCCCGTGTACTCGAGTTCGGGCGTGATCGCCGAGGTGCGCGGTGATCGTCGCGATCGAGTCGTCGACCACGATCGTCTCGTCGGTCCCGAGGTTGTAGACCGCGACTGCCCCGGCGTCGAGTTGCTGCGCGGTGGCGAGCTTCATGGCCGAGACGCAGTCTCCGACGTAGAGATACGACTTCTCCTGCCGACCGTCGCCGAGCACGCGCAAGCGGGACGGATCCTTGCGGAGACTGCGACAGAAGTCGAAGACGTGCCCGTGCGTGTAGCGCTCGCCGAGGATCGAGACGAAGCGGAAGATGACCCCGACGAAGCCGTACCCGTGCGCGTATGCCTGGATCAGACCCTCGCCTGCCAGCTTCGAGGCGCCGTAGAGCGAGGTCTGCACCGGGAACGGGCACGTCTCGGGCGTGGGGAAGACCTCCGGCTCTCCGTAGACCGAGCCGGTGGACGCGAAAGCGATGCGCTGGACGCCCGCGGAACGCATCGCCTCGAGCACGACGGAGGTCGCGATCGTGTTCTGCTCGAGATCCAGCCGGGGCTGGTCGAACCCATGACGCACGTCCGCGTTCGCCGCGAAGTGGAAGACCGTGTCGCAGCCTTCGAGCGAGCGCCGGACTAGCTCCTCGTCGAGCACGTCACCGTGCACGAACTCGACTCCCGGACGGGCGCACGCACCGGCGATGAACTCGCTCCGGCCGCGGGACAGGTTGTCGTAGATGACGACCTCGACGCCCTCGGCGCTCAGCCGATCCGCGAGCGTGCTGCCGATGAACCCAGCCCCGCCGGTGATGAGAGCCTTCCGCATGCTGCTCTCAGAGCCGGAAGCCGGCAGACAGTGCTGCGGACCGAAACATCTGGACGGTCTCGAGCGAGAACGCGTCGAGATCCTTGCCCAGCAGATCGAGCTTCGCGATGAGGTCGTTCGTCATCGTGATGATGTGGCAGCCGATCGAGTCGGCCTGGACGAGGTTCAAGACCTCGCGCGGGCTCGCCCAGATGAGCTCCGCCGCGGGTGCGACCGACTCGAGAATCTCGAGCGACTGGCTCATGATCGGCAGCGGCTCGACGCCGGCGTCCGCGATGCGCCCGGCGAACACCGAGACGCAGCTGGGAGCGCCGTCCCGGAGGGCGTTGGCGATCACGTCGACCTGATCCGGCGTCATCAACGGCGGTCACGTTGACCTTGACCCCGCCCTCCGACAGCTCGCGCACGAGCGGCGCCAACGACTGGCCCGTCGACGTCGTGACGGGAACCTTGACGTAGACATTGTCTCCCCAGGTCGAGATCACGCGCGCTTGTCGGCCGATCGTCCTCCTCGTCGTCGGCGACCACCTCGAATGAGATCGGCTTGTCGGTGATGCGCTCGAGAAGGCTCTTCGCGAACTCGGAGTAGTCCGTCAGCCCCGCCTTCCACATCAGCGTCGGGTTCGTCGTGAACCCTTGGATCCGCTCGTCCGTGGCGAGGTGCAGGATCTGGTCGAGGTCCGCGCCGTCCGCGAAGATCTTCGTCGCGATCGAGTCGAGCATCGATCAGCGCGTTTCGCTCGACGACGATCTCGGCAGCGTGCGCGACATCTCTCACTCGGTAGTCGGCGTGGCCGTTGGCCTGTCGACGATGCATCGATCGCGGATTCTCGACGAGGATCGTCCTGCACCCGGCCGTGCGCCCCGCCTCCGCGTCGGCGTCGGAATCGCCGATCATCCAGCTACGGGAGAGGTCGATGTCGAGAGCGGCGGCAGCCTGCAGCAGCATCCCCGGCTTCGGCTTCCGGCACTCGCATGCTCCTGCGAGCGCAGGGTCAACCGCGTCGGGGTGGTGCAGGCAGTAGCGGTAGTCGTCGATCGCGACTCCACTCTCCGCAAGCAATCGAACGACGCGCTCGTGGGCTTCGAGGAGGTCCTCATGCGAAGCCTTTCCCTTCGCCGCGCCCGGCTGGTTCGAGACAACGACGGTACGGTAATCGAGCGATCGGATACGACGGATCGCGTCAGCCGCATCGGGAACGAGCCGCACGTCGCTCCTTGACGTTTGGGCCTTCGAACGCGCCGTCCACGGCATCCCAGACCAGCTCGACGATGACCCCGTCTCGGTCGAGGAAGACGGCGCCGTCGCTCACCGATCCCCCTCGACCTCGACCGACTCCCACTTTCCGGGCGCCGTTGCGAGCGCCGGGTGCGAGACGAGGAGATGCCACACGATCGCTTGAAACTCCTCGACGTGGGGCGTGCGGCGCTCGGGCGGAGCGTCGATGACGATGCAGACGTCGGCTTCCCGCGCAGTGGTGCCGTCGGCCCGACCGACGACTCCGAAGACGCGTGCGCCCACTTCCCGCGCAAGCTCGATCGCACGAACCAGGTTCACCGAGACGTTGTGCGCGCGGCTCCCTCCTCCAACGGAGAACACCAGGATCGCGTCCCGGGATGAGAGGCGCGACGTCCGCAGCCACGCGTCGAACGCTCGTCTCCCAGCCCTCGTCGTTCGTCCGTGCCGTGACCTCGGCGACGTTGTCGGTCGGCGCATACGCCTCGAAGTCGCACAGCTTCCGGAAGTCGTTGACCGCATGCGATGCGTGTGCCGCGCCGCCTCCCACCCCGAGGATGAAGAGCCTGCCGCTGTGCCGCCGGACATCGGCGAGCGCGCTCGCGAGCTCGTCGACGGCGGCAGAGTCGACGGATCGCACGATCTCGCCGACCTCACGCAGGTAGAGGGCGGCATATGAGTCGGGCGACGTCGGCATGACGCGCAAGCGGCTCCCGTGTGGCGCTCGCGAGCGGTGATACTACTCGCCCTGTGGGCGGTGGCCAGTGAAGATTTGCGTCGCCGGTCTTTGGCATCTCGGCGTTGTCACGGCAGCCTGTGTCGCGGCCGCCGGCCATCGGGTCGTTGCGTTCGACGAAGACGCGTCCGTCGTTGCATGCCTCACGAACGGCATCCTGCCTGTCGACGAGCCGGGCCTCGATGAGCTCGTGCGACAGCAACTCGCCGCAGGATCCCTGCGCTTCACCGACGAACGCGAACAGGCTCTGAGTGATGTGGACGTGGCCTGGATCACGTACGACACGCCGGTCGACGAACACGATCGTGCCGACGTCGAGTACGTGATGGCAAGGTCGCAAGCCCTCCTCGCCGCAGCCGACCCAAGCGTCGTCGTTCTGATCTCGTCACAGCTTCCGGTCGGGTCGACACGGCGGCTCGAGCACGTCGACACGACCGAGGCGCACCCTTCGCCTATTCGCCCGAGAACCTGCGGCTCGGGGATGCCATCGCGGCGTTCACACAAGCCGGAACGCATCGTCGTCGGGATCCGCCCTGAGGGCGAACGCGATCGAATCGAGAAGCTGCTCGGCGACTTCTCGAGTCGGATCGAATGGATGGGCGTGGAGTCGGCGGAGCTGGTGAAGCACGGCGTGAACGCGTTCCTCGCGTTGTCCGTCGCGTTTGCGAATGAGCTCGCCGGTATCGCGGAGCGTGTGGGCGCTGACGCAGCCGAGGTCGAACGAGGGCTGAAGTCCGAGGGCCGGATCGGTGCCCGCGCCTATCTCAGGCCGGGTGCTGCATTCGCGGGGGGAACGCTGGCACGTGACCTCGACTACCTGACGCAGATCGGCGAACGCGAGCGAGTACCGACTCGGCTCGTGCGGGCCGTGCGCGCGAGCAACGACGAGCATGAGCAGTGGGCCCGACGGACGATCGAATCGCTCCTAGGCGGCGAAGGCGGCAGGCTGGACGGCCACGTGATCGGGATCTGGGGGCTCGTTTACAAGCAGGGAACGGACACTCTGCGCCGGTCGAGTGCGGTCGATCTCTGCCGTGAGCTCGCGCGAGCCGGGGCCGTCGTAAAAGCCCACGATTCAGCCGTGCGCGTCGTCCCGGACGACCTTTCCGGCGTCTTCACCCTGTGCCCGACACCGCTCGAGGCGGCGGCAGGTTCCTCGGCACTCGTCGTCGAGACGGACTGGCCCTCGTACTACGAGGTCGAGCCAGAACGTCTCGTGGCCGCGATGCGATCACCGATCGTCGTCGATGCGAACGGCTTTCTCGCTCGAGCTGCTCGGCAAGGTCTCCGGGCTGCGTTACGTCAAGGTTGGCGGTAACCCGGCGTGACGGTCGTGCTCACTGGCAGAGCAGCGATCGTCACGGGAGGGAGTCACGGTCTCGGACTCGAGATCGCACGCGCCTACGTCGCAGCGGGCGCCCGGGTGCTCGTTTGCGGGCGCGATGCGATAGCCCTCGGCCGCGCTCGGACCGAGCTCGAGTCGCTTGCATCCGACCCGACCTCAGTGGCGACGGCCACGATCGACGTCTCCGAACCGGAGGCCGTGGATGCTCTCGTCAGCTACGCGCTCGAACGCTTCTCGCGGATCGACGTGCTCGTGAACAACGCGGGCATCTACGGGCCGAAAGGGCTGACCGAAGACGTCGCCTGGGACGAGTGGGAGCGGGCAGTCCGGGTGAATCTCTTCGGCTCGGTCCTGTGCAGTCGCGCGGTGCTGCCGCATTTCCGGGCGAACGGATACGGCAAGATCATCCAGCTCTCGGGCGGCGGCGCCACGTCTCCGCTGCCGCGCCTCAGCGCGTACGCCGCCTCGAAAGCAGCTGTCGTCCGATTCGCCGAGACACTGGCCGAGGAGCTGCGCGGAACGGGGATCGACGTCAACGCCATCGCACCGGGCGCGCTGAACACCCGGCTCCTTGACGAGGTGCTCGAGGCCGGTCCCGAGCGCGTCGGCGACTCGTTCTACGAACGCGCTCTCGAGCAACTCGTCGAGCGGGGGCACGCCGCTCGACGTTGCGGCTCGCCTCGCCGTCTTCCTCGCCTCTGGGGACAGTGACGGCATCACCGGGAAACTCATCAGCGCACCCTGGGATCCATGGCAGGAATTGCCCTCGCACGCCGACGATCTCCGTTCGACGGACGTCTACACGCTGCGTCGAATCGTTCCGGCCGACCGCAGCCTGTCCGTGGGGCTGATGGCTCAGGAGCGGACGCATCGTGAGTCCGATGACGAGGTTGACCTTGACCGAAGGAATCAGGAACGGGAAGTAGCGGGAGTCCGCGACGTGAAACCTCTTCTCGAGTTCGCTCTCGATCTCCCACGGCAGGTTGATGTGCTCGTATCTGATGAACCAGTCGTAGTCGCGACCGAACTCGCGCTCGAACAGCCGCTGCGAGGTGATGCGCCGTGCAAGGGAGTAGACGAGGCCGCCTTCGCACGGAATGACTGCGACGAATCGACCATCGGGAGCGAGCACGCGCGCGACCTCGTCGAGTGCGGCAGGGAGGTCGGGAAGGTGCTCGAGGACGTGGATCGCGAGCACTCGATCGAAGAACCCGTCATCGAACGGAAGGCGCTGCTGGCAATCAGCGACGAGCGTCGTCACGGTCGGGAATCTCGCGCCCAGGCTCTCCGCCAGCTCTTCGCGTAGCTCCACCGCGAAGTACTGCTGACGATCGAGGTCCTCGAATCGGATGTGCTCGCCGAGGCCGGCGCCGATCTCCAGTGTTCGCTGCGCGCTCGTGCCGCCACGTAACGGGTAGCCATGGTTGAAGCGCTCGAGGAAGCCGCCGCGGCGCGGCAGATATTCGAGCCAGCGCGCCATGAACGCGTCGCGAACGCGCTGCTCGTCCTCGGTGAACGCCGGCAGCTGCTTTGGCCAGGTGCCGGTGCCGCGAACGTCGGCCGCATTCATGTCGCGGGCCGACGGATTGGTCGCGAACGATCACGGTTGGGGCGCGCCTTCGGCGTGCGCCGCGCGACTCGCGCTCGTCGCCACCCCGACACCAGCCAGATGACGGCGAACGCCGCAAGCCCGGCCACCGCGAGAACGATTCCGATCGAGAAGGCCCGCGGCTCGTAGCGGAACTCGACCCGTGACGTTCCGCTTCGGCACGGCACGCCTCGGAACGCGCCGTCCGTCGGGTAGATCGTGCTCGCCGGCCGTTCACGGTTGCTCTCCAGCCCGGGAAATACGTGTCAGGGAGGACGAGCAAGCCGGCGCAAGCGGCGTGGACTCGAAGCGTCACGGATTCTGCGGAGTAGCGCTCGATGCGTCGCCCGGTCGTCGAGCTCCGCTGTTGCACTCGGTCCGGCCGTCTTGCAGTGCGCGCAAGAGTCCCGTCTGTGGTCTTCCCGTGGTCGCTCGACGACGGCCTCGTGGCGGGGATCGAACGCGTTCACGATGAACGCTCCGTCCGTGCGACGGGCACGCGCCTCGAGAAACGCGAACGCGTCGTCTTCGTCTCCGACGACGTGAACGTCGTGCACGACCCACGCCCGCGGATAGCGCGTCGGTGTTCTCGTAGACGCGCGTGTCGCCATCTCGGCCGATCAACCGGAACGCCGGTACGTTCGCCAGGCTTCGTCTGCGAAAGCACGGCCCGCACGCCGAGGGCATCGAACATCGGGTTGCTCCTGAAACAGTGCCGGGCAGCTCCCGTCACTCCGCCGTGAACCGGTCGAACGCCCGTCGGCTGCGATGAAGGTCCGCACGTAGCGCCAGTACCGCTCGACGTACAGCGCATCGAGCACTCGGATGTCCTGTAGGCCAAGCGCGCCGGCGGTGTTCGGATACAGCTTGTCGTCGATCCCGAACACGCGCGAATACGGCTCGGCTTCCTGAGCGGTTCGGACGAGGGCCATCCAACCTGGAGTCCGATACGGGTCGGCTCTCTTCGCGTAGATGCGGAACGGCGCAAGTACGAAGAGCTCGACGACGATGAAACCGGCGAGGAGCAACGCAGCCCATCGGCGGCCGACCCGAGAGGCCAACTGCGACGGCAGCAACGGGCAGCGCGGCGAAGAATGCTGCCCTGACCCCAGACCACTCTGCGAGTACAGTGCGCTCGTGATCACCGGCCAGTGATCGCCCAAGAGCCAGAAGGCGACGAGCGCGGTCAACGCCGCCGCGAGAAGCGTCAGAAAACGTCGTAGTCGAAGGTCGTGATTCCAGAGGACTTGAACGCCGATCCCCGCCAGGACCGCGAACGCGAACGAGACGACGGGCGGCGCGAACACCGGGAAGACGACCTGGCTCGCGACCGGCAACCGGCCGACCCAGCCGAGCACGCCGAAGTCGTAGATCTTCGCGAGGAGAAAGCCGCCGAGCGCGAGGAACAGCCAGGCGTGAAGTCGCTTCGTCTCCGTGCGACCCGACAGCGCGACGAGCGCAGAGATCCCGACTTCCACCCCGAACCAGTTCCTCGGGGTCGCCGCGGATGTCGCCGGGGAAGAACGGGACGATCCAGTTGAGGAGGCCCCAGCGACGGATCCGCCTCCGATCCCCTTCCGAGATCCGGCGTGTGCACGTTGAACGACAGGGACTCGTACTGCAGGAACAGGAGCACGAGCGGCGAGGCCAGCATCAGGCCCAGCAAGCCTCCGCCGCCGAGTCGAACGAGTGAGACGCGGATCGGCATCGTCGCTTCGCTGCTGCACGAGCCGCATTGCCGCGTACACCGCGGCGGCGCCGATCACGAAGAGCGACGCTTCGGGCATCCCGACGTGGATGTTTCCTGCAACGGCAACACCCAGCCCGAACACTGGCCACAGTCGCCGAGAGCGCAGCGTGAGTTCCACCAGGAGGAAGAGCACTGGCAGGAAGATGTACGAGCGGCTGAACTGGTTGTTGCTGTAGAGGAAGAACCAACCGCTGAGAGAGAACGCGGCGCTGGAGACCACCGCCGGAACCACCCCGAGCCCGAGGATGCGTCCGAACAGGTACGCCGCGGCAGCGCCCAGCAAGAAGGCGCCGACGATGGAGATGTCCCAGGTCAGCGGGGTCGGGTGCAGGTTGACTGCGAGCAGCAGCGGATCGAAGACCGCGCTCTGCATGTTCGCGGCGTGAGGCGCGCCGGCTCCTGGTACGGGTTCCAGAGCGGCACCTCGCCGTCGCGTATGCGCGGTGGGTCACTTCCGCCCACGGCTCGAACGCCCATGTGGACGCCCCCTGATCAGGCCGGAAGTCGCGTCGCGTAGTTCAGCCTGCGGCTGGCCAGGAAACGGTGCAGAGCCGTTCGTCCCGGCCGGCTCTTGCCTGCGGCGCTGAGCGTGCGGCCGCCGAAGAGGATCGGCGAGAACGCAATTACGACGATGAGGCACGAGACGAGCAACCCGACGAGATCGAGGGATGGAAACGCGCCGCGACCAGTCGAGATGGAGCCCGAGCCTCGCGCGGGACCTCCGGCGCGCGCGTCAACCACCGCGGGCGCGGTCACACGCTTGCGGAAACTCCGCCGACGGCGTATGGCGCTCGGGCCGGGCCCGTGGCGTGACGTGCCGCGCGCCGGCGCTCAGCCGTCCAGTCGCATCGCTGGCCCGCTCGCGTGCAGCGAGATCGCTGCGCTCGCTCCGCCGGCTCTGCGTCCCTCAGCACCTCGGTTGAGGGGTCGCGATGCTGCGCGGGCAGAGAACAGAAGCGAAACCGAAGACACGCCGACGATCCACGTGGGCGGGTCACGGAAGAATCGAACCTTCTTGCCACTGTGGAAGGAACGCGCCTTGTACTCGACGGGAATCTCGATCGGCTCGTACCCGAGCCGCACGAGCTTCGCTACGAGCTCCCAGTCGAAGTCGAAGCGGTCGGCGACGAACTCGACGCCCTCGATGCACTCGCTTCTGAAGACCTTGTACATCGTGAAGGGATCGCGCAGCTTCGTGCCGTAGGTGATGTTGAAGAACCACGTGAACACCCAGTGCGCCGTGTTCATTATCGGAGCAACGATGCGCGTCTCGTCCATCACTCGGACCGGACCGACCCGGGGCATGGCGGGATCCGAGCGTGAAGTCGACTTCCCCCCGCATGATCGGCTCGATCAGTTTCGGATAGTCCTCTACCGAGTACTCGAGGTCCGCGTCCTGGATCAGGATGATGCTGCCGGTCGCGTGCCGGAATCCCTCACGCACAGCCGCGCCCTTTCCCCTCGGGGCGTCTTGCAGGACCAGTCGGACGCGAGGGTCGGCCGCGTAGCGCAGACACGATCGATCGAGTTCCGTCCGACGAGTTGCTCTCGACTACGACGAGCTCGATGTCGACATCGGGGATGTCGACCGCCAGCACCCGCTCGATCGCTGTCGCGACCGTCTCGGCCTCGTTGTAGACCGCCATGACGACGCTCAGCGTCAGCGGGGGTGGCGGGAGGCTGGGGAAATCGCGACGTGGGCACAGCCAGTCTCAGGCGCCAGTCACGACGGCAGACAACAGCGCTGCCGAACACGCATCGGCGGAACCGGCACAACAGAACGATAGTCGCGGCATCGGCGAGCTCACTACGTTCTGGGAGATTCCCAGTACTCCGGATACTGACTGAGGCGAGCCTTCAGGGGGCTAGGAAGAAGCCGGTGCTGTCGCCCGAGCTGAAGGCCCAGCGAACTTCGCGAGCTCGTACACCGCCGCATATGGGATCCAGCGTCGCTGGCCGGTCGTCCAGAGCCACTCGATCTCACCCTGCGCGTACCTGACCGCCGCCTTCCACAGGGCCGACTTGGAGCTCGACTCGTGCTCGTCGACGTACGATCGCTCCGCCGAGGCACCAGAGTCGAAGAAGCGCCGCATCGCGCCGATCACGGAGTACGCGTGCGAGTGATGGACAGCCGCGTCGGGCTCGTAGACGAGATCGACATCCAGCCCGCAAGACGCGACGGGACCACTCCTGGTCCTCGCTCATCACGATGTCGTCTGCGAAGGGGTACGCCTCCCACACTCGGCGCGGGATCGCCGAGTTGACGTTCGAGAAGAGCGTGACCTCGAAGCTGAGCTCGCTCGCCCGCCTCGAGTCGCTGCACTTCGTGGCTCGGGGCCGTAGAGGAAGTCGAGGAAGTACCTCTCGGGCGGGCGGCGCGTCGTGCGTGCGGCAGCTGCCGCCCGTACACGCCCGCGACCCTCTCCTCGTCACGAAGCCGAGCGGTGAGATGGGCGAGCCACGACTCGGTCGCCGGGTAGGCGTCCTGGCTCGTGAAGACCAGCGATGTCGCCCCGTGCGAGCTGTGCTCCGAGGTTGCGCGTGCGTCCGTGGTGGAACTCGCTCGGCGGGATCGAGTGGACGCGAGCGCCGAATCCCTCTGCCCGCGCGACGCTTCCGTCGCGGGAGCCCGAGTCGACGACGACGACCTCGACCTCCTCGTCGATTCGCTGGCGCGAGATCGCCTCGAGGCAGCGGACGAGGTCGGCGCCGCCGTCCTTCACAGGGATGACGATCGAGATCACGTTGGCTGGGCGGCGACGACGAACTGGTAGGCGAAAAGCGCGGCCGCAGCGCGCCCGACGGCGTGTGCGAGTCGCTCGACGGCCGGCGTGCCGACCGGCGCGGCACCGGCACCGTGAAGTCGAGCTCGATGACTCGGTAGCCGGCGCGCTCGAGCGTCTCGACCAGCGTCGTGCGCGTGAAGAGGTGGACGTGCGTGCGGTCGAGGATGCCCCGCTCCGTGTAGCGCCAGCGCCCGCCGAGGAGGCTGAGCCGCATCGCCCAGTTCGCGACGTTCGGCGTCGTGAGCACGAGCCGCCCTCTCGTCGCGCAGAGACGGCCGCACCCGCGCGAGGAAGCCCGTCCGGGTCGCGCAGGTGCTCGATGAGATCGCCGCACAGGACGACGTCGAAGGATTCGGGCTCGAACGGCAGCTCCATCGTCTCGACGTCGCCGACGAGCACGTCCTCGCACACCGCTCGCGCGGCGCTCGCGCCGCTTGCGGATCGCGCTCGATCCCGACGACCGTGCAGCCGCGCTCGACGAGTGGCCGTGCCAGGTACCCGCTCGAGCACCCGACGTCGAGCACGCGCTTGTCCCGCGCCGACGAGCGCCAGCAGGCGCGCGTGGCCGCCCAGTGGGCGCTTGTTCAGCTCGACGTAGCCGGCGGCGTCCCGCGACGCGCCACGCTACGCTGACGCCGCGGCTTGCGGACTCGCGTCGCAGCGGCATCGTGAGGAGCGCGAGGAAGAAGGCGCCGAAGACGATCTGGATCCCGAGCCCGAGCGCCGGTCACGAGCAAGGCCGTCTCGTACGCGCGCCCGAGCGTCGCCGAAGCCGTTCGCCGCCCATTCGGCGCCGACGGCACGAGGCCGACGACGCGAGCACAGCACGAGCGCGCCGCCGACGAGCAGGCCGTGCTCGAGGCGTCAGATGCCGCCCGAGCCGCTCGAGCAGCGGGTCGCGCTCGCCGATCCGCACGCGCGCGTACGTTCGCGCGAACACGCCGAGCTGGATGACCTGCGCGCCGATCAGCGTCATCGCGACGAACCCGAGCATCGTGTGGATCTGCCACGTGTGGCCGAAGATGTCGATCGGGCCCGGCGGCGAGGACGACCATGCCGACGAGCCCGAGGAGGAGCAAGATGCTTCCCGGCACCGAGGTACAGCCAGCTCGGGCTGTACAGGAGCATGAAGCGGACGTGGCGCCAGGCGTCGCCGAAGCGGTTGAGCTTCGACTCGCCGACGCGCGGGTAGTAGTCGATCGGCACCTCGCTGACCGTGAGTCCGCGTCGGTACGCCTTGAACACCATCTCCGATGCGAACTCCATCCCGGTCGAGTGCAGGTCGAGCACCGGCAGCGCCTCCCGGCGGACCGCGCGCATCCCGCAGTGGGCGTCGGAGACCTTCACGCCGAAGAGCACGTTGAGCATGCCGGTGAGGATCGGGTTCCCGACGAAGCGGTTGAGGAAGGGCATCGCGTCGCCGTGGATCGTCCCCTTGAAGCGCGAGCCGATGACGAGGTCGTCGCCATGCTCGAGGCGCTCGACGAACTCGCCCAGCTCGTTCGAGCGGATATGTGTCGTCGGCGTCGCCCATGACGAGGTAGTCGCCGCTGCGCGGCGTCGAGACCGGCCAGGTACGCGCTGCCGTAGCCTCGGCGTGGCTCCGAGACCACGATCGCGCCGTGCGCCGCCGCAACCTCCGCCGATGCGTCGGTCGAGCCGTTGTCGACGACGATGACCTCGCCCGTGCGGCCCGATCGGCGGATCCCCTCGAGCGCGGTGATCGACGACCTTCCCGACCGCCTCCTCCTCGTTCAGGCAGGGGATGATCACCGAGATCTCCGTCGATGGGCCCACCTGCGCCGAAGCTAGCAGGCCCTCCTGCGGGCGGACGTTTGACTTGACCGACATCGTGTAGTTCGTCGTCCTGCGGGAGTGAACCCTTGAGCGTTTCGCTCAGCTACGACTCCGGCGGAACGAACCAGACATTCATTTCGCCCCCACGGGTGTACTGCTCGAAACGGTAGTGCGCCACGCCGTCTCGCCTCAGGCAAGGCACCGCGGCGCGCGGCATGGCCCAGGGCTCAGCGACGTACACGAGCATACGGTCGGATCGACACACTCGATCGGCCACCTCGGCAGCGCGAAGCACGTGGAACGGGCGATCGAGGTAGAAGTCCAGGCGTAACGGGTCTCTGACGGACGCGTAGATACGAGTGTCGGCACGTGCCTGGTTCTCGACGATCGCGGCGGCCTCCCGGTTGGCCTCGCGCGGGAGCCGCACCACGTCTGGCGCGATAGCGGCGAATCGCACGGCGACCAGGGCGACGATACCCAGACAGGCGGCGCCGCGGACGATCGGTGGGCGTGACGTCCTTCGCGACACGAGGGAACCTGCGCCGCTACTGAGCAGAATGAACATCGGCACGAGCAAAAAGCTCATGTAGCGCGGCAGTACGTACGCATGAGCGACGAAGAGGGCGCTGACCGTGACTGCGATTGGGGCGCAGAGAACGAGTGCGGACCCACGTTCTCGCAGGAGTGGGCTCGAGCCGAGAATGGCCACAAGACCTCCGATCAGTGGAAGCCATATCGGTCCCGGAACCACAACGACGCCGTCGATCCAGATGAGCGCGGGAAGCAAGACCTGGTCGAGGGGCGCAGTAAGGAGCCATTCCGGCGAGATCTGGATCCCTTGCGGGATTTGCGACGACTCTTCCACCTGTCCGAAGTGGGGCGCGTACCAGACGACGATCGCGGCCAACGATGCGACGAGCCCGACGAGTGACGACCGCCGAAGTCGATGGTCGGCGAGCAACGACGCTCCAACGCCAACAAAGGCGAATCCGAACTGCGGAAGGGTCCACGTACCCATCACTCCCGCTACACACACGACTGCGACGTAGACGTCGCGTCCTGTCCTGCCTGCCTCGAGCGCCGCGATCACGAGAAAACTCATCGCGCAGAAGGCGAGGCCATAACCACGCGCGCTGCGAGTGATGTCAAGGAGGAGAGGCGAGGCGGTTGCGAGCAGGAGGTAGAAGAGCCCGGCAACGGCGTGAACGCGGCGGTGAAGCCACGCCGTAACCAGCCCCACGCCGACGACGAAAGGCACAACAGAGCAGAGGCGGAGCGCGATCTCCGACTCTCCGAACACTGACGAAATCGCCCAGCCAATCAGGCCGTACAGCTCGTGGCTGAGGCCGGCTCCTGTAAGGATCTCGCGGGGTCCCTCTCGGACGTAGTTCTCCACGAAGACGGCCTCGTCGAGCCAGAAGCCGTGGTCAAGTCCGACCACACGCGACAGCACGAGGCCAGCACCGAGGGCGGTGTAGGCGATCGCCAGGAGCGCTTTCGTTTCCTGACCCCGCAATACCACCGAGACCCGATCCCGCCCGATTGCATCGGACATGGTCGCCTCGGGTCCTGGGCTCGTCTTCGCGTCCGCCTCGATCACGGTTCCCTGAGGGTGCACGACTGCGCTTTCGGAGGCTAGTCAGAGTCGGCTAGCCGGAGGTCTAGTCGTAACGAGTCGTCTTCGGCGCGCGCTCACTATTCAGGCGGCACGTACCACACGTCCATCCGGCCACCGCGGGCATACTGACGGAACCGGTGGTGCTCAACGCCGGGGCGGGCCAGGCATGGGACCGAGACATCGTCGAGGGCGAACGGCTGGTTGACGAAAAACACCGCGCGATGCTCATCACATACGCGTGGCACCACGGTGTCCGCGCGGAGCTCGGCGACGCTTCTTCCGAGGTAGAACTCGAGATTCGACGGATTTCGCATGTATGCGACGACCGGCGTTCCGGGCGGGCCTCGCTTGATCGCCTCCGCAACGTCGCGGTGTGCCTCGCGGGGGAGTGCGACGACATCGGGTGCGACGACGACGAACCTGGCTCCGAGAATCACGACGGCCACGAGGCAGACGGCCGTGCGAACGAGGGCGGGCCGTCCCGGAAGGCGTTGGAGCAGAGCGGCTGCGCCGGTGGCCAGGAGGATGAACAGCGGCGCGAGGAGGAAGCTCAGGTACCGCGGGATGACATACGCCTGCTCGATCCAAAGTGCGGCACCGGTCACGAATGCGCCCGCGCACAGAATCAGCGCCGAACGCCAGTCACGGAGCAGCGGGCTCGCGGCCGCGACGACTACGACGAGGACCACGAGCGGAAGCCAGATAGCTCCTGCGACGAGCGCCGTCCCGTCGATCCAGATCAGGGCGGGGAGGACGACCTGGTCCACCGGCGCGGTCATGACCCAGGGAAAGCCGATGCGGACGCCGTCCGGAATCTGTGCTGCCGTCTCGACCGCGCCGGAGTGCGGCGCGTACCAGGCCGCGATCGCCACGATCGAGGCGGCCAGCCCGATGGCTGCCGGGCGCCGCGTGGGACTGTCGAGTAGGAGGACGGCACCGGTGGTGAGGAAAGCGATCGAGAGCTGCGGGAGCGTCCACGCCCCGAGCACGCCGCCGGCGCACATCGCCACGACGACTCCCGTTCTGCCCGTCCGGCGGGCTTCGAGCGCGGCAACGACGACAACGCTCATGCCGAGGAACGCCAGTCCGTACCCTCGCGCCTGACGCGTGACGTCGAGCAAGAGGGGCGACACCGTCGCGAGAAAGAGGAAGAGGATGCCCGACAGCGCGCCCACACGTCGGTGCAGCCACGCGGTGACGAGGGCGACGCCAGCGACGAACGGCAGTGCCGACAGGAGGCGCAGCCCGATCTCCGACTCGCCGACGACCTGGGTTGCAATCCACGAGAACAGCGCCATCAGCTCGTGGCTCAATCCCGGGCCGAACAGGATCTCGTGAGGTCCTCCGCGGACATAGCTCTCGACCATGACGATCTCGTCGTTCCAGAAGCTGTGCCCAAGGTCTGCGAGCCGGGACCAGAGGAGCACGGCGCCCAGCGAGCCATAGGCCGCGATCACGACGGCAGTCGCTGCCGCCGGTGTCAGCACGTTGACGCGCTCCTGCACTGCTGTGGGCTCAGGGCCGACGGCGTGCGTCTCCGATCCGGCGAGCGAAGGCATTCCGCCCAGACCGTACTCCGGCACCCGGCCAGGGGCCGACGGTCTCAGGCTACGCGGCAGCGGATGAGCGTGCGCAGTACGCGGAGCCCGTCGACGGCCGTCAGCTTCTTGCCCTCCTCGCGGCCGCGCGCCTTGTACGAGATCGGCACTTCGTGAATCCGCTCGCCGGCGCGGAGTACGCGCGCGGCGATCTCGGGCTCGATCGCGAATCCGCGCTCGCGGAGCGGCAGCGACCTGAAGAGATCGGCGCGCATCGCCTTGTGGCACGTCATGACGTCCGAGATCCAGCAGTTGTAGATGACGTTCGTCGCCATCGTCACCGACTTGTTCCCGATCACGTACCAGAAGCTGAACGAGGACTGGGAAGTCCACGCACGCGTCCCGAAGACGACGTGAGCCTCGCCCGACACGAGCGGCTCGAGGACGTGCGCAAGGTCGGCGGCGCGGTACTCGAGGTCGGCGTCGAGGATCGCGGCGTACTCCGCCGTCGCGTGCTGCAGCGCCGTTCTCACCGCCGCTCCCTTGCCGAGGTTGCGCTCGTGGTAGACGACCTTCACGTTCTCGGGCCAGTCCTTGGAGCGCAGGAGCTCGCGTGTGCCGTCCGTCGATCCGTCGTCGACGATGACGAGCTCGCGGGTCGGGACCGGCAGCTCGGCGGTCAGCGCGTCCTCGATCGCGGCCTCGAAGGTCGCGCGCTCGTTGAATACGGGCATGAGGATGGAGAGACCCCCGGCGGTCATCGTTGTCGAGTTCGACCGGCCTGGCCGACGTCCTACCGCTAGGGCGCCGTTGTGACGCGGCCGAGGAGCAACTCACCGGGCGCGCCGACGATCGCGGACTGCGTCGCGTTGGCCTTGAGCGTGTAGGCGGTCACGTTTGCCGGCTTCTTCAGCTGTCGAAGGGTGGCCGCGTTGAGCTGCGCGAAGGGCTCGACGTCGGTGCCGAGCGGGACCGTCAGCTCGACCTCGCGCGGGTCGACGTCGAGCCAGCGACCGCCTGGGTACTTGCGCACGCGGTCGACCTGGAGGGCCGCGGCTCCCGCGCCGGCCGCAACGAGCTGTGCGTGCAGGGCGAGGCTGAAGACGCTCCCCTGCCTTGCGGCGAACAGCGGTTTCACCGCCCGCTTGAGGTAGCGGAACGGGTCGACGTCCGCACCGTCGTTCGGGTGCACCTCGAAGTGAAGATGCGGATTGCCGTTCGCGTCGCCGGAGTCGCCGTTCCAGGCAATCTGCTGTCCCGCCGTCACCATCGCGGCGTTCGGGACCGCGAACGAGACGTCCTTTACGCACCCGCCCTTGTTGTCGTTCTTCGCGGTGAGGTCGTTGTTCAGATGGATGTAGAGGTAGGTCGTCCCGCTGGCCCCGTAGAGATAGAGCATGCAGCCGCCGAGGGAGGACTCCCAGTACTTGACCCTCCCGTCCTCGACGGCCACGACCGGCGCCCGCCAGGGGTTCTCCATGTCGATTCCCGCGTGACGGCCGTTCGGCCGCGGGTCGCCGTAGTTGTCCCAGAGGTCGGTCTTCGCGACGAGAGGGAAGATCAAGCCTCGGTACGGTGCCGCTCTCGCGACCGCTTGCGTCGTGTCGCGAACGCGGCGGCGAAGAGGCCGACGAGACCGAGGAGTACGGCTGTCGTCCGGTGGCGTCTCATGAAGCGTCGTGGAGCTCCGGTGCGCGCGAAGGGGTGCGGACGCTAACAGGCATCCGGCCGATCGGCTTGCACGATCCGGCCTGTTCGAATGGTCCGCGAATGCCGATACCGCTCCTACGATGGAGAGCGAGACGAACGTGCAGCCCCCAAACTCACGGAGCCTCAAGAGGCGTCTCCTCCCGATTCTCCTCGTGATCCCGCTCGTCGCGGTCCCGACGATCGCGTTTCTGGTCGCGTTCGGTGGCTCCGGCACGGGAATCAACGTTGCGGCGGGCGCGCCGGGAGGCGTCTTCCATCCGGTCGCCGGCAACTTCGTGCCGGACCAGACCGTGATGGCGGATTGCGGCCACTCGTACAGCTGTCTCGAGCAGGCGTTCGGGAACCTCTCGTTCAAGCAGGGGCCCAAACGCGCTCTCGCCCTCTTCACGACCCAGCTCGACCGCAACCAGGACGTTCTCCGCGACTGCCACCGCATTGCCCACACGATCGGCTCCGCGGCATATGCGCGGTACAACGGGAACATCGCGCGAACCTTCTCCGAGGGATCCTCGATCTGTGCGTCCGGCTACTACCACGGGATCCTCGAGCGGGCGTTCGTCGGGATCACGACGAAGGCGAAGCTCGGGGCAGTCGCGCGCCGGCTCTGCGTCAGCGTCGGCATCCGCAGACGGAGCTTCCTCGACTACCAGTGTCGTCACGGGCTCGGGCACGGATTCATGCTCCAGACCGGCTACGACCTGCCCATGGCGCTCTCGCTCTGCTCCGACCTCGGCACCGGCTGGGACACCGTCACGTGCACGAGCGGATCGTTCATGGAGAACATGAGCACGCGGTTCGGGTTCCGCTCGCGCTACCTCGACGACAAGAGGCCTCTCTATCCCTGTACGGACGTTGCGACCCGATTCCGCGCATCCTGTTACATCCGCTCGACGACCTGGATCCTCCAGGTCGACTCGAACGACTTCGCCCGCACCGCTGCCGAGTGCCGCTCCGCCGGCACGTTGTGGTCTCCGTTCTGCTTCCGCGGCTTCGGCCGAGATGCGGTCGTGGACGCGAGCTACCAGGACTTTCGGCGGGTGCGCGCGTTGTGCCGGCTGACGGGAACGTGGGTGGGCGACTGCTACTACGGCGCGGCGAGGACGTTCGGCGACGGGGAGGGCGTGAAGGGCGTGGAAGAGGCAGCGCGCTTCTGTGCGGCCGCTCCGACGGCGGTGCGCGACCGGTGTGCTGCAGGCTTCGGGATCGTCGTCGGACTGCTCGAGCCGAACGCTCGAGCTCGTCGAGGCATGTGCGCGCGACTCGCGCCCCAGCAGACCGCGGCGTGTCTTGCAGCCGCGACGGCCGAGATCGACCCGAGCGGTCGCGGCGCCTGGGGTTAGTCAGCCGTCGTGCGGTTGACCGTGGGGCCTCGCGAAAGCCGCCGATAGAGTCCGCCCCGTGAAGATCGCCGTCTGCGTCAAGCAGGTGCCCGACGCGACCGTGCACAAGCGGATCGACCCGGCGACGAAGCGGCTCGACCGCTCCGGCGAGGCGGCTCTCAACCCCACCGACCTGAATGCGGTCGAGGAGGCGCTTCGGATCAAGGAAGCGCAGGGCGGCGAGGTGGTCCTCATCTCGTTCGGCCCCGAGAGGGCGATCGACTCGCTGCGTAAGGCGCTCGCGATGGGGGCGGATCGGGCCGTGCTGGTCTCGGACGAGGGCGCCGCCGGCTCCGATTTGCTCGGGACGGCGCGGGCGCTCGCGGGTGCGCTCGAGCGCGAGTCCGCCGACCTCGTCCTCTTCGGCCAGTCGTCCGGCGACGGCGACGGTGCCGTCCTCGGGGCTGCGGTCGCGGACAAGCTCCAGCGGCCGGTTGTCTCGCAGGTAGCGGCGCTCACGATCGAGCCCGGCTCGGTGACGGGCAAGCGCCAGACCGAGCACGGCTACGACGTCATCAGCGCGCCGCTGCCTGCGCTGGTCGCGGTCTCCGACGCGATCAACGAGCCGCGCTATCCCTCGCTAAAGGGGATCATGGGCGCGAAGACGAAGCCTCAGGAGACGCTGTCTCTTCAGGACGTGGGTGTGGCCACAGAGGACGCGGGCGAAGCCGGCTCCAGGACGACGGTGCTGGAACTCGGGCCGCCGCCGGCCCGCGGCGACACCATCACGATCGAGGATGACGGCTCGGCGGCTCAGAAGATCGTCGAGCTGGTCGTCGAGAGGAAGCTGATTTGAGATTCCTCGTCTTCCTCGAGCACAACGGGGGCAGGCTCGAGAAGGGCGCGCTCGGTGTGCTCGGGAAGGCTGCGTCGCTCGGCGATACGTACGGCGTCGTGCTCGGCCAGGGAGCCGCCGCGCTGGCTGCCGGAGCCGGGGCGTACGGCGCTTCGAAGGCATACGCGTCGGAGGCGCCCGAGCTCGGTTCGCCGCTCCCGCAGCCGCGGGTCGACGCACTCGCGACGCTCGTCGAGCAGACGGGCGCGGACGTGGTGCTGTTCGCGGCCTCCGTCCTCGCGTCGGACGTCGCCGCGGGGCTCGCCTCTCGCCTCGACGCGGGCCTCAACTGGGACTTGACCGAACTCTCCGTCGACGGCGACGAGCTCGTAGGCAAGCGCGCCGCGCTCGGCGACACCGTGCTCGTCGACGTCGGCTGGAAAGGCGTGCCGCGGCTCGCCCTCGTTCGCGCCGGCGCGTTCGATCCCGTCGAGTCGGGCAGAACGGCAGAGGTCGAGACGTTCGAGACGGCCTTCTCCGACTTCTCCACGCTCGCGACGCTCGTCGAGCAGACACAGGAGGAGTCGAGCGGGCCGTCGATCGAGGACGCGGACATCATCGTCGCTGGCGGCCGGGGTCTCGGCTCGCCGGAGGGCTTCACGCTGCTCGAGGAGCTCGCCGCCGCACTGGGCGGGGCCGTGGGCGCGACGCGGGCGGTCGTCGACGCGGGGTGGTACCCGTACTCGACCCAGGTCGGCCAGACCGGAAAGTCCGTGGCGCCGAAGCTCTACATCGCGTGCGGGATCTCGGGCGCGATCCAGCACAAGGTCGGCATGCAGGGCTCGGGGACGATCGTCGCGATCAACAAGGACCCGAACGCCCCGATCTTCGACTTCTGCGACATCGGCGTGGTCGGCGACCTCCACCAGATCGTCCCGAAGCTCACGGAGCTCGTGCGCGCGCGCGGGTAGGTACGAATCGTGGCCAGGCCGATCGACTTCACCCCACCGTTCGGAGCAATCGACGCGGTCGGCGGACCGACGGACCCGCGCGACGAGCGGATCGACGTCGGGGTCGCGATCGTCGGCGCCGGCCCGGGAGGGCTGGCCTGCGCTATCCGGCTCGGCCAGCTGCTCGAGGAGCATCCGGACGTGCGCGACCGGCTCGGCGACGTACCGATCGCGGTGCTCGAGAAGGGCAAGCAGGCGGGCTCACATCTCCTGTCCGGCGCCGTCATGCATCCGTCGCCCTTGCGTGAGCTCTTCCGGGGGCGGCTGAAGACGGCCGACTTCCCGACGTACGGCGAGGTGCCCGGCGAGGCGGTGTACGTGCTCACGCGCCGTGGCGCGTTCCGGATCCCGCCGCCGCCGACTATGCGCAACCACGGCAACCTGATCGTGTCGCTGTCGGAGCTGGGCAGGTTCTTGGGAGAGCAGGCCGAGGCAGTCGGCGTGGCCGTCCTCCCGGAGACGTCCGCGACGAAGCTGCTCGTCGAGCACGGCCGCGTCGTCGGCATCCGAACCGGCGATCGTGGGCGTGGGCGGGGGGGCGAGCCGCTTCCGACGTTCGAGCCCGGAAACGACGTCGTCGCAGGCCTGACGGTGCTGGCCGAGGGCACGCAGGGCTTCCTGACCGCCGCCGCCGTCGACCAGTTCGGCCTCCACGGCGAGAACCCGCAGATCTGGGCGCTCGGCGTGAAGGAGGTCTGGCGCGTGCCGAAGCCGCTGCGCAAGATCGTCCACACGATGGGCTGGCCGCTCCGCACGTCTGCCAGTTTCGGCGAGTTCGGCGGCTCCTTCATCTATCCGATGGGCGACGACCTCGTGACGGTCGGCTTCGTCGCCGGGCTGGAGTCGCGAGACGTCGAATTCTCGGTGCACGACGTCTTGCAGGAGTTCAAGACGCACCGGCTCGTCTGGAAGGTCCTCCGCGGAGGCGAGCGGGTCGCCTGGGGTGCGAAGACGATCACGGAGGGCGGCTACTACTCGCTACCGCGGCGGTTCAACGCGCCGGGGCTCCTCCTCGTGGGCGAGGGAGCCGGCCTCGTCAACGTGCCGCGCCTCAAGGGCGTGCATTACGCGATCGAGTCGGGGCGCCTCGCCGCGGAGACGGCGTTCCGCGCGCTCCAGCGCGGCGAGGTCGCGAGCCGGCCGGGCGCACTCGACTCGTACGACGAGTCGCTCCGCGCGAGCCCGTACTGGAAGGAGCTGTACGAGGTGCGGAACATGCGGCAGGCGTTCGACAAGGGCTTCTTCACCGGCGGCGCCCTCGCGAGCGCGATGACCGTGACGAAGGGACGTGCCCCGAACGGCCGCCTCCCGACGCATCCGAACGCCGCCGCGCCTCTGAGGAAGACCGGCCGCGCATCTCGCTATCCGACCCCGGACGGCAAGTACGTCTTCGACAAGCTCTCCTCCGTCTTCGCCTCCGGGAACCGCACACGGGACGACCAGCCCAGCCATCTCAAGGTGCGGACGACGGTGCGGCGCCCGGTCGCCGAGGCGTGGCAGTGGATGTGCCCCGCCCACGTGTACGAGGTCGGCCGCGACCTCGGCAACGGCATGGTCACGGTCGAGATCACGCCGTCCAACTGCGTGCAGTGCGGCGCGATCACGGCGAAGGGCGGCCGTCTCACCCCGCCCGAGGGTGGCTCCGGACCCGAGTACACCCTCACCTGACGGACGCTCGCCCGGCCCTCAGCGCGGCGAAGACGCGACTGACAACTTGCAACCTGCGATCTCCTAGGGCGTGCCTGTGCCTGGGTTCCTCGCGGCCCACGCGCGCGCCATCGCGACCCGCTGCGCGAGCGTCGGATGCGTGCCGAAGACGAGCTGGGCGAGGCGGGGCGGGTCGGGATCGCCGAGCCCGGTCTTCCCGAACTCGACCATGAGATCCTCGAGGGCGGCAGGGTCGCGCGTGACCTCGAGCGCCTTCCAGTCGGCCTCGGCCTCCGCACGGCTCGAGAGATGGTTCTGGAGCGGCGTCGTCGCGAGTTGGAACGCGGCGACGACGAACAGGGCGAGCGGAACGGCCGCCGGAGCTCCCATACCGCCTCGGCTCCGTGTCGTGCGCATGAGGATCCACGCGCCGGGGATCGCGAAGAGGACGAACCAGCCGAGCCCCTTGGGCAGGTGCTCCTGGGAGTGGTGTGCGAGCTCGTGCGCGAGGACGACCTTCTGCTCCTCCTCGGTGAACGGCTTGCCCAGAATCGTGTCCCAGAAGACGACGCGGCGGGACGGGCCGAGCCCGAAGGCGTACGCGTTCGCCTCGTCCGTGTCGGGACTGACCTTCTCGACGCGCAGCGGGATGTGGCCTAGACCGAGCTTCGCCTCGTCCTCGCGTGCGGCCGCGAGCAGCGCCCTGCTCTCGAGCGGCGTCGTCGTGAAGTCGAGGTACGGGGCGACGAAGGAGAAGAGCGCGGCAATGGCCACGAACACGGCCGCGCCAGGCAGCCACCAGCGGTCGCCGAGCTTTCGCGCGAGCCCCATAACGATGAGCAGCGCGACGCAGATCGAGAGGAACTGGGCCGCGAGCACCGCCCAGTCCTGGAAGAGCCAGTCGAGGTAGCTGAGGTCGTTCTGATCCCAGCGGCGCTGCCACCAGTGCTCGGCGAGCGCGAATGGAACGTGCACGAGCCACGCGATCGCGAGGCCGAGCATCCCGAGGAGCATCCCCGTGCCGATCGGCCCCGCCGACGATTCGCGGGCGAATCCGGCTCCGCGCTTTGCATAGATCCAGAGAGTGACCAGGAGCGCGACCTCAGCGAGCACCCAGTCGACGTAGAAGAAGCGCTCGTAGTCGCGCGCGCGTTCGACGAGGTGGGCGCCGAAGAGGGAGTCGACGTCGACCCTCCCGAGCGACAGGTCGTCCGGGACGGCGGTGGGGTAGAGGGTGAACGCGGCCAGGACGAGCCCCGCCACCGCGAGCACCCAGAAGGCGGCTCTCAGAAGGTGTCTCCGGGCAGCGGCAAAGGGAAGTCGCCGAGTTCCGCGGGCTCCGGCTCACGCTCGTGCAGCAGCGGTGCGGCGTACGGGTAACGGCTCGTGAGCAGAAACGCGTAGGAGTACGTCTGCGCCGAGTAACGCAGGCACACGACCCCGAGATTCCGCATGCCTTCGGGCATCCGGGCCGTGACGAGCGCGTACCACCACGAGAGCACCGCGATCGCGGCCGCCACGCCGCCGAGCGCACCGGCGACGATGAAGCGCGGGGATCGCGAGGAAGAACCGGAAGCCGATCGTCAGCCGCTTCTGGCGCTCCGGCGGAGCGATGGTGAGGTCGATCTCGTACGAGCCCTCGCGTCCCGTGAAGCCCGGGAACCGGCGCCCGATCAGGTAGACGAATGCGAACAGGTGCGTCGCGTAGCGCACGTACGCGGCGAAGAAGCGATGCAGCGGAGCGGGCAGCCGCCCGAGCACGAGCGCGATGAGCCAGGCGAAGAACGCGACGACGAACACCGCCAGCGTCCAGAGCACGATCCAGACGAAGTGAGGGATGGCGAGGAAGAGGCGAAAGAGGACGGTGAGACGCGGCCGCGCGAGGTCGTCCGTGACGACCGCGCGCACCGGATGCTCCGGCAGGCGCGCGTACGGCTCCGCGAGGACGGGGTCCGAGCTCGGGTAGCGCGGCGTCAGGAGGAGCAGGTAGCCGCCCGCCTGCGCGCCGTACCCGAGCGCGAACGCGACGAGGTCACGCAGACCGCGCGGAGCGCTTCCCTTGACGACGGCGAAGAACCATACGAGGACGGCGGCCGCGGCCGCCGCGCCGCCGACGGACGAGACGTTCCACCAGACCGCGTCCTCGGAGCCGGTCGAGAACGACCACGACGTCTGCCCGGACGAGCCGGTCGTGAATCCCCCGCCGAGCGCGGTCGCCAGCAGCAGCGCGGGCACCGCGAGGAGGAGACGGAAGAAGCCTCCCCAGCGTCCCTGCATGACGGGCGGATCGACCTCCAGGTCGACCGGATAGCCCTCCTGGCAGCGGAACCACGGGTACGGGTCCGCGGCGAGGAACACGTATGCGCTCACCTGCGTCGAGTAGCGGACGTACGACGCGACGAAGTCGTGCAGGCTCTCCGGCACCTCACCCTGGATGAGCACTGCGAGCCAGTTCACGAAGCCGACGACGAACGCCGCGATCCCTCGGAGCACCACCCAGACGACGAGCGGGATCGCCAGCAGCAGACGGAAGAAGACGGTGAGCCGGCTTCGAGCCAGGTCGTCATCGCGCACGACGAGCCGGATCGGCCGCTGCGCGATGCTCTCCACGGCCGCATTCTGATGCACCACTAGGATCGTGCGGTGCCGATCGACCGTGACGACGTCGAGCGCGCACGCGACGTGATCGCGGGCCGGCTCCATCGCACGCCGCTGCTCAGCTGCTCGTCACTCGCTCCGGACGCGTTCCTCAAGGCCGAGCTGCTCCAGAAGACGGGCTCGTTCAAGCCGCGCGGCGTCCTCACGAAGCTCGCGTCGTTGAGCGCCGAGGAGAAGGCGCGCGGGATCATCGCCATCTCTGCGGGAAACCATGCCCAGGCGGTGGCCTGGGGAGCCGCCCGGGAGGGTCTCGACGCGCTCGTCGTCATGTGGCGTGGGGCGAGCGAGGCGAAGGTCGCGGCCACGCGTGGCTACGGGGCCGCCGTCGACCTGGAGGCGGCCGACCCACGCGGAGCGTTCGAGCGGCTCGAGGTGCTGCTCGAGGAGACCGGGCGTACCCTCGTGCACCCGTTCGACGACCCATTCACGATCGCCGGCCAGGGAACGGTCGGGCTCGAGATCCTCGAGGATTGTCCGGGCGTCGAGACGATCGTCGTCCCGATCGGCGGCGGCGGGCTCATCTCGGGCGTGGCGCTCGCCGCCGCAGGCCGCGCCCGCGTCATCGGCGTCGAGCCGGAGCTCTCGACCGCGCTGCACTCTGCCCTCGCCGCGGGTGAGCGCGTCGAGGTGACGCCGACGTCGATCGCGGACGGCCTCAACGCGCCGCACGCCGGGCGGGCCGCGCTGACCATCGCCCGAGAGCACGTCGAGGAGGTCGTCCTCGTGTCCGAGGAGGAGATCGAGGAAGGGTTCCGCTTCCTCTACGAACGCGCCAAGCTCGCCTGCGAGCCGGCCGGCGCGGCGGCCGTCGGCGCTGTGCTCGCCGGGAAGGTCGAGGGGGGCCGAACCGTCTGCATCGTCTCGGGCGGGAACGTCGCTGCGCCAACCGCCGCTGCTATCCTGGCCCGCCGATGAAAGCGGACATCC
>CAVZNK010000007.1:0-65384 GCA_963776555.1 uncultured Gaiellaceae bacterium | reverse complement strand
GCCGTCCTCATCCTCGCGGGGATCACGGTGTGCGTCTGTGCGCTGCGCCGACTCTCCGGTCCCGAGCGCACCGCAGCCGTCGCTCTGGTGACCGCTCCGGCTGCGTACCTGGTGTTCGCGCTCGTCGACTACAACTGGGACTTCCTCGCGGTGACGTCGCCGACGATGGTCGCGCTCGGCGCGCTCGCGGGAGCGGGTCGCGAGACACGGTTCGGGCGCCGACGGCCGGTGCTCGGTGTTCGGGTCGTCCTTCTCGCCGCCGTGGTTCTCGTGTCCTTCTCCTTCCCGCGCCTCGCGGACCGGGCGGAGCGGCGTCGACGCGCTCCCTCGCCGACGGCAACCTCGAACGCGCCCTGGACGACGCCGACTGGGCACACTTCTTCAACCCGGTGTCGGCGGATCCGATCTTCGCCCGCGCACGCGTGGCCGAGGCGGAGCGCGTCCCCCGGAGAGCCGAGAACGCGTACGTCGACGCGGTCGAGCTGCAGCCGGACAACCCGCTCACCTGGTACACGCTCGGGATCTTCGAGTTCGACGTGCGCAAGAACCTGTGCGCGGCCTACCGCTTCCTCAACAACGCGTACACGCTCGATCCGAAGGGGAACCAGTGGATTCCGGGAGGCCCGCTGACGTCTCGCGCGACGCCGTGAACGCGGGCGGCTGCGCACCCGGCTCCTGAGCGCTGGGACCGAGTATGAAGACGAGCTGGGCGCGGCCGAGATCCTTCGCGCGCATGCCGTCGAGCGGCGTCACGAGCTTCACGCCGAGATCTCTGCCAAGCCTCCGGCCCTCCCCCGCGAAGCCAGGCCTGTACATGACGATGCTGCGGGGGACGAGCTCGGGCGCGTTCGTCACCTCTCCGATCCGGTAGCCGCGTGCGTGCACTCGGGATGCGGCGGCACCTGCAGCGCCCGTGCGTCCGTTGCCGTTCAGGACGCGGACGACTGTCTTCGAGCGCGGCCGCTTCGCGACCGGCGCGGGAGCGTGCGTGCGAGCAGTCGCGTGCGCGGGCTTCGGCCTCGCCGCCGGCTTCAGTACGTGCTCCTGCGCGGCGAGCTGCATCCGATCGGAGGCCCAGCCGAGGACCTTGCCTCCGCCGATGACGAGAAGGAGCAGGAGCTCGACCACCGCGATCGCGACCGCGACGTACGCCGCGGTCCGCCAGGGCCGAATGAGAGCGTCGGGAGCCGGAAGCGGATGATCCACGGGCGAACGTTCGCCGCGTGCGTCCGCTATTCCTTCGTGACCCACTCCCAGGTCGCGCGCAGCCCGTCCTCGAGGTCGACCATCGCGGTGAAGCCCAGTGACTCGGCCGCCCTCGTCGTGTCGAGGAAGCTGCGTCGGAGCTCGCCGAGGCGCTCGGGCGCGTGCTCCGCGGGAGTCTCCGAGCCGCGACCTTGGCGCACAGCGCGTACAGGTCGACCACCGACGTCTCCACGCCGGTCCCGACGTTGTAGACGCCGCTGTCCTGTCCGAGCGTGGACGTCGTGGCTCGCGCGACGTCGCCGACGTACACGTAGTCGCGGGTCTGCAGCCCGTCTCCGAAGATTCGCGCCTGCTCGCCGCGTAGCAGCGCGCCGAAGAAGATCGCGACGACACCGGCCTCGCCGTGTGGATCCTGGCGCGGCCCGTAGACGTTCCCGAAGCGAAGCGCGATGTGACGCGTCCCGTAGAGACGGTTGTAGGAGCGGATGTACTCCTCCGCGGCGAGCTTCGCCGTCCCGTACGGCGAGAGCGGCTCGCAGGGCGAGTCCTCGCTCGCGGCCACCTCGCACTCGCCGTAGATCGCGCCTCCGGTCGAGGCGAACACGACCCGTGCTCCGTGTCTGCGCGCGCTCTCGAGGATCCGCACGGTGCCGAGCACGTTGACGTCCGCGTCGTCGACCGGGCGCTCCACCGATACGCGCACGTCCGCCTGCGCGGCGAGGTGGTAGACGGCCTCCGGGCGGACCGCGTCGAAGACGTCGTCGAGCGGCTCGCGGATGTCGCGGACCTGGAGCTCGGCGCTCGCCGCGACATTCCCTTTGTTCCCGTGCACGAGCGAGTCGATCACCGCGACCTCGTCCCCGCGCGAGACGAGGGCGTCCACGACGTGCGAGCCGATGAACCCGGCTCCTCCCGTGACGATCGCCCGCACGATCGGATCCTACGGACCGCCGTAGGATGGAGCCGATGTTCGTGACCTTCGAGGGGCTCGACGGCTCCGGGAAGTCGACCCAGGCCGAGCTACTCCGCACGCGGCTCGAGGCCGACGGAGTCGAGGTCATGTCGACGCGCGAGCCGGGCGGCACGGAGCTCGGCGAGGGGATTCGCGACCTCGTCCTCCACGGCGGGCACGTCGGTCCGTGGGCGGAGGCACTGCTCTACGTGGCTGCGCGGGCTCAACTCGTGGACGACGTGATCCGGCCGGCACTCGAGCGTGGTGTCTCCGTGATCTGCGATCGCTACATCGACTCCTCGGTCGCCTATCAAGGCGTCGGCCGCGAGCTCGGCCTCGACCGCGTCCTCGAGCTCAACATCGCAGCGGTCGGCGGACTTCTGCCCGATCGGACCTTCCTGCTCGAGCTCGACCCGGCCCAGGTGCCGTCACGCATCCAGCGACACTTCGACCGGCTCGAACGCGAGGGAGACGACTTCCGCGCGCGGACGGCAGCCGGGTATCGGAAGCTGGCTGCTCGCTTCCCCGAGCGGATCGTCGTCCTCGACGCGATGCGCGCCGTGGACGAGCTCGCCGAGGAGGTGTATGGAGCCCTTCGCGTCCGTACCTGAGCAGCCCGAGGCGAAGCGCCTCCTGGGTGCCGCGCTCGCGACCGGCGTCGCGCACGCCTATCTGCTGCACGGGCCGGCCGGAGTGGGCAAACGGAGCGTAGCCTTCGCCTTCGCTGCGGCTCTCCTCGGCGACGAGCGCCGGGTCGAGGCGCGCGCGCACCCGGACCTGTACGTCCTCGAGCCTCTCGGCGAGATGATCCGCATCGACGACATCCGCGCGCTCCGGCGCGACTTGCACATGCGCCCGTTCGAGGCGGATCGGCGCGTCTACCTCGTCCTCGACGCGGATCGCATGAACGAGGACGCCGCCGACGCGCTCCTCAAGGACCTCGAGGAGCCGCCACCCTATGCGGTGATCGTCCTCGTCGCGGCGGAGCTCGGCCCGCTGCCGCCGACGATTCTCTCCCGCTGCCAGCTCGTGCCGTTTCGCCGGCTGTCGGAGGGTGCAGTGCGGGAGTGGATCGCGGCGCAGGTCCCCGAGCGGGACGCCGAGGAAGTCCGCTTGCTGGCCCGCGCGTCCGCGGGGCGGCTCGACCGCGCGAGACGCCTGCTGGACGGGGACGCGGCGGCGCGGCGCGAGACGCTGATCGAGACCGCGCGCTCCGTCTATGCCCGGGACGACTTCGATCCGGCGAGCGCAGCCGTCGCTCTCCTCGAGGCGGCGGCGGGCAGGGGAGAAGAGGCGCGTGACCGCGAGCAGGCGCTCGTGGACGCGATCGACCTCACCGGCACGTGACGCCGAGCAACGCGTGAGGCGCGCGGCGCGCGGCGCCGAGCGCGACGAGCTCCTGGCAGCCCTCGAGAGCCTCGAGTCGTGGTACCGCGATCTCGTCGTCGTCGCGGCCGGCGCGGAGAACGCCGCGATCCACGCCGATCGTCTGGACGAGCTTCGCGAGGACGTCGCGGCCGGCGCGGCCGAGGGCGCCGTCGACGCCTCCGAGGTCGTGCGCGAGATGTGGCGCGCGCTCGAGGAGTTCAACCTCAACCCCTCGCTCGCGCTCGAGGCGCTCTTCGTGCGCCTCCGTCGCGCGCTCGCCTCCGCACGTCCAGCTCGCGTCTGAGCCGGGCTACACTGCGTCGGCTTCGCCGACGTAGCTCAGCTGGTAGAGCACTTCACTCGTAATGAAGGGGTCCCCGGTTCGAGTCCGGGCGTCGGCTCTGCAGCGACGGCTCCCTTCTCACCTGTTCAGTACCGTGGATCGATGCAGCTCGAGCGCATACTCGAGACGGTTCTGTACTACTCGTCCGGCCAGGAAGAGGAGCTGGCCCGGTTCTACGGGGAGGTGCTCGGTCTCCGGGCTGTCGGCCGCGGCGGTTTGACGTTTCGCGTGGGCGACGGCTTGCTGCTTCTCTTCGAGGCCGACCTCTCGTCCGCCCAGTCGCAACCTCCCCCACACGGCGCGCGAGGCTCGATCCACACCTGCTTCGTGGCGGAGGCCGACGAGTACGAGGACTGGAAGCGCCGCGTGACCGACGAGGTCGGGCCGACCCTGCAGGAGATCGAATGGGACAACGGCGTCAGGTCGTTCTACTTCCACGACCCGGCCGGGAACCTGCTCGAGATCGCCGACGGCGATCTCTGGCCCGAGAGCTAGTGACCCGAGACGGCGTGCGGGACGTACGGCTCCTCGAGCCGGGCGATCTCCTCCGCGCTCAGGGAGAGCTCGACGGCCGCGAGGGCATCCTCGACGTGCTCGACCTTCGTCGCGCCGACGATCGGCGCGGTCACGCCCGGCTTGTGCAGTAGCCACGCGAGCGCGACCCGAGCCGGCGGGAGGCCGCGCTCGCCGGCGACCTCCGCGAGACGGTCGACGACGGCGAAGTCCACCTCGGGCGTGTACAGGCTGTCTCCGAACGAGTCCGTCCTCGCGCGGGTCGTGAGGCGATCGCCCTCACGTGTGCGTGTGCCAGCGAGCAGGCCGCGAGCGAGCGGGCTCCAGGGGAGGACGCCGACGCCCTGGTCGATGCACTGCGGAATCATCTCCCGCTCCTCCTCGCGGTAGACGAGGTTGTAGTGGTTCTGCATCGAGACGAACGGAGTCCTCGCGACCCGCTGTGCCTTCGCGAACTGCCAGGCGTACATGCTGCTCGCGCCGATGTAGCGTGCCTTGCCGGCCTTCACGACGTCGTGCAGCGCTTCCATCGTCTCCTCGATCGGGGTCGATGGATCCCAGCGGTGGATCTGGTACAGGTCGACGTAGTCGTGACCGAGTCGCTCGAGGGAGGCGTCGATCGAGGCCATGACGTGCTTGCGAGAGAGGCCGCGCCCGTTCTCCCCGGGCATCGTGCGGCCGTGAACCTTCGTGGCGAGGACGTACTCCTCGCGCATGCCGAAGAGCTTCCGTAGGAGGCGACCGGTGATGACCTCGCTCTGGCCGCCGTTGTAGACGTCGGCGGTGTCGAAGAAGCTCACGCCGCCGTCGACGGCACGGCGCACGATCGGCTCGGCGGCGCTCTCGTCGAGCGCCCACTCGCGGGACTCGTGCGGGCCGAAGCTCATCATCCCCAGGCAGAGGCGCGACACACGAAGACCGGTGCGACCCAGGTTGACGTACTCCATCCGCCTCACGCTAGCGCGCGGGCGGCGCCCGCCGACTGGTCGGGCTAGGAGAAGGGCTTCGCCGCCATATCGGCGACGATGAGCAGCAGCAGGGCGACGTCGAAGCGCCCGACGAGGAGGAGTCGATGCAGCGCTTCCTGAGTTTCGGGGGCCTCCACGCCCTTCTCCTCGGCGAGGGTGTTGAACCTCTTCGTCTGCGGCGAGAGGTACCCGATGCCGGTCAGGAACGTGGCCGCGAACCCGACGAGCCCCGCGACGACCCAGAACTGACCCCAGTCGAGGTCGCCCTTGAACATCATCAGGATCCCGAAGAGGAGGACTATCAGCGACGACGGGATGTAGACCCGCGTCGCGATGAACTCCACCTTGTGGCCGAGCGCCGCCAGCGCGCGCGGCTCGTTCTCGCGCTCGGTCAAGAGGGCGAGGACGACGAGCGTGGCGGCGCCGCCCACCCAGATCACCGCGGCGACGACGTGCACCATCTTGTAGACCGAGAACGTCGCGGGGGCGGCCCAACCGAAGATGACGAGGCCGACCAGGACGGCGATCCCGGCGACGAGCGTCAGCCTGGAGGTCGGTGCGGGCGCGGGCGCGACTTGCGGCTGGTCCACGGCGCGATCAAATCTCAGCGTCCCGTCCGAGTCAAGCCGGCGCGACGAAGCGGGCGCCGAGCGCGTTCGCGAGCGTGCGGTGCGCGGTGCTCGCGCTCACGACGATCGTGCGCGCAGGGTCGACTTGGTGACGCATTGCAAACTCGAGGGCGAGACCCGGGAGCGGCGGCCTGCACCAGCATGTGGGCGGCCCGCCCGGGTGAGGGCAGAGGGCTGCCTCGACCGGGCCGGTGACGGTGCCCGGCGAGCGCGGCGACCAGCGCGTCGAGGTCGGCTGTCGTCCCGCCGGGACGCCAGTCGAAGACGAGGTACGGCACGCTCCCGTCGAGATCGCCCGGAAGACTCGACGCGACGGCCGCGGCGACCAGAACGGCGGCACCACCTCCTGCCGGGGCTCGCTCGAACGCGACGCGCTCGACCTGCGAGAAGCCCTCGTCGTCGCCGGGCGGCTCGAGCTCGCGGGCCGCTCGCATCTGCGACGTCGGCGCCATCACACCCGGCTCGCTGCGCGCGAGCTCTTCCAGCTCCTCCGGCATGAGCAGCCTCCCGAACCGCTCGAGCATGCGCTCGACGAGGTTCACCTGCGCCTGTGCCAGCGGCGTGTCGAGCCAGATGCAGCGCGTGCGCACTCCGTGGCGTGCCGCGACGTCGAGGACGTGGCTGCGGATCGCACGGGTGAGGTACGTGTTGTCGAGGACGACCTGGCGTAAGCCCGCCTCGAGCGTCTCGTCGAGGGCCGCTGCGATCCCGCGGAGGGTGCCGCCGCGCTCGTCACGGTTGAGCCGCGCGAAGCCCCGGGAGACGTAGTCGGCAGCGAGCCGCGACTTCCCCGCTCCCGGGATCCCCATCACGACGACGACCTCGCCGTCACCGGGAGCGCGGGCGCGTCGGGAGCGAGCGGGAGCGAGGCGCGTTCGCGCCTGGTCGTCGAGACGCACGGAAGCCGCATGGGCCAGCGAGCGCGCCGTCTCGGGCCGACGAGCACCGGCGACGGCGACGACGTTCGGGCCGACATCGAGGACCCATGCGAGCGCCGCCTCGGCCTCGGTGAGCCCGCGCTCCTCGGCGATCTCGGCGAGGTTGCCGTGCCGCGCCAGCCGACCCGCACGGCGAGGACCGCCGAGCGGCGAGTGGGCGACGAGCGTGATCCCGAGCTCGCCGCAACGGTCGACGATTCCGCTGCGGATCGCGGTGTCGTCGAGCACGCTCAGCGCGACCTGCACGGCCGAGATCGGGGCCAGCGCCACCGCGTCGTCGAGCTGTGCCCGCGTCACGTTGCAGACGCCGACGCGGGCAACCAGGCCCTCATCGAGGAGCTTCGCGAGCGCACGGATGGACGTGCGCCAGGGCGTCCGCGGATCGGGTGCGTGCAGGAGATAGAGGTCGATCGCGAGCCCGTCGAGTGCCTCGATGCTCGCCTCGCAGTCGGTCCGCACGGCTCGTGCGCGACCGTCGGGGACCCAGTGCCCGTCGGGTCGCGCCATGCCTCCTTTCGTGACCACGCGCGCAGTGCGGGCTCCGGCCGTCCGGAGCGCGCGAGCGAGGAGCTGCTCGTTGTCGCCGTACGCCCGCGCCGTGTCGAAGAAGGTGATGCCTGCCTCGACTGCAGCTGCGATCGTTGCGCGCGCGCGGTCGTCGTCGCGGTCTGCGTCGGTGGAGAGGCGCATGCAGCCGAGGCCGACCCGAAGCTCGGAGGGCTCGAGCCAGCTCATCACGAGCACGCGCGCACGAACGCCTCGAGTCGCGCAGCCTCGTCGAGCAGCTCGCGCCTCGCCGCACGCGTCAAGGGGGCGAGTGGCTCGAGGACGACGCGACCGCCGTCGAGCTGCCACAGGCCGGCGACGAAGCCGTCGACCAGGAACGGCGCGGCGACGTCGCCTCCCCGGATCACAGCTGCGCGGTGCTCCGCAGAGAGCACGCGGCTGCGATCGTCGTGGCTCAGCACGAGATTGTCGAAGCGGGGGAGCAGGCGAGCGGGCGCGGGCGTGTCGGGCGGCGGGAGCGGAGCACGTGCGAGGTCGAGCAGCTCCCGACCTGCCTCGTCGCGGAACCGCCGCAGCGGCTCGAGGGCAGCGAGCGCCGGAGCGACGTCGCGGACGCGCATCCCGCTCCACTGGGCGATGTCGGCGCGCGTCGCCGGGCCGAACGCCGCGAGGTACCGACGCACCAGCGTCGTGCGGGCGGCCAGCGTCTCCGGGAGCTCGACCTCGACCGCGCCGAACCGCATCCGGCGCGGAGTCGACCAGAGCGCCGAGTCGGGCGTGTGCGCGAGCCGTCCTCGGATGCGGAGCGCCTCCCAGGAGAGTGGTGGCTGTGCCTCGAGTCGCGGATCGAGACCGAGCCAGGCGTAGATTTCGCTACGCGACAGCGGCTCGCCGGAGCGCACGTGCTCGCGAACGGCATCCGCATGCCGCTCGGCGAAGTCGAGCGTCTGCGGAGGCAGCTTCGTCGCACGCCCTCCGTCGAAGGCGGCCGTGAACGACGCGTAGTCGACCCGCGACACCAGGTGGACGGTGAGGCGCATGAGTGTCGCCTTGACCACGCGTCTCTCGGCGAGCGCGCGCGAGAGCGTCTGCGGGCGGAAGTCGTGGAGGCGTGTCCACAGTCCGATGTAGGGCGACGGGTTCCACTGTGCCTGCAGTCCCGCCACGCGTTCGAGGGCACGCGTGACCGGCAGACGATGGCGCCGGAGGAGGAGCTGGCGCGCGAGCGTCGCGCGGTTGAGCTCGCGCAGCGTGAGCGTGCGCATGCAGGCATCTTGCGCAAGACGGCGAACCCGGAACGCCCGACCATGCGCACCTCGCTCGTCGTTCTCGTCTTCGCAGTCGCGGGGCTCCTGGCCGCCGACCTCCAGTCGTCGTCACCCCGCGCTGCCGTCGCGCCTACTGCGCGTGCGGTCACGAGAGCCAAGCCCGCCGCGGACACGGTCGAGGTCGGCTTCGTCAAGAGCGGGTGGATCGTTCGAGTCGAGCGTGTCGTACCGAGGGGGATGACGCCGGCCGAGGCGGCGCTCCGCGAGCTCATGCAGGGCCCGACGAAGGCCGAACGCCGAAGAGGGATCCGCACCGCTCTGCCGGAGGGCGCGCGCCTGCGGTCGCTGCGGGCGGACGGGAAGACATGGCTCGCGAGCTTCTCGCGCGCGACGCTCGGAAGCGGCTCGGCCGAGACGAAACGGACGAGGATCTGGCAGATCGCGGCGACCCTGGCGCCGCTCGGCGACGAGGATTTCCTGGCGCTCGCCGCCGAAGGTCGCTACGCCACGACCGTCCGGCTCGGCGTTCGTCCAGGAGTCTGGCGGGCGGAGACCGGCGAGAAGCAATACCCCTACGTGGTCCGGGGCGTGCAGCTCCGGCTCGCCGAGCTCGGCTACCTCGACCGCTCGGACGTCACCGGCACGGACGACTACCTGACGGAGCAGGCGCTCCTCGCCTTCCAGGGCTGGGAGACACTCGACCGCACGGGCACGATCACCGGGCAGACGCAGGTCGCTCTGTTCCGGGCCTCCCCGCCGCGCCCCGCCGCGCACCGAGCGGGCCGGCACGTGGAGATCTCGCTCGCTCGCGGTGTCGTGCTCCTGGTCGAGGACGGCAAGGTCGTCCGCGCGGTGCACGCGTCCACGGGCTCGCTCGGCCGAACGCCGACGGGGGACTTCAGCGTCTACGCCAAGTCGCTCTACTCATGGTCGGTGCCCTTCCACGTGTGGATGCCGTTCGCGGCCTACTTCCGGGGCGGCATCGCGATGCACCAGTCGCCCGACGTGCCCTCGTTCCCCGCCTCGCACGGCTGCGTGCGCCTGCCGGAGGGGGAGGCCGACCGCGTCTACCGCTTCGTGGACGTCGGCACTCCGGTCTCCGTTCGCTGACACGTCGCTACGGTGTCGAGCCTCGTGGCCCGGCCTCGCCTGCTCGTCTGCATCGCCCTCGCTCTTGTCGTCGGAGGATTCGCCTCGGGCGCCGGCGGCGCGACCGGCGCGGGCGAGCTGACGTTCTTCCCCCAGGCGGGAATCCTCTGGCAGGACCTGTACCCGGCCAACTTCGTCGACCTCGATCCCGGGCCGGGGATTCGCGACTTCGACTGCGGGACACAGTCGTACGACGGGCACACCGGCACGGACAGCACGATCCGGAGCTTCCGCGAGATGGACATCGGCGTGCCCGTGTTCGCGGCGCTTCCGGGTCGCGTGCTCGCGGTCGAAGACGGCGAGTATGACCGGCGTTTCGGCCCGACCGTCACGCAGTTCGACAACCACGTCGTGCTCGAGCACGGCGCGGGCCGCTTCACGATCTACGGGCATCTCCGGAAGGGCATCACGCTCAAGCGCGGGCAGCGCGTGGTGGCCGGACAGCAGATCGGGTGGACCGCGTCGAGCGGGAACTCGAGCTGGCCGCACCTGCACTTCACGTCGCAGGTCGGCGGCGAGATCGACGAGCCGTGGGCAGGGCCGTGCAACGAGGGGCCGAGTGGCTGGGCGGACCAGCCGGCGTACCCGACCGAGCCGTACGTCCGCGAGCTGACGTTCAGCGAGAAGCCGTTCGTCGGGAAAGCCGCGCTTCCGTACGACCAGGCGAAGCGCACGGGCACGTTTCTCGCCGGCACCCGGACGATCTACACCCGGCTCGAGTTCGGGCTGCTCTCGGCGGGTGCGAAGCTGCGCGTTCGCGTGCTCCGACCGGACGGCTCGACCGCCGTCGATCGGGCTTCGGGCGCGACGTTCGGCATGCACAACGGGCTCGGCAACACGAGCCTTTCCGATCGCCTCACGCTGAGGCCGGTCGGGCGCTGGCGACTCGTCGTCGACGTCGACGGCCGGACCGTCGCAGACGCCCCGTTCAGGGTCGTCGCGCGGCCGCGCGAAGTCCGGAATCGCCCGCCGAACGCGATCGGGGTCGAGCTCGTCCCGCCGGCGCCGAGCCCGGCGAGCGTCGTCCAGTGCCGGGTCCGCACGTCCCTCGTGACCGAGGACCCGGACTACGACATCGTGCGCTACCGGTACCGCTGGACCGTCGGCGGACGGCTCGTGCGCTCGGTGACGAGCGCGGCGCTCTCGGACGTTCTTCGCCAGGGTGCGGCCGTCGCCGGCAAGTCGGTTCGCTGCTCGGTCACGCCGGACGACGGCAGAGTCTTGGGCCCGACTGCGTCGATCTCTGCCGCCTCGCGCTGACGCGAGATCGACGCACCATCCGGCGCGGGCGCAACGCTGCTGGCTGTGAGCGAGGCGCCCTTCACGCCGACCGGGCTCGACGCGCTCGCTCCGGCGGCGGTCGCGCGCAAGGCGGAGACGGTCGGCGTCGCGAAGGCCGGCATGGCGTCGCTCGACGTCTTCCTCCTCTCCGTCTTGGCGGGTGCGTTCATCGCGCTCGGTGCGATCTTCGCGACGACGGTCACGGCCGGCGGTGCGGACTTGCCGTACGGCGTGCTCCGGCTCCTTGCCGGGCTCGTCTTCACGCTCGGTCTCGTCCTCGTGGTCGTGGCGGGCGCCGAGCTCTTCACCGGGAACAACCTCGTCGTCATGGCGTGGGCGAGCCGCCGCGTCGCGCACGACGCGGCTCCTCGCGAACTGGGGAATCGTGTGGGTCGGGAACTTCGTCGGGGCGTTCGCGACCGCGGTGATCCTCTACTTCTCGAAGCAGTACACGTTCGGCGGCGGAGCCGTGGGACAGTCGATCCTCTCGATCGGTGTAGCGAAAACGAGCCTCGGCTTCGGCCAGGCGATCGCGCTCGGGATGCTGTGCAACGCGCTCGTCTGCCTCGCGGTGTGGCTGACGTACGGGGCGCACACGACGACGGACAAGATCCTCGCGATCATCCTTCCGATCGCGGCCTTCGTCGCCGCCGGCTTCGAGCACTCGGTCGCGAACATGTACTTCATCTCGATCGCGTTGCTCGTGAAGTCGAACGACGGGTTCGTGGCGACGCTCGATCCGCAGCCGGACCTCTCGGGGCTGACCGTGAGGTCGTTCCTCCTCGACAACCTGCTGCCGGTGACGATCGGGAACATCATCGGAGGCGCGCTGATGGTCGGCGTCGTCTACTGGCTCGTGTACCTCCGCCCGCGCAAAGAGGCTGAGGCGAGCAGCTAGCCGTCAGCGCGCGAGCCAGAGCGAGCGCCGGGATCCTGCACGGCCGCCATCGTGACCGTGCGCCGGGCCAGGCGCGCCGTGCCAGAATCGAGCAGCCGTGGAGACGATGCGCGCCATCCGCAAGCGCGAGTCGGCGCCGGGCCTCGCGCTCGACGAGGTTCCGGTCCCGACGCCAGGTTCCGACGAGGTGCTCGTGCGGATCGAGGCGGCGTCCATCTGTGGGACCGACCTGCATATCAAGCGCTGGGACCAGTGGTCGTCCGAGCGCGTTCAGCCGCCGCTGACGCTCGGCCACGAGCTGTGCGGCACGGTCGTGGCGACGGGTAGCGCGGTGCGCGACATCGACGAGGGCGACTACGTCTCGGCCGAGAGCCACGTCACCTGCGGCGTCTGCTTCCACTGCCGGACCGGCAAGGCACACATGTGCGAGCAGACGCGAATCCTCGGGGTCGACCGCGACGGCGGGTTCGCCGACTACGCCGCGATCCCGGCGTCCGTGGTCTGGCGCAACGACCGCGCGAAGCTTCCACCCGAGATCGCATGCCTGCAGGAGCCGTTCGGGAACGCGGTGTTCGCCACCTCGACGCAGGACCTCGCGGGACGCGCGGTCGCCGTCCTCGGCTGCGGCCCCGTTGGGCTCTTCACGATCGCGATCGCCAAGGCGTTCGGCAGTGGCCGCCTCTTCGCCTCCGACCACGTCCCGTTCCGGATGGAGCTCGCCCGCGCGCTCGGTGCCGACGCGGTCGTGAACGTCGACGAGGTCGACGACGTGCCGGCGTGGTTCATCGAGCAGAACGAGGGGATCGGCGTCGGCGTCGCCTTCGAGATGTCCGGAGCGCTGAGGGCGATCCAGGACGCATTCCAGGTCGTGCGGCACGGTGGCAACGTCGTCCTCTTCGGGATCCCTGCGCACCCGGCGACGATCGACGTGGCCGAGTCGCTCATCTTCAAGAACCTCACGGTGACCGCCGTGAACGGCAGGGAGATCTGGGAGACCTGGTACACGACGCGCTGGCTCCTCGAGCATGGCGTCGTCGACCTCCGCCCGCTCATCACCGCCGAGCTGCCGCTCGAGAGCTACGAGGAGGCGTTCGCGCTGCTCGAGTCGGGCGAGGCCTGCAAGATCGTCCTGCGACCGAATGGAGCGACGCCATGAGCACAACCCTCGACGAGCAGCTCGGCACGGAACTCGACGCGCTCCGCGAGGCAAGGACGTACAAGCGCTTCCTGACGCTGCAGTCGCCCCAGGGCGCGGTCGTGCAGATGGAGGGTCGCGGCGACGTGATCGTGCTGTCGTCGAACAACTACCTCGGGCTCGCCGGTCACCCTGAGGTGGTCCAGGCCGGGATCGAGGGGCTCGAGCGCTACGGCGCAGGGACGGCCTCGGTCCGCTTCATCTGCGGCACCTTTGAGCCGCACCTGGCGCTCGAGCGCGCGCTCGCGGACCTTTCCGGAACCGAGGCCGCGCTGACGTTCGTCTCGTGCTGGAACGCCAACGAGGCCTGCATCCCGAGCCTGACCGACGAGAGCACGGTGATCCTGACCGACGCGCTCAACCACGCGAGCCTCATCGACGCGATCCGGCTGTCGCGCCCGGCGGGGAAGGTCATCTACCCGCACTCGGACATGGGCGCGCTCCGCGACGGGTTGGCGGCCGCTCCTCGGGATGCCCGCAAGCTGATCGTCACGGACGGCGTCTTCTCCATGGAGGGCGACCTCGCGAAGCTCCCGGAGATCGTCGAGCTCGCACGCGAGTTCGAGGCGGTGGTCGTGGTCGACGACTCGCACGGCGTCGGAGTCCTGGGCGAGACCGGGCGGGGTACGGTCGAGCACTTCGGGCTCCTCGGCGAGGTCGACGTCATCACGGGCACGCTCGGAAAGGCCCTCGGCGGCGCCGCCGGCGGCTATGTCGCCGCGTCGGAGGAGGTGTGCGACATCCTTGCGCAGCGCTCCCGGCCGCAGCTCTTCTCGAACGCTCTCCCGCCGACGGTCGCGTGCAGCGCGCTGCGCGCGGTCGAGCTCATGCTCGAGCGGCCCGAGCTCCTCGCGCGGCTCCGCGAGAACACGAGGCTCTTTCGCGAGCTGCTCGTCGGGGCGGGCTACCGGCCGCTCGACGGTGAGGCCGCGATCATCCCGATCATCATCGGCGAGACCGCCGACGCGATGGCGCTCTCCGCGCGGCTCCTCGACGAAGGGGTGTTCGTCACCGGCTTCGGGTTCCCGGTCGTGCCTGAGGGCACTGCGCGCGTGAGGGTGCAGATGTCCGCCGCGCTCGAGCGGGAGCACCTGGAGCGGGCGCTCGCGGCGTTCGTGCGCGTCCGCCCCGAATAGGGGAGAAGAAACCCGAAATGGGGGAGGAAGAGAACACGTGTCCACCGCGAAGATGCGCGCATGGACAAGCTGCCAGTCAACATCGTCGGGCTCGGCCTCATCCTCGCCGGGCTCCTGTTCGCTTACTTCCTGAACTTCGTCGGGATCATCATCGGCCTGATCATGATCATCGGCGGGATCGTCTCCCTCTGGATGACGTACCGGCGCAGGAAGTACGGAACGGCCTAGTCGAGGAAACCGCGCCTTACCCGTCGAACCGGGCGCCATGGCACCCAACATCGTCGGACTAGGCCTCATCGTCGCCGCGATCATCTTCATGATCATGGGCGGCCTCGTTCTCTGGATCCTCGGCGTCATCTGCCTCATCGGGGGAGTCGGCGCACTCTTCCTGACCTGGCAGCGTAAGCGTCGCGCCACTGCCTGATCCGCGCGACCGTTCAGCGCAAGGCCGAGATCCGCGAGCGCGGATCTCGGCCGCGCAAGTCCCGTGAAGCCGGTCGCCTCGCGGCCGGGTCGCCGCGTTCTCTGGACGCACTACTTCGTGAAGACGTAGTCGTTCGCGCGCGCCTGCGCGTGGCAGCTCTGACAGAACCTGCCCTGGCCGAGCACCGAGTAGCGGGCACCCGTGAGCGCGTACTCGACGAAGCGCCAGCGCCCGTTCACCTTGCGCATGACCGCCACCTGGCTCGGGAGCGCAGCCTGTCCCCGGGTTGCGCGACGCTCTTCACGACGACCGTCCGGTTCGGATATCGGCTGCCGGTCTTCCGCTTGCTCGCATACACGTTCTTGACGCCGCTATGGGCGCACGGCGGCCCACACCGCGTGAACGGCTTCGCGTTGATCCGGGGCCATTTCGCGTACCCGCTCGTGTAGGAGGGCAGCCCGTTCGCCGAGTCGGAGGCGAGCGCGACGACTCCGAGCGCCGACGCAGTCGCGACGGCGGCGACGATCGCGATCACGGTGCGCACGGCATGAGTGTGACGTTCTCGTCGTTACGGGGGAAAGGTGCGGTCGATGATGCGATCCTCAACTGCGGCGGGTGTCCTTTCGAGCTTGCGCACGGCGTGTCGTTCCAGCAAGACTCTCCTCCACAGGAGGTCTGGGTGAGCTCTGAGATCGCAACCAGCATTGCGAGTGAGCGACGGCGGCAGGGCACCGAGCGTCGGCCCTGGAGAGCATTAGCGGTCCAGCTCCTTGGTCCGATCACGATCGTCGGCGGCCTTGTCTGGGCCGTCGCGCAGCCGTATCGCATCGTGATCCCGGACCGTGGCACCCGGAACGTCTACGACTACGTCTTCCAGGCGCCGTTGCTCGTCGTCCTCGTCGGTCTCGTGTTCACGTTCCTGGTTGCGCCCGGCCTGGTCCACGACCTCGAGGAGGTGGCGAGGCGTGATTCCGAGGGCTGAGACCGCGCACTGGATCGCCGCTGCGATCGCGCTCTTCGTCGGCCTCGTACTCATCGCCGAGTTGATCGTCGGTCGCGAGGTCTTCTACCGCCGCAGGTGGCGCGCCTACCTGTTCCCGTCGCTCGTGATCGTGTCGAGCGTGCTGCTCTGGGTGATCACGATCTTCTCCACGTTCTCGACGATGCACCTCTTTGCACACGCCGTCTGGGCGCAGGCCGCGCTCGTCGCCGGCGCCGTCGAGCTCGCCCTCGTGCGCGGGAGGCTCCACCGGCCCGCATGGTCGCTCGTACCCGCCTTTGCCCTCCTCGTCTCCGGAATCGCGTTCCTCGTCCACGAGCAGAACGCCTGGCTGTACTCGCGCTCGGCGTTTCTCCATCACGCGATCGGCTGGATGCTCGTCGTCGTCGCGCTCTTCCCGCTGGGCCGAGCGGTCCAGCCCGGGCGCATCGTGTGGCGAACCGGCTACGCGCTCACCTTCGTGCTACTCGCCGTGCTCCTCTTCGCCGATCGCGATGCGGCCCCGATTTTCGGCCGCTTCGGGCTCGGCCCGCCGTGACGCTTCGCCGCCTGCTCGCAGTAGGAGCGTTCGTCGCGCTCCTCGTTCCCGCGACGGCATCCGCTCACGTCACGCTCGTCAAGTCCGAGCCCGTGACGCAGTCGCGTGTCGACGAGCCGCCGACGGAGGTCCGGCTCACCTTCAACGGACCTGTGACGATCGCGGCGAACGCGGTCCGGGTGCTGGCTCCCGACGGCTCGGTGCTCTCCGGCCCTGCGCGGACCGAGAGCGGAGGTCATGTCGTCGTTGTGCCCGTCTCCGGGATCGTCGACGGGCACGGCTACACCGTGCGGTGGCGGGTCATCGGCGAGGACGGACACTCGCCGGCCGGAGTGTTCACGTTCGGCGTCGGAGTCGCCGCGCCCGCACCGACCGACGCAGTCGGTTCGTCGGGCACGACGTGGCGCGACGATCTCGCCCGCTGGGGAGTGTTCGGTGCCCTCGCCTTGCTCATCGGTCCGCTCGTGCTCCGCCTCGTCGTCATCCGCGGCACGGTGCCGCATCGGCTCGAGCGGGCCTTCCACGGAGTCGGAGTGGTGGCGGCGTTCCTCGTGATCGACATCGGGATCGCCGCGTTCATCCTCCGCGCGACGAACGCCCTCCAGGTCCCGATCGCGGATCTTCCGTATGCGGACCTGCAGCCGTTCGCCGAGAAGACGCGCTTCGGCATCGCGTTCCTCGTGATGACCTTGGGGTTCGGAGTCGTCGCGGCGCTCCTCCTCGTCGGGTGGGTTCTCGAGCGCCGGGAGCTGCGCTGGCCGGCGCTCGCCCTCGCGCTCCTCCTCGTGTCCGGTCTGTCACTCTCGGGACACCAGGCGACCGAGCCGAATGCAACGCCGCTCGCGGAGCTCGCGGACTGGCTGCACCTCGTCGCCGCGTCGATCTGGGTCGGTGGAGTTGCTTCCCTCGCCTTCCTCGTCTGGCCACTCGCGCCGTCGCTGCGACGGGCGGCGTTCCTCCGCTTCGCGCGGCTCGCGATCGTCCTCGTCGCCGTGATGGTCCTCGCCGGTGCCTACCTCGCTGTCGTCCGGCTGCCGGCGTTCAGCGATCTGTGGACGACGGAGTACGGGCGCTTCCTCCTGCTCAAGTCCGCCATGGTCGGCTTCGCACTCGCCTGGGGTGCCGTACATCACGTGTTCGTTCGGCCTCGTCTCGAGGCGGGCGAAGAGCTCGATGTCGGGCCGAGCCTCGTCGGCGAGGCGACGGTCGCGTTCGCCGTCCTGCTCGCGGCCGCGATCCTCACGAACCTCGCCCCGCCGCCCGTGGACGGTGGCTCCTCCGTCGACCGCCCCGGCCGCCGCCCGCGCGACGCGCTAGAACGTGGTCGTGGGCCACGTCCACGTTCACGAGCGAGCAGAGAGCAGACGAGCGCTCGCGATCGCGCTCGGCCTGACCGCGGCCTACACGGTCGTCGAGGTGGTCGGCGGCCTGTACACGGGCAGCCTCGCGCTCCTCGCGGACGCGGTCCACATGCTGTCGGACAACCTCGCGATCGCGCTAGCCCTCGTCGCCGCATGGCTCGCGACCCGGCCGGCGACGCCGGGGCGGAGCTTCGGCTACAAGCGAGCGGAGGTGCTCGCGGCGCTCGCCAACGGCGTCCTGCTGGTCGCGCTCTCGATCTGGATCTTCGTGGCCGCGGCGCAGCGGCTCTCCGATCCTCCCGACGTGCTCGGCGGCTGGATGCTCGTCATCGCCCTCGTCGGGATCGCCGTCAACCTGGCCGCAGGCGCAGCGCTGTACCGCTCGCGTGCGGAGAGCCTCAACGTCGAGGCGGCCTTCCGCCACGTGCTCGCCGACCTGCTCGGGTCCTTCGGCGTCCTCGCGGCTGCGGTCGTGATCCTCGCGACCGGCTGGTTGCAGGCGGATCCGATCGCCAGCATCCTCATCGGCCTCCTCGTCCTGGCGAGCGCATGGACGATCCTGCGCGACTCGACCGAGATCCTGCTCGAGTCGACGCCGCGCGGAATCGACGCGGAGGAGCTAGGAAGGCGACTCGCGGGCGCGCCCGGGGTGGTCGAGGTGCACGATCTGCACGTCTGGACGATCACGTCCGGCTTCCCGGCGCTGTCCGCCCACGTTCTCGTGCGCCCGGGCGAGGATTGCCACGGCCGCAGGCGCGAGCTCGAACGGCTTCTCCACGACCAGTTCGGGATCGAGCACACGACTCTTCAGGTCGACCACGCCACCGAGGGCGGCCTGGTCGAGATCGCCCGCTTCTAGATCCGCTAGATCCGCAGGACGGCCGCGCCGCGCAGCTCGCCACGGCGCAGCCGGTCGAGTGCTTCGTTCGCGTCCTCGAGCGGGAACACCTCGACCTCGGTGCGCACGGGAACCGTCGGTGCGAGCGCGAGGAACTCGTCGCCGTCGGCACGCGTGAGGTTCGCCACCGAGCGGATGACGCGCTCGCCCCAGAGCGCGTCGTACGGGAAGGCTGGGATGTCGCTCATATGGATCCCCGCACACACGACGGAGCCGCCTTTGCGGACGTGACGCAGGGCGGCGGGGACGAGCGGGCCCACCGGAGCGAAGACGATCACCGCGTCGAGCTCGTCGGGCGGGCCGGCGAGCGCGTCCCCTGCCCAGGCGGCGCCGAGCGAGCGCGCGAACTCCTGTGTCTCGTCGTCACCTGCGCGCGTGCCTGCGTAGACCTGGCGTCCTTGCGCGACCGCGACCTGGCAGACGATGTGGGCGGACGCGCCGAATCCGTACAGCCCGATGCGCTCGGGGTCGCCGGCGAGCCGCAGCGAGCGGTACCCGATCAGCCCCGCGCAGAGGAGCGGCGCGGCCTGCTCGTCCGTGTAGCTCTCGGGGATCGGGAAGCAGAAGCGCTCGTCGGCGACGACGTGCTCTGCGTATCCCCCGTCGCTGTCGTAGCCGGTGAAGCGCGCGCGGTCGCAGAGGTTCTCGGCTCCCGCCCGGCAGAAGCGGCACTCACCGCAGGTCCAGCCGAGCCAGGGCACGCCCACGCGCGCTCCGGGCTCGAACCGCACGCCTCCCGCGACCACCTCGCCGACGACCTGATGACCGGGTACGAGCGGGAGCTTCGGGTGCGCGAGCTCGCCGTCGACGATGTGGAGATCGGTTCTGCACACCCCGCACGCGTGCACGGCGAGCAGGACCTCGCCCTCACCGGGCGAGGGCTCGGGTAGCTGCGCCGCTCTCAGCGGTGCTTTCGGCGCATCGAGCACCAGCGCGCGCATCGTGGTCTACAGCTGGAGCTCGGCGCGCACGGTTCCTGCGCGCTCGTGGCGTGCCGCCACGGCGACGCGGCTTCCGGCCTTCGCCTCGACCACCCACTCGAGCTTCGTGCGCTCTGCGGTCGAGTGGTCGGTTCCCCACCACGTCACCTGTCGCCGCTCGACGCGTCCGCCGAGCTGCCCCGCCTCCTCACGCTCCTTGCCGGTTGCGATCCGGGCGCCCTCGGGGAGCTCGAGCTCGACCTCGATCGGACGCACGGCCTTTCGCTCGAGCGCCTTCTGCGTCACGTTCGTCGGCAGCCAGCCCGCGTTCTCGAGCACGAGCCGCAGCCGGTACGCGCCGTCCGCGACGGGTTCCGCATCGAACGAGCGGATCTCGAGGAGCGGCGAGACGAGCGCGAGGTGGAGGGCGAAGCCCGCGTGGGGCTTGATCTCCTCCTCGAGCCGGGACAGCGGTGGGTTGAACCAGAAGCGGACGACGTCCCAGCCGCCGATCTCCACCGAGCCGAGTTGCGGGTGCTCGAACGGGTACCAGTCGACGTATCCCTCGCCGAGCTCGTCCGCGAGCTTGAGCACCGCGAGCTCGTCCTCGGGCGAGTGCTCTCGCAGCCAGTCGATGGGGTGGTAGTCGGCGAGCCCTGCCGCGCGCTGCGGGCTCCAGAACTCCGTGACCCAGGCGTACGCGCCGAGGTGGTCGTAGACCCAGTCGACGTCCCCACCCTTGATGACCGTCTTCGGGTGGTACTTGAAGTCGTGGAAGATCGAGATCGACGGGTAGCCCGTGAGGCGTGTCGCCTGCTCGCCCATCAGCTTGAACGCGCGGAGGTCGGGGACGGGGAAGTCGTCGTCCGAGTGGCCCGACCATGGCCGCAGGTGCACACCCGAGAAGGTGTGGTAGCCGATGTACGACGTGATGTTCTTGCGCGCGACGATTGCCTCGACGAGCGCGCGGACCTCGGGCTCGGACGTCGGGAAGGGCCCGGCGCCTGGCTGCTCGTCTTCGGGCGCCCAGTCGGCGGGCCAGTTCCGATTCAGGTCCAGGCCCTCGAGCGGGGGCGCGATCGGGATGGTCACGCCATCCCAGTTGCGGATCGTCCCTTCCGGGAGCACGCGGTAGAAGTCGCCCTCGAAGTCGTCCGGCGACCGCGCCACGAGCGCGCGCGGGTCGTCCGGATGCGGCTTCCACGAGCCGTTCGGGTCCTGCATCCGCATGAAGAGCACGCGGCCGTCTCCGTCCACGTCCTCGCGATGGAGGCCGTCCTCCGGCTCGTCACGTGGATACGGCCGCACGCTCGAGCGACGCCAGCGTCCGTCGGACAGGCCGGCCTCGGCACCGTCGGGATTGACCCGCGGCACGACGTAGAACGCTCTCGTGTCGACGGCATGGCGGACCCGCTTCTCGTCCGAGTGGAGGAGGGTGTCGAGGAGGTCGAGCGCAGCGGTCGTCCCCGTGAACTCCATCGCGTGGATCTGGGCGTGGACGAAGACCGCGGGCTTCTCCTCCGCCGGTCCCGTCTCGGCGTTCGTCACCGTGCACAGCCAGATGTCGCGTCCCTCGTACGACGTTTCCGATCGCCTCGAGCCGGAAGAGAGACGGGAACGCGGAAGCCCAGGCCTCGAGGGTCTCGGTCAGCTCGGCGTAGGTGTAGAAGCGGTCGAAGCGGACGCGCATCTCGCGCGAGCCTAGTCCATGCGGGTCAGCGGGCGCGCAGGATCAGCCGCCAGACGTCCGGCGAGATCGGCGTGACGCCGTCCCATGCACCGAACGCCTCGGCCTCGGCGAACCCGGCCTCGTGGAGCATCTCCACCCACTCCTTCGCCGAGTACACGTGGATGACGTACGGGCGCTCGACTCGCTCGTTGGTGGGCGAGACGATGAGACGGTACGTGTCGATCGTCCCTGTCGACCAGTCGGGAGTTCGTTCCTCCAGGTAGAGGGAGCCGTCGGGGAGCCGGTCCCACGTTCGACGCGCGAAAGGTTGGGCGAACCGGGCGAACCCGTCGCGGTGTGCCGTCTCCATGACGAGGGCTCCGCCGGGCCGGAGGACGCGCCGGAACTCGCGCAGCACACCCACGTCTTCGTGGCGCTCGAGGTAGCCGAGCGACGAGAACAGATTGAAGACCGCGTCGAAGCTCGCGTCCGCGAACGGAAGCTCGCGGTAGTCGCCCCGCACGAGCTGCGGCCACTCTGCGTCGCCTCGCCGGGACTCCGCCTCCGCGAGGAGTGTCGCCGAGCGGTCTAGCCCGGTGACGCGGTAGCCCGCCCGGGCGAGCACGATCGCGTGACGGCCGAAGCCCGTCGGGCAGTCGAGGATCTCGGCGCCCGGCTCGACGTGCGCGAGCGAGGCGGCGCCGAGCGCCTCCGTGCGCGTCCGCTCTTCGTCCACCGAGGGGAGGTACGTCTGCAGGTACGTCTCGTCGAAGACGGAGTCCCAGATGCCCATCTCCGGCAGACTCCCGGCCATGCGCGACCTCCTCGCGTACCGCTCCGAGTTTCCGATCCTCGAGCATACGACCTACCTCGCGAGCCACACGCTCGGGCCGATGCCGCGGAGGGCCGCCGACCGGCTCGACGAGTTCGCGCGCATGTGGGCCGAGCGCGGGATCCGCGCGTGGGCGGAGGGTTGGTGGCGGACGCCGATGGAGGTCGGCGACCAGATCGGCCGCATCGTCGGCGCTCCGGCCGGCTCGACCGTCATGCAGCAGAACGTGGCCGTCGCCGAGGCGATCGCTCTCTCGTGCTTCCGACCCGTGGACCCGACGAGGAACCGGGTGGTGTTCGAGCGCGGGAACTTCCCGTCGGTGCGCTACCTGTACCAGGCGCAGCCCGAGCTCGAGGTCGTCGTGTGCGAGGACGACGCGGAGATCGTCGAGCGGATCGACGAGCGGACGCTGCTCGTCCCGATCAGCCACGTCCTCTTCAAGGACTCCGTCATCCAGGACGTCGAGCCGATCGTGCGCCGCGCGCACGAGGTCGGCGCCCTCGTGATCCTCGACTGCTACCAGTCCGCGGGCATCGTCCCGGTCGACCTCACCGCCCTTGGCGTGGACTTCGCGGTCGGCGGGTCGGTGAAGTGGCTGTGCGGCGGCCCTGCGAACGGATGGCTGTACGTGCGGCCCGATCTCGCGGAGACGCTCGAGCCCACGTACGTCGGCTGGCAGGCGCACGCGCGCCCCTTCGCCTTCGAGGAGAACCTCGAGTACGCGTCCGGCGCCGCGCGGTTCCTGACGGGCACGCCGAACCCGGCGGCGCACATGGCCGGGACCGCGGGCTACGAGCTCATCGAGGAGATCGGCGTCGAGCGCATCCGCGAGAACTCCCTGCGACAGACCGAGCTCCTCATCGAGCTCGCCGGTGCTGCGGGCTTCGGGATCCACTCGACCCGTGATGCGGCGCGACGTGGCGGCGCGGTGATCGTCGACGTTCCGGAGGCGGCTGCCGTGTATGCGGAGCTGGAGGAGCGCGCGATCCTCTGTGACTTCCGCCCGGACGCCGGCATCCGCATCGGGCCGCACTTCTTCAACACGGATGACGAGCTTCGCCACGTGATCGTCGCAGGTCGCAGACATCCTCGAGTCCGGCGCGTTCGCGCGCCATGCCGGCGCGGTCGCTCGCCATTGAAGCACTGGACGTCGCGCGGCGAAGCGTCGTACGATCACGCTCGATGTCCCTGCAAACCAGCGAGAAGTTCCTGCAGGAGATCGTCTCGACGGTCGCGTCGTCGCATTGAGCTCGCGGAGGTGCTGCCCGCGGTCGTCCGACTCATGTCCGACGCGAGTGGCGTCCACGGATGCTTCGTCTACCTGGTCGAGGACGACCGGCTCGTCCTGCGCGCGGCGTCGCCGCCCTACGAGCGGCAGGTCGGAAAGGTCGCGTTCGAGCGGGGCGAAAGCCTCGCGTGGTGGGCTGCCGAGCACGGCGAGCCGGCCTTCATCCGCGAGAGCGCGCTCGCCGACCCACGTGTGAAGTACGTCCCCGAGCTCGAGGAGGAGCGCTACCAGTCGCTCCTGGCGGTGCCCATCGTCGGTCGCGCGGGCGAGGCGATCGGCGCCATCACCGCGCACACGGCGGCACCGCGGGAGTTCACCGACGACGAGGTGGACTTCATCGTCACCTCCGCCTCGCTCGTCGCGAGCGCGATCGAGAACGCGCGCCTGTACGAGGAGACGCGACTGCGCGTCGTCGAGCTCGAGCAGCTCACGGAGCTCGCGGAGGCGATCGCGCGCGCAGAGGCTCTCGACGAGCTCCTGCAGACGGTGGCGACCGACGCGCGCCCGCTGCTCGGCGCCCGCGCCTGCCACGTGTACCTCCTCGACCCCGCCCGCGAGGAGCTCGACCTGAAGGCGAGCGACCCGGAGCCCGGAAACGCGCGACAGACGCTCGGGCTCGCCGAGCTCGGTCCCGAGCTCGCGCGCGGGGGCCGAAGCAGTCGCCTTGCAGTCCCGCTCGTCGCCGCCGACGAGCTCATCGGCCTCCTCGTCGCGGAGGGGAGCACGCGGGTCGAGCTCGGTCGAGCCGTCGCGAGCCAGGTCGCGGTCGGGATCAAGAAGGTCCAGGTCATCGAGCAGCTCACGGAGAAGAACCTCATCAAGGACTTCTTCGAGGAGCTCGCGGGCGGCCGCCTGCGTGGCGACCTCGAGGGACGCGCCGCACGGCTCGGATGCGACCTCGACCAGCCGCATGTCGTCCTCATCGCGGAGCCGTGGAGCGACGCGTTCGCTCGGGCCCTCCGCTCGGCAGCGCCGGGCTCGCTCTTCGATCACCGTGAGGACTCGCTGCGCGCGCTCGTCGGCGTCACCAGCTCGTCGAGCGAGCCGTTCCTCGAGCGCCTGCGCCGCGCGCACGCCGAGCTCGACGAGCCGGTCTCGGTCGGCGTCTCGAGCGTCTGCCGGGGCGAGGCGTCCTATGCCGACGGCTTCGCCGAGGCGCAGCAGGCGCTCGTCGGCACGGTCGTCCTCTCCGGCAAGCCGACCGTGCTCGCGTACGACGATCTCGGCGCCTACAAGTACCTCCTCCGAGTCGCGGTCGACGGCGGTATCCGGGACGCGACCGTGGATGCCGTCGGGAAGCTCGCGGACTACGACGCGCAGCGCGGAGCACAGCTCCTCGCGACGCTCGAGGAGTTCCTCCGCCGCCACGGCTCGATCAGCGGCACCTCCGAGGCGCTGTACGTCCATCCGAACACGCTTCGCCAGCGGCTGCGCCGAATCGGCGAGCTGTCGGGTCTCGACCTGCGCCGCGACGACTGGCTCGCCATCGAGATCGCAGTGAAGATGGTGAAGCTGCAGCAGGCGCTCGGAGCCGCCGGACGCTGACCGACGAGCGGCCAGCGGCGAAAACGCACACATCGCGCCTTCGAAGGTGTGGAACCCGCACCTTCACTCGCCTGTCGCGGACTGGTAGGCCTATGCGACCGACGTCAGAGGAGGAGCTGCCATGGCTGGGACGGGATCGGCGGATGCGATCTGGAAGGACATGCAGTCGCGCGGTGTCGAGTTCGTGTTCGCGCAGTTCGTCGACATGTACGCGCGCCCGAGCGCGAAGCTCGTCCCGGTCGGCTCGCGCGAGGCCTTCGACGGCCTCCTCGAGGACGGCGCCGGCTTTGCCGGGTTCGCGGCCGGCGAGATCGGCCAGATGCCGAGCGACCCGGACATCGCGGCGATCCCGGCCCTGGAGAGCTACACGCCGGTCCCCTGGCAGCCGAACCTCGCGCGGTTCGCGTGCGACGTGACGGTCGAGGGCGAGGCGTGGCCGTACTGCCCGCGCACGATCCTCCGCCGGGTCATGGCGGGCGCGAAGGAGAAGGGCTTCGAGTTCAAGATGGGCCTCGAGCTCGAGTACTTCCTCGTGAAGCAGCTCGACGACGGGTCGATCGAGATCGCGGACCCGTACGACACGCTCGACAAGCCCTGCTACGACATGGCCGGCCTCACGCGCCGATACGAGCACCTGACGACGGTCTCGCGCTACTGCAACGAGCTGGGGTGGGGCAACTACGCGAACGACCACGAGGACGCGAACGGGCAGTTCGAGCAGAACTTCACGTACGACGACGCGCTCGTCTCCTGCGACCGTGCGATCTTCTTCCGCTACATGGTCCACACGCTCGCGGAGCGCGCCGGGATGATCGCGACGTTCATGCCGAAGCCGTTCACGCAGCTGACGGGGAACGGCTGCCACTTCCACATGTCGCTCTGGGACGGCGACACGAACCTCTTCCTCGACGAGGGCGACCCGCGCGGCCTCGGTCTCTCCGAGACCGCGTACCACTTCATCGGCGGCCTCAAGAAGCACGCGCGCGCGTACAGCGCGGTGACGGCTCCGACGGTCAACTCGTACAAGCGCCTGAAGCAGGGAACGACCTCGAGCGGCGCGACCTGGTCGCCGGTCTGGATCTCGTACGGCTACAACAACCGCACGCAGATGCTGCGGATCCCGGGGCCGGGCAGGATCGAGGACCGCACGATCGACGGGTCGTGCAACCCGTACCTCGCGGCGGCTGCCGTGCTCGCTGCCGGCCTCGACGGCATCGAGCACGGCCTCGACGCCGGCGAGCCGAACTCCGACAACCTCTACGACTTCGCGTACGAGGAGCTCACGGGTCGCGGTCTGCGAGCCCTCCCGGCGAGCCTCGCCGAGGCGATCGGCGAGCTCGAGGCCGACGACGTGCTGCGCTCGGCGCTCGGGCGCGGGCGGGACGAGGACTACCTCGACTACTACGCGCGCGTGAAGCGCGACGAGTGGTTCCGCTACCACGAGCAGGTGACGCCGTGGGAGATCCGTGAGTACCTGACCCGGTTCTGAGCATGTGGAGCAAAGCTCCATATTCGTGCAGGGAAGATCGTGGAAACACAGGCTATCTGGCTCGATCGGTGTGTAGATACTTTCCATAGATGTGCGGAATCGTCGGTCTGTTCGCCAAGTCCGCCGAGGTCGAGGAGCGCCTCGGGGAGCACCTCGCGGCGATGCTCGTGCAGATGTCGAGCCGCGGCCCCGATTCAGCGGGTGTCGCCGTCTACCGTGACCCCGCGCCGAGCGGCTCGAGCAAGCTGACGCTCTACTCTGCGGACGCGCACGAGCGGTGGGGTGCCGTGCGCGACGGCCTCTGCGACGCGTTCGGGACCTGCGCCGAACCGTCGGTACGCGCGAGCCACGCCGTATTCGTCGTCGACGCCGAGGCGGCCGAAGCCGAGCGCTGGGTTCGCGAGAACCGGGCGGACCTCCGCGTGATGAGCGCGGGCCGGGTCATCGAGATCTACAAGGAGACCGGGCTTCCAGAGGAGTTCGTGGGCGCGTTCGAGCTCGGGGACCTCCGGGGCACGCATGCGCTCGGCCACACCCGCATGGCCACGGAGAGCCGGGTGACGACCGAAGGGTCGCATCCCTTCTCGACGGGCTACGACCTGTGCCTCGTGCACAACGGCTCGCTCTCGAACCACAACCGCCTGCGCGAGAACCTGCGCCGCGAGGGAATCGAGTTCCAGACGGAGAACGACACCGAGGTCGCCGCCGGCTACCTCGCCTGGCGCCTCCGCGAGGGCGCGTCGCTCGAGCAGGCTCTGGACGGATGCCTCGACGACCTCGACGGCTTCTACACCTTCGCCGTCGGCACCGCCGACGGGTTCGCGGTGCTGCGCGACCCGATCGCATGCAAGCCGGCAGTGCTGGCCGAGACCGACGAGTGGGTGGCGATGTCGTCCGAGTGGCGCGCCATCGCCGTCCTTCCCGGCGCGGCGGATGCACGCGCCTGGGAGCCCGAGCCGGGCATCGTCTACGCGTGGGAGAAGGCGCTCGCCTGATGACGGTCGCCGAGCGCGAGCACGCGGCCGTCGAGGTCGTCGACCTCGCGACGACTCCTCTGCGCGAGCTCAACCAGCGGCTCCACGACCTCGCGGGCGGTGACACCCGGGCCGCGGCATTGGCGGATCGTCAACCCGAGCGGCGCACACGCGGTCGCATGCGGGCTCGACGCGGAGATCGAGGTCGAGATCGATGGGCACGTGGGCTACTACTGCGCGGGCATGAACAAGCTCGCGACGGTCCGCGTGCACGGAAACGCATCGACCGGGATCGCCGAGAACATGATGTCGGGCCGGGTCGTGGTCGACGGGAACGTGAGCCAGTCGGCAGGCGCAACGGGGCGCGGCGGCCTGCTCGTCGTGCGCGGCAATGCGTCGTCGCGCTGCGGCATCTCGATGAAGGGCATCGACATCGTCGTCGGCGGCTCCGTCGGGCACATGAGCGCGTTCATGGCACAGACCGGCACGCTCGTCGTCTGCGGCGACGCCGGTGAGGCGCTCGGCGACTCGATCTACGAGGCTCGGCTGTACGTCGCCGGCTCGGTCGCGAGCCTCGGCGCGGACTGCGTCGAGAAGGAGATGCGGGACGAGCACGTCGCACAGGTCGCCGGGCTTCTGGAGTCCGCGGAGATCGACGCCGACCTCGCCAGCTTCCGGCGCTACGGCTCCGCGCGCCAGCTGTACACCTTCAAGGTCGACAACGCGGCGGCCTACTAGCCCGATGGCATCGACCGAGCAGCGCCCCTGGAACCTTCGCGAGTCGTACCTGTTCGACAGGAACGTCATCGCCGAGATCCAGCGGGCCGCCACCGAGGGGATCTACGACATTCGCGGGTTCGGCGCGAAGCGAAAGGTTCCGCACTTCGACGACCTCCTCTTCCTCGGCGCGTCGATCTCGCGCTACCCGCTCGAGGGGTACCGCGAGCGTTGTGCGACCGATGTCGTGCTCGGGACGAGATTCGCCGAGAAACCCCTCGAGCTGAAGATTCCGATCACGATCGCCGGGATGAGCTTCGGTGCGCTCTCGGCACCTGCAAAGGAGGCGCTCGGCCGCGGCGCGACCGAGGTCGGCACGTCCACGACGACCGGTGACGGCGGCATGACGCCCGAGGAGCGCGAGCACTCGAAGACGCTCGTGTACCAGCTCCTTCCGTCCCGCTACGGCATGAACCCGGACGACCTGCGCAAGGCCGACGCCATCGAGGTCGTCGTCGGACAGGGGGCGAAGCCCGGCGGCGGCGGGATGCTGCTCGGCCACAAGATCTCCGACCGGGTCGCAGAGATGCGCTCGCTCCCGAAGGGAATCGACCAGCGCTCCGCATCGCGCCACCCCGACTGGACGGGGCCGGACGACCTCGAGATCAAGATCCACGAGCTCCGCGAGATCACGGACTGGCAGAAGCCGGTCTTCGTGAAGGTCGGCGCGACGCGGACGTACTACGACGTGCAGCTCGCGGTGAAAGCCGGTGCGGACGTGATCGTCGTCGACGGGATGCAGGGCGGGACCGCCGCGACGCAGGACGTGTTCATCGAGCACGTCGGGATCCCGACCCTGCCCGCGACCCGGATCGCGGTCGAAGCGCTCCAGGAGCTCGGGCTGCACCGGAAGGTGCAGCTCGTCGTGTCGGGCGGGATCAGGAGCGGGGCGGACGTCGCCAAGGCGCTCGCGCTCGGCGCCGACGCCGTCTCGATCGGGACGGCCGCGCTCGTCGCGATGGGCGACAACGCGCCCGAGCACGACGAGGCCTATCGCGAGATCGGCAGTGCGGCGGGCTTCTACGACGACTGGCAGGCGGGCCGCGATCCGACGGGGATCTCGACCCAGGACGAGGGGCTCGCCGCGAGGTTCGACCCCGTACTCGGCGGACGTCGTATCGCGAACTATCTCCGCGTGCTCACGCTCGAGACCCAGACGCTCGCCCGCGCCTGCGGCAAGTCGCACGTCCACAACCTGGAGCCCGAGGACCTCGTTGCGCTCACGGTCGAGGCCGCGGCGATGGCGAAGGTGCCCCTCGCGGGCACGGATTGGGTGCCAGGCCGCTAGTTCTCGGGCGCGAGCAGGATCGTCCAGCGCTCGACGCTCGTCACGGTGAGCATCCCGTTCCGGGCCCACGGGTCCTCCGCGAAGCGGGCGCGCAGGGCCTCCTCGGACGGAGCCTCGACGACGTGGAACGCCTCGCGGCCGCCCTCCACGGGGCCCCCGAGGAGAATGAGGCCGTCGTCGACGAGCCCGTTCATGAAGTGCGCGTGCTCGGTCCACTGCTCCTGCTCGCGCATGCCCTTCGACCAGTCCCAGGGGCCGCCGCGCTCGACCCGGACGAGGAAGAGCTCCTGTCCCTCCTGCACGGCCGTCACACGACTCCGTCGAAGGTGTCACGGAGGTACGCGTGCCGCGCGGCCTCGTCGCGCGCGGACACGAGATAGCGCGTCCACGCTTCGCGCTCATGGCACACGGCGCCGAGCTCCCAGACGCAGAACGTCGGCCGGTGCGCGCCGTCGATCGGCCAGGCGCGGAAGAGTGCGTCGCTCTCGCCGTTCTTCGCCCACACCGTCTCCCACAGCTCGTTCTCGTTTCGCCAGGTGCTGACCAGCAGGAAGTAGAAGTCCTCGCCGCAGCGGTGGAGGATCACGAAGCCGAGCTCGCCCAGGGCGCCGAGCTCGCCGGTGCGACACGCGTCGCGGAGGCTGCGGCGCGCCACTGCGCGGATCGCAAGCGGAACCGGCGCGTCGTCGGGAGCGACGTCGTACCACTTGAGCACGGTGTCGCCGAGAGCGAGGCTGGGCTCGGGGCGTGCGAACTTCTCGATGTGGCGGTAGTCGGGCGCGACGCTCGTCTGCTCGAGGGCACTCACGCCTCCACCTCCGGTGCTCGCGTGAAGTCCATGATCCAGTTGGTCTCCCACGTCTCGCCTCCGTCGTTCGAGAACGCCTGCTCCCAACGAGGGTTGAGTCCTGCGACGCCCGACCACGTGAAGCGCACGCGGATCGGGCGTCCTTCGAACGTGTCGTCGCCCTCGAAGATCCCGACGTCGCCAGCGAACGAGCCGATCACCGGCGGATCGAGCAGGCCGGGCCGGCGCGTGTCCGCCCAGTAGATCGACCACAGCCCGGTCTCCGGGTCGAAGAAGCGGAACGACATCCCGACGAACCCGCCTGCATAGTCGGTGCAGAAGACGTCCTCGTTGCCGAGCCCGCCGGGCAACGGGCGCGCAGCGACCTTCGAGTCGAACTCGTCCCAGTCGTCGGATCCGGCGAGACGCCTCGCGAGGCGGCGGTTGCGGACGTCCCACTTGCCCATCCAGAAGTCGAAGTCGCTGGACGTCGCGCGTTCTCTCAGCATTGCTGTCACGTCGTACCCCCAGTCGTCGAGAAATCAGGTCTCGAGGCTACTCGCGTAAATAGGGCGGATTAGGCCCTCTATCTGTGCTCTACTCCCAGTCGTGCTCACGCCGACGGCCAGGCTTCTCGAGTTCCTCGAGCTCCTCCAGGCAAAACCCCTCATCACGGGCCGGGAGATCGCCGACCAGCTCGGGATCGACCCGCGAACGGTCCGTCGCTACGTCGAGGCGCTCCAGAACCTGGGGATCCCGGTCGAGGGGCAGCGCGGCGTCGGGGGCGGGTACCGCATTCGCCCCGGATACCGTCTGCCGCCGCTAATGCTCACGGACGACGAGGCCGTCGCGGTTGCGCTCGGGGTGCAGGCGGCGGGTCGACTTGGGCTGACGGGATCCGAGGAGGCGGTGGACGGGGCGCTCGCGAAGATCCATCGCGTCCTGCCCGATGGCCTGCGGCGCCGGGTGGAGGCGCTCGAGTCGACCCTCGACTTCACTACGCGGGTCACCAGGAAGGCGCCGGTGACGGGGAACACGGTGCTCGTACTAGCTGACGCCATTCGGCGGCGGCATCGGATTCGCGTGACGTATCGCGCATTTTCGGGTGACGAGACGCGGCGCGAGCTGAGCCCGCACGGCCTCGTCGTTCACTCGGGGCGGTGGTACCTGGCCGCGCACGACCACCTTCGCGACGACCTACGCACGTTCCGTATCGACAGGATGCTCCGCTTGCGCGTGACCAACGAGGCGGCCGACGACCGTCCCGACGGCTTCGACGCCGTCGCGTATGTGCGGACATCCCTCGCGCGCGTGCCGTGGGGATGGGAGGTCGAGGTCGTTCTCGAGCTGCCGGTCGACGAGGCGCTGAGGCGCATCCCGGCGACGCTCGCCGAGCTTGCCGACGAGGACGGCGCGACGGTGCTCCGCATGCGTGCGGACTCGCTCGACTGGGCTGCGACCGTGCTCGCGGGGCTCGGCTGCGGCTTCTCGATCCGGCGGCCAGACGAGCTCCGTGCGAGCGTCCGGGCCCTCGGCGAGCGGCTCGCGAGGTCTGCCTAGGCGCTTCGCTCGAGCGCGTAGCGCTGGAACAAGTGGGAGCCGTGCCGGCGCACGCTCGCGAGCCGCGCGGGGCGCCCACCGGGGAGGAGGTCGGAGCCCTCGACGAGCCCGAGCCGCGATCCCGGACCGACGTCGCCGACGAGCAGAGGTGAGCGTGTGAGGAAGAGCTCGTCGACGAGCTCTGCCGCGAGGAGCTCGCCGAACGTGTGCGGGCCGGCCTCGCAGAGGATGCGCCCATGCCCGCGGCCTCGGAGCGCCGATACGACGGAGCCGACATCGAGCGCCGGCGACTCTCCGAGGGTGAGCACCGTCGTCGTGTCCGGCAGCTGCCCGCGCAGACGCGACGCGCCGACGTCGCTCGTCAGCACGAGCGCGCCGGACTCGAACAGCGGGTGGCCCGGATCGATCGATCCGCTCCCTGTGAGGACGGCGACTTCGGGCTCGGGGGCGATGCGGAGCTGACGCCGCAGCTCGGCGTAAGCCGGTGCTTCCGGCGGGTAGATCTCGCCGGCGCGCCAGGTCCCGCGCGGGCTTGCGCGCAGGACTCCGGCTCCGATGAGAACGGCGTCCGCGAAGGCCCGCAGGAGCCCCATGAGGAAGCGGTCTGCGTCGCTGTCGCGCGCGATGAACGCGTTCGAGTTCCGCATCCCCGGAATCGAGACGACGCCGTCGACGGTCGCGACGAAGTTCGCGTACAGGCACTCGTCGGGAAAGCCGAGGTCGCCGTCGTGCAGGCGCGCGAGCTCTGCGGGAAGCGTCGTACGGGGAAGGGTGTCGAGCTCGAAGAGTCGCTCGAGCGGCTCGATCGGCTCGGCCATCTACCGGTTCCAGCCGAGCTCGCGCGAGATCGAGTCCGTGCGCTCGAGGAGCAATGGAACCGCCTGCTCGACGGCGCTGGAGTCAAAGCGCGCGCTCGGCCCCTGCAGTGCGAGGATCGCCTCGAGCTCGCCGCGCGCAGAGCGGACCGGAGCGGCGATCGCGGTCAGGCCCGGCTCGCGCTCGCCGACCGCCTGCGCCCAGCCCCGCTCGCGTACCTGCTCGATCTCGGTCGCCAGCGCCTGTGGGTCGGTGATCGTCGTGGTCGTGAACGCCCGGAACGGCCCGCCGGGGAGCTCGCGGCCCGAGAACGCGAGCAGCACCTTTCCCGCGGAGGTGGCGTGTGCGACGGACGGGCGCCCGAGGCGGGAGACGGGCTGGATCTGATGCGCGCCCGGCACGAAGTCGACCGTGATCGCGTCCTCGTCGCCTGGTACCGAGAGTGTCGCCGTCTCCCCGGTCGCCTCGTACGAGCGCAACGAGGTGGGGGCGGGCGACCTCGCGCACGTCGAGGCGGGCGAGGACCGCATTCGCGAGGTGGACGAGCCGGATGCCGAGCCTGTACCGCCCCGACGACGCGACGCGCTCGACGAGCCCGGTGCTCGCGAGGGTGCCGAGCTGGCGCGAGACGGTGCTCGGCGTCATGCCCGTTCGGCGTGCGATCTCGTTCGTGCCGAGCTCGCCGGCTTCTGCAAGGGTGTCGAGGACCGTGATCGCTCTCTCGGCAGCGCCAATACGACGGGTGGAGGGTTGACGAGTGCGCGACATCGGTGTAGGTTCATTGCCGATTCTGGCACAGCGTTGCTCAAGGTGCAATTAACCGTCTGATGTCGTTTCTCTTGCCGTGCCCCTACTGCGGCCCGCGGCCGGTCGACGAGTACGCGTACTTCGGCGAGGTGACGGAACGCCCGTCGGGGTCGCCGAGCCTCCGTGAGCTCACCGACTACGTGTACTTCCGCGACAACGTCGCGGGCGTCCAGCGGGAGTGGTGGCAGCACCGGGCGGGCTGCGGCGAGTGGTTCCTCGCCGAGCGGGACACGCGCACGAACGAGGTGCTCGAGGTCATGCCTCCCGATCCCACGAGGCCCGCGTGAGGCTGGAGCCGCGGAGCGGCGAGCGGATCGACCGCTCGAAGGCCGTCTCGTTCACGTTCGCGGGCTGGAAGGTCACCGGCTTCGAGGGCGACACCATCGCGTCGGCCGCCTTCGCCGCCGGTAAGCGCGTCTTCTCGCGCTCGTTCAAGTACCACCGCCCGCGCGGCCTCCTCTGCTGCTCGGGTCACTGCCCGAACTGCCAAATGACCGTCGACGGCGTCCCGAACGTCCGCGTCTGCACCGAGCCGATCCGCGAGGGCGCGGTCGTCGAGGGGCAGAACGTGCGCTTCGCGCTCGACTTCGACCTCATGTCCGTGACGGACAAGATCGGCGGGCCGTTCACTCCCGTTGGTTTCTACTACCGCACCTTCATCCGGCCGCGGGCGCTCTGGCCGCTGTACGAGAAGTTCCTGCGCAGCGCCGCCGGGCTCGGGAAGCTCGACCCGCACGCCGGGCACAGTCGCCGCTACGACACCGAACACCGCAAGGCCCGGGTGCTCGTGGTCGGTGGCGGAGAGGCGGGCCGAGCAGCCGCGCTCGCTGCGGCCAAGGACGGCCCTGGGGTCGTTCTCGTGGACGAGGACGCCCGCCTCGCAGCCACCCACCTCCCCGGCGTCGAGGTGCTCGCCCCCGCGAGCGCGCTCGGGATCTGGGAGGGAGGGCTCGTGCCGGTCGACGCGGGCACCGTCCTCTACCGGTTCCGCGCTGAGCGGATCGTCGTCGCGACGGGCGCGACCGAGCAGCCGCTCGTCTTCCCCGGGAACGACCTCATCGGGGTGATGCTTCCCGACGCCGTGCGCCGCCTCATCGGCGACTTCTCGATCAAGCCGGGCGAGCGGGCGGTCGTCCTCGGCTCGGACGACGAGACGCTCGCAATCGCGGACGCCCTCGAGGAGGTCGGCATCGAGGTGTCGAAGGTCGTCGACCTGCGCGCTGCGCGTCCCACCGAGCTCGTCGCGCAGGGCGGCAAGGGACGCGTGCGCCGGCTCGTGCTGGACGGCGAGCCGCTCGGCTGCGACCTGATCGTGGCGTCCGGCGGGCGCCAGCCCGCGTACTCGTTGCTCGCCCAGGCTGGCGCGCGGATCGAGTACGACGAGTCGCTCGGCGTCTTCGTGCCCACCGATCTCCCCGCCGGTGTCGAGGCCGTCGGCAGCGTTACCGGCGAAGGGCTGCCGAGGATCACGCCCGAGCCCGCCTATCCCGGCAAGGGCAAGTGCTTCGTCTGCGTCTGCGAGGACGTGACGACGAAGGATCTGAAACGCGCGATCGGCGAGGGTTTCGACTCGATCGAGCTCGCCAAGCGCTACACCACCGCGACCATGGGGCCGTGCCAGGGCAAGCTCTGCCACCTCTCGAGCATCCGCGTGTACGCACGTGAGAACCGGATGTATGAGGCGGCGATCGGGACGACAACCGCGCGCCCGCCCTGGGCGCCCGTCGAGCTCGGCCTGCTCGCGGGCCGCGAGCTCACGCCGACGCGACGCGGCTCGATCCACTGGCGCCACGAGGAGGCAGGCGCGACCATCCTGTGGGCCGGCGCCTGGAAGCGGCCGTACACGTACGGAGAGAATCCGAACGAGGAAGTGCGGGCGGTCCACGAGTCGCTCGGGGTGATCGACGTCTCGACGCTCGGGAAGCTGCTCGTCGAAGGACCGGACGCGGTTGCGCTCCTCGAGCGCCTCTACCCGAACCGCTTCGGGGACATGAAGCCGGGCCGCATCCGCTACGGCGTCCTCACCTCGGACGGCGGCCGGATCATGGACGACGGCACGATCGCTCGGCTCGCCGACGATCTCTTCTACGTCACCACGACGTCGACGGGCGCGGACGCCGTGACTGCCTGGTTCGAGTGGTGGAACGCTGTCTGGGGGTACGACGTCGAGATCGTGAACGTCACCGGCGCGCTCGCGGCGGTCAACCTGGCGGGGCCACGCTCGCGGGAGGCGCTCGGCCGTCTCGTCGAGGATCCGGACGACGTCTCCGCCGAGGAGTTCAGGTACCTCGACGCGCGCGAGCTCGAGGTCGCCGGCATCCCGACCCTCGCGCTCCGGATCGGCTTCGTCGGGGAGCTCGGCTACGAGCTCCACTTCCCGAGCCCGGCCGGCGAGCGCGTCTGGGACGCACTCGTCGGCGAGGGCGCGCGTCCGTTCGGCCTCGAGCCGCAGCGCGTGCTGCGACTCGAGAAGGGCCACGTCATCGTCGGGCAGGACACCGACTCCGAGTCGAACCTCTACTCCGCCGGCATGCCCTGGCTCCCGAAGCTGGACAAGGACGACTTCGTCGGGAAGTTCGCGCTCGAGCACTTCGCGCAGCGCGACGAGAAGGAGCGGCTCGTCGGGTTCACGATGGAGGAGGACGTGCTCCCGGCCGAAGGCGCGCAGATCGTGATCGAGGGCCGTCCGGCCGGACGTGTGACGAGCGCCCGCCGGAGCGACGCCGTCGGCCAGGTCATCGGTCTCGCCTGGGTGCCGAGCGACCGCTCCAAGCCGGGCACGCGCGTCGAGGTCGTGGTCGATCGGCTGCGGAAAGGCGCCCGCGTCACGAACGGAGCCTTCTTCGACCCGTCCGGGGAGCGGATGCGCTCGTGAGCCTTTCCTTCCTCTCTCCGTCCAGGTGTGCAGAGGGGACGACGGCGTCGCCGCTCCGCCGCGCCCTCGAGGGCGCGGACCCGGCGACAGTGCGCGACCTCTCGCTCGAGGGCATCGTCGAGGTCCGCGGGAACGTCGAGTCGGTCACGCCACGAGCGGGCGAGGAGCTCCTGCGCCTTTCGCCACGCCGCGGCTTCCTCTTCACGGACGGCGATCCGGTCGAGGTCGTGGACCGTGTCCGGGCGGCAGGTGGGCTCGCCTACGACGCGACCGGCGCCTACGCCGGGATCGCGATCGCGAACGAGCAGGTCCTGCGGCGGCTGACCGACCTCGACCTCGACGCGATCCCGACCGGCGGCCCGTTCGCGCACGTCGCCGCGCTCTTCCGCAGGGACGCCGAGGGCTGGTTCCGGGTCTACGTGCACCAGGAGCTCGGGCACTACGTCGCCGAGGCGGTCCTCGACGCCCTCGTGGGGCTGGAGAAAAGCGAATGGGCCTGAGCGAGATCTTCTTCCCGAAGCGGATGTGGCGGCCTCGGGCCGAGCTGAAGCGGCGTTACGAGGTCGTGATCGTCGGCGGTGGCTCGCACGGGCTCGCGACGGCCTACTACCTCGCGAAGCGGCATGGGATCACGGACGTCGCCATCCTCGAGAAGTCGTACATCGGCTCGGGCGCGTCCGGCCGAAACACGACGATCATCCGCTCGAACTACCGAACGCCGGAGGGCGCGGCCTTCTACGGCGAGAGCGTGCGGCTGTACGAGGGTCTGTCGGACAAGCTCGACTTCAACCTCATGTTCTCGCAGCATGGCCACCTGACGCTGGCGCACTCCGACCGGGCGATGATCACCATGCAGGAGCGGGCCGAAGTCAACCAGCTCCTCGGGATCGGTCGAGCGTCGTCTACCCGCCTCGAATCCGCCGAGCTCTGCCCCGAGCTCGACCTCTCGCAGCGCCCGGCCTACCCGATCGTCGGCGCCCTCTACCACCCGCCGGGCGGGATCATCCGCCACGACGCCGTCGTGTGGGGATTCGCGCGTGCCGCCGACCGCCGTGGCGTCGAGATCCATCCCGCGACCGAGGTGACCGGCTTCGAGCGCGAGGGCGACCGGATCACCGCGGTGGAGACGAGCAGGGGACGCGTCGAGTGCGGCCAGGTCGTGAGCGCCACCGCCGGCTGGTCGTCGCTCGTCGGCCGGCTCGTCGGCCTCCGCCTGCCCATCACGACGCACATCCTCCAGGCATTCGTCACCGAGCCGGTGAAGCCGTTCCTCGACGTCGTCCTCGTCTCCTCGCAGCTCCACGTGTACGTGTCGCAGACCGATCGCGGGGAGTTCCTCATCGGCGCAGAGATCGAGCCGTACACGACGTACAAGTCGACGGGAACGCTCTCGTTCCTCGAGTACTCCGCCGCCCATGCCATCGAGCTCCTCCCGCAGCTCGAGCGCACGAAGGTGCTCCGTGCGTGGACGGGGCTCTGCGACCTGTCGCCCGATTACAGCCCGATCCTCGGCAAGACCGAGATCGACAATTTCCACGTGTCGACGGGGTGGGGGACGTACGGGTTCAAGGCCGCGCCGATCGTCGGCGTCACGCTCGCCGAGCTCGTCGCGAGCGGGAAGACGCCGGACCTCATCGCACCCTTCGCGCTGGAGCGCTTCCATACGGACACGCTCGTCTCCGAACTGGCTGCGGCCGCAGTGAGCCACTGAAAGGATCCATTCCGATGAGCACGACCATGCCCTCCAGCCTCGAGATCGCACAGGCTGCGACGTTGCGCCCCATCACCGACGTCGCCGACGAGCTCGGCCTCGAGCACGACGAGTTCGAGCCGTACGGCCGCTACAAGGCGAAAGTCGATCTCTCCGTCATCGACCGGTTCGCGGACCGCCCGGACGCGAAGCTCATCAACGTCACGGCGATCACGCCGACGCCGGCCGGCGAGGGGAAGACGACGACGTCCGTCTCGCTCACGCAGGGCCTGGGCAGGCTCGGGCGGAAGCCGGTGCTGTGCCTCCGTGAGGCGTCGCTCGGCCCCGTGTTCGGCGTCAAGGGCGGTGCCGCGGGCGGCGGCTATGCACAGGTCGTGCCGATGGAGGACCTGAACCTCCACTTCACTGGCGATCTGCACGCGATCACGGCAGCGAACAACCTGCTCGCGGCCCTGATCGACGCCCACCTCCATCACGGGAACGCATCGGGGCTCGACCCGCTCGCCATCTCGTGGCGCCGCTGCATCGACATGAACGACCGGAACCTCCGGAACGTCATCACCGGGCTCGGTGGTCGCGCGCATGGCGCGCCGCGCGAGACGGGCTTCGACATCACTGCCGCCAGCGAGATCATGGGGCTCGTCGCGGTCTCCCGCGACCTCGCCGACCTGCGTGCCAGGCTCGGTCGGATCACGGTCGGGCAGACGTACGAGGGTGAGCCCGTGACCGCAGACGACATCAAGGCGGCGGGCGCGCTGGCGGTCGTTCTCAAGGACGCGATCAAGCCGAACCTCGTCCAGACGCTCGAGGGGCAGCCGGCGTTCGTCCACTGCGGACCGTTCGCCAACATCGCGCACGGCAACAACTCGCTCGTCGCCGACCGGGTCGGGCTCAAGCTCGGGGAGTACGTCGTCACCGAGTCCGGCTTCGCCTCGGACATGGGGATGGAGAAGTTCTTCGACATCACGTGCCGGATCGGAGACCTCCGCCCGAACGCGGTCGTGCTCGTCGCGACGGTGAGGGCGCTCAAGCACCACGGCGGCAACCTCGACGGCGGCGCGGCGGAGATCGAGACAGGCGCCGCGAACCTCGCGCGCCACATCGGGATCGTCAACGGCTTCGGCCTCCAGGCCGTCGTCGGTGTGAACAAGTTCCCGACCGACACGATCGAGGAGCTCGAGCTCGTCCGGCGGCTGGCGACGGAGGCCGGCGCCTACGCCGCCGAGATCAACACGGCCTTCGAGGACGGCGGAGCGGGGGCGACTGCGCTCGCCGAGGCGGCGATCGCGGCCGCGGACGAGCCCAACTCGTTCGCCTCCGCCTACCCGCTCGACGCGCCGATCGAGGAGAAGATCCGCCTCATCGCGACCCGCGTCTACGGCGCCGACGGCGTCGAGCTGCTCCCGGCCGCGAAGAAGAAGGCGGCCGACTGGGCCGAGTCCGACCTCGCGCGGCTGCCGATCTGCATGGCGAAGACGCACCTCTCGCTCTCGCACGACCCGTCACTCAGGAACGCACCGACCGGGTTCACCGTGACCGTTCGCGACCTGCGCCCCTACACGGGCGCCGGGTGGATCGTCGCGCTGTGCGGCGACATGATGACGATGCCCGGCCTCGGGAAGACGCCTGCGGCGTTCGCGATCGACGTCGACGAGTCGGGCGAGACCGTCGGGCTGTTCTAGAACGACCGCGAGGACGCCGGGTCGAGGTAGCGACTGCCCGCGAAGCGGGCGCCTTCGCGATCTTCGGTCGCGAAGCGGAAATCGGCGCTAGCCGATTTCCGTTCTGCGCTAAGGCCTCGTGGTGATGCCCCAGTCCGTTGCCTTGGCGATCAGCACCACGAGCACGATGCAGAGGATCGAGATGATGATCATCGCGTACTCGAACTTCTTGACATGCGTCTGCAGCGGTGGGAACTCGATCTGCTTGTTACGTGCCACGGCTACCCCCTACGACTCCGAACTCATCGTGGACCGTCTTTGCGACGCCCTCCTTGAGTAAGTACGCGGCCTGGCGCCTCAGCTTCCGGTCTTCGAGAACGACCCACCCGACCAGCGCAGCGATCATCACCGCGATGCCGATGCCGGTGAGGATCCAGTACGACGTGCTGACGCCGCTGGCGAGCGTCGTGTCCGTCGATCCGGGGCCGAACGTGAAGAAGTCCTTGCACTGCTCGTATGCCTTGTAGACGCCGTCCGAACCGCTGACGCCGTGCTGGATGCAATCCGGTGCGCTGTTGATCCCTCCGACTGGCACGGCTATCCCTCCTTACTCGCGTTCTCGGCGTGTCGACGACGTTCGGTGCGAAATGCCCAGCCCGCGAGCGTCCCGATGACGGCGACCATGAGGATGATGCTGATGCACGAACTGTCCCATCCGCTACGGCTCCGTCCCGGCACCGACCGGCACCTTGCCGTTCGACGTCACCTCTTGGTAGCTCTCGAGGAGGATCGGCTCGGACGGGACCTCCGTGCCGTCGGGTAGGACGACCAGCTCGGGTGACCGGTCGAACTCCGGGTAGAAGTCGGTCTGGAACTCGGCCATGTCGAGGCCCTCGAGCTCGACCTCGGGCGGCACGCGCATCAGGTTGACCTTCTTCAGGATCAACGACGGGATGTAGCCGCCGAGGAAGCCGAGCGGCAGGAAGCACGCCATCCCGTAGAGCTGGCCCGTGAGCGACGTGTCGATGTTGTTGATCCCGGTGGGGTACCCGGCCGCGAAGATCCCGACCGCGAGTGGGCTCCAGAAGCCGCACACGCCGTGGACGGCGACCGCGCCGACCGCGTCGTCCACGCGCAGCCTCTTCTCGATGGCGTTGCCGGCGTAGACGGCGAGCGCGCCGCCGAACATCGAGATCAGGTAGTCGAGCGACGGGGCGTAGATGTCAGCGCCCGCCGAGACGGAGATGACTCCGGCGAGGCCGCCGGACAGCGTCCAGAAGGGGTCGCCGCGGCTCGCGAAGTACCCGCCCGTGAAGCCGCCGGCGAAGCCGATCGTGATCGCGAACGTGATCGACGAGAGCGTCGTGGGGTTGAGGTAGATGTTCCCCCAGCCCGGCGGCGCCGTGGGTTGGATCACCAGGCACGCTGCGTAGAACGCGTAGAAGCCGGTGAAGATGAGCATCAGCCCCATCAGGGTGAGATGCAGGTTGTGCGGCTTGAAGCTCCGCGCGAGCCCGTCCTTCGTGTACTTGCCTATGCGGGGGCCGAGGTTGAAGAGGACGCCGAGCGTGAAGGCTCCGGCCACGCCGTGCACGACGAGACCGGCGATCGAGTCGTGGAAACCCCAGCGGGTGGGCAGGAAGCCGTACCAGCTCCAGCCCCACGAGGCGTCGAGGATCCAGATCACCGATCCGAGGAGGCAGGCGAGCAGCAGGTAGGCGGAGAGGCGTGCGCGCTCGATGAGGGCGCCGGACATGATCGAGGCCGTCGTCCACGAGAAGAGGAGGAATGCCGCCCAGAAGACGCCCGAGATGTGGTCCTGGAGGTTCGGGCCGAGGTTCGCGGCCCACGGAGTCGTCTCCGAGCAGAACGTGGCCATCAGGCCGTCGGAGGGGGCCTTGCCCTGGAGGAGCGCTCCGGCGCTGTCGAAGAAGTCGTTCGGGTTGATCGGGATGATCCCCTGCCCGAAGCACCCGTAGATCCACCAGCCGAAGTAGTAGAACGTCGGTGTGACGACCGCGATCGTGAGGATGTTCTTCATCGCGGTCGCCATCACGTTCTTGCGACGACCGGCGCCGGCCTCGTACGACATGAAGCCGACGTGGATCAGCCACATGACGACGACGGTCCAGTAGTAGAACTGCTCGCTCAGGATCTTGCTGTTGAGCTGGAGCTGCTCGTTGAGATCGTCGACCGAGGGCGACTGAGCGAGAAGATGACCAAACACGGTCGCCAGCACTCCGCTCATGGACGCGCCTCCCTCCGGACGACGAAGCGATCTCCAGGCGCGAGGCTACGAAGCGGCTAGCACGCAGACAATGGACTCTGGCGACACCATTGCCGGGCGGTTCGTGTCGTCTCTGCGACACTTCGTCACGCTGTTCGCCGGACTTCGGTCACCTCCCCGCTCGAGGCGTCGACGAACACCGTTGTCACGCGCTTGTACGACCCCAGCTCGGTCCGTATGTAGTACGTGACGATCCAGAACCCGTGCGGGGGGATCCCGCGCCGGAGGTAGCGGATCTGATGGCCGTTCGGCTCGAAGTCGACGCGGGGACGCGCGATCGCGAGGGCATCGTCCTGGCTCACCTTCTTGTCGCCTCGCGTGCCGAAATGCACGAGTGCGAGCCCGACGGCCAGGAGCGCCACCATGAACGCAACGCGCGACCAGGCAACGCCTCGGAGACGCTCGCCGAGGCTAGGCCGTCGCGCGTCGCCGGTAGAAGACCCAGCCACGGAGCGCAAGGTAACCGAGGAAGTGGGTGAGGAACACGAGCAACATCCACCACAGCGTGTGCATCCTGTCGAGCTGCTGGTCGCGGGTCTCGATGAACGTGAGGTAGAGCGCGACCGCCCAGGTCAGGAGCAGCACCCACGGGTAGAAACCGAGGAGCAGGAAGATCAGCACGCGGCCCCGTAGTTTCGAGCAGTGCAGCAGCGCACTGCAAGTGCTGCGGCTGAAGTGTCCGGGGAACGAGGGCAGAATCCGGCGCATGACCGTGAAGGACGTGATCCTGACGATCGCGATCATGCTCGGCGCCGGGCTCGTCTGTCAGTTGATCGCGGACTTCGCGCGCGTTCCCCGCATGCTCGTACTCCTGCTGGCCGGCGCTCTCCTCGGGCCGGCCCTCTCGGACGCGATCGACGTGCCCCTCGACTCGATGGGTGCGCAGCTGCTTCTGTCGCTCGGCGTCTCGTTCATCCTCTTCCACGGTGGGCTGCAGCTGTCCACGCGGGTGCTGAGCCGCGTCGCCGTCGGGCTGACGCTGCTCGCGATACCGGGTGTCGTCTTCACGGCGGTCATCGCGGGCACCGTCGCCGCGATCGCGTTCGGCCTTCCGCTCACGTCGGGTCTGCTCATCGGAGCCGTGCTCGCTCCTACCGATCCCGCGATCCTGATCCCGCTCTTCGAGCGCCTCGGCCTGCGGCCGAAGGTGTCGCAGACGATCATCGCGGAGTCGGCGCTCAACGATCCCACCGGCGCCGTGCTGGCGCTTGCCCTCTCCGGAGTCGTTATCTCGGGGAGCGCGTCGCTCACGCAGCCTCTCAAGGACTTCGTCGTCAACCTCGTCATCTCGACCGTTATCGGAGTCGTGTTCGGCGTCGTGCTCTCCGCGGCGGTGTCGAGCCGTCGCGCCGGGATCTGGCGTGAGTCCGCAGCGATCGCCGTGATGGCCGTGATCACGGCCGGCTACTTCTCCATCGACGTTGCGGGCGGCAGTGGCTACCTCGGCGCGTTCCTCGCCGGACTGATCGTCGGGAACATGGAGCAGCTGCGGCTCGCCATGCACTCCGAGCACGAGCGCGACATGCGAGTACTCGTCTCCACCGTCGCCGACGTGATGGTCATGTTCGTCTTCATCACGCTCGGCGCGAACATCCCCTGGAGTGACATTCGCAGCGAGCTCGTTCCGGCACTGGCCGTCGTGTTCGCCCTGATCCTCCTGGCACGCCCGTTGACGGTCTTCCTCTGCCTCGTCCCCGACCGCCGTGGCTCGTGGTCGCGCGAGGAACTCGTGTTCCTGGCCTGGACGCGCGAGACCGGCGTCGTTCCGGCCGCGCTGGCAGGGATCATGGTCGGACTCCATGTTCCCGACGCGAACCTCATCGTCATCACCGTCGCGCTCGCGATCATCGTGACGCTCTCCGTGCAGTCGACGACGAAACGCTGGCTCGCGCACCGCCTTCGGCTGGTCGACACCGTCCTCCCCCCGTCGAAGCCGCTTCCGGGCGACGGAACCCCCGCGGTCCGAGTGTCGGCGCGATGAGCATCCGGGCGAAGCTGTACACGGCGATCGTGGTCGTCGTCGCAGGCCTGGCGCTGACGGCGGGCGTCGGGATCGCTGCCATGAGCCACCTCGGGGATCGCTTCGACGCCGTCGAGCGCGCATCCACTGCGCGTGCGGTCGCGCTGCAGCTCAAGTTCGACGTCACGGACTTCAACGGCTGGCAGACCGCGTACGGCTACGACAACGGGAAGAGCCGGCCGACCTACCTCGCATCGTTCGCGAAGTTCAAGCGCGACTTCGCGCACGCGCGGGCGCAGCTTCGACTCGAGCGGGAGCAGGCGATTCTCGACCGGATCGAGCGCACGACGGACGCCTTCGCGCGGCTCGACGACGCGTCGTGGGCGGCGCTACAGGCTGGGAGGCCGGACGAGGTCAAGCGGATCCTCCTCGGGCCGGAGCTCGTCATGTTCCAACGCGCCGCAGCGGCCTCGCAGGCGCTGGCGGCATTCGAGGCCGCGCAGACCACCACGCAGGACAAGGCGTTCAAGGATGCCCGGTCGGATGCGCTGCGACTTCTCGTCCTGTGCAGCATCGGCGCCGGGCTACTCGTGTTCATCCTCCTCCTCACGGCTTCGGATCTCGCCCGCCGTGCCGAGGGCCAGCTGGACGACGGGCCCGAGACCGAGGCGACCGAAACCCGACTGCCCGAGCGCTCGGACTAGGCCGCTCGCCGCGGCGCGCCGGGACTCGTCCGTCGGCAGACGAATCGCGAGCTCGCTCAGTGCGATCGCCGCCGCCGGGCAGTGCAGAATCGCCCGCACGATGCCGACACCGCCGCCGCGCCGTGAGCGAGATCACCGACTTCGGTGCGATCGTGCTCGCCGTCTCGGCGGCGCTCTTCGTCGCTCTCCTGTGCATGCGGCTCGCCGATCGGACCTCTCTCCCGTATGCGGCCCTCATCCTCGTGGTGACCGCCCTGGCCGCCTCTGCGTCGACCGATCTCCAGTCTGCGCTCTCCGTCGAGGAGGTCGAGCGCATCGCAGTGGTGGCGCTGGTGGTGATCCTGTTCGACGGCGGGCTCCACATCGGCGCGGCCCGCTTTCGCCGTTCGGTCCGGCCGATTCTCGCGCTCGGCGTCATCGGGACGTTCCTCACGGCCGGTCTCGTCGCGCTCGCCGCCCGCTACGTGCTCGGCTTCAGCTGGATCGAGGCGGGGCTCGTCGGAGCCGCCATCGCGCCGACGGATCCCGCCGTCACGTTCTCTGTCTTCTCGGGCAAGGAGATCCGCGGCCGCTCGGGGACCATCCTCCAGGGCGAGGCGGGGATGAACGACCCGGTCGGGATCGCGCTCATGATCGGGATGATCGAGCTCGCCCACGAGTCGGACGGAAGCCTCTGGGTCGTCGCGCGCGAGTTCGCGGTCGAGATGTCGGTCGGTCTGGTGGTCGGCATCGCGGGCGCCTTCGTCGCGCTGCCGGTGCTCCGCCGGGTGCGCCTGACCGGGCTCGCGCTCTACCCGATCCGGGTGCTCGCGCTGGCGGGGTTCGTGTACGGGCTGGCAGCCGTCGCAGGCGGGTCCGGCTTCCTTGCCGTCTTCGTCGCGGGAATCGTCCTCGGGGACACCGGCGATGCTGCGCAAGGGCGAGATCGAGAGCTTCCAGTCGTCGGTGGCGGTTCTCGCCGAGATTGCAGTCTTCATCGCGCTCGGTCTGACGATCGCCGAGGCCGACCTCGGACTCGACACGTGGATCGACGGGCTGGTGCTGGCCGTGCTCCTCGCCTTCGTCGCCCGTCCGCTGGCCGTGATCCCGCTCTCTGCTCCCGGCGCGGCTCACCCGCGGGTGAGCGGCTCTTCGTCGCGTGGGGCGGCCTCAAGGGCGCCGTGCCCGATCCTGCTCGGCGCGCTCGCGCTGCTCGCCGGCGTAGATGGCGCGTCGAGCCTCTACGGGATCGTGTTCATCGTCGTCCTCTTCTCGGTGATCGTGCAAGGGTCGACGGTGCCGTACGTCGCTCGACGTCTGCGCATCCCGTTCAGGCGCGTTGACCACGATCTCGCGGAGGTACGCGAATTCGTCGTCGCCGACCGGTCGTTCGCCAACGGCAGACGGATCCGCGACCTTCCGCTCGGAGAGCGCGCCTGGCTCGGCGTCCTCATCCGCAACGGACGCCCCGCACGAGATCGACGACAAGCGTCGTCCTCGCGTCAGGCGACCGCGTACACGTCTATGCGCAGCCCGAGGACGGGGCGGCGCTCGAACGCATCTTCACCGGCGATCCCGCCGCGCGGCCGTGACGCGCGACTACGACCAGGGATAGGGCGAGCTCGAAACGGGTGGAGATCGCCCGTCGCGAAGCGCTCGAACCGGAACGGGTACAGCAGGCGCGAATGGTCGCCAAGGACTACGGACGCGACCTCGCGTCCGACGCCGATCATCTTGTACCCGTGGTTCGAGTCGAAGATCCCGTAGACGTTCGGCTTCACGTAGTCGAACACCGGGAAGTTGTCCGCGGTGAACGCGCCCACGCCGCCCGAGCGGGCCATCCGGTACTGCGCCCGGCACCCCTCGAAGCGGCTCATGGAGTGCGAGAGCGCCGCACACCACATGTCCGGGAAGCTCGGGTCGACGTCGGTGGTCGACGGATACGGGTCCAGCTCGACGTCGGCGCCGACGACGAGCGGTGAGGCGCCTCCCTGAACACCGTGGCGGTCGCGCTTGAAGTAGATCCCCCACAGCTCGTCGGTCACGAGCTCGCCCTCGTCCGTGTACAGCGGAGCGTCCGTGTCGAGGTGGATGACGGGCGGTGCGCCGCCGTCCGCGGTCGCGAACATGAGCGGGTCGACGGTGATCTCGCCCTCCTGGAGGTTCCAGTACGTCCACATCGGACGATCGCGGACGACCTCGCCCGACGGCGTGGTGATGTCGATCGTGTCGGGCTGACCGAGCAGCGACCAGAAGCGCGCGGCCCAGGGGCCGGGGGCGACCACGACCTGCTCACCGACCTCGATGTCGCCCTTGCTCGTTCGAACCGCCGAGACCGAGTCGTCGTCGCGGAACGCGAACCCGGTGACCTCGACTCCCTCGAGCACCGATACCCCCTCCGAGACGCACTTGTCGCGAAGCCCGAGCACGGACTCGATGTTGAAGGCGAAGCCGCCCTGGCGCTCGTGGAGGCAGACGGTGACGCCCTTCGCCCGCCAGTCCGGGAAGAGCGCCTTCATGTGCGCGGCTACGTCCGCCTCGCCCGTGACGAGCTCCGAGCGGTAGCCGATCCGCTCCTGCCGCTCGAACGTCGCCGCCAGATCGGCCTCCTGCACCTGCGCGCCGAGCGCGATGTACCCGACGGCGTTGTAGTGGTAGGCCTCCGGATCGGACTCCCACACCTCCACGCACGCCTGCATGAGCTCGCTCATCGCCGGCTGGAAGTAGTTGTTGCGGACGACGCCGCACGCGATCCCGCTCGCGCCTGCTCCCGGAGCCGTCTTGTCGAGGACGACGACGTCGGCGCCGGAGCCGGCCTCGCGCGCCCGAAGCTCCTTCGCGAGGTGGTACGCCGTCGAGAGACCGTGGATGCCGGCCCCGACGACGACGTAGGGCGAGGACGCGGGAACGCTCACTATTGCCTCCTATGCAACGCTATTGCACGGGTGACGATAGCAAGCGGAGACGTCCGGGCTCAGTGGACGATCAGGACGTCGCAATGGGCGTGTCGTTGCACCGAGCCGCTGACGCTGTGACCGAAGAGCCGCTCGAAGAATCCGGGCTCGCGCGTACCGACCACGATGAGATCGGCGTGGCGCTCCTCGGCGAGCTCGACGATCGCATCGCCGGCGCTCCCCAGCGCGAGCACCGACTCCGCCTGGACTCCGCGAGCCGCGAGCTTCTTCGTCGCCTCGTCGAGCAGTGCCTCGTGTCCCTCGGGCGGATCGGTCGGATCGGCGCCGCCGCCTGCGTGCACCGCGCCACCGAGCGTTCTCCGAGACGCTCGTCACGATCACGCTCGACCCGAACGCTGCCGCGATGTCTCTCGGTTCGCTCGAGCGCTCGTGCCGACGCGTCGGTCTCGTCGTAGCCCAGAACGATTGTCTTCATCTCTTCCTCCTCAGGACGGACGTCAGGAGAACCCTAGGGCCTCGGCGCCGCGATGCAAGCGCTGCCTGCTCCGGCACCGTCTCCGCCTCCGTCCACACCAGGCAGCTGACCCGCGCGCAGAGGCGCCTGGCAGCCCGTTCATACGTCCGCTGCCGCATGAGAGAACGATCAGGTCCAAAGACCAGCACGCCCGGGTCGCGCTCGGCCACGAGTTCGAGGAGCGCGTCGATCGGGTGCGGACTGCAGACTCGCAGCCGCTCGACGTGCACGGCGAGTGTTTGCGCGAGTTCCGCGGGCTTGCGCAGCTCGCGCTGGAGGTCCTCCTTCTCGATGTAGCCGTACCCGAGGACGCTCCAGTGCGTCGGGTGGATCTGCGCCACGTTCACGACCACGAGCGGCTGGCCCGCCTCGACGGCCGAGTCGACTGCGAAGACGATCGCTTCGTCCGAGAAGGGGACGTCGAGCGTGGCGAGGACGACGGGGCGAGTACCGACGGAGAGGAACGAGACGTCCTCGCGCGGACCGCTGCGCCGGAGGGTCCGCATGGCTACTCGGGGTGGAGCTCCCAGCGCGGAGTGTCGTGCGCCGTCCGGCGGTATCGGCGTCGCCAGTACGGGAGGAACCAGAAGAGCCATACCGCCATCACGAACGGGACCACGGCGATGACGCGTCCGCTCACGAAGACGATCAGTGGGACGAGCACCGCGGCCACGATCGCAGCGACGGCGAGCACCTCGATCTTGTGACGCCGCAGACGGCGCAGCAGGCCCTCGTACTCCTCGGGCGGGATTTGCTGCGTGTTCCACGAGCGGCCGCACGTCTCGCACTGCCAGCGCTGGCCGTACGCCACCCGCTTCGTCTCGCCGCATTCGCACGTGATCGTGATCGGCGGCCGTGCCATCTGGATCCGATTGTACGACGCGAGAGTGCGCGCGTTCTCCGGGCGCATTGAAACGCCCTCTGTGAGGTGTTACGGTCGCCGCGCGCCCCATGTTGGCGACGGATTCGTGGACTCGAGGGAGGTAGGTATGGCTGAAGCAGTCGCCGGTGATGCAGCCGTCGGTGTGGCGGTCGTCGAGGAACGCCAGCTCCTGAAAACACTCCGCTGGTACGACGGGTTCGTGATCTGTCTCGCCAATCCGGGCTTCATGCTGGGATCGCTCGGCTGGTCGGTTCTCGACCTCGGCGGCTGGGGCGCCGCACTGATCTGGGGACTCACCGCGCTCATCATCATCCCGGTCGTCGTCCTCTACTCGGAGCTCGCCGCCATGTTCCCGCACAAGTCCGGCGGCGTCGCGATCTACGCGAACGAAGGCTGGCGAAAGTACACGACGCTCATCGGGCCCGTGGCGACGTTCGGCTACTGGATCGGCTGGTCGGTCGTGTTGTCGTTCATCGGGCTCTTCGTCGGATACATCGCGCAGACGGCGTGGTTCCCCGGGGAGCCGTACGGAACGTACGCGTTCGGCGGAGCGACGATCGATCACGGCTACTTCTCGACCGGTTCCGTCTACATCGGGCTCGACCACCTGATCGCGATCGGGCTGATCGTCGCCGTCTGGGTCTTCAACTTCTTCGGCACGCGGGTCGCTGTGAGCTTCAACTACCTGGCGGGCATCCTGCTCATGTTCCCGCTCTTCTGCTTCACGCTCCTGCCGTTCATCAACGGCGACTTCGACTCCGCCAATCTCACCTACAAGCTGAACGACCCGAATCTCGCCTGGGGCGGATTGCAGCTCGCTCTGGTCTGGATCTGGATCATGATCTGGTCGACCGCTCCCGAAGCCGCCGCGACCTTCGCACCCGAATACAAGGACACGGGCCGTGACACGAGAAAGGCCCTGATGTCGTCGGCGCTCTTCATCCTCTTCGTCAACACGATGGTGCCCATCGCGCTCACCGGCGGTGTCGGAGCGAAGACAGTGGAGGCGTTCGACTACGTCGGCGCCCTCGACGATCTCGTCGGCCCGAACTTGACCAACTTCTTCGTCGTCGTCATCTGCGCGAGCTTCGTCATATCGATGAACACCGCGACGGCCGACGGCAGCCGTGCTCTCTACGGCATCTCGAAGGACGGCTTGACGGTCAAGCAGCTCGGGCGGCTCAACCGCTGGAACGTGCCGGGCACCGCGATGTCGCTCGACATGGTCATCAACATCCTCTTCGTCCTCTTCGTCGGCAACCTCTTCGGGATCCTCGTGGCGAGCAACATCGGCTACGTCTTCGCGAACATCTGCGCGATCTCCGCCTTCATCCTCTTGAGAAGGGACAGGCCGGAGTGGCCGCGACCGATCAGGCTCGGGTCCTACTGGACGCCGATCGCGGCCGTCCTCTGCGCTGCCTTCATCGTCTTCGAGGTCGTCGGCGTGGGGTGGTTCCAGATCGCCGGAGCGGGAGCTGTGTACGGCGGAACGAAGGAGAAGATCATCGGCTTCAGCGTTCTCGCAATCTCGCTGCTGCTGTTCCTCTTCCGGCGGCTCGTTCAGGACAAGGAGACGCCGCACTGGCGCGAGGAGACGCCGACGATGCCGGACGCGCACGTTGCCGCGCTCCTCGAGCAGGAGATGACTCCGGTCTAGGCGTGGGGCATGACTCGGTCGAGAGAGGCGGCTGCGGGCCGCCTCTCTCGTTGCGCGCGTAGGTCAGAATCCGGTTGTGGAAGGCTCGAGACCGACAGGAGTTCGAGGTCGAGATCGGTAGCGCGATCTCCGCGCCGGAGGCGTTCGGCGCCTCGTTCGATCTCGCTCCGACGGGCGAAGAGCTCGAGCTCGGGGAGGGCCTCGAGGGCGACCCGGCGCTTGCGTTCCGGCGGACGCTCGGGATGTTCGCGACCGGCGTCACCGTGCTCACGACGCGTGTCGGCGAGCAGGTGCACGGGATGACGGCGAATGCCTTCATGTCCGTCTCGCTCCAGCCGCCGCTCGTACTCGTATCGATCGATCGGCGTGCGCGGCTGGGGGCGCTCCTGCACCAGGGGACGCGGTTCGGGGTCAGCGTCCTCGAGGCCCGGCAAACCGGGCTCTCGGACCGCTTCGCGGGGCGCGTGGCCGACGATCTCCCCGAGGCGACGTTCGAGGTCGTCCACGAGACGCCACTCGTCGAGGGCGCGCTCGCGCACCTCGTCGCACGGGTCGTCCGCTCCTACTGGGGCGGCGACCACTCGCTCTTCCTCGGGCAGGTCGAGTTCGCCCGCTACGGAGAGGGGCGTCCGCTCCTCTTCCACGGCGGGCGCTACGAGCGGCTCGTCGAGGATCCGCGGGTCTTCTCGCTGCTCCCGCGAGAGCTGCTCGACCCGATCCTCGCGCTCGGCGCGGAGCGTGAGTACGCGGACGGCGAGCCGATCATGCGCATGGGGGAGCCCGGGATCCGAGCTCCTGCTCGTGGTCGAGGGGAGAGCGCGCGTCGAGCGCCCGGGGCGCTCGCTGACGCTCGGCCCCGGGGAGCTCATCGGTGAGATCGAGGTGCTCGATCCGGGCGGCGGCCGGATCGCGGACATCCACGCCGTCGGCCCGGTTCGCTGTCTCGCGATCTCGCGAGAGTCGCTGCTCGCGGCGCTCGAGGCCGATCCGCGCGCCGCCGTCGCGCTGATCGAGGTTCTCGCCGCGCGCTTCCGCGAGACCGCGTGACACGTTCCTCGGCGCTGCTCCGGCTGGGTGTCGGCCTCGCGCTCGCGGACTCTTCGATCGTCACGCTCGCTCTACCGAGGATCCTCGGCGACTTCGACGTCTCGATCACGTCCGTCGCCTGGGTCCTGACGTCCTTCAACCTGGTGCTCGCGCTCGTTGCCGTGCCGGCCGCGTACGTGTCGCGACGTCGGCCGCGCGAGGCGTTCGCCGCCGGCGTCGTGGTCTTCGCCCTTGCCTCCCTCGTGTGCGGTCTCGCGCCGTCCTTCGACGTCCTCGTCGGAGCGCGTTGCGTGCAGGCCGTCGGCGCGGCGCTCCTCGTCACATCCGCGCTCGATCTCCTCTCCCAGGTCGAGGGGAGCGACGAGGCGGCGCTGCGTGCATGGGTCGCAGCGGGTGTCCTCGGCGCCGCGCTCGGCCCGGCCGCGGGCGGGATCCTGACGCAGCTCTTCGGCTGGGAGTCGATCTTCCTCGTGCAGGTGCCGGTAGCGCTCGTCCTCCTGCTCGCCCTGCGCGGCATGGAGGCGCGACCGATCAAGGCTCCCGCGGGACGTCCCTCCGTCCCTGCGAACCTGGCTCTGCTCCTGGTTGCGGGTGGGCTCGTCGCGGCGCTCTTCCTCGTCGTGCTCCTGCTCGTCGACGGCTGGGGGATGTCGCCGGCCGCCGCCGGCGTGGTCGTCACGGTCATGCCGCTCACCGCGATCGCCGTCGGGCGCGTGCGTCCGCGGTCGCTCGGAGTCGTGCAGGGCTGCGCCTGTGGGGTGATCCTGGTCGCGGGCGGTCTCGCCGCGCTGGCGCTCATGCCGCGAGCGGGCTGGGGCTGGACCGTCCCACCGCAGATCCTCGTCGGCGCCGGGCTGGGGCTCACAGTCGGAGGGCTGACCGAGCTCGCGGTTCGCGGCCGTCCCGATCAGGTCGTCCACGGCGGGTGGACGCTGAGCGCACGGCACGCGGGCGTCGTCCTCGGGCTGCTCCTCCTCGCCCCCGTTCTCACGTCGGCGCTCGACGAGAACCGCGACGAGGCCATCCGCTCCGGAGCCGCCATCGTGCTCGACAGCCGCATCCCGCCGCTCGACAAGCTCGGCGTCGCGCAGGACGTGCTCAGCGAGGTCGACCGGGCGAACGACGCGGGCGAGCTGCCCGACGTCGAGCGCGCGCTCGCGAATCGCGAGAAGGACGACGAGGACTGGAGGTCGCTCGTCTCCGGACTCCAGGATCAGCTCGACCGCGCGGTCACGAGCGCCTTCTCGGGCCCGTTCCTGCTGGCCGCTGCGCTCGCGCTGTGCGCGCTCGTCCCACTCGCCTTCGTACGGCAGAGGCGCACGTGAGGCGCGCGGCGCCACTACTCCTGGCCATCGGCCTCGTCGCCGCAGTGATCGTGCCGTACGTGGCACTGGGCGGCGGCTCGTACGAGCCGACACCCGTGGCCGATCCGTGCGCTCCACGCGAGCACGCCGAGGCCAAGGGTCTCGGCGAGACGATCGAGCGGATCGCGCTGACTGCCGTCGACGGTGTCGCCTGCAAGCTCGGCGTCTCGCGCGAGGAGCTCGTGCTCGCGCTGCGCAGCGAGGACGCGTTCGACGCGTTCTCGAGGAAGAACGGGATCGATCGCTCGGAGGCCGAGCAGGCGATCCACGACGGCCTCGTGCAGGCGGTCGACCAGGCCGAGCAGGACGGGACGCTGCCGGGTTTCATCGCGCCGATCGTGCTGAAGGCGGCGGAGTCGGTGCCGCCGTGGCTGATCCTCGGGACGCTCGAGCGGCTCGGAAGCTTCCTGCCCGGCTAGACGGGCTAGTCGAGGTCAGGCAGCTCGGCGAGCCAGGGCGTCCGGTACCCGGACTCGTCCCAGACGACGGGGAAGAACGACTCGTCGAGCGAGAGGTCGCCGCGGCGCCGGTAGCGCGAGTAGGTCAGGTCGACGTTCGTCTCGTGAAAGCGGGTCTCGGCGGTGACGAAGTGGGATACGAGCGCCATCCGCGCGACCGTGCCCGATGTGTTCGGCGCGGACCCGTGCCAGGTCAGGCCGTGGTGGAACGATCCGCCTCCCGGCTTCACGACGACGGGGACCGTCTCCGGCTCGGCGCCGTCGGGCGCTGCCTCGCGCACACCTGCGAGCCAGTCGTCGGGCGCGTGGAACTGCGAGCGCGTGGGCGGTGCCTTCGGCCACGTGTGCGAGCCGCGGACGAACTCGAGCGGCCCGGCGTCCGCCTGCGTCTCGTGCAGCGAGACCCAGCACGTGATCATCTCGGGCGGCACGAGATAGTCGGCGTACGAGGAGTCCTGATGGAAGCCGATCGCCTTCGTGCCCGGCGGCTTCCAGAGGACGTTGTCCTGGAGGATGCGGACGCTCCGGTAGCCGGCGAGCTGCGCCGCGAGCCGTCCGGTTCGCTCTGACAGGACCTGCGCGGCGACGACGTTGTCCGACTTCCACGCGTTGCAGAGCTGCCGCGTCCGGTCCTCGGGATCGCGGCCGGGCACCCAGTTGACCTCGTCGGGCCTGATGCCCGTCTCGTACTCGCCGTCGAAGAGAGGAACGTACCGCTCGCGGAGGAGCTCGAGCCCGCGCTCGGACACGAGACCCTCCTCGACGATGAGGAAGCCGTCGCGCCCGAACGTCGCGACCTGGTCGGCGGTGAATGCGTCGATCACGATCGTGCCCGTCCCCGGCTAGGGTTGCCGCTGTGCCGGGTGACCTCGCCCATCAGCTCGAGATGAACCGTGTCACGTGGGCAGAGCTCCAGAAGCAGGGAGTCACCGAGGAGACCGAGCTTCGGCTCGATTTCCATTTCAACGCCCCTGGCCAACACCAGGCCGAGACGCTCGCTCGCACGATTCGCGATCGCACCGACTACGAGGTCGAGTCTCGGTCCGACAAGATCGGCCTCCTTGGCCGGCAGACGTGGACTGTCGACGGCACCACGCAGCCGCCGACTCTGCTCCCTCCCCGAGCTCGACGAGTGGGTCACCCGGATGGTCGAGTGGGGCAGTGCTCACAGCTGCGAGTTCGACCGCTGGCACGCGCTCGTGCCCTAGGCGCGCGGCCTCGTCTTGTCCGGGTCGTAGAAGGGGAAGCTGACAACGGTCGCCGCGATCCGCTTCTGCAGGCCGTCGAGCTTGCCGACCTCGAGCCGGGCACCCAGCTCCGCGTGCTGGACGGCGACCCGAGCCAGGGCGATGTTCTTCTTGAGGATCGGGCTGCGCGTGCCGCTCGTCACGACGCCGACCCGCTGGCGTCCGACGTAGATCTCGTCGCCGTGGCCGGCGGTCTCGTTGCCCTCGAGCTCGAGCCCGACGAGCGTGCGCTGCGGGTGCGCCTGCCGCTCCTCGAGCGCCGCGCGGCCGACGAAGTCGTCGTCCGTCCGCAGATCCACCGCGAAGCCGATTCCCGCCTCGAAGGGGTCGACCTGGTCGTCGAACTCGTAGCCCGCGAAGATCAGGCCCGACTCGATGCGCAGGATGTCGAGCGCTTCGAGGCCGAGCGGTGTGAGGCCATGGCCCTCGCCAGCCGCCCAGATCGCGTCCCACACGGCCGGCCCGTCCGAGGGGTGGCACCACACCTCGTACCCGAGCTCGCCCGTGTAGCCCGTCCGCGAGACGACGACGGGGATGCCGTCGTACGTCTCGATTCGTCCGACCGTGAAACGGAACCACTTCAGGTCCTCGAGCGAGGTCTGCGTCGGCGGCGTCCACACGATCCTCTTCAGGAGCTCGCGGCTCTCGGGCCCCTGGACGGCGACGTTGTGGAGCTGGTCGGTCGACGGCTTCACCCACACCTTCAGCTCGAGCCGCTCGGCGAGCTCGTTGAGCCAGATTCCGTCGTACTCGTCGCCGCCGACGAAGCGGAAGTTGTCCTGCCCGAGGCGATACACCGTCGCGTCGTCGATCATCCCGCCCGTCTCGTTGCAGACCGCCGTGTACGTGACCTGGCCCACCGAGAGCCGCCGCGCGTCGCGCGTGATCGCGTGCTGGATCAGCGTCTCCGCGTCCGGCCCGAGGATCTCCCACTTGCGCAGCGGGGAGAGATCCATGATCGCGACCTTCTCCCGGCACGCCCAGTACTCGGCGATCGCGCCCTCGTTGTCGAAGCAGTGGGGGAGCCAGTAGCCGCGGTACTCGACGAAGCTCTTCGTCAGCTCGCTCGTGCGAGGATGGAACGTCGTCTCGCGCGTGAGCACCGGGTCGGCGTCGGCCGTGACGCGGCGGGCGATCGCGACCGAGAACGTGTTGTCCGGCGCGTACACCCGCACGTGGATCGGCGTGATCTGCCAGCCGTTCGCGGGGTCGATGTCGTCGGGGCAGGCGGACGACGCGCACACGAGGTCGTTCATCGCCCGCAGCAGCACGTAATCCCCCGGCCGCGACCATGGCTCGTCCATGACGAAGACGTTGTTGGCGTCGAAGCCCGTGTTGTAGAAGAAGTTGAGCGCCTCCCAGCCCATGCGCGAGCGCGATTCCGAACGGCGTCACCTCGCCGTTGAAATTCTCGGAGCAGTTCACGTGGCCCGGGTAGCCCCTGTCCTCGTAGTACTTGGCCGTGCAGGCCAGGCCGAAGGTGTCGTGCCGGCCCACGGTGTCGCGCACGACCTCGATCAGCGGGTCCTGGTCGACGTCGTAGAACTTGCCCTGGAGCCCGGGCTGCGGGTAGGCCTGCCCCATCAGCGACCGCGTCGTCGTCGCGTCGAGCCCGCGCTCGAGGCCCGACTCGAGCTTGCGCCGATGGAAAGCGAGGAAGTCCGAGCACTGCTTGCCCTCGACGTCGATGACCTGGATGAACTCCCCTGTGCGCACCTCGTACGCGAGCGCGGTCGCGGCGTCGACGCGGAAGTCGAGACGGGGCTCGGCGAGCGGCGGCGGGAGCTCCTGCTGCTCGTAGGCGCGCGGCGTTACGCGCCGCACGTCGACGAGGAGCTCGGAGGCGGGCGGATCGCCGTCGACGATGCGGCCGCCGGGCGCTGCGACGACCACCGTCACCGGGCGCTCTGCGCGGAAGCTCTGCGCCGAGCCGGGCGGCGACCATTCGCCGAAGAGCCGGATCGCGAGCGCGTCGGCCGGGTCGAGGCCGCGCGCGCCGAGCTCGTGCCCGAGCAGGCTGCCGTTGCGGTCCGCGAGGGCGGCGCGCACGACCGTTGCGGGTGCGTCGGCTTTCGCCTCGAGCGCGGCGGAGTCGTCGCGGCCGTCCGCTGCGAGCACCGTCACCTCGGCGGCCTGCGAGCCGCACGTGTCCACGACGGTCATGCGCTCGTCGGGCCCGAGCGTGAACACCGTCGCGCCGCCCGGCCGGACGACGTATGTCTCGAGGAACGGATCCTCGGGGAGCAGCCCCCTGATCAGGGCCGGCGACGTGCTCATTGGGCAGCTGCCCTATGAGCGGGGAGGGGTGTGGGGAACCGGGAGGTTCCCCACGTGGTCGAGAAGAAGGGGGCACGCGGCGGAAACATGGTTTCCCCCGCGAACGCGAGCCCCAGGCGAGCGTTGCTCATGTCACGCGCTCGCGGGCGCCTTCGCCTCCATCTCGGCCGCCTCGGCCGTGAGCTTCTCCGCGAGCTCACGCTTCCCGTCCGCGTCGAGCTTCTTCACCTCGTTCTCGACTGCACGGCGGTTGTACGACTGGTTCCAGTAGTCGAGCGCGTCGAAGCCGAGAAGAACGGCCTTCCCGACGAACTGGCGAAGCACCTCGTTCGTCGGGCCCATGACCCAGCCCGCCTTCGCGTCACGGAGGTAGCGCTCGAGCTCCATGTCGCGCTTGTAGCCCGAGCCGCCGCAGGCGTGGAGCATCTTGTCCACGACGTGCGCGACGTTCTTCGCCGCCTCGAACTTGATCTGCCACGCCCAGTGCAGGAAGTCCGCCCGTGCGAGCTCGCCGACCGCCAGCACCTTCGTGTTGTTCTCGGTCGCCTTGTCCATCGCCTGCGCGACCGAGAGGACGAAGAGGCGCGAGGCGTTCGTATCCATGAGCGCCTCGCCGACGTAGTCCTGGATCGTCGGGTAGTCGGCAACGCGGAGGCCGACGTCGACGTGGCGCTTGCGCGTCGTGTGCCGCTTGGCGATGTCGATCGCGCCGAGCGCGATGCCGTTCCACACGGACGACGAGCCGATGAGGAACCATGGGTCGACGGACTCGTCGTTCGAGGCGGCGCCGTCGCCCTCCGGTCCGACGAGCTGGTCCGCCGGGACGTCCACGTTCGGGACCTCGAGCGGACCGGACTGGTTGCCGCGAAGGCCGAGCGCGTCCCACAGCGACGGCTGCGACTCCACGTCGTCGCCGTCGATGACGAATACCGAGAGGTCGTCGTAGCCGGAGAAGTCCGGGCTCGTCGTCTGCACGACGTAGAAGTCCGCGAAGCCGGCGGAGGTGGTCCACGACGCCTTCTTCCGCACCTTGTAGCCGCCGTTCGAGCGCTCGGCGCCGGACGAGATCGGGTACCAGAAGTGCGAGCCGGTCTCCGGGTCGGAATAGGAGAGCGTCCCGATCTTTCCGGAGTTCAGCGGACGGATGTAGCGGTCGATCAGCTCCGGCGTGGGCCGGAACATGATCGTGTTGACCGCGCCGATGTGCATCACGTAGCACATGGCCGTCGACGCGCATCCGTAGCGCGCGATCGTCTCGCACGTCATCGAGTACGCGACGTGGTTCTCGCCGAGCCCGCCGTACTCCTCCGGGACGGTGAGGGCGAGGAAGCCGTGCTCGCCGAGCAGCTCGAGGTTGCGGCGCGGGAAGAGGAGCTCGTCGTCCGAGCGCTTCGCGTTCGCGCGCATCTCCTTCTCGCAGAGCTCGATGAGCGTCGCGCGGAGCTCCTTCTGGCGGTCGGTCAAGACCCAGTCGGGATCCCACTCGTAGCCGAGCCCCCAGAACGGCTCGCCTCCCCACATCTTCTCGGACATGCTCACCTCCACCGGATTGGCGTTCTCGGGGGTCATCCTAGGCCGCGCCGTCGATGCGCGGCAAGGAGCTACGGCGTTGCAGCGAGCACCGAGAGCAGGTCGTCGCCGTAGCGCTCGAGCTTCACCGGTCCGAAGCCCTTCACACCGGCGAGCTCGTCCATCGTCTGCGGTCGGAGCGGCGGCGAGCTCGCGGAGCGTCGCGTCGTGGAGGACGACGTATGCGGGCACTGCGTCCGCCTGGGAGCGTTCGAGACGCCAGCTGCGAAGGCGCGTCACGAGCGTCTCGTCGACGTCTGCATCCACGCTCGTCCTGATGTGCGGCGGCCGAACGGCGGGATCGACGTGCAGGACGCGGAATCCATCGTTCGTCGTCACCTCGACGAGCGCCCCGGACGCCTCGAGCAGCGTCACCCAGCGGCGGACGTCTGCGTCGGTCGCAGCGGCGAGCAACCGGTAGGCAGATGAGCGGCGTGCCGACGGCGGAGCCTTCAGCGAGCCGCGCAGCGTCGCGACGAGACTCCGGCGTCCGAGCGGCCACGTGAGCGAGGCCACCGCGTCGACGATCGCCTCGCCCACGTCGTCCGGCAGCGGTGGCGGCGGGCTCTGGATCGATGCCGATCCGCGGGACAGCGGCGCGCAGACATCGCACGCACCGCAGGGTCCGGCGAAGCGCTCGCCGAAGTGGCCGGCCACCTGCTCGTGCCTGCAGATGCGAGTCTCGGCGAAGGCGATGATGCGGTCGGCGCGCGATTCGGCGACGAGCCGAGCGCGATCGAGGAGCGCTTCGACCCGCTCGCGGGCGTCGTCCGGTGCCGAAGTGAGCTCGATCTGCAGCAGCCGCCCTCTATCGAAGCCACGTCGCAGGAGTGCCGCCTGCTCGAGCATGCCGACGAGGACACGCGCGTCGCGTTCGGGGACGAGGGCGGCGAGCTCGTCAGGGTCCACGAGCCCGTCCGCGTCCCGAAGCGCGCGGTAGACCGAGCGGAGCTCGTCGGCGCTCGGCACGTCCGACACCGCAAAGCGGCGAAGCGCGGTCGCGTCGCTCGGGCTCGCGAGCAGGAGCGTCTGACTCGGATCGCCGTCTCGCCCCGCCCGACCGACCATCTGCACGTACCCCTCGAGCGAGTCCGGGTAGTTGACGAGGCAGACGAGCCGGACATCCGGCTTGTCGATGCCCATTCCGAACGCGGTCGTGGCAACGACGACCTGCGCGGTGCCGGACAGGAAGTCGTCCTGGACGCGGGTTCGCTCGTCCGCCTCGAGACCGGCGTGGTAGTGCTCCGCGCGGAACCCGTGGCCGCGGAGCACGCGCGACAGCTCCTCGGTCGAGCGCCGCGATCGCGCGTACACGATGGCGGAGCCGCCGCGCAGTGCCCGAAGCCGCTCGACGAGGATCGCGATGCGGTCCTCCGCGTTGCTCACCTCCTCCACGTCGTAGCGCAGGTTCGCGCGCACGACGCTCGTGTGGACGGCGTCGAGCGTGCGCCCGAGGGCATCGCCGATGTCGCGCGCCGTCTCCGGCGTTGCGGTCGCTGTCATTCCGAGGAGCGTCGGTGAGCCCAGCGCCTCGAGACCGCGGCGAATGAAGAGGTAGTCCGGGCGGAAGTCGTGTCCCCACATGCTCACGCAGTGCACCTCGTCCACGACCACGAGCCCGACGCCGACGTCAGCCAGCAACTCGACGAAGCGGGCCTGGCGCAGACGCTCGGGTGCGGCGTAGACGAGCCGCTTCTCTCCGGCGGACACGGCGGCGAGCCGCTCGGCCGTCTCCTCCGCCGAGAGCGACGAGTTGACGAACGTCGCGGTCGCGGCGATCTCCGGCGGCAGCTTGTCGACCTGGTCCTTCATGAGCGCGATCAGCGGTGAGAGGACGAGCGTCGGCTCCGGACGCAGCACTGCGGCGAGCTGATACGTCAGGGACTTCCCCGACCCCGTCGGCATGAGGGCGAGCGTGTCGCGCCCTGCGATCGCGGCGCGCACGACGTCCTCCTGTCCGGGCCGGAAGGTGTCGAAGCCGAAGTGCTCGCGCAGCGGGGTGAGGAGATCGGTCAGGCGCGCGAGTATAGGAGCCGCCTCGGGCGACCCCTGTGTCGATTTCGTGCCAACGTCAGGTCCAGCGCCGCTCGGCGTGTGCAAGGTCGCCGTCGCGCGGAAGACCGTCGTCGGGAATCGTGTCCCAGTCGCCCGCCTGGCGCGTGTACCAGTGCCCCGCGATCGGTAGGCCGGTCGGGGGGTCGAGCGTGCCGACCGCGATGTTCACGTGGTCGCTGTCGGCCGGCTGCCAGAAGAGGCTCGAGCCACACTCGCCGCAGAATCCGCGTCTGGCGTGGCGGTCGCTCTCGGGGCTCTCGATCCAGCGCAGCGAGTCGCCCGAGACGACGAGGTGCTCCTCCGACGCGCGCGAGAACGCTCCCAGATATCCGCTCCAGCGCCGGCACTCGACGCAGTGGCAGATGGAGACGTCGCGCATCGGCCCGCGGACCTCGTAGGTCACGGCGCCGCAGAGGCAGCGTCCCGTCGCGCGCGGTTTCGAAGTGGGTTCCACGGGGAGATCGTAGAATCGACGAATGCCGCTCGTCTCCGAGCACATGACGCGGAGCCTCTTGACGGTATCCGCCGACGCGCTGCTGCGGGAGGCCGCTACGGCGATGGTCGAGCGGGGAGTGGGGGCAGTCGTCGTGCTCGAGGGCGACGCGATCGCGGCGATCCTCACCGAGCGCGACGTCATGAAGGCGGTCGCGGCCGGCCATGACGCGAACGCTCCGGTTGCCGACTGGATGACACGGCACCCCGAGACCATCGAGCCGGAGGACTCGACCGATCACGCAGCGTCGCTGATGATCCACGGCGGCTTCCGGCACCTTCCGGTCGTCGCGGGTGGGAAGGTCGTCGGCATCGTCTCGATCCGGGACCTGATGAAGGTCTCGCTCGACGACCGCTCGCCGCGCGGGGTGTAGACCGTCCCGCAGTCGAAGCTCGATCTCGCTCGTCTCTACGGCGCGAGCGACCTGGACGAGCTTCGCGCCGAGTACGAGCGAATCGCGTCCATCTACGACCGCGAGCTCTCGGGGCCACTGGACTATCGGTCGCCTGCGGTGGTAGCCACCGTCTGCATCCGAGTCCTCGAGCGCGAGCATCACATTCTCGACGCCGGTGCCGGAACCGGCCTCCTCGGCGTCGCTCTCGCGGAGGCGGGCTTCAGGACGCTCGACGCACTCGATCTCTCGCCGGCGATGCTCGTGGAGGCGGAGCGGAAGGGTGTCTACGACGAGCTGTGCGAGGGGCGGCTCGGCGACGCGCTTCCGAATGCGAGCGGTTCGATGCCGTCGTCGCGTGTGGAGTCCTGACCACGGGACACGCTCCGGCTTCGTGCCTCGATGAGCTGAGCCGGATCACGCGTTCGCGCGGACATGTCGTCTTCACGCTCCGCTCCGATGAGACTCCGCGCGGCTTCGACGAGAAGATCGTGGAGCTCGTCGAGGCGGGGCGCTGGGAGCTCGTGGAGGAGGGCGAGGAGTTCCAGGCGATGCCGACCGGCGAACCAGAGGTGCTCGTCCGCGTCTGGGCGTTCCGCGTCAGGTGACGACGCGGTCGAGCCAGCGCTCGAAGAGCACGCGACCGGCTTGCCGCATGCCGTCGGCCTTCTCCTCGATCGCCGCGAGGAAGGCGGGCGCGCCGTCGGTGCCGAGCGTGCGCTCGAGCGAGACGACGTACTCGGGCACCTCGGCCCATTCGCGCGCCATGTCCGTGGAGACCTCGAGGTGGAACTGGACGCCGTAGGCGCGTTCGAAGCGGAAGGCCTGGTTCGCGTAAGCCGGTGAGCTTGCGAGCCTGACGGCGCCGTCCGGGAGGTCGAACGTGTCTCCGTGCCACTGCAACGTCACGAGCTCATGAGGAGCGTCGGCGAAGACCGGATCCGACCGGGCCTCACCGGTCATGCTGACCGGCAAGAGCCCGACCTCGGGATGAGGCCCGGGGTAGACGCGCGCGCCGAGGGAGGCGGCCAGAAGCTGGACGCCGAGGCACACGCCCCAGTACGGCTGCCCGGAGCGGACAGCCTCTCCGATCGCCCGCTTTTCGTCGGCGAGCCACGGCAGCGTGTCCTCCTCGTTCACCGACATCGGCCCGCCCATGGCGACGATCGCGTCGAACTCACGCAAGTCTGGAAGCGCCTCGCCCTCGTCGAGTTCGACCCGGTGGAGCGCGGCGCCGCGCTCGCGGAGCACATCCTCGAACACCCCAGGTGGCTCGCAGGCGATGTGTTGCAGGACAAGCACGTCCATGGCGCAATCGTATGTCGCTCGCGAGCGCGGATATCGTGCTCCGATGTCGCGCGCCGGCTCCATCGTCCTCTGGAACGCCGGTCTCGTCGGGACGTCGGCCTCCTCCTCGTCCGGTCGGTTTTCGGTCGTCATTCGAGACGGCGAGATCTTCGACGTGGAGGAGGCTCGCGGCGATCGCACCGGAGGGGGCGCTCGACCTGGAGGGGCGTTCGGTCCTCCCGGGGCTCGTCGACGCGCATACGCACGTGACGAGCGACGTTTCACGGAGCCCGGGATTCGGGCCGCCGACTCCACTCAAAGGCGCGAGCCCCCGGCCGCGCGAGCTCGGATACTTCGTCCTGGCGAACACCGCAAGCGCGTTCCTGCGCGGCGGGATCACGACCGTACGCGACGTCGGCTGCCACGACGACGAGTCGCTCGTGCTTCGCGAGGCCCTGTCGCTCGGCCTGCTCGAGGGGCCTCGACTCCTGTGTTGCGGGAGGATCGTGTCGGCGACCTCGCCCGGTGGCCTCGCCTTCGGCTCGATGTATCGGGAGGCGGACGGGCCGTGGGAGATGAGAAAGGCCGTGCGCGAGCAAATCAGGCGTGGCGCCGACTTCGTCAAGGTGATGACGACCGGTGCGCGGTCGATCGAGCGCGAGAACCCCGAGCCGGCTCAGATGACGCGGGAGGAGCTCCACGCCGTGGTCGACGAGGCCCATCGGATGGGGCTTCGCGTCGCTGCGCACGCAGAGGGGCTCGAGGGAACGCGCATGGCGATCGAGGAGGGCGTGGACACGGTCGAGCACGGGCTCGCGCTGCACTGCGATCCGGCGCTGCTCGAAGCTATGGCCGAACGGGGGGCGGTGCTCGTCCCGACGCTCACGACGTTTCACGACCTCGCTGAGCGGTTCGCGCCGGAGTTTGCGCCCGCCCTCGTCGACCAGGCGAAGCGGCAGCTCGACGAGGCGTACCTGACGCTGAACGCCGCCCGTGACGCGGGTGTGCTTCTGGCGATGGGGTTCGACAGCGGGCCGCCGGGCGCGAACGCCGCCGAGCTGGTCCGCATGGTCGACGGAGGACTGTCCGCTGCCGAGGGGATCGAGGCCGCTACCGCCGGCTCCGCGAGCGCGCTCGGCCTCGACGACCTCGGCGCGGTCGAGCGAGGTAAGACGGCCGATCTCCTAGTGGTCGACGGCGATCCCCTCGCTGACGTGCGAGTGCTCGCCGACTGGTCGCGGATCTGGCTTGTGCTCCGCGAAGGACGGCCGGTTTCCGGCGCCGCCCTCGAGGCGCGGATCCTCCGTTCCGATGACCGCCGGTGAGCCGGGATGGCAGGTCGCCGGAGCTCCGTCGCCCTGCCTCGCGCTGCTCGCGGGGACGGAGCCGCACTGACGCATCTGACGATCGCCGAGCGCGTGACGGCGGTCCTGCGCCAGAATCACTCGCGGTGATCCGGATCGCCGTACTCGCGGTCATCCTGGCCGCGCTCCTAACTGCGCAGGCTCCCGCGCAGACGACGGGGTACCGGAGCTCCGCGCGCCCGCTCCCGAACGAGCTGCGCGCGGAGCTGAGCGGCCGGTTCTGGCGGCCCGGCTGTCCGGTGGGTCTCTCGCAGCTCAGCCTGCTGACGGTGACGCACTGGGGATTCGACGGCTCGCGCCACACGGGTCAGCTCGTCGTCAACCGGTCGGTCGCGGTGCCCCTGCAGAGCGTCTTCCGCCGTCTCTACGGGTTGCGCTGGCCGATCCGGCACATGGAGCTCTCGGACATGTACGGGTCGGCGAGCGGCCGGCCGAAGGACAACGACATCTCCGGCTCGTTCCACTGCCGGCAGGCTGTTCCGTCGCCTTGCACGGGCGGCACGCAGTCGGGCCACTGGTCGAACCACGCCTACGGCCTCGCCATCGACCTCAACCCGCGCGAGAACCCGTACGTCGGGTGCGGGATGACGCACGACCCGTCGACCCGCGGGTACATGGACCGTTTGCCGCTCCGGCGCGGGATGGTGACGCCGGCGGTCGTCGCCGCCTTCCGCTCGATCGGCTGGGGTTGGGGCGGCGCCTGGACCGGCAACACGAAGGACTACATGCACTTCTCCTACAACGGCCACTAGCCATCGCCGGTCGTCTGGCGCACGGACTCCCATTCGGGTTGGTGGAGCTCCGCGTTTGCACGTGAACTGGTCGATTTCGCACGGCGCCACGGCTATCGCGCCGACGAGGTCGCGCGCATCATCGAAGACCTCGCCTGGGCGAGGTCAGTGCCCGGCGGGCTTCTCCCAGCCTTCGAGGACGGGCGGCGTGTAGTCGGTGCCTACCGTCTTCGAGCCCTCGACCCAGGGGCCGAGCTCGGGCTGCGGGAACTTCGCGTGCTGCTCCTTGAGCTGGATGCCGTACGAGTTGCCGCTCGTCAGGTGCAGCACGAGGACCTTGCGCGCGATCTCGTCCTCGCGGCCCTCGGGAATCGGGAAGTAGATCTTCAGGAAGGCATTCGAGTAGCGGTCGAACACCGCCGGCACGCCGTCCTCCTCGAGGAGCGCGATGTCCTCGAGCCAGTTGATGTCCTCCCCGGGCGTCGCTGCCTCCAGGTCGACGTCCTCGACGAGCGACAGGTCCTCCTGGTACGGGAAGCGCCGCCCCGCGAGGAACTCCGCGTCGAGCGACTTGATCTTCTCGGGCTCGGCGTACGCGAGATCGTGGGAGTGCGGCTGGTCGGTCACGACT
>CAVZNK010000006.1:0-112143 GCA_963776555.1 uncultured Gaiellaceae bacterium | reverse complement strand
TGGCGAGACAATGACCGTTTGCGTGTCCGAATGAGGAGGAGCGATGCAGATCACGAGAAGTGGAATCGACACGAGCACGGGTCCGAGCGACTGGTTCACGGGCGCCGTCTACCTCGACCCGGTCGCTGCGCCGGGAGGTGCCTCGCGAGTGAGCGCGACAAGCGTCAAGTTCACCCCCGGCGCACGTACGGCCTGGCACACCCATCCGAACGGACAGACGATCTACGTCGTCGAAGGCGTGGGTCTCGCACAACGGCGCGGCGGGCCGATCGAGGTAATCCGGCCCGGCGATCGCGTGTCCTTCGAGCCGGGCGAGGATCACTGGCACGGCGCAGCCCGCTCGCGCTTCATGACACACCTCGCGATCGTCGAGGTCGATGACGACGGAAACCCGGCGACCTGGGGCGATCACGTCACCGACGAGGAGTACGCGAAGGCGCCGTCGATCGTCGAGTGAGACCGGGTCGGCAGGCTATGCCTCGAGGCCGTCCCAGTCCCAGCGTGGCATCGCGAGCCCAGGTCTGACGTCCTCCTTCTTCTCGTGCGCGAGCACCTTGTCGACGGCCCAGCGCATATAGGCACGCATGGCCTCGCGGAACTCGGGATCCTCGGGGAGCTTCGCGTCGTCGAGCGCGCGTACGAAGCAGTCGACGAAGCGCTCGCCGAGATCGCCCATGTCGCCGTTTCCCGCGTGCATTCGCAGGACGGCCGACTCGTCCCCGCTGCACGTCGTCGAGTACGTCGGCGGGCCGCCGAGCACCTCGGCCCAGTACGCGGCGAGGCGCTCGACGTGCTGCGGGTGCTGGTCGTCGTGCGAGAAGGGGTGATTGAGCTCCGGATCCGCGAGACAGCGCGCGTGGTGGGCCGCCGCGAGCGCGAGAAAGGCGCCCTCGCCGCCGGCGAACTCGTAGAGCGTCGGGCGCATGCGGACAGCGTTGCACAGGCGGCTCGGTGCGAGAGTGCTCGGAAGTATTTGTTGACATGACCAAAACTCGGCGCTATCGTAATGGTCAAAGTGACAAAAACAACTCGAGTGAAAGGAGCCGCGCCGATGTTTCCGACGATGCTTCGTTCGAGCAGCTCAGGCTCCTCGACCGGGGCGACCGCGTCCCGCGCTCGTCCGAACGGATGAACGGAAGCCGGAACCGCAGGCACGCGGAGCACGCGTGACGAGCAGGCGCGGAAGCGAGGCGCCGGCCGGCTACGACCCCGCCGGCTACCCGGCCTTCGCGGTCACTGTCGACATCGTGATCATGACGATGTCCGAAAGCGCGCTGCACGTCCTCCTCGTCCGCCGCGGCGAGGAGCCCTTCGAGGGGATGTGGGCGATCCCCGGCGGCTTCAAGCGGCCGACGGAGACGTTGGACGAGGCGGCGAGGCGGGAGCTCTCCGAGGAGACCGGCGTCGACGCGGCGAGCTTGCTCACCCAGTTCGGCGCGCTACGGCGACCCGGGACGCGATCCACGCATGAACGTTGTGACCGTCGCCTATCTCGCGGTGCTTCGCGACGTCGGTGCCGTCGTCGCCGGGCCGGACGCAGCGGACGCCGCCCTCGTCCCGGTATCCGACGTGCTCGACGGGAAGCTCGACCTGGCGTTCGACCATCTCCAGATCGTCCGCGACGCGATCGACCGGGTTCGCGTCGAGCTCGAGGTCTCGGGCATCGCGACGGCGTTCGTCGGGACGACGTTCACCCTGGCCGAGCTTCGCACGGTCTACGAGGCGATCTGGGGCGTGCAGCTCGACGCCGCGAACTTCCGGCGCAGCGTTGTCGCGGACGAGGGCTGGGTGATCCCCACCGGGCGCCGCGCCCGGCCGGGGTCGGCCGGCGGCGACCGGCGGAGCTGTTCCGAGCAGGACGGCGTGGAGGCCACGGCGGTCCGATTCGGATCCGCCTTCAGCGACCGAAGCGAGGAGGTGAACGGATGAAAGCAGTCGTCTACGACAGGTACGGGCCGCCGGACGTCCTCCGAGCTCGAGGAGGTCGAGCGACCTGCCCCGACGGAGGACGAAGTCCTGGTCAAGGTCCGCGCGACGACCGTCAACCGGACGGACTGCGGCTGGCGCAGCGCCAAGCCGTTCTTCGTCCGCTACTTCATCGGTGCTGCGCCGTCCGAGGCGGACGATCCTGGCATGGAGTCGCCGGCGTGGTCGAGGACGTCGGCGCAGCCGTCACGGAGTTCGCGGTCGGCGACGAGGTCTTCGGTGTCAAGGGCTTCGGCGCCCACGCGGAGTACGTCTGCATGCGCGAGGAGCGGCGCGCTCGCGCACAAGCCGGCGGGCATGACCTTCGAGGAGGCGGCCGCGGTCTGCGACGGCGCGCTCATCGCGCTCGTCGTGCCTGCGCAAGGCCGACATTCGGACCGGGACGCGGCTCCTCGTCTACGGCGCGTCCGGGTCGATCGGGACCGCCGCGGTGCAGCTGGCGAAGCACCTCGGCGCCCAGGTCACCGCCGTGTGCAACGCGAAGAACGTCGAGCTCGTGCGGTCGCTCGGCGCAGACGAGGTCGTCGACTACGAGCATCGAGGACTTCACGAAGAACGGCGCAGACCTACGACGTCGTCTTCGACGCCGTCGGCAAGCACTCGTTCAGGCGGTGCCGACACTCGCTCGAAGCCGGGCGGAGTCTTCATCGAGACCGATCTCGGTTTCCTCTGGCACGTGCCGCTGCTCGTCCTCGCGACGAGGTGGGTCGGGGACAGGCGCGTGACGACTCGGGATCACGCGGTACACGAAGGAGGACGTCCTCTTCCTCAAGGAGCTCATCGAGGCCGGGAAGTACCGGGCCGTGATCGATCGCTCGTATCCGCTGGAGGAGGTCGTCGAGGCGACGACGTATGTCGAGACCGGTCAGAAGACCGGAAACGTGGTACTGACGGTGGCCGTCGCCGGCTGATTCCGTGAAGGCGGTCGTCCATGACGTCTACGGTCTGCCGGAGTCGCTCGAAGTCCGAGAGCTCCCGAAGCCCGTCCCCGCCGAAGGCGCCGTTCTCGTGCGTGTTCGCGCGGCTTCGGTCAACCCCTGCGGACTGGTACGCAGTCTCGGGCACGCCATATGTCAGCCGCCCGCTGGCCGGTCTCCTCAAGCCGAGGGACAGCAGGGTCGGAACAGACTTCGCCGGGGAGGTTGAGTCGGTGGGGAGGGCCGTCACGAGCTTCCGGTCGGGAGACGAGGTCTTCGGAGCGCGAAGCGGCGCCTTCGCCGAGTACGTGACCGTTCGTGCGGACAGGGCGATCGCGCCGATGCCGCGGGGCATGTCGTTCGAAGAGGCCGCGGCTGTGCCGGTGGCCGCGATCACTGCGCTTCAGGGCCTCCGGGACAAAGGCCGGCTCGAGGCGGGCCAGGAGGTCCTGATCAACGGGGCTTCCGGTGGTGTTGGCACGTTCGCCGTGCAGATCGCGAAGGCACTCGGAGGCGAGGTGACCGCCGTCTGCAGCACGCGGAACGTCGAGCTCGCGCGTTCGCTCGGCGCCGATCACGTCGTCGACTACGCACAGGAGGACTTCACGCGCGGCGACCGCCGCTACGACCTGCTGCTCGACGTCGCCGGAAGCAGATCGTTCTCCGAGTGCAAGCGCGTCCTCGAGCCGCACGGGAGGGTCGTCGTCGTCGGAGGGCCGAAGGGCACGCGCGCTCTCGGGCCGCTCGGGCACATCGTGGCCATGCGCATGGGCTCCGTGGGGGCGAGCCAGGTGGTGACGTTCTTCCTGGCGAAGATCGAGCGCGACGACTTGGAGCTTCTCCGGGAGCTGCTCGAGACGGGCAGCGTGAGGTCGGTCGTCGACCGCCGCTACGAGCTGAGCGAGGTCGCCGACGCCTTCTCGTACCTCGGCGAGGGGCACGCGCGGGGCAAGATCGTCCTGACCGTGTGAGCCGGCATTGCGCAATCAGGACTGGACCATCCGGCCCCAGCGTTCCTCGATCCGCCGCGCCTTCCATAGGACGAGTGAGAACGCCCACGTCGCGACGAAGAGCCCGACGACGACGTAGCCGATCCGCCCGAAGTCGAGCTCGTCGAGGAACGCCCAGAACGGCCCGTCAAGGGAGAGCTGCGCGGCCATGACCTGGAGCAGCTCGATCGTGCCGATCACCAGCGCAACGGCCACCGAGAGACTGGTGACCGTGATGTTGTAGTAGACCCTGCGGATCGGGTTCGAGAACGCCCAGCCGTAGGCCTGGCTCATGAAGGCGCCGTCGGCCGTGTCCATGAGGCTCATCGCCGCCGCGAAGATGATCGGCAACGAGACGATGGCGAGGAACGGAACGTGATGTGTCGCGACTCCGGCCGCAATCGCGAGTAGCCCGATCTCGGTGGCGGTGTCGAAGCCGAGCCCGAAGAGGATCGCCGAGCGGGTACATCTTCCAGCTGCGGTCGATCCTGTCGCCGACACGGCGGAGGAAGAAGCGGCTCATGAGGCCCTGGTTCAGGAGGGCCTGCTCGAGCTCCTGCTCGTCGTAGTGCCCGCGCTTCATCCGGCGGAAGACGCCGAGGATGTCGAGGAGGACGAGGAGATTCAGCACGCCGATGAGCAGGAGGAAGCGTGCCCGACACGGACGCGCCGACGTACCCGCCGTAGTCCTGGAATGCCGGGATCTTCGAGTTCACGGTCTTCGCTGCGACCGCGAGCCCCGCCGCGAGCGAGAAGACGATCGTCGAGTGGCCGAGCGAGAAGAAGAAGCCGACGCCGAGCGAGCGCTTGCCGTCCTGCAGGAGCTTGCGCGTGGTGTTGTCGATCGCCGCGATGTGGTCGGCGTCGAAGGCGTGGCGCAGCCCGAATGTGTACGCGAGCGTGCCGAGCCCGGCGAGCGCCGGGTTGTGGCGCGCGTAGAAGAGGAAGAGCCCCCAGCCCGAGTACCGTCAGGAAGAGGACGCCGCTCGCGAAGCCGCCCAGACGGGCCCACTCCCTCGGCGTGAGGGCGCTCTTCCACGAGCGCGGCCTCGCTTTCATGTCGGTGCCCTCGGTCGCGACGACGGGGTGAAGCTGGGACATCGGGCCTCCTCGGTGGCGGCGAGCGGCGCGCGCTCGGCGGCGGGTATCGCGAGTTGTTCGCGTTCCGCTCGGAAGCGGTTCGCGCGCCTCAGTCCGCTCGCATGCGGCCGCGGGCAGCCTCGGCCTCGCCCGGGTCAGGAGGGCCGCGGAGCACCCAGGCGATCCCGACGGCGACGGCGGCGCCGACGAGCGGACCGACGAGGTAGACCCAGTACGCGGAGAAGTCCCAGAGGGCGAGATCGGGCCCGAACGAGCGCGCCGGGTTCATCGAGGCGCCGGTGACGGGGCTCGCCCAGAGGCCGGCGAGCGCGATGTAGCCGCCCACCCCGAGTGCGGCCAGCGGCCCGACGTTCTGCGCCTTCGAGGGCGTTCCGAGCACCGTACTGACGAGCCCGACCGTGAGGACGAGCTCGACGAGCAGCGCCTGCCAGCCGGTGACGCCGGCGCCCGGCTCCGTCGCGCCGAGGTCTCCGTGCTTTCCGAGCACCACCCAGAGGAAGAGACACGCGGCGACGGCTCCGGCGAGCTGGACGACGACGTAGCCGGGCATGCGCTTCCACGGGAAGTCCCCTCGCAGGCAGAAGGCGACCGTCACGGCCGGGTTGAGATGCGCGCCGGACACCGCGCCCATGAACAGAATGACCGCCATCACCATCAGCCCGGGAGCGACGACCGCGGCGGTCCGTCCGACGGCTCCGCCCGTCTTCGCGTCGACCACGTCGGCGCCGGCGGCGACGAGGACGAGGAAGAAGGTCCCCAGCAACTCGGCGACGAGACGACGCCACTCGTGGGATGCGTCGTCGAAATGGGCGAGAGCCGGATATCGCCGTACCAGCTCGGTCCGGTGGGCGGCTTCCCCGGCCGATCGCTCCACCGCGCTAATGGCCGACGCGCCGCCCGTCGAGGCGGATCGTCCAGCGGTCGACCGAGTCGACGACGAGGTGCGTCTCGCTCCACGGATCGCGGGCGAGCGTCTCGCGAACTGCGGTCTCGGATTCCGCCTCGACCGCCAGCACGACCCGGTGCTCGTCGGCGAGCGGTCCGCCGAGGACGACGAAGCCTTCCTCGACGAGGGCGTCCATGAAGTCGGCGTGGATCTTCCAGTCGGACTGCTGCTCGAGCCGCAGGTTCCGATTCCACTGCGGGCCGGTGCGACGGAGAACGACGAAGAAGGCCACGTCGCGCGCCTGCGCTAGGGCCAGCGGGGCGAGCGCGGGTGCGCACGCTCGCCAGCCTGCCAGTCCGTTCGCGGCGGGGCGAAGACATCCACGACGACGGCGCCGTTCGGCCCCGCATGGACCTCGTGCGGCACGTCGGGAGGAATCCGCCACGTTCCACCTGGCGCGAGGGCGCGCTCCTCGTCGCCGACGCGGAACGTCACCGCGCCGCTCACCACGATGCCGAGCTGCTCGTTCGGATGGCTGTGCTCGGCGACCACGGCGTGGGGATCGAGCTCGACGACGGCGAGGGAGCAGTGCTCGCCGTCGACGAGGCGCGCGAGGACGTGCTCCCAGATCCCGATCGGAGCGATGTCGCCGAGATCCTCGAAGGCGCTCACGTCGCAAACCTAGCCGCTCGCGACGACACCGCTAGTGTCCGCCCACCGTGGAGCCGCTCGTGCCGATCCCGGCGTCCGGCAGGACCTTTCGCACGCGCTATCGCATCCGTCTCTCGGACATGGACGAGACCGGCAGGTTGCGGCTCGACGCCGTCGCGCGGTTCCTGCAGGACGCCGCGACTGACGACGTGGAGGAGACGGGCTGGGGCGCGCCGGAGCATCTGTGGGTGATACGCGCGGTGCGGATCGAGGTGCTCGAGCCGTTCGTCGAGGCCCGCGCCGTCGACGTCGTGACGTGGGGGAGCAGCTTCTCGGCGCTCGCAGCAGGGAGGCGGTGGTCGCTCGCGGGCGACGCAGGCGGCTCGATCGAGGTCGACAGCACCTGGATCCACCTCGACCGGAACGCTCGCCCTGCGCGCATCGGCGAGGGCTTCGACGACTACGCGGCGGCGGCGGGTGGGAGGATTGCGGCGACACGGCTGACGCTCTCGCCGCCGAGCGACGGCTCGCGAACCGCGTGGCCGCTCCGTTCGACTGACGTCGACCTCATGGGTCACGTGAACAACGCCGCGTACTGGACGGCGGTCGAGCACCGGCTGTCGCAGCGTGGCGTCGACCTTCGCCGCCCGCTGAGCGCCCGCCTCGAGTATCGGCACCCGATCGACCTCGGCGAGCGCGTCGCGCTCGTGGAGGAGGCCGACGACGGAAGCTACGCAGTCGCGTTCTCGGTCGAAGCCGTCGTCAAGGCCGTGTCGCGCCTCGACTGGCGCTCTCAGCGAATCCGTAGCGGACTCTTACGCCCGTCTTAGGCCGGCCGCGTAGCCTCCCCGCCGTGAAGAAGAAGTCCGCGCAGATCGAAGCGAGGACGCGCTCAGCCGGCGCCGCGCGCTCACGAAGCTCGGCGGTCTCGCGGCTGCGGCGCTCGGTGGCGGCGCCTGGGGCGCCCGGGAGCTCCTCGACGCGCCCGACGCCGACGCTGCAGGGACGGGGCCGGCTACGGTTGCCGCTGGCCTCGTGTCCTGCGTGCTCACGCCCGAGCAGACCGAGGGGCCGTACTACGTGCCCGGCGCCCCGCTCCGACGCAACGTGACCGAGGGAAAGCCGGGCGTCGCGCTCACGCTCCATCTTTCGGTCGTGAACGTGTCGAGCTGCAAGCCGATCAAGGGCGCCTCGGTGGAGATCTGGCACTGCGACGCGGGCGGCGTGTATTCCGGCACCGCTCAGCAGGGAACCGAGAGCGATCGCTTCCTGCGCGGCGTTCAGCGCACGGACGCGAGCGGGCTAGCGATGTTCCGAACGATCTATCCGGGCTGGTACCAGGGGCGCACCGTGCATGTCCACACGAAGGTGCACGCGGGAGGCAACGTCGTGCACACGGGCCAGCTCTACTTCGCGGACTCGGTGACGGACGCCGTGTACGCACGAATCCCGTACTCGAGCCGCCCGAACCGCGATCCGAGGAATGCCGGGGACAGCATCTACCGAAACGGCGGTAAGCGTTCGACGCTCAAGCTGGCCAGGAACGGCACCGGCTACTCGGGCTCGATCGCCATGGGCGTCCACCGGTCGTAGACGCCGTCTGCAACCATCGTGCGATGGTCGGAAACGCCGAGCGCGAGAAGGTCCTGGAGCGCCTGCGCGAGATGTGCCTCAGTTTGCCCGAGACGAGCGAGCGGCCTAGCCACGGGGCGCCGACCTTCTTCGTGCGCGGGAAGCGCTCGTTCGTGACGGTACTGACCGACCATCACGGCGACGGGCGCTTCGCGATCTGGTGCGCGGCGCCGGCCGGCGTGCAAGGTCTGCTGACCGAGAACGATCCGGAGAAGTTCTTCGTGCCGCCCTACGTCGGACACCGGGGGTGGCTCGGCGTTCGATTCGACCGCGGCATCGACTGGGACGAGCTCACCGGGATCGTCGAGGACGCGTTCGCCGAGGTCGCACCTACTGTGCTCGTGCAGGCTGGGCGGGGGGCCGATTCATGAACCGCTCGCCGAAAACCCGAGCCCGCATGCTTTCGTATTGACGTCTAAGACCGAGAGAAGGGAAGGCATGACCGAGACCGCCGAGAGCACTCCGCCGAGCCCCGAGCAGGCGCAGGTCCAGCTCGAGCAGGCGCTGTTCGAGATCCGACGCATCATCGCCGGGCAGGACGCGATGCTCGAGCGCGTGCTCGTGTGCCTGCTCGCGCAGGGCCACCTGCTCATCGAAGGGGTCCCCGGCCTCGCGAAGACGCTGACGATCAAGACGACCGCCGGTGTGCTCGGCGGCTCCTTCGCGCGCGTGCAGTTCACGCCCGACCTCGTCCCGTCGGATCTCGTGGGCACGCGCATCTACCGCCCGCAGGAGGGTACGTTCGACACCGAGCTCGGCCCGGTCTTCTGCAACTTCCTGCTCGCGGACGAGATCAACCGAGCGCCGGCGAAGGTGCAGTCCGCGCTGCTCGAGGTCATGCAGGAGCGCCAGGTCACGATCGGCCACGAACGCATCGCGTGCCGGAGCCCTTCCTCGTGATGGCCACCCAGAACCCCATCGAGTCGGAGGGGACCTATCCGCTGCCAGAGGCGCAGATCGACCGTTTCCTGCTCAAGGTCCTGATCGGCTACCCGCAGCACGACGAGGAGCTCACGGTCGTCCAGCGCCAGCTCGTCGAGCACCCCGAGCTCAGGCAGGTGCTCTCGCTGGCGGATCTGACGGCGCTACAGCACGCGGTGCTCGGCATCTACGTCGATCCCGCGCTCGTCAGCTACGCCGTCGACATCGCGACGGCGACCCGCGATCCGGCCGGGCACGGCCTCGCCGACCTCGCGCAGTACATCTCGTACGGTGCGAGCCCGCGCGGGCCGATCAGCCTCGTCCAGGGCGCTCGCGCACTCGCGCTCGTCCGGGGCCGCGAGTATGCGGTCGTGGAGGACGTGCAGGCGCTCGCCCGCGACGCGCTCCGGCATCGGCTCGTGCTCTCGTACCAGGCGCTCGCGGAGGAGGTGACGCCCGATTCGATCCTCGACCAGGTGCTGCAGGCGGTGCCCTTGCCGCAGCTCGATCTCGCCCGCGTGAGCGCCGCGTGAGGCACGCATGAGGAACGCCGGAGCGCTTCTCGCACGTCCCACGCCGGAGCGTCCGGGCCCCGGCCCCATGGCCGAGGGGCTGCTGCGTGCGCTCGACATCTCGATCGGGCGGAAGGTGGAGGGTCTCCTGGCCGGCGACTTCCGCTCCAACCTGCTCGGCACCGGATCCGAGCTCGCGATGATCAGGCCGTATGTCGCGGGCGACGACGTCCGCCGGATCGACTGGAACGTGACGGCGCGCACCGGGGAGCCGCACGTGCGCGTGGACCTTGCGGAGCGCGTGCTCGTCAGCTGGCTCGTCCTCGACACGTCTCCGTCGATGGCCTTCGGCACCGCCGACAGACGAAAGGCCGACGTCGCGGAGGGGGTTGCGATCGCGATCGGGCATCTCGCGACCAGGCGCGGAAACCGGCTGGGCGTCGTCGCATTCGGCGGCGCCGAGTCGCTCGCGATTCCGCCCCGCCAGGGCCGCGTCGGCCTCGTGGGCCTGCTGGCCGCGCTTCGTGGGGAGCCGGAGGAGGAGGGCGGCGACGGGGTCGCGTTCGGCGACGCGCTCCGCCGCACGGGTGCACTCGCGCGTCAGCGCTCGCTCGTGGTCGTCGTCTCCGACTTTCGAGGTCCTCGCGACTGGCGCCGGCCGCTGCTCCAGCTCGCCGGCCAGCACGACGTCGTCGCGGTGGAGATTCGCGATCGGCGCGAGCAGGAGCTTCCGAACGTCGGCCTCCTCTACCTCGTCGATCCCGAGACCGGCCGGCAGCTGCGCGTGGATACGAGGAGCCGGCGTTTGCGCGAGCGCTTCGCCGCCGCAGCCGCGGCCGAGCGCGAGGAGCTGGCGCGCTCGCTCTCGACGGTCGGCGTCCGCCACGTCGTGCTCGGAACCTCGGGCGACTGGCTGCGCCCGCTCGTGACGTTCCTCCGGCGGAGCCGCTCGTGAGTTTCCACTGGCCGCTCGTCCTGGCGGCGCTCGCGGCGCTGCCGATCCTCGTTGCGCTGTACATCGACCGCGATCGCAGGCGCGTCGCCTCTCAGGCGCAGTTCGGGAATCCCGACCTCTTGCCCAACGTCGTCGATCGCACTCCGGGGCGGCTGCGCTACGTGCCGCCGCTCGTCCTGCTCCTCGCCCTCTCGCTCATGATCGTGGGGGTCGCGCGCCCGCATGCGACCGTGACCGTGCCGCGCGAGGAGGCGACGATCGTGCTCGCCATGGACGTCTCCCGCTCGATGAAGGCAACCGATGTCCAGCCGACGCGTCTCGACGCGGCGCGCATCGCGGCGAAGACGTTCCTGGACGAGGTGCCGGAGAAGTTCCAGGTCGGCGTCGTCTCGTTCGCGACGCGGGCCGTCGTGGCCGTGCCGCCGACCGCCGATCGCGCGCTCGTCACGAGCGCTCTCGACTCCTTGACCCCCGGGGAGGGAACCGCGATCGGCGATGCAGTCGCACTCTCGCTTCGGGTCGGCCAGCCGAAGGATCCCTCGGTGCCGGTGCCGCCGCGCGCGATCGTCGTCATCTCCGACGGTGCCCGCGACGGCGGCCGAGTCGCTCCCGACGATGCGGCGCAGCAGGCAAAACGGCAGGGCGTGCCGGTCTACTCCGTGCTCGTCGGCACGCAGAACGGCGTCGTCACGGAGCAGCTCACCGGTGGGTACCACCGGATCATCCGGGTCCCGCCAGACCCGGCCACGCTTCGCCAGGTCGCGCAGACGTCGGGCGGCGAGTTCTTCTCCGCGCCGGACGCCGAGGGCTTGCGCCGCGTCTACGAGGACCTCGGCTCGCGCCTCGGGACGCGCAAGGAGGATCGCGAGATCACCGATGTATTCGCGGCCGCCGCGACCATCCTGCTCCTGACCGGCGCATCGCTGTCGGCCTTCCTCTTCAAGCGGGTCCCGTGAGGGTCGCGGCCGCGTTCGGAGCGCTCCTCGTCGCCGGCGCGGCGGCGCTCGGCCTCGCGCTGCCTGCGGGCGCGGCGAACGAGTGCGCCGGGCTCCAGGTCTGCGTGCCCGTCACCGGCCCGTGGGTCGTGGTGCCCGCTTCCACGACTGTGCCGCGCTCGCCTGTGGAGTGGCAGATGACCTGCCCGCGCCGGCACATCGTGGGTGGGCTCGACGCGCGCCTCAGCGTGCCCGCGATCGACGTCGCCTTCCTCGGCGCGCTCGGAAGCCCGGTCAATCCCGGAATCACGACGTCGCGGTCCGTCGTGTTCGTCGCGACCTATGCCGGCCAGGTGCGGGCGGCACCCACCTTCCGGCCGCTCGTCGGCTGCATGCCTGCCTCCGGCGGCGGCGCGCGGGTTCCGACCGCGTTCACGACGTTCCCCCCCGGACGCCCGGTCACGCGCCGCGTGTCGACCGTTCGCGTCCGCCCGGGCTCGAAGCTCGTCGTTCAGCAATGCGCGCGCGGCGAGCGGCTGATCGGCGGCTCGCACGCCTTCGCGTTCGCCAGCCGCACGCCTCCGAGCGCGAGCCTCGTCTCGAGCATCTCGGGCAGCGAGGAGATCCGCGCAGCGAGCATCGCCGTTCGCGTCCGCGGCGACGCCGAGCTCGCCGGTGTCCGCGCGCTCGTCCAGCTGCAGGCGCTCTGCTCGAGGTCGCGATGATCGGCTTCAAGAGCCCATGGCTGCTCCTCGGCCTGCTCGTGCTGGCAGTGGCCGTCGGGATCTGGCTTCTCGCCGAGCGCAGACGCCAGCGTTATGCGGTGCGGTATACGAACGTCGAGGTGCTCGCGACTGTCGTCGCGGGCCGATCGTGGCTGAGGCTCGTCCCCGCCGCGCTCGTGTTCCTCGCGCTGACCTGCCTGCTCGTCGGCCTCGGGCGGCCGCAGGTCGAGCGCCAGCTGCTGAAGGAGCACGCCACGGTGATCCTCGTCGTCGACACCTCGCGCTCCATGCAGGCGAAGGACGTGGCCCCGACGCGGCTCGGAGCCGCTCAGCAGGCGATCAGGACGTTTCTCGACCACGCGCCCAAGGGACTGCGCGTCGGTCTCATCGTGTTCGCGGGCGAGGCGCAGGTCGCGACGCCGCCGACGCAGGATCACAAGCTCGTCGAGACGTCCGTCGACCAGATCGACCAGTACCTCATCTACGGAGGGACCGCGATCGGCGACGCGCTGGAGACGGCGGTCGAGCTCGGAAAGCAGGTGACGGGCCCCGAGGGCAGCGGGCCGGTCGACCCTCGGCGCCCGCCGTCGACCGACCGCACGCTGGCCCAGGCGACGCCGTCGACTCCGACGAGCGAGTGCAAGGAAAAGAGCCCCGTCTCGATCCTCTTCCTCTCCGACGGCTCGCAGACGAGAGGCGTGCTGCAGCCGCTCGAGGGAGCCGCGCTCGCGAAGCGCGCCTGCTTCCCGGTCTACACGGTCGCGCTCGGAACTCCCGAGGGGGTCATCGACGGCGCTCCGTTCGGCGGGTTCCCGGGTTCGCAGGACACGGATCAGCTCATCCCGGTGCCTCCCGACCCTGACACGCTCCGCGCCATCGCGAAGACGACGGGCGGCGAGTTCACCGAGGCGCGCACGGCCGGCACGCTCGAGAACGGCCTATCGGAACCTCGGCTCGCGACTGGGCCGCGAGCCCGGCCACAGCGAGATCACCTGGCTCTTCGTCGCGCTCGCGGCAGGGCTCCTGCTCCTGGCGGGCGCGTTCGCCACCGTCGTCTCTCCGCGACTGCCGTAGAGATCAGACGATCGTCACCTGGAACGGGCCGTCGGCCGCGCTCGCCCGGCCGACGTCCTGCACGCGGATCCGGAAGACGCCCGGGTGCGAGCGTCTCGCTCGTCGCCGTGAACTCGCCGACACCGCTCGGGATCGCGCTCGGTGCGGTGTTCCCGACGAAGCGGATCTCGTAGACGCCGAACCCCGCCCGGCGCACCTGGATCGCCTTGCCCGTGCAGTTGAACCTCCGCGAGAAGAGCGAAGCCGAGCTCGAGAACGCTATCGGGGATGTTGGCGATGCCCTGGGCGGGATTTCCGGTCACGGTCGCGACTCCGCGGACCGAGCCGTTCGCGCAGCGCTGCTGCGCGATCGTGAGGCCCTGAACGTGCTCGCCGACCGCGAAGGCCGATCCGCCGAGGGCGAAGAACAGCGCGATGAGCGCGATGACGGTTCCGGGGGTGAAGATGCTGCGTCCTGGCTGCACGTGGGCTCCTTTCGGGGCTCCTTTCGGCTGCTCTCGAGAGGTCGCACGGTAGGTTCCTGCCGATGTCGGACGGCACGGCACCGCGCCGGCGAGGGCTGACGACGACGCACAAGCGGCTCCTCGGCGGCGCCGGCTCGATCGCGATCGTCGTTCTCGTCTTCGTCTTCGTCCTGCCGCGCATCGCGGACTACCGCGACGTGCTCGACGTGCTGCGCGACCTCGACTGGCAGGACTGGGCGGCCCTGGCGGCCGCGGTGCTCCTGAACCTCGCGACCTTCCCGCCTCCCTGGATGGCCGCGCTGCCGGGGCTGGGCTACCGGGAGGGCATGGCGATGACGCAGGCCTCGACGGCGCTCTCGATCGTCTCGCCGGCCGGCGCCGCGGTCGGGATGGCGGCGTCGTACTCGATGCTCCGCTCGTGGAAGTTCGGCGCGAGCGCGGTCGGGCTCGCAGTCGCGATCACGGGTGTCTGGAATCAGTTCGCGAACCTCGTGTTCCCGGTCGTCGCTCTCGCGCTGCTCACGGCCGCGAACGAGCGGCATCCGGCGCTGCAAACGGCCGCGCTGATCGCGGTCGTCATCCTCGCGGTCGCGATCGTCTGCTTTCGCGCTCGTCCTCTCCCGCGAGGAGCGCGCCCGCCGGATCGGCGACGCCGCCGCGCGCGCATGGAATCGCGTGCGCCGCCTCGTCCGCCGGGGCCCGGTCGCGTGGGGTGGCGAGTCGTTCGCGAGCTTCCGCAGCCGGGCGCTCGGCCTCCTTGCGCGGCGCTGGCACGTCATCACGGTCGCGACGCTCGCGGGGCATCTCACGGTGTTCGTCCTCCTCCTCGTCTCCCTGCACGTGACCGGTGTCACGAGCTCGGAGGTCACCGTGATCGAAGCCTTCGCCGCGTGGGCGCTCGTGCGGATCCTGGGAGCGCTGCCCATCACGCCCGCAGGAGTCGGTGTCGTCGAGGTGGGGCTCACGGGCGCTCTCGTGGCGTTCGGCGCCCCGAATGCGCGAGGCGGTGGCCGCCACGCTGCTCTACCGCGCGCTCACCGTCCTGCCGACGCTCGCGCTCGGCTTGCTCGCGATCGCCACTTGGCGCACACACCACCCGGGGGAGTCGATAGAGTCGCCGAGTGATCCCTGACGAGGGGCAGGATCACTGATTCGGGGCACATCAGCTGCCCCGATCAGGGGAAGGATCCGGAGGCAGTCTCGGACACGGTGTGCACCGTGACCTCTGCGACTGCGGCAGCACCGGTCCGGCTCGTCGCGACCGCTCTGGCGGTCGTGTCGTTCCTGGCGTTCCTCGCCGTCGGACGGGCCGACGGCGCGCAGCGCTCCGCCGAGGCGTACCTCGCGCCCGAGGCTGCATGCGCGTCCGCGTCCGACGCCGACGCGGCGCCCGCAGTGCAGGCTCGCGCGATCGCGTGTCTCGTGAACTGGGCGCGGGCACAGGATCGCCACTCCCGGCTCGTGCGCGCGCTCGGCACTCCAGCTCGCCGCGGCGCTCAAGGGAGAGCGCGTCGCAGCGTGCGGGCAGTTCTCGCACACGCCTTGCGGGACGGCGGTGACGTCCGCCGTCCAGGCGTCCGGCTACCGGTACGCGACCTTCGGCGAGAACCTCTACGCGGGCACGTGGGGCAAGGTCTCCGCGCGCGACGTCGTGCTCGCGTGGCTCCAGTCCCCTCCGCATCGCGCGAACCTCCTGGACCGCGCGGTTCCACGACCTCGGCGCCGCTGCCGTGCGCGCAGACGGCCTGCTCGGCGGTTCCGACGCGGTCGTCTGGACAGCAACTTTCGGCTCCCGCCGCTAGCGCGCCTGGCTGGCAGGAGTCGGGCTCCGCGCCCGGAATGAGCCGCCGTGGGCGAGGAGAGCCACCTCGACGAGATGCGCTCCGCGATCCGCGGGGACTTCGAGCGGCTCGCCGAGCGACGCGGGGAGCAGGAGCTCCTGCGCGTTCCGCAGGCGCCTCAGCCGCGCGGCGGACGAGCCCGCCGCCGGCGATGAGTCCGAGTTCGTAGCGCCGCGCGCGGTCCTGGCTCGCGCGCTTCTTCTCTCCCTGATCCGACCTCCGACAGCTGTAATCACGGCATGGAGCGCGCGGAGCGCGAGGCGATCATGCGGCAGGGCGTCGTCCTGCCGGAGACCCCGCGCGAGCGCGAGGAGCGTGCAGCGCTCGAGGAGGACCTGCAGACGATCTCCCTGAGCGGAAAGCCGCTTCCCATCCGCGCACGGCACTTCCGGCCCACGGCAGACGTGTACCTCCTCGCGACCCGCGGGCCGCTCGCGTACATGCTGCGGCTGCGCGAGATCGAGCAGCGGACGGGGCAGCACGAGGCCGAGCTCCGGGACGCCTGGCTCGAGCTCGCCGAGGTGAGCGAGGGCGACGCGGAGCTCTTCCGGCGCGAGTGGCTCGCGACGGCGCGGAGGAGCTCCTTCGACGAGGTCAACGACCTCATCGACCGGCACAACCGTTGGTATCCTGTCGAATCGCGCCTGCCGATGGATCCGCGGACGGGCGACCACGCGCTCGTCAACGGCCGCGACTACCGGCTAGCGCCGCTCGACGCCGACCTGGGTGCTCGAGCGCTTCCCGCGCGGAGCTCAGAGCTGCGGCCGCCGCGCCCTGACCAGCGTGTCGATGGCATCGCGCTCCTCGCCGTCGACGTCGCGCAGGACGGTCGTGGCCTTCTCGATCTCGACGCCCGGGAGCTCGGAGGCGATCTGCTCGGCCGTGTACAGGAGGTCCGGGTCTCTCGGCCCGCCCACTCCGTCCGTCAGGTTCGCGAGGTCGTGACCGAGCGAGGAGGAACGTGCCGCCCGGAGCGACGGCGGCGCCGGCCTTCTCGTGGACGGCGCGGCGGCGAGCGGAGGGGATGTGGAGGTACGTGACGAGCACGAGCTCGTAGGACGCCTCGCGCCGGCTCGTACTCGACGAGGTCCGCGCAGACGAACCGCACGTCGACGCCGTCTCGCTCGGCACGTGCCGTCGCCTTCCGGATCGCCACCCCGGAGAAGTCGACGCCGGTCACCTCCCAGCCGAGCGAAGCGAGCCAGATCGCGTTCTGCCCTTCGCCGCAGGCGAGGTCGAGCGCACGTCCGGCCGGGAGCTTCGCGACCTCCGACACGAGGAAGCGGTTCGGCTTGGTCGCCCAGAGGTTCTCGACGTCGGCGTAGCGCCGGTCCCAGTCCTCACGCTGCATGCGCGCCCAGCCTTCCTCGGTGCGAGCCGGACCGTCGCCCCGAGCGTGAGCAGGCAGGCCGCCGTCCCGAGCAGGTACGGCGCTCCGTCTCCGACCGCGACCGCGACCGCGCCGCCGAGGAGCGGGCCTGCGAGCGCACCGAGCGCCCAGGCGCTGTTCATGATCCCGAACGCGAGCCCTTGCGAGAGTCCCGCGGCGTCTGCACGGTGCGACGTGAGCGTCAGGCCGGGCGCGTAGAAACCGCCGAAGCTGACTCCCGCGAAGACCGCGAGCACCGCGATCGGGACGGCTCCGGTCGCGGCTGCGAGGCCCGCGCTCACGAGCGCCGACGCCGTCAGGGCGATTCTCGTCGGCCCGAGCGGCCCGCTGCGATCGATCAGGCGACCGAGGAGCGGATTGACGCAGCGACTCGAGCGAGATCGAGACGAAGAAGACCAGCGCGATCGCGAAGGTCGACCAGCCGGCGTCGGCGAGCGCGAGCGGCGCGAGCACCATCAGCATCCCGAAGAGCATCGCCGGCAACGCGTTCAGCCAGAGACCGCCGACGAAGCGAACGTCGTGAAAGGCACGGCGCACGCCCGCGAACGACGAGCTTCTCGCCTCGATCCGAGTCGCGCGCCTCGACGCGAGCACGGCGAAGACGAGCGCGACGAGGCCGAGCGTGACGAACGACGGCCGCACGCCGACGTAGTCGGCGACGGCCCCGAAGACGGGGCCGAGCACGGCGCCGAAGACGGCCGCCCCGAAGGCGGTTCCGAGCACGGCTCCGCGCTGCTCCTTCGGAGTCGAGGTGGCGATCCAGGACAGCGCGCCTGCCCAGGTCGTCGTGCTCGCGAACCCCTGAACGAAGCGCGCGGCCGCGAGCGTTTCCGCGCTGTCTCCGAACGCGAACGCGAAGCTCGCCACGGCGAGGAGGATCAGGCCGAGGACGACCGCGGCCTTGGGCCCGAACCGGGCGGCGGCGATCCCGCCGGGAATCCCGCCGAGGACGGCGCCTGCGCCGAACGCGCCGACGAGGATCCCGGCGCCGAGCCGCGACAGCTCGAACGTCCTTGCGTACTCGGGGACGAGCGGCGTGAGCGCGGTGAAGAGCAGAGCGTCGACGAAAATGATCGACGTGACGAGGACGAGAAGTCGGCGCATCCGCCGAGGATACGCACGAGCTCTCGGCGCGCCGTCGTCGCGAACCGATCACCGACGGTCCGTGTCGCAATTCTCCCGCGTGACGGGGCTCATGCCATCGTCCTGCCCCGGCGACCGCCTCGATCCAAAAAAAATGCACCGGGCCGGTTGCGTCCTCGTCCGACCTTCCGACTGACCACCGCCGAAGCGACAACCACTCGGAGAGCCATCAACCTCAGACACTCCGTACTCGGTGCATCGCGGACTCTAGGGACCGCGTCGTCGGCGGTCAAGCACCCGCCGAGTCGGAATTCGGCGCAATTTGCGGCAACGAATTCGCTGGCACAGAACGGCGTCCGAGACTGCCGTCGAGCGGGTGTGAGCGCACGAAAATGCACCGAGCCGGTGGCGCCTTCGTCCGGCTTCCCGACTGACCGCCGCCGAAACGGCTGCCGATCGGAGAGCCATCAACCTCGTGCGCTCCGTACTCGGTGCGTCTCCGACTCTAGGGAGGCCCAGGCGGGCCGTCAAGGCGGCCTCCAGCGAACTTGTCGCAAATTGCGCTTTTTTCTTTTCGCACAGGGTCGAATTGCGTGCGACCCCACATGCTCTAGGTCGTCGGGAGACGAAAAAGGGCCGGGCACGAGGGCCCGGCCGCGGAAAAGAGTTCGCCGAGCCGGGAACGCTTTCGTCCACCTTCCCGACGAACCTTCCGCTTCCGCGTAGTGCTCCTCGGGGGGCTTCGTCCTACCGGCGCCCCGTGCTCGGCGCAGGCGGGAATCTAGGGGACCGAGACGTGTCCGATCAAGGGGTGTCCGACCGAAACTTCTCGCTATTTGCGAGCACGTCGTTCTCGGAGTGGTCGGTCGCCAGTCCGCCTGTCGGACGGGCGCGTCGCGGCCACTTCCGGCGCTGCCATCGAGTGCCGATCGACCGTCTAAGGTCACCGCCATGCGCGACCGGGCACGGGCAGTCGTCGTCGGGGGCGGCGTCGGAGGGTGCTCGATCCTCTACTGGCTGGCGCGGCTGGGCTGGAACGACGCCGTGCTGCTCGAGAGGGCCGACCTCACGAGCGGTTCGACGTTCCACTCGGCCGGGCTCGTCGGGCAGCTCCGCGGAACGCTCGCCCTCACGCGGATGATGATGGAGAGCGTTGAGCTGTACCGCTCGCTCGGGGCCGAGGTCGGGCTCGAGACGGGTTGGCAGGAGGTCGGCTCGCTGCGCCTCGCGTCCTCGCCCGAGCGGATGGAGGAGATCGCGCGGCAGGCCGGCTGGGCGAAGACGTTCGGCCTTCCGCTCGAGCTCGTCTCCGCGGATGAGGCGCAGGGCCGCTTCCCGCCGATGTCGACGGAAGGCGTGCTCGGCGCCGCTTTCCTGCCGACCGACGGCTACGTCGATCCGAGCCAGCTCACGTTCGCGCTCGCGGAGGCCGCGCGCAGGCGCGGCGCCGAAGTCGTCACGGGCACTCGCGTCACCGGGATCGTCGTCGAGCGCGGCCGTGTCGCTCGCGTCGAGACCGAGCGCGGCGCCATCGAGACGGAGGTCGTCGTCGACGCCGGCGGTATGTACGCACGCGAGATCGGGGAGCTCGCGGGCGTGAACGTCCCGATCGTCCCGATGGCGCACGAATACCTCGTGACGAAGCCGGTGGGCCTGCCGCTCGACATGCCGACGCTGCGCGACCCCTCGCTTCTCGTGTACTTCCGGCCCGAGTCGGGCGGCCTCGTCATGGGCGGGTACGAGCGGAACTGCGCCCCGTGGGGTCTCGACGGGATACCCGCCGACTTCAACTCGCGCCTCCTCGAGGAGGACTGGCCGCGCTTCGAGGAGCTCATGGGGAACGCGATCGTGCGGGTGCCCTCGCTCTCGGAGATGGAGGTCGTAAAGCTCATCAACGGCCCCGAGGCGTTCACGCCGGACGGCGAGTTCATCCTCGGGCCCTCGGACGTGCGCGGCTTCTGGGTGGCTGCGGGCTTCTGCGCACACGGGCTCGCCGGCGCGGGCGGCATGGGGAAGCTCGTCGCAGAGTGGATCGTCGACGGTACGCCGACGCTCGACGTCTGGCACATGGACTCGCGGCGCTTCGGGAGCGCGTACCGCAGCCGCGAATACACGGTCGGCCGCACGCGCGAGATCTACGAGACGTACTACGACGTCAAGTACCCGGGCCACGAGCGCTCGGCCGGGCGCCCGCTTCGAGTCTCCTCCGCGTACACGCGGCTGCAGGAGCTCGGTGCCGCGTTCGGCGAGAAGTCGGCTTGGGAGCGTGCGAACTGGTTCGAGCCGAACGCGGCGCACGGCGACGAGTCGCTGCGCCCGCGCGGTTGGGCCGGGAAGCTCTGGTCGCCCGCGATCGGCGCCGAGCACCTCGCGTGCCGCGAGACGGTCGCGATCTTCGACGAGAGCTCGTTCGCGAAGATCCTCGTCGCGGGGGAGGGTGCGCCGGGCCTGCTGGAACGCCTCTGCGCCAACCGGGTCGCGCGCGAGGTCGGCCAGGTGACGTACACGCAGATGCTGAACCCGCGCGGCGGCATCGAGTGCGACTTCACCGTCACCCGCCTCGCGGAGGACGCGTTCCGGATCGTGACCGGCACCGCGTTCGGCCAGCACGACCTCGCGTGGATCCGGCAGCACGCTCCGGACGACGGCTCGGTCCGGGTCTCGGACGAGACGTCCCAGTACGCGTGCTTCGGCGTGTGGGGGCCGAACGCCCGCGCCGTCCTCCAGCCGCTCACGACGACCGACCTCGCGAACGACTCGTTTCCGTACATGCGCGCGCGCGAGCTCGCGGTCGGATCGGGTCCCTTGCCTCGCGCTCCGCGTCACGTACGTGGGAGAGCTCGGCTGGGAGCTCTACTGCCAGGCCGACCTCGGACTTGCGCTCTGGGACACGATCTGGGACGCGGGCCGCGAGCAGGGCCTCGTCGCGGGCGGCTACAAGGCGATCGACTCGCTCCGGCTCGAGAAGGGCTACCGCGTCTGGGGCGCGGACATCACGCCCGAGGACACGCCGTTCGAGGCGGGACTCGGATTCGCCGTCAAGCTCGACAAGGGCGGCGACTTCCTGGGCCGTGACGCGCTCCTCGCGGCCAGCGAGCCGGAGCGCGTGCTCCGCTGCCTCACGCTCGACGATGCCGCGGGCGGTCGCGCTCGGCTCGGAGCCGGTGCGGATCGGGGACGACCTGGTCGGGCGCGTGACGAGCGGCGGCTACGGCTACTCGGTCGCGCGCTCGATCGCGTACGCGTACGTGCCCGCCGAGCACGATGTCGGGACGGAGGTCGCGGTCGAGATCTTCGGCGAGTGGGTCGAGGGCGAGATCGCCGCCGAGCCGCTGTTCGACCCGAGCGGCGAGCGGATCCGCGCGTGAGCGAGCTCGACGCCGCCGTCGAGCGCGTGTGGCCGGGGCGTGACGCGCGCGTCGAGGTGCTCGGCGGCGGGATCACGAACCACAACCTCAAGGTGGAGGTCGACGGCGAGCGCTTCGTCCTCCGCGTCGCGGGCAGGGACACGGCGCTCCTCGGGATCGACCGCGAGGTCGAGCTCGAGGCGACGCGTGCCGCCGCCGCGGCCGGGATCGGCCCGGAGGTGGTCGCGTTCGTCGAGCCCGAGGGGTGGCTCGTCACGCGCTTCCTCGACGGCGAGATGCCGCCGCTCGAACGGATGGGCGAGCCGGAGCTGCTGCGGCGAGTCGCGCAGGCGCTGCGAGCCTTTCACGACGGGCCGCCGATTCGCGGCACGTTCGACTCGTTTCGCATCGTGGAGACCTACCGGCAGACTGCGCTCGACCGAGGTGGGGCGGTCCCTCCGGCGTTCGTGTGGGCGCAGGCGGTGGCGGCGCGGATCGAGGAGGAGCGCGGAGGCGACCCCGTTCCGTGCCACAACGACCTCCTGAACGCGAACTTCCTCGACGACGGCGAGCACCTGTGGATCGTCGACTGGGAGTACGCGGGCATGGGCGACCGATTCTTCGACCTCGCGAACTTCTCGATCAACCACGAGCTCGACTGCGACGCGCGCAGGGAGCTGCTCGAGGCGTACTTCGGCGAGGTTGCGGCTCGAGGACGAGCGCGCGCTCGAGCTGATGCGCTTCATGTCGGACTTCCGCGAGGCGATGTGGGGGGTGGTGCAGTCGGCCGTCTCGGAGCTCGACTTCGACTTCCCCGGCTACGCGACGGAGCATTTCGCGCGGCTCGAGCGGACCGCAGCCACCCCGGAGTTCGCCGCGGCGCTCGAGCCGTAGACGAGCGAGGGGCGACTCGCGGCACCCCTCGCTCGTCGATCGTCTCAGTCGGTCACGCCTCGGTCGGGAGCCCGAAGTCGGCGAGGCGCTCCTCCTCGAGCCGCTCGAGCTCCTCCTCGGTGCCCATGCGCACCGGCCCCTTGAACCAGTTCTTCGCGGACAGCGCCCACCAGCCGCCGAAGACGATGCCGAAGCCGGCGAACCAGAGCACGGTGTAGTTCGCGAAGTTCCAGTCGAATCGGGTCGTTCCACGGGAGCCCGACCTTGTACAGCGGGAAGACGAACAGGATCGTGATCAGTCCCACCCAGAGAAGCGAGAGCGGGTCGATCCACTTGTAGTGCCCGCCGAGACTCCATGCTCTCGGCTCGTCCCAGCTGTCGCCCTTGCGCCAGCGCAGGTAGACCGGTATCACGAAGGCGATGTAGAGGCCGATGACGGAGATCGCGGTCCCGACCGCGTACCCGATGAAGTAGTTCCAGATCGCAGGAACCATCAGGACGCTGGACATGAAGGCGATGCCGAGCACGGACCACCTGGGGACCCTGTTACGTGCAACACGCCGCCAGAGCTGATGACCCGGCACCGCGCCGTCACGCGAGAAGGCGAACATCATCCGCGACGCCGAGGTCAACGATGCGGTGACGCAGAAGAACTGCGCCACCACGCAGATGAAGAGCAAGAACTCCGCCCAGCGGAGACCCATCGACGCGGTCCAGATCCACGGGACGACCGGAACGGCGTTGTTGATCTGCGTCAGCGCCTCGTCCGTCGTGCCCGGGATCGCGAACGTGACCGCGACGAGGAGGATGAATCCGAAGACCACCGAGACGAAGACCGACGTCCACATGCCTACGGCTGCTCCACGGGATGCCTTGTGCGTCTCCTCCGCGGTATGGGCCGATGCATCGAATCCCGTAATCGTGTACTGGGCCATGAGGAGGCCGAGGCCGAATACGAACCAGAACGCCGGATTGGTGAACGCGGTCGTCGAGCCGCCGTAACCGGAGTTGTTCACGCGCTCGGTGAACACGTACGAGAGCGACTGGTGATGGTCGGGAACGACGATCAGGATCCCGACGATGAGCACCACGCCGATCATGTGCCACCACGCCGAGATCATGTTGAGGCCGGAAGTGAGTCGGATGTTGAGCAGGTTGATGACGACGGCTGCGAGCATGAAGGCCGCGTAGATGATGTAGGTCGACGCGTTGAACGACGCGCCGAACCAGTCGTTCATGTGCTGTGTGTAGCTGAACCAGTCGTCGAACAGCACCTGCGCGAAGATCGCGAGGCCGTACCCGATCGAGGCCGTCACCGCGATCTGCCCGATGAGGTTGAACCAACCGGTCGTCCAGCCCCAGCCCGGGCCCCCGAGCTTGGAGGCCCAGTAGTAGAGGCCTCCGGCGGTCGGATAGGCGGAGGCGATCTCCGCCATGCCGAGCGCGATGATCAGGCTCATGAGGCCCACGAGCAGCCAGCCCCAGGTCACGGCGATCGGCCCGCCATGCTCGAACGCGATGGTGTACGAGGTCAGGCACCCCGCGAGGATCGAGATGATCGTGAAGGAGATCGCGAAGTTTCGGAACCCTCCCTGCGCACGGAAGAGCTCCTGTGCGTAGCCCAGCTTGTGAAGGAGTTGCTCGTCCTCCGAGGTGTGGAAGCCGGGCGCTGGACCTGTGCTCATACGTCCTCCCAGGGATCGCCGACGATTCTCAGGCGCGTATTACGTGCACCCACGCTCTGACATGTCAACAACCCCGCAGAGCGACGCAATAGGATCGCGAGCGTGCTGAGCTTCGACGACCTGCGCGCAGAGGTCGAGACGGGCGCGATCGACACCGTCGTCGTCGCGTTCACGGACATGCAAGGGCGGCTCCTCGGCAAGCGGCTCCACGGCGAGTTCTTCTGCGACGAGATCGCCGCCGAGCACGAGGTCGAGGGCTGCAACTACCTCCTCGCCCTCGACATGGAGATGGACCCCGTCCCGGGCTACGAGATCGCGAGCTGGGAGCGCGGCTACGGCGACTTCGCCATGAAGCCCGACCTCGACACGCTGCGCCGCATCCCGTGGCTCGAGGCGACGGCACTCGTGCTCGCGGATGTCCAGTGGTCCGACGGCTCGCCGGTCGCGCCCTCGCCGCGCCAAGTGCTGCGAGGGCAGATGGAGCGGGCAGCTTCGCTCGGGTACACGCCGATGACCGGCTCCGAGCTCGAGTTCTACCTCCTGCGCGAGACCTACCAGGAGGCGTGGGCGCAGCGCTACGAGGACCTCACTCCCTCGGTGCCCTACATCCTCGACTACCACGTCCTCGCGACGACGTACGACGAGGGCCTCATGCGCCAGATCCGCAACGGCATGCACGCGGCCGGGATCCGCGTGGAGACCTCGAAGGGCGAGGCCTGGCCCGGCCAGCACGAGATCAACTTCCGCTTCGCCGACGCGTTGACGATGGCCGACAACCACGTGATCTACAAGAACGGCGCCAAGGAGATCGCGTACGCGAACGGCTGCTCGATCACGTTCATGGCGAAGCCGTTCGAGTCCTGGATCGGCAACTCGTGTCACATCCACGCATCGCTCTTCCGCGACGGCGAGCCGGCGTTCGCCGTGGACGACGCGCTCTTCGAGGGGTTTCTCGCCGGGATGATCTCGTGCTTCTCGGAGCTCGCTCTCTTCTTCGCTCCGACGATCAACTCCTACAAGCGCTACGCGGCGGGGAGCTGGGCGCCGACGACCCTCGCCTGGGGGCACGACAATCGGACGTGCGGCTTCCGGATCGTCGGCCACGGCCCGTCGCGTCGCGTCGAGACCCGGATTCCCGGCGGCGACGTCAATCCGTACCTCGCGTTTGCCGCGCTGATCGCGGCCGGCCTGCACGGCATCGAGCAGGAGCTTCCGCTCCCGCCGGCACTGGAGGGCAACGCGTACGAGTCGGATTCGGCGCGGTTCCCGTCCTCGCTCCGCGAGGCGATCGCCGCCCTCGAGGAGAGCAGTGTCGCCCGCACCGCGCTCGGCGACCAGGTCGTCGACCACTACCTGAACTACGCGCGCACCGAGCAGGCCCTCTTCGACAAGGCCGTGACGGACTGGGAGCGCATCCGCCTGTTCGAGCGGGGATGAGGATCGTCCTCGTCTCGCAGGTGCCCCAGGCGGTGCAAGGGCTCGTGCCGTTCCTCTTGGCGACTGGGCATGAGCCGGTCGCCCTCCTGTGCTCGCGCGAGCATGCCGGGACGCTACGGGGATGCGTTCGACGTCCTCGTTCGCGAGGCGCCGGCCGAGCTCGACATCGTGATCCCGGCCCGCCGCGAGGGGATCGCGCCGCTCCTCCGCCGCTACGAACCCGACGTGTTCATCTGCGTCGGGTTTCCCTGGAAGATCCCACCCGACGCCTTGGCCGTGCCCAAGCTCGCCGCCGTCAACGGTCATCCCGCGCTCCTTCCCCGCTATCGCGGGCCGAGCCCCGTCTCGTGGGCGATCCGGAACGGAGAGACGGAGATCGGCTACACGTGGCACCGAATGGACGCCGAACTCGACACCGGCCCGATCCTCGCTCAGGGATCGGTGACGCTCGAGGACGAGCACTCGTGGGAAGAGTTCGAGCCCAAGCTCGTTCCGATGGTCGTCGAGCGCCTGACCGTCGCCCTTGCGCGGGCCGAGGCAGGCGATCCAGGCGACCCGCAGGAGCCGGGAGCGGGCGACTACTTCCCGTTCTTCGGCGACGACTACGTCTGGATCGACCCCTCGACGTTCGCGCGACGAGACCTACAGGCAGGTACAGGCGTGGCGGTTCGCGTCGGCGACGGACGGTCTGCGTGGCCCGCTCGTGGAGCTCGACGGGGAGACGCTACGCGTGCTGCGTACGAGCCTCGAGCCGGCAGACGGCCGCGCGCTGGAGTGCGGAGACGGCAGACTCTGGATCGTGGAGAGCGAGGCCGCATGAGACCCGTCGTCGGGATCACCTCGTACGCGCAGGAGGCGAGCTGGGGCGTCTGGCACCTGCCGGCCGCGCTCGTGCCGCTCGCGTACGTCGACGCAGTGGAGCGCGCGGGAGGGCGAGCGGTCGTCATCCCGCCCGCCGAGGAGGACGTCGAGGAGACGCTCGACGCGCTCGACGGGATCGTCTTCTCGGGCGGGGCCGACGTCGACCCGTCCCGCTACGGCGCGGATGCCCATCCGGAGACGGACACGCCGCAGACTCGCCGCGATGCCGGCGAGCTCGCGCTGCTGACGGCGGCGCTCGAGCGCGACCTGCCGACGCTCGCGATCTGCCGCGGGTTCCAGCTTCTGAACGTCGCGCGCGGAGGAGACCTCGTGCAGCACCTCCCCGAGCAGGTCGGAAACGACGACCACAAGCAGGTACCGGGCCAGTTCGCCGTCCATCCGGTCGAGGTCAAGGACGGATCGCGCCTGGCGTCGATCGTCGGAGCGGGCTCCGAGGTGACCTCCCACCACCACCAGGCGCTGGGCCGGGTCGGCGAAGGGCTCGTCGAGACCGCGTGGGCCGCCGACGGGACGCTCGAGGCGGTCGAGGACCCGAGCCTGCGATTCGCGCTCGGCGTGCAGTGGCATCCCGAGGCCGGCGGCGATGCGGCTCTCTTCGAGGCGCTCGTCGAGCAGGCTCGCGAGTACCGCGCTGCCCGGACGCAGTAGGCTCCGCACCCTCGTCAAGACAGGAGGACCAGTTTGTACTTCGCCTTCGCGGCCATCTACGTCGTACTGTCGATCGCGTTCATCGTCGACGTCCTGCGACAGCCGCCGAGCGCGCTCTCGGGCGCCGGGAAGGCGCTCTGGATCCTCGCGCTTCTCGTCGTCCCGACTCTTCGCGTGGATCGTCTACGGGTTCTGGCGGATCAAGCGGTCGCGCCTCTAGCGGCGCCGTGACGCTCACCGTCCTCAATCCCGCGACCGAGGAGCCGATCGCCGAGCTCGATCAGGCGGGCGTGGAGGAGGCAGACGCCGCCGTCGAGCGAGCGAAGCGGGCCTTCCCGGCCTGGCGTGCCGTGACCCCTGCGGACAGCGCGCGGCTCCTGCGGCGGCTCGCCACGCTCGTCGAGGAGAACGCCGAGGAGCTCGCGCTGGATCGAGTCGCAGAACGTCGGCAAGCCCATCGCGGGCGCGCGCGGCGAGATCGGCATGGTCGCGCAGGTCTTCCACTTCTACGCGGGCGCCGTCGACAAGCACGGCGGCGAGACGATCCCGGTCGCCGGTGGCGTCGCCGCGACGTTTCGCGAGCCGCTCGGCGTCGTCGGGCTCATCGTCCCCTGGAACTTCCCGGCGAACATCGCGAGCTGGAAGCTCGGGCCTGCGCTCGCCTGCGGCAACACGGTCGTCCTCAAGCCGGCCGAGCTGACGCCGCTCTCGGCGCTGCGGCTCGGGGAGCTCTGCCTCGAGGCTGGCATCCCTGAGGGCGTCGTGAACGTCCTCGTCGGAAAAGGCTCGCTCGTCGGCCAGCGCCTGATCGAGCACCCGGACGTCGCGAAGATCGCGTTCACGGGCTCGACCGAGGTGGGGAGGCTCGTGATGGCAGGGCGCGGCGGGGACGATCAAGCGCGTGACGCTCGAGCTGGGCGGCAAGTCGGCCAACGTCGTCTTCGAGGACGCCGACCTCGAGCGCGCCGCGGCGGCGGCGCCGTACGCCGTCTTCGACAACGCGGGTCAGGACTGCTGCGCACGCTCGCGCATCCTCGTCCAGAAATCCGTCTACGACGCATTCCTCGGATCCTCGATCGCCGCCGCGCGACGAGGTCGAGGTCGGGCGACCCGTCCCTCGAGGAGACGGAGATGGGGCCGCTCATCTCTGCGGCCGAGCACCGCGAGACCGTCGCGTCCTTCGTGGACGGCGTCCCTCGGCTTTCGAGGGCGAAGCCCCCGAACGAGCCCGGCTACTGGTATCCGTGCACGGTCGTCGAGGCGACGAACGACGACCGCGTCGCGCGCGAGGAGGTCTTCGGGCCGGTGGCCGCCGTGATCCCGTTCGACGACGAGGCTGACGCGATCCGCATCTCGAACGACACGCCGTACGGCCTCTCGGGCTCGATCTGGACGCGCGACGGCTCGCGGGCGCTGCGGGTCGCGCGCGCGACCGACGCGGGCGTCCTGTCCGTGAACGCCAACACCTCGGTGCGCGTGCAGACGCCGTTCGGCGGCTTCAAGCAGTCCGGGTTCGGCCGCGAGCTCGGCATGCACGCACTCGACGGCTACTCGGAGATCAAGAGCGTGTTCATCTCGACGGAGGACTGAGCATGGGTCGACTCGACGGCAAGGTGTGCGTCATCACGGGCGCCGGAGGCGGCATGGGCCGCGAGGCGGCGATCGTCTTCACCGGCGAGGGGGCGAGGGTGTGCGTCGCGGACCTCGACGCCTCGCTCGCGGCCGAGACCGTTGCCCTGTGCCCCGGCGACGCGTTCGCGGCGGCCGTCGACGTCGCCGACGAGGACGGCGTACGCGCGATGTACGCAGGCGCAGCAGAGCGTTACGGTGGGATCGACGTCCTCTACAACAACGCAGGCATCTCACCCGGCGACGATGCGTCGGTGCTCGAGACGAGCGTCGGGGCCTGGCAACGGGTGCAGGACGTGAACACGAAGGGCGTCTTCCTCTGCTGCAAGCACGGGATCCCGCACCTGCTCGAGCGGGGCGGCGGCTCGGTAATCAATGTTGCCTCCTTCGTCGCGCTGCTCGGGGCCGCGACCTCGCAGATCTCGTACACGGCCTCGAAGGGCGCGGTCCTCGCGATGTCGAAGGAGCTCGGCGTGCAGTTCGCGCGGCAGGGAGTGCGCGTGAACGCGCTGTGCCCAGGGCCGGTCGAGACGCCGCTCCTCCTCTCGATCTACGGCGACGATCCGGCCGCGTTCGCTCGACGGCAGATCCACTGGCCGACCGGACGCCTCGGGACGCCGCGGGAGATCGTGAACGCCGCACTCTTCCTCGCGAGCGACGAGTCGTCTCGTCGCCTTCGTGTGACGGCGGCTCGACGTGTCGCTCGTACGCACGCACGGCAAGGTTGATCGTAGCCCGCGTCGATCGCCGGAGGCGCTTCACCCCGGAAGTTACGAGCGTTGAGCTGTCGTGGCGGCGAAGGAGGGCACGTGGGGACCCGTTCCCCCACGACGTCCGACGACCTGGACGAGCCAGCGGCGGTCGCGCGCGCGGTCGAGCTCGAGGAAGAGGATGCGCTGCCACTGGCCGAGGCAGAGATCGCCCTCGCGCACGGGTATCGACTCGCCCGCCGGCCCGAGCAGCATCGACATGCAGTGCGAATGGCCGTTGCCGATCTCCATGTCCTCCTCGCACACGTTCTCGGTGCGGCGGTCCCAATCGTCGTGTGCGTAGTAGCGATCCGTCGGGACGAGCCGCTTGAGCAGCACGGCGAAGTCCTCGAGAAATCCTGCTCCCATTCGTTCACGCGCACCGAGCACGTGGTGTGCGGCGAGTAGACGGAGCAGATCCCGTCGGCGATCCCGCTCTGGCGCACGGCCTCCTGCACGTCCTCCGTGATGTCGGTGACGGTGAGTCCCACCGGCCGTGCGCAGCTGATGCTCTAGCTGGAACGTCTTCACGACCCGGACATTGTGTCAGCAGAGCGCGCAGACGGCTTGCCGCAACCGTCCGTTACGCTCACCCACGCTGGGCCCGTAGCTCAGCTGGTCAGAGCAGCCGACTCATAATCGGTTGGCCCCTGGTTCGAGTCCAGGCGGGCCCATAGCAAGCCTTGTCGTAGAGCCAAAACCGCATGGTTGAGGGGTTCGGGTGTGCCCGGAGTGCTGCGTTCGCTCGGATGTTGCACCGCTATTTGCACCTCTAGAAAATCGCTCGAGTTCATGCGGGTTCGATTTCAACATGGCGCGTCGGCTCCGAGCGTGGCTCGCCGCTCACGTCCTCGACGGCTTCAATCGTCACGTTCTCTGCGAGGGGCGTGGGAGGTCCCACGCCCCTCAGGTTCCGGCTCAGTTCAGCCCGCCTCCCTCGAGAATCAGCCGGTCGCCTTGAAGGCGTGGTTGAGGCCGTAGTGCGCGACCTTTTGGCCGAGCTGCACGCCCGCCTCCGTTGAGAAGCGGTAGTGGAGGCCGCCCCACAAGCGCCCGTTCACAACATCGGCGCGGAGCTCGTCTGCGGTGTCGAAGTGCCGCACCCTGAGCAGATTCCCCGTGGCGTCGGTCGAACCATGGATGTCGAGGTCGATCTGGTCAGTGCCGAGGAACTCGCTGAACATCTCCGCCATCGCAGACGTATTCGTTCCATGGGCTCCCGGGTACTCGGGGTGGTTCGGCGTCGGCAGGAGCGGCCGCCAGCCCGTCTGCTCGACGGTCGCCGGGTTGCCGTCGTCGAATCCCGGCGAGGGACCGAATCCGTCCGCCGTCACCGATGTCGGGTCGATCGCGGTCACGGGACGCCAGAACAGGAAGTGGTACTTCTGGTTCAGGACCGACATCAGGGCGTCGGCACTCACCGTATTGACCATGGCGAACAGCCGTGCCGTCTGGAGCGAGCCGACGTGCCGGTCTGTGGCGAGGTCGCGGGCCGCCCTGTTGAACTGCCGGATGACGTTCGACGTATAGAAGTACGCGACGCCCGTCTGCTCAGCGGTGCGGACGGTGCTGTCCGACTTGCCGTACGCCTTGACCTCGTCGAATGCTCGCACCCACGCCTGACTCGTGAGCGGCACGGGCGGCTCGGTCTTGAACTGCCCCGGGCTCTTCAGAAGAAACGGCTGGACGGAGCCGTCCCACGGAGTCTGCGGAGCCGCGTACGCCGTCGGAGTTAGCCGCCAGACCCCGGGTCCGGGGTCCTTGTCTCGAACGAGGACGTTGACGCGATGGGCGTCTGGCGTCCGTCCCCGGTGCGCAGCGCGACGATGCCCGCGGCTGCGGCGTCGCCAACAGTCATGCCGTTCGTCTTGGCGGTGCCGCCCGGGATCGCGGCCATGGCCGTGGTGTAATCGGCAAGCAGGGACGCCCCGAGCGCCATGCACGTTGCGTTGGTCGTATTGCACGACGACGGGAAGTACGTGCTGAGCGTCCGGTAAGCAGCCTCGACAACGGCCGCGTCCACCGACGCACCCGCAGGCGCACTGATTGCCGGCCCGTAGGGCTCGAAGCCGCCCTGAATCGCGACGACTGCGTCGTACACAGCTGCCGACGTGTAGGCCATGTAGATCTCGCCCTCGCCCTGGAACGCCCCGGAGCTGACCACGGTGTCTTCGGCGACCTTGTTCCATTGCTGAACCGTATTGGGCAGCGTTGGGTCAAGCACGGCCTGGGCGCTGCGGCTTGCTGCTCCGCCAATTGCCACGGCAACCGCGAGTGCGACGAGAAGCAGTCCCAACATCCGATAGCGCGACGGGACAGCCTTGCTTCCCTCGATGATCTTGCTCATCTCCCCTCCCGATGTATGTGTCGGGCGACACTAAGCGGCGACGAGGGCGGCAGTCAACCTTCGCGTGGGAACATACGTTCGTGACCGCCCAACCAAACGCACACGTCGCTTCCGCCGCGCGATCGAGCGCCGAGCCCTCTGGTTGCCATCGCGCCAGGCGGAGCGGGAAGGAGGGAATGCCTCGCACCCTCACCGTCCTCTATCGCGACGGACATCGGGAGTTCTGGTTCACCGACATGGTCTTCGAGCCAGGTGATCTCCTGCAACGGTGGGCGGGGTCCTGGATTGTCGAGAGCGTGGGCGAGTTGAACGAGGCGGGCAAGCACACCACTGTGGTTGTTCGACCTGGGGGCCGGACGAGCCCGTAGCTGTGGCCGAGACGGGGAGCTATTACAGCGTGCGGCTCACCCTGAAGGACTCGGATGCGGTCGACGACTTCTACAAATACCCCGGCGTGGGGCTTCCCAAGGTAGACGAGGTCATCGAAGTCGTGCGCTTCCTGCGCGACCGTCGCCCGGCTCGTGCTCGCGTGACCGGCGTTGACGACCTCTTCGACCCCCGGATCACTGCGACCCAGATCGAGTAGTTCGGCCCGACGATGAAGGATTACGGAGACGACGGCCTTTGCCGCACGCGCTCAGACGGCGCACCCCTATTTGCCCCTCGGCGCAGGAATTGGCTGATTTGCAGGGAGCTTCTAGTCCAGGCGGGCCCACTGGGAGCCCTGCGGGATTGCGCTTCACCAATGAGGTGCAGTCCCGCCGATGGGCCACGGAATGGGCCACTCGCGTGGACAGTCGTTCGCATACAACGAACGCCAGTGCGCACGGTGAGGGAGAAGCCGCCTCGACGCGCCGGTGGAGCGTCTTGTCGGGTTCCCGAGTGGCCGTCGGCCGACATTCGGCCCGAAGGCGCCGAAGGCCCTCACCGGAGGGCCTTCGGCGAGATGCGTCGAGGGATGGCTCCTAGACGGGCAGCCCTTGCGCGTTGCCCTCGTTGATCGCGTAGTACTCGTTGCTGCTGATCGCGCCCGCGGCGCCTTCGACGAGCGCCCTCACCGTGTTGACGGAATCGGACTTGAAGACGCACACTCCCCGGGTGCCGTCAGCGCTCGGCGCAACGATTGGCAGCTCCGTTCCCTTCGGCAGGTCGAGCTGCCCGCCCCAGAACGCGTCCGGATTGGATACCGAGTGAATCGAGATGACGTACATGACTCTCCTTTCGCTTGGCTTGGTGACACGACGAATCTGCACTGGCGTGCCGGCCGCCGCTTCGGATGAATCACCCAACTTGCCCACGAAGGCGGCGTGGGTACTCCCACCCACGTGAAGGGGTCAGATGAGGTCGTGCTCGTAGGCGTACGCGGTGGCCGCGGCGCGAGAGGAGACTCCCAGCTTTGCGAAGATGTTGCTCACGTGCCGGTCGATCGTCCGCTCGCTGAGCACGAGGTCAGAGGCGATGGACTTGTTCGTCGCGCCCCCGGCGACGAGGCGTAGCACCTGCAGCTCGCGCTGTGTGAGTCCATGAGCAGCAGCCGCTTGCGGACTTGCGGCGAGCGAGTCGACGCGCGCGACGTCCGGAGCCGCCCCCAGCTGGTCGAACACGCCACGGGCGGCGTCCAACTCCCACGCCGCCGTGTCCTCGTCCCCCGCTGCCCGGCACCCGAGTCCCAGGAGGACGCGCACGCGTGCCGCCTCGTAGGGCGCCTCGAGTTCCTGCCATGTCTGCCACGCCTCACGGAGGGCGAAAAGAGCCGTTCGGGGGTCGCCGTCAGCCAGCGCCAGCGCTCCTCGCGCCTGGGCGGACGTCGCCCGCAGCATGTCGCTCTGGTGAGCTCCCGAAATGGTCTCGAGCTCGCGACAGGCCGCGCGCGCCTCCTCGACCTCGCCACCAGCGAGCATGATCTCGACGTAGGCGGGAAGCAGCGCCGCACGTGCGCGCGGCTGCGAGGCCTCGTCGAACACCCGCCGGATCGCTGAGGACGCGGCTTCGCCCTTCCCTTCCGCCAGGCGCAGCAGCGCCAAGCCCGGCTGCGGCTCGTACCCGCGCCGACTTGCCTCCCGGTACGACTCTTCGGCCGCGCGTCGCTCGCCTCGGAGCCGGTGGAGCTCTCCCTGCCGGTAGTAGGCCTTCCCGCAGACCCGTTCGTTGAGTACCCCCTCGCGCGAAGCGCTCGCCCGCGCGCCGCGCCTCCTCGAGGGCTGCGTCCCAGGCGCCCTGCAACTGCATGATCTCGGCTCGATGCACCAGGCAGACGCCGGTGTGGGCGACCATGTCGGGCTGCTGAGCGCACCAGCGGGTCAGGGCCTCGGTCCACTCGCGGGCGCGGCGTAACTCGTACACGCTCTGCCAGAACCCGATCGTGTTGCAGTAGACGAGTCCGGTGACGATCGGCGACAGCTCTCCCGCGGTGACGCCCACCATCACCTCGTCCAGCAGTCGCAGGCCCTCCTCGAAACGCCCCTGCCTGACGAGGGCGTGACCCTGCTCGTGCACTCCGATGGCAATGAGATCCCGATCTGCGAAGCGCGTCCCGATCTCGGCTATCTCCGTCGCAGTTTCGTACGCGGCCCCATGGTCGCCGGCGATCGCGTGACGCACCAGGATCGGGATCAGCAAGTAGCCTCGCTCGGCGCAGTCATGCTCCTCGCGCTCGAGCAAGCGTTGCCCGCGACCGAACCATCCGGTCGCAGGGCCCATCTCCCCACGAAGCATGAGGTTGTGCCCGATCCAGTACGCGCAGTAGACTGCCCGCTGGGTGTCCGCCGGCGTCGAGGTGGGCGTGATGCGCACGCTCGAGAGCGCGGACGTGCTCGTCGTCGCGCCCCACCATGTAGGCGGACGTCGCAAGCAGCTCGAGCTCCTCCGCCCCCAGCGGTGCTGCCTGGTCAGCTCGTGACAGGAACTCGAAGGCATCCAGCCAGGCTCGCCGTGCGAAGGCCTCACGACCCCGCGAGACGAGCTCGGCCTCCGGCATGCGACTCAATCTAACCGGGACGGTACGAGACGGTCCCTCGAATCTCTCTAGCGTCATCGTGTTGCGGGGCGCGGGGGGCTCAGGAGAGATCCCGGGCAGGACGGGTATAGAATCAGCCCCGCGATCGCCGCCCCAGCCCTGCGATCCGAGGGTCAACCCGATCCCGTGGAGGTCACGCGATGAGCAGCCGACTTCGGCGTTCCCTTGTCCTGACGACTCTGCTGACGATCCTGCTCGGGGTGTCCGGCGCCGCGGCGCTGGTCGGCCTCGCGGCCAACCCGGAGAACACCAAGGTCTCCGGCATTGACGTCGACGCGACGACGATCCCGGAGCTCCAGAAGTTGATGAACTCGCACCGGATGAACTCCGTCGAGCTGACGAACTTCTATCTCCGGCGCATCCGCCAGCTCAACCCGACGCTCAACGCGGTGATCACGGTCAGCCCGACGGCCCTCGCCGACGCGCGCGAAGCGGACAAGGCGCGCCGTGGCGGGGACGACCGGCCGCTCCTCGGCATCCCGATCATCGTCAAGGACAACATCGGCACGACCGGCATGCCGACGACGGCCGGCTCCTGGGCACTCGCCGGGAGCACGCCCGACGACGCGTTCATCGCGGCAAGGCTTAAGGCCGCCGGCGCGATCATCATCGGCAAGGCCAACCTGTCCGAGTGGGCCAACTTCCGGTCCGGCCCCTCGTCGAGCGGCTGGAGCGGGATCGGTGGGCAGACGAACATGCCCTACGTCCTCGATCGCAACCCGTGCGGCTCGAGCTCCGGCTCCGGCGTCGTCGCGGCTGCTGACCTCGCGGTCGCAGCCGTCGGAACGGAGACGGACGGGTCGATCGTCTGCCCGTCCGGTGCCAACGACGACGTGGGGATCAAACCGACACTCGGGTTGTGGAGCCGCGCAGGCGTCGTCCCGATCAGCGCCGACCAGGACACGGCCGGCCCGATCGCCCGTAACGTGACCGACGCGGCGGTGCTGCTCGGCGCCGCGACCGGCGTCGACCCGGATGACGCGGCCACGGCCGACCAGACCGGGCACGCCTTCACCCATTACACCCAGTTCCTCGACGATCACGCCCTCCAGGGCAAGCGGATCGGGGTCTGGCGCGCCGGCACGTACGACCCGACCCTGACGGGACCGATCATCGAGCCGATCCTCGACGACGTGATCGCGGCGCTCGGGGCCCAGGGCGCCACGGTGGTGGACAACACCGACATCGACCTCTCGGCGACGGTGAACGAGTTCCCCGCCCTGCTGTGCGAGTTCAAGTCCGACATCGCGAGCTACCTGGAGACGTACACCGGCGCCGGCTACCCGAAGACCCTCCAGGACCTCATCGACTTCAACAACGATCATCCGGACCTCGAGGGCCCGTGGAACAGCGCCGTGTTCGACGCCGCCGAGGCGACGAACGGCCGCGATGCCGATTGCACGGCGCTCCGCGAGGCGACGACGCCGCCCGTTCAGGACGCAATCGACCAGCTCATGGCCGAGAAGCACCTCGACGCGATCGTCGCCGTGACCAACGGCCCCGCCTGGCCGACGAACGACGACCCGAACCTCGGTGACCTCGACGGGCACTTCGAGTACTTCGTCGGCTCGTCGACGGCGGCTGCGGTGTCGGGCTACCCCGACATCACGGTGCCCGCAGGCTACGACGCGGGACTGCCGATCGGGATCACCTTCATCGGCGGCCGCTGGGCCGAACCAAAGCTACTCGGCTTCGCCTACGACTACGAGCAGGGGACGCAGGTTCGTGTCCCGCCGCAGTTCATCCCGACGATCGGGGACGCTCTGTTCCCCGGCGTCCCAAACCCGCCGGATCAGGCGCAGGCGCGGCGGCAGCAGGCGACCCAGGGTCAGCGCAATCTCGTCGTGCGCTTCCGGTAGAGGCAGGTTCCGGAGACGAACGAAGCCCGGCCATTCGGCCGGGCTTCGTGCTGTTGGCCGGAGTTCGCGGGACGGGTCCGAGACGCTTACGAGGTTGGAGAAGGACGCCATCTCTGATCGAACTGTTGAAGCTCGTTCGGCAAAGTGAGCCCCGGTGCTCTCCCGGCGCTGCCTCGGACCCCGAATATCGCCATTTGCAGGGGTGCTCGAACTCAGGCGGGCCCACTGGGGAACGCTCGGTGCACACCCTTTTCGGCCAATCGGGTGCGCTGCTCGCTTACCCGGCAGGAGGCGGAGCAGGACGCCACGCCACGATGACGTGCCCGTTCGTGTCCTCGACGACCTCCGCGACGATCCACTTACCGTCGCTCCGCCTGAGCGTGTCGCCGACCTCGGGAACCTTCTCGCTGAGAGTGAGCTCCCACGCACCGTCGGGGTAGCGAACCGTGATGAAAGGTGAGGACATCGTCTCTCTCCGTCCGGCGCATCTGGGCCGGAAACCCGCCCCCCGTGAGCCGTCGAAGTCGGAGGCGGGCTGCCAGCTTGAGCGAAGGCCTCGGCCGAGACTTCGCGTCTCGCCTTGACCCTCTCCTCACACCCTACGCGTGTCGCGCGGTGCCGTCAGCACCAATTACTGACGGCGCTCTACCGCGAGGTCCGCTCGGAGCGGCTAGAGCTCAGGCCCAGAGACGATCGCGTGCGCGATCTGCCATCGACGGCGGCACACCGTCGAAGCGCGGCGCTCGCGACCATGTCCAGATGATCGCGACGATCCACGGTGCTCCGAGAAGGAGCGAGATACCGATGGAGTTCAACATCGACCTACCTTGCCTGCGACGCATCGGCCATGCGGCGTTTCCGCCGCCTTCTCACACAATCTTCACCACTCGAGAAACTTGCGGAAGCGCCCACGGGGAGGCTCGTGTCCCTCGGCGGCTCCCGAACCCAAGGCTTCCTCGGAGTCAAGCCTCCCCGTGGCCCTGTAAGCGCCCGGATGCTCCGGCGGCTCCGCCCGTAGCGACGAGCCGAGTCGAGCCGGGCACGGGCCCGCCCGGGGTCCGGCGCGCTGCGACCGAATCCCGGACGGTCGTGCCTTACTTGACGGTGAAGAAGCCGAACATCGACGACTCGTGCGGCGGGCAGTAGAACTTCCACTTCCCGGCCTTGAGCTTGACGGTGACCGTCTTCGTGCCGGTGAACGGCACCGCCGTCAGCGCCTTTTCGAACTTACCGCCCTGTCTCCTGCTCGATCGTGAAGCCGTGGATCGAAGCCTTGTCGGCGACGACGAACTTGTAGGTGCCGGCCTTCAGCGACTTCACCGCCTTGCCGTTCACCTTGAGCGAGATCGTGAAGCCCGGGCCGACCGTGCCCGTCAGCGTCGGCACGGAGCTCGTTCGCCCGTACCCGACGACGGCGACCGCGAGCGAGAACGCTGCGAAAACTGCCGTGGCGACTGTGATGCGTATCGGCATTGCCCCTCCTTGCTCGGTATTGCCAGCGAGTACGGAGGCTGAGCCTCTTCGGTTTGACGCGCGGTGCAGCGCGCGCTGGAAGAATGGAGGAGCGACGCGCGTTGAGCGATCCCGTAGGCGCGGAACGAGCGGGCTTCGGCTCGGAGGAGGAAGAAGATGACGCTGACGATCAACGACACGGCCCCGGACTTCACGGCCGACTCGACCGAAGGCGAGATCAGCTTCCACGACTGGATCGGCGACTCGTGGGCCGTGCTCTTCTCGCACCCGAAGGACTTCACGCCGGTCTGCACGACCGAGCTCGGCTACATGGCGAGGATCAAGCCCGAGTTCGACCGTCGCAACGTGAAGATCATCGGCCTCTCGGTCGACCCGACGGGCGATCACGAGGGCTGGGCGAAGGACATCGAGGAGACGCAGGGCGTCGCGCCCAACTACCCGATCATCGGCGACTCCGACTTCGAGGTCTCGAAGCTGTACGGGATGCTCCCGGCAGAGGTCGAGGGCGATCCGAAGGCGCGCACCCCTGCCGACAACCAGACGGTGCGAAACGTGTTCGTCATCGGCCCGGACAAGAAGATCAAGCTCGTGCTCGTGTACCCGATGACGACCGGCCGGAACTTCGACGAAGTCCTGCGCGTGATCGACTCGCTGCAGCTGACCGCGAAGCATCGCGTGTCGACGCCGGTGAACTGGCAGCAGGGCGAGAAGGTCATCATCGCCGGCTCCGTCTCCAACGAGGAGGCGAAGGAGATCTGGCCGGACGGCTGGGAGGAGCCGAAGCCGTACATCCGCATCGTCGACCAGCCCGAGTCCGACGTCCTCGCCGAGAGCAAGAGCTGAGCCCGAACGACGAGAAGCGGCAGTAGCAGCGACCGCGGCTCCGCAGGCAGCCGCGCTTCAGGGATTTCCCGCGACCGAGAACCCGCGCGAGCGGGTTCTCGGTCTGCGGATAAAGAAGGGGCCCGGGTGGGCGGGCCCGCCGCACGGGTCGGCGCAACTTCGGGGCCAGGCGGATCCGCCTGCGGGGAGAGGAGTCGCGCCGGTTGCCGGTACGTATGGCACATGGTGCGGACGAACACGACGTTTTCCAGGCGATTTCCACACCTCGAAAGCCGCAAATTCGGCTAACTCCGCCGTCGGGTATCCACAGGGCCGGCCACGGCTAGACTGGGTCGCATGAGCGGCCAGACGCCGGAGTACGGGACGCTCCGCGTGAAGACGGGGCTCGCCGAGATGCTGAAGGGCGGCGTGATCATGGACGTCGTCGACGCCGAGCAGGCGCGCATCGCCGAGGATGCGGGCGCGTGCGCGGTGATGGCGCTCGAGCGCGTGCCGGCCGACATCCGTCGCGACGGAGGCGTCGCCCGCATGAGCGACCCGGAGAAGATCCGCGAGATCCAGGAGGCCGTCACGATCCCGGTCATGGCGAAGTGCCGCATCGGGCACTTCGCGGAGGCCCAGATCCTCGAGGCGCTCGAGGTCGACTACATCGACGAGTCCGAGGTCCTCACGCCCGCCGACGTGGAGCACCACGTCGACAAGTGGGCGTTCACGGTTCCGTTCGTCTGCGGCGCGACGAACCTGGGCGAGGCGCTGCGGCGGATCTCCGAGGGCGCAGCGATGATCCGGACGAAGGGCGAGGCGGGGACGGGCGACATCGTCAACGCGGTCACCCACATGCGCGCCGTCTTCGGCGCGATCCGCGCGCTGCAGGCGCTGCGCGGCGACGAGCTGCACTCCGCCGCGAAGGAGCACCGCGCCCCGTACGAGCTCGTGCGCTGGGTCGCGGAGCACGGCCGTCTCCCCGTCGTGACGTTCACCGCGGGTGGCATCGCCACTCCGGCCGACGCGTCGCTCTGCATGCAGCTCGGCGCCGACGGCGTCTTCGTCGGCTCGGGCATCTTCAAGTCGGGCGATCCCGAGCTTCGCGCGAAGGCGATCGTCGAGGCGACGACGCACTTCGACGACCCGAAGGTGCTGGCCGACGTGTCCGCGGGCCTGGGCGAGCCCATGGTCGGAATCTCCGCCAGCTCGCTCGCGGAAGACGAGCGGCTCGAAGTCCGCGGCTGGTAAGCGCACCTTCCTGCGGAAGTGCCTTCAAGCGGATCATGAGCACATTGCGGATTGGAGTGCTCGCCCTGCAGGGCGCCTTTCGCGAGCATGCCCGCGCACTGCGCACGCTCGGAGCCGAAGTGCGCGAGGTTCGCCTCCCGGGGACCTGGACGGGCTCGACGGACTGGTCATCCCGGGCGGCGAGTCGACGACGATCGCGCGCCTTGCGCGAGCTGTACGGGCTCGACGAGGCGATCCGCTGCTACCGGGGGCCGATCTTCGGCACGTGCGCCGGGATGATCCTCGTCGACCGCGAGCACCTCGACCTCGCCGACGTCGAGGTCGAGCGCAACGCCTTCGGCCGGCAGGTGCGGAGCTTCGAGGCCGACATCGACCTCTCGGACGACGAGATCCCGCTCCGAGGAGTCTTCATCCGCGCGCCGCGTATCCGCCGGCTCGGCGCCGGCGTCGAGGTTCTCGGCGAGCTCGACGGCGAGCCCGTCCTCGTCCGCGACGGTCGGCTGCTCCTCGCCTCGTTCCATCCCGAGCTCACGGACGACCTGCGTGTGCACGAGCGCTTCCTGCAGCTGGTCGAGGAGGAGAGCCGTGTCGGGGCATAGCAAGTGGTCGAGCATCAAGCACAAGAAGGGCGCGGCGGACTCGAAGCGGGGCCAGCTCTTCTCGAAGCTCTCGCGCGCGATCATCGTCGCGGCGAAGGAGGGTGGGCCCGATCCGGCCGGCAACCTCGCGCTGCAGAATGCAATCGAGAAGGCGCGCTCGTACTCGATGCCGAAGGACAACATCGAGCGCGCCATCGCGAAGGGCTCCGGCGCGGACGCCGACGCGGCGAGCTTCGAGACGGTGGTCTACGAGGGCTACGGCCCGGACGGCGTCGCCGTCCTCGTCGAGGCGGTGACGGACAACCGCAACCGCACCGCCTCCGAAGTGCGCCACGCTTTCACGAAGCACGGCGGGAACCTCGGCACGACGGGGGCGGTCGCGTGGCAGTTCGAGCGACGGGGCGTCGTGCTCGTCGCCGCCGAGAACGCGGAAGAGGACGACCTCGTGCTGGCGGCCGCAGAGGCGGGCGCTGACGACGTCGAGCTCGACGGCTCGAGCTTCGTCGTCACGAGCGCTCCCGAGGCGCTCTCCTCCGTCCGCGAGGCGCTCGCGGGCGCCGGCTACGCGGTCGAGTCGGTCGAGCTCGCGATGGTGCCGAAGACGACCGTAGCGGTGTCTGACGAGTCCACGGCGCGCCGTATCGTGAGCCTCGTCGAAGGCCTCGAGGACACCGAGGACGTCCAGGACGTGTACGCGAACTTCGACATCCCCGAAGCGGTGCTGGAGGCCGTGGTCGCCTAGGTCGAGCGGTGGTCGTCACAGCGGACACGGCGGGCCGCCGCGCGGATCGGATCGAGTCGCTGCTGTCGGCGCGGCTCTTCGTCGAGCCGCAGCTCACCGGCGACCGCCTGACGTTCGCCTCGAACCTCGCGGGTCACCTCAGTCTCTTCGCGATGTCCGCCTCGGGCGGCGTTCCCGAGCCGCTCCTGCCGCCGCAGATCGCTCTGCAGAACCCGGAGCTCGTCGGCGGCCATCTCTTCCACGTCCTGCCGCGACTCGAGCGCATCGTCGTGATGCTCGACTCGGACGGCGACGAGAACTACGTGCCGCACGTCGTTCCCCTCGAAGGAGGCTTCCCGGAGCCGCTCGCCCGAGTCGGCGTTCGCCGGCGGATCGCGCGCATCTCGTCGATGTCGACGACGACGCCGAGATCGCGTACTTCGCCGTCGAGTCGCGGGTGGAGTCCTCCATCGCGGCGGTTCGCGTCGAGCTCTCGACCGGCGAGAGCGAGAAGCTCTGGGAGAGCCCGTACGGCGCCTTCGTCGCCGCGTGGACGCCCGACCACTCGCGGGTGATCCTCTCCGACGGCTACACGATGGGCGACGTCGTGCTGTACGAGGTCGAATCGGGCGGCGAACGCGCGCATGCTCCACGGGACCGCGATCGAGGAGCGCGACCCGTCCGCCGACTATCCGCTCTCGGGCTTCGGGAGCGGCCACGCGACGGCGAGCGGGATCCTGCTGCCGACGACGCTGTTCGACGACGCAGGCTCGCTCGGCTACCTCGACCTCTCGCGCGCCCGCGCGCTCGAGCCCGTGACGATCGCGGGCCTGGAGCACGAGGGCGCCGGCGAGCTCGAAGCGCTCACCCATCTGGAGGGCGATCGCTTCGTGGTCGCGTACAACATCGACGGCTGCTCCTGGGCTTACGCCGGCACGTTCGACGAGGCCGCCCGTACCTTCGCGGTCGACCGCGTGCTCGTGGGAGAGGGCGAGCTCGCGGACGGCGTTCTCCACGGGCTCCACTTCGATGGCGAGAGCGGACGCTTCGCGGCGGCCTTCTGCACGGCGACGAGCCCGACGCAGCTGTACGTGCTGCCGGCCGAGGCCGAGTCGCAGCCGGTCCAGCTGACTCGCGAGCGCGCGCTGGGCCTCGCTCCCGACCTCCTCGCGCGCGGCGAGGACGCGTCGTTCACGTCCCACGACGGCCTCCGTATCTCAGCGCGTCTCTACCTGCCGTCGCCGGAGCTCGGCTTCGACGGTCCGCGGCCGCTCGTCTACTACGTCCACGGCGGGCCACAGGGCCAGGAACGGCCGAATTTCGCATGGTTCTCGATGCCCCTGATCCAGATCCTCACGCTCGAGGGCTTCGCGGTCTTCGTCCCGAACGCCCGCGGCTCGACCGGGTACGGGCTCGCGTACGCGAAGCGAGTCGATCGTGACTGGGGAGGTCTCGACCGCCTCGACCACGTCCACGCGATGACGGAGGTGCTTCCGCACGACGACCGCGTCGACGTCTCTCGCGCCGGCGTCGTCGGCCGCTCGTACGGCGGCTACATGACGCTGACGCTGGCCGCCCGACACCCCGAGCTGTGGCGGGGGGCCGTCGACATGTTCGGGCCCTACGACCTGCTCACGTTCATGGACCGCATCCCCGAGACCTGGAAGCCGTACTTCGCGCTTGCCGTCGGCGATGCGGCGACCGACACGCGACTTCCTCGTCGAGCGGTCGCCGAGGACGTACATCGACGACCTCGCCTGCCCGCTCCTCGTCATCCAGGGCCAGAACGATCCTCGAGTCGTCGAGCGCGAGTCCAGCGATCTCGTCGAGCAGCTCCGCGCGCAGGGGGAGCGACGTCGACTACCTCGTCTTCGAGGACGAGGGCCACGACGTGCTCAAGCTCGCGAACCGCGTGCGCTGCTACGAACGCGATCGTCGGCGTTCTTCTCCGAGCATCTGTCCTAGCTCGAGAGTAGGATCCGACCGATGCGCTGGCTGTCCGTGCTCGTCGTCGCTTTCGCCCTCCTCGCAGCAGGCTGCGGAGGCGGCGGAAGCAATTCGGCGGCGACGACCGAGACGACGGCCGCCGATACGACCACCACGGACACGACGACCAGCGAGACGACCACCAGCGAGGAGACGACGAGCGGCGAGACGACGGACACGACGGATCTCTCGTCCGTCCTCGGCGACAAGGACTGCCTCGCGCTCGCGAGCGTCGGCGCCACGATGGCGAAGGCCTTCGCCGGCACGAACGGCGTGTCGGGGGACACCGCGGAGCTCGACGCCCTCGCCAGCAAGGTCCCCGAAGAGATCAGGGCCGACGTCGAGACGCTGGCGCAGGCGTTCTCGCAGTATGCGGCGAAGCTCAAGGACATCGGGATCACGCCCGGCACGACCCCCTCGGCCGACCAGCTCCAGCAGCTGCAGGCTGCGCTCACCTCCCTCGACCAGGTGAAGCTCACCGCCGCGTCGAAGCGCATCGAGGCCTGGTCGAAGAAGAACTGCACGGGTTAGGCTGTTTTTTTCGCAGATCGAGAACCCGCTAGCGCGGCTTCTCGCTCGCGGAGATCCCTAAAGCGCAGCCGCTTCGCGGCTGCGGTCGCAGCGACAGACGAACCGAGCTGGTTGGGGTGGTGGTTCGGGCTTGTGGAGGAACTGACCTTCCGCAATCGAGACCTCGCGCGCGGGCAGCGGTTGAGTAATCGGGGCGACCGCGCCCGCGAGGCGGGCGCGCTTTAGGGATTTGCTGCGCGATCGGAATTCGCGCGAGCGGATTCCGATCTTGCGCACGTGGAGGAACGTCCGAGGCCCTGCCTAACTTCTGCACGTGAAGGTCCTCGGCATCGACCCAGGGACGGCTGCGTGCGGGTACGGGATCGTCCACGGAAGCGGCGGGCGCCTCCGGGCGGGGGCGTCGGGGTGCTGGCGAACACCGGCCCGGGAGCGCCTCGACGTACGCTTGCTGACGATCTTCGAGGGAGTGCAGGCGCTCATTGCGGAGCACGAGCCCGACGCCGTCGCGCTCGAGGAGTCCTACGTGGGTGCCGACGCCCGCATCGCGCTCTCCGTCGGTCAGGCCCGCGGCGCCGTCCTCGTCGCGGCAGCCGCCGCCGGGGTCGAGTGCGCCGAGCACGCGCCGGCGCGCGTGAAGCAGACGGTCTGCGGATACGGGCGGGCCGAGAAGGGTCAGGTGCAGCGAATGGTCACGCTCATCCTCGGGCTCGACGCCGAGCCGACCACCTCACACGAGGCAGACGCGTTCGCCGTCGCGATCTGCCATGCCCTCGGCTCTCCGCTTCGCGGAGGTGCTCCGGTGATCTCCAGGCTTCGCGGCGCGCCCGCAGGGCGAACCGCTCGACGGGCTCGTCGTCGACGTCGGCGGCGTCGGCTACCTCGTGAGCGCCACGCCGAGCGTCCTCCGGCGCGCGGACGGCGCGACCGAGGTCATCGTCGAGACGTACCTGCACGTCCGCGAGGACGCGCTGCAGCTGTACGGGTTCGCCGACGCGGCCGAGCGGTCGCTCTTCGTCCAGCTGCTCGGGGTCAGCGGCATCGGGCCGAAGGTCGCTCTCGCAGTCGTCTCGAGCGCCTCGCCGGACGAGCTGCGCATGGCGATCGCGCGACGCGACGCAGCCCGCTTCCAGGCGATCCCGGGCGTGGGCAAGAAGACGGCCGAGCGGATCGTGCTCGAGCTCGAAGGCGCGCTTGCCGAGGCGTCGTCCGTCGCCGTCGCCGGGACGTCCGCGCGAGCTCGTCGCGCGCGATGCCCTCGTCGAGCTCGGGTTCTCGCTCGTCGAGGCCGAGCAGGCGCTCGCGCAGGTGGATCCCGAGCTTCCTGCCGAGGAGCGCGTGCGCGAGGCGCTGCGGAGCGCGGCGTGACGAGCAGTCCCTTTCTCGCGCCGGCGCTCCGCGAGGGCGAGGAGGAGGTCGAGCGGTCGCTCAGGCCGCGTCGCCTCGACGACTTCGTCGGGCAGGAGCGGACGAAGGAGCAGCTCGACATCGCGCTCACGGCGGCGCGGGCGCGCGGAGAGGCGCTCGACCACGTCCTGCTCGTCGGCCCGCCGGGCCTCGGGAAGACGACGCTCGCGACGATCATCCGCGAGGAGCTCGAGGTCGGGATCCGCACGGTCGCAGGCCCTGCGCTCGAGCGCAAGGGCGACATGGCCGCGATCCTCACCGGGCTCGAGCCCAGAGACGTCCTGTTCGTCGACGAGATCCACCGCGTGAACCGCGCGATCGAGGAGATCCTGTATCCGGCGCTCGAGGACTTCCGGCTCGACATCATCGTCGGACAGGGGGCCGGCGCCCGGACGCTCACGCTCGACCTTCCGCCCTTCACGCTCGTCGGCGCGACGACCCGCACCGGTCTCCTGACGACGCCGTTGCGCGACCGTTTCGGGATGACGTTCCGCCTCGGCTACTACGAGCAGGCCGAGCTCGCGACGATCGTGCGGCGCTCCGCGGGGATCCTGGGCGTCGACGTCGCCGACGAGGCGGCCGAGGAGGTCGCCCGGCGCGCGCGCGGCACACCGCGGGTGGCCAACCGCATCCTTCGCCGGATCCGCGACGTCGCGGAGGTGCGCCACGCGGGAGCGGTCACGATCGACATCGCCCGCGAAGCGCTCGAGCTGCTCGAGGTCGACGAGGTCGGGCTCGAGCGGATGGATCGTGAGCTGCTCGGCACGATCTCGCACAAGTTCGGAGGAGGCCCGGTCGGCCTCTCGACGCTCGCGGTCTCCCTCGGCGAGGAGCCGGACACGATCGAGGACGTCTACGAGCCGTACCTGCTGCAGCTCGGGTTCGTCCAGCGTACGCCGCGTGGCCGCGTCATCACCGCGCTCGGCCGCGAGCACATCGGCGCCACGAGCACCGCCGACGGGCTGTTCTGATGTCCACGGCCCACGTGTGGACGCCGGGCGCGGCGGGGCCGCTCGACGAGTTCGTCGGACGCCTCACGCGCATGGTCGCCGGCTTCGCGAACGAGAACGGGCTCGAGCAGGCGGAGGTCCGGATCGAGCTCGTCGACGGCTCGCGCTACCCGGTCGCCACGACGAGCGCCGAGCCGGGCTTCGGGTTCTTCTCGTTCACGCCGCATCGCGCCGAGGACGAGGAGCCGCGCCGCCTCGTCGTCCCGATCGGGGCGGTGCGCTCGATCGAGCTCTCCGCGCCGGACCCCGAGCGGCCCTTCGGCTTCGTCCCGACCGAGTAGACGACGCCGTCAGCCGCGGTACTGCAGCTCGCTCCAGGAAGGAACGGGCGCGAGCTCGAGCAGCGTCCTGCCTCCCTTCGGCTCCGCGTAGCCGAAGTCGCCCGTGTCGTCGATCCACGAGACGTCGAGCAGGCCCTCCTTCACGCGGTGGTCGAGCCAGGCGCCGCGGAAGACGAGCTTCCGCAGCCAGTAGACGAGCGACTCCCCGTTCTGCAGCGACACCCGCTCCCAGTGGCGGACGATGTACAGGCCGAGACCGCTTCGCGGGTCGACGATCCGTCCGTCCGCGACGAGCTCCACGAGATCCGCGGACTCCTGCTCGTCCACGTCGTTCGAGCCGATGAGCTCGAGCCGCACCGCCGCGGCGATGACGCGCTCCTCGAAGTCGCGCGCCGAGAACTCGAAGCGATGGCCCAGGAACTCGACGACGAAGTCGTCCCCCGAGCGGTAGTTCGCGGCGAGCATCGCGAGCCAGGGTATCTAGGCTTCCCGACGTGAGAGACCGCGCGCATCTGGGCCGCGATGGCGGTCGTCGTGCTCGTCGTCTGGCTCGGCGGAGCCGCGGTCACGAAGTTCTCGCTCGAGCAGATGGCGTACTTCACGCCCATCGCCGTCGTCGTCGTGGCGCGACGGTCGGCATCGTGCTCCTCTGGGTGAAGGTCGTCACCGACTCGCTGCGCCGGCGTCGCAGCGGCTCCGCAGCTCTCTGACGGCGTCCGACCGCGTCCGTACCGTCACTGCGAGTGACGAGCTCCTGGACGATCGCACCCCTGGATCCTCGCGTCGCGCGGGCGCTGGGCTGCGAGCTCGGCGTGAGCGAGGTGACCGCGTCGGTCCTCGCACGGCGCGGCTATGACGAGTCCGGCAGGCCGCGCGCACGCTTTCTCGACGCGGCGCGTTCCCGGCTACGACCCGCTCCTGCTCGGCGACATGGCGACGGCCGTCGAGCGCATCCGCGCGGCGGTCGCCGCCGGCACGCGATCTGCGTCCACGGCGACTACGACGTCGACGGCATCTGCGCGACCGCGCTCGCGGTGCTCGTTCTGCGGGAGCTCGGCGCCGACGTCGCTGGCACCTGCCGAGCAGGTTCGAGGAGGGCTACGGCGTCTCGGGCGACACGCTCGCGCGACTCGCGGACGACGGCGTCGGCCTCGTCCTGACCGTCGACTGTGGGATCACTGCCGTCGACGAGGTCGCCGAGGCGAAGAAGCGCGGTCTCGACGTCGATCGTGACCGACCACCACCGGCCCGGCGAGATGCTTCCGGACTGCCCCGTCGTCGCGACGCGTCCGTCGCAGTACCCGTTCCCGGAGCTCTGCGGCACGGGAGTCGTCCACAAGCTCGGCGAGGCGCTCCTCGGTGCCGACCACCCGCTCGTCCGCCGGAACCTCGATCTCGTCGCCCTGGCGACGATCGCCGACGTCGTGCCGCTCCTCGACGAGAACCGCGGCCTCGCAGCAGCGGGCCTCAAGCCGCTCGCTGCGACGTCGCGTCCGGGGCTGCAGGCGCTGATGCGGAGCGCGCGCGTCGATCCCGCTGCGGTCGACGCCGGCGCCATCGGCTTCCGGCTCGCGCCGCGGATCAACGCGGCCGGCCGCCTCGGCCGTCCGGACGTCGCGCTCGAGCTCGTGCTCACCGAGGACGCCGACGAGGCGCGCCGGCTCGCCGACGAGCTCGAGGAGCTGAACCGCGAGCGCCAGGCGGTCGAGGAGCGGATCCTCGCGAGCGCGGTCGCGGGCGTCGAGTCGATGCCCGAGCCGAGGCGGCGCAGGCGCGGCTACGTCCTCTGGGGCGAGGACTGGCACGAAGGCGTCATCGGGATCGTCGCCTCACGTCTCGTCGAGCGCTTCCACCGGCCCGTCGTGCTGATCACGCGCTCGCAGGACGGCTGGAAGGGCTCGGGCCGCTCGATCGCGAGCTTCGACCTCCACGGCGCGCTCGCGGCCTGCTCGCGCACCTCGAGCGCTTCGGCGGTCATCGGGCGGCCGCGGGCCTCTCGATCGCCGAGACGAGCATCGAGGCCTTCGCCGAGGCCTTCGCCGATCATGCGGACGCGCAGCATCGCACCCGAGGATCTCTTCGAGGTCGGTCACGCGTCGACGCCGTCGTCTCGGCGCGCGATCTCACGCTCGACCTCGCCGAGGAGCTCCAGCGGCCTCGCGCCGTTCGGCCTCGGTAACCCGGACGTCACCCTGCTCGTTCCGGCGACGCAGGCCGTCACCCCGTCGACCGTCGGCGACGGGAAGCACCTTCGCTTTCGCGTACGCCAGCACGGACGCGACGCCGGCAGCGCGATCGCCTTCGGCCAGGGCGCACAGCTCGACCGGCTGCGTGCGGCCGGTCTCTTCGACGTCGCGTTCGGCTCAAGGAGAACCACTGGAACGGGACGGTCGCCCCGCAGCTCGTCGTCCGCCGGATCTTCGACACCGCCGAGGGCTACGAAGAGCTCCGCGCGTGGCTCGTCGAGCTCTGGCGCGACGGCGAGCCCGCCTGGACGCCCGAGGCCCGCCGCATCTTCGAGCGAGCTCGCGCTCGACGAGGACGGGGCCGGAACGACGTCAGCTCCTCGAGTCCGAGTCTTTCCGCGCCCTGCTCACCGACGCTGGCGCTGCCGCAGGCCGCCTAGGCTTCAGCCGAGCCCGGGGCGTGACGGGACGAGCGCATCGCGCATCGCGAGAGCGAGGCGTCGGGCGTGTGCGGCGACGCCACCAGCGGCGGAAGCTGTCATGGACGGTCCGCAGTTCGCGGGCACGTCCCGAGGCTCCTTCCCGCCCGGGAGGATCGTGAAACCCCGCTCAGTACACTGATTCCATGACTGTCCTCGACGCGAAACGGCATCGCGAAGACCTCGTCGAGGAGCTCATCGCCGAGGTCGAGGCGTACAACCCGGACGTCGACAAGGAGCTTCTCCGCCGCGCATTCGAGTACGCAGAGCGCGCACACGCGGGCCAGACGCGCCGTTCGGGCGAGGAGTTCATCCATCACCCGCTCGGCGTCGCGCGCATCTGCGCCGAGCTGCATCTCGACGAGCAGACGATCGCCGCCGCTCTCCTGCACGACGTCATCGAGGACACCGAGGCCGACGTCGAGGAGCTTCGCGCGGAGTTCGGCCCGGACGTCGCGCAGCTCGTCGAGGGGGTCACCAAGCTGACGCGGATCAGCTTCCAGAGCCGCGAGCAGGCGGAGGCCGAGAACTACCGGAAGATGATCGTCGCGATGGCGCAGGACGTCCGCGTCATCCTCATCAAGCTCGCGGACCGGCTCCACAACATGCGGACGATCGAGTACCTCGGGAAGCAGAAGCAGGCGCAGAAGGCACGCGAGACGCTCGAGGTGTACGCGCCGCTCGCGCACCGGCTCGGCATCCACGCGCTCAAGTGGGAGCTCGAGGACCTCGCGTTCCAGACGCTGCACCCACGCAAGTACGCCGAGATCAAGGCGATGGTCGCGGACCGCCGCGCCGACCGCGAGGAGCAGGCCGACAAGGCTGCCGAGATCCTCGGCGAAGAGCTCGAGAAGGCGGACGTGCCGGCGGACATCACGGGCCGCGCGAAGCACCTCTACTCGATCTACGACAAGATGGCCAAGCGCGGCCGCGAGTTCAACGAGATCTACGACCTGACGGCGCTGCGCGTCATCTGCGAGCGCTCGGGCGAGGAGGGAACGCGCGACTGCTACGCCGCGCTCGGCCTCGTCCACTCGCTCTGGAAGCCGATGCCCGGGCGGTTCAAGGACTTCGTCGCGATGCCGAAGCTCAACCGCTATCGCTCGCTGCACACGACCGTGATCGGTCCCGAGGGGAAGCCGCTCGAGATCCAGGTGCGCACGCGCGACATGCACGAGGAGGCCGAGTACGGCGTCGCCGCGCACTGGCTGTACAAGCGCGGACGCGCGGCGAAGACGGACGACGAGTGGATCACCTGGGTCAAGTCGCTCATGGACGGTCAGGCCGAGGACCAGGATCCGGGCGAGTACATGCGAAGCCTCCGCACCGACCTCTTCGCCGAGGAGGTGTACGTCTTCACCCCGAAGGGCGAGGTGAAGGTGCTTCCCGCGGGCGCGACCCCGATCGACTTCGCGTACGCGGTGCACACCGACGTCGGGCACCGCACCGTCGGCGCGAAGGTGAACAGCCGCATCGTCCCGTTGCACTACCGACTGCGAAGCGGGGACTTCGTCGAGATCCTGACGTCGAAGTCGGGGCGCGGGCCGTCGCGAGACTGGCTCGCGCTCGTCACCTCCTCGCGCGCGCGCAACAAGATCCGCCAGTGGTACCAGCGCGAGACGCGCGGCGAGACCGAGGCCAAGGGCCGCGATCTCCTCGATCAGGCATTGAAGGCGCAGAAGCTCCCGTATCGGAAGCTCCAGGGCTCGACCGTGCTCGCGCAGGTCATCCGCGAGACGGGCTTCAAGAAGGCCGAAGACTTCTACGTCGCGCTCGGGGCCGGAAAGCTCTCACCGACGCAGATCGTCAACAAGGTCATCCAGCGCCTCAAGACCGACGAGGTCGCGTCCGAGCCGATCATCCAGACGAAGCCGTCGCGCGCACGGAAGGCGGTGTCGAGCGACCGCGTCGGGATCAACGTGATCGGCGTCGAGGACGTCCTGGTGCGGCTCGCGAAGTGCTGCACGCCGGTTCCCGGGCGACCAGATCGTCGGCTACATCTCGATGGGGCGCGGCATCACCGTGCACCGCCAGGACTGCCCCAACGTCCGGGCTCTCCAGCGCAATCCCGAGCGGTTCACGAACGTCGAGTGGGAGGGAGGAGCGTCGGCGGGCTTCCTCGTCCAGATCGCGGTCGACGCATGGGATCGCGCGCGGCTCCTCGAGGACGTCGCCCGTACGTTCGCCGAGCACGGCGCGAACATCGTCTCGTACGGCGGCACCGTCGAGGACGGGATGGCGAAGAACTGGTACACGGCCGAGGTGGGGGAGGTGAAGGAGCTGCGCTCGCTCCTGACTGCCCTCCGCAACCTCGACGCCGTGTTCGACGCCTACCGCGTCACACCGAGCTAGAGCGGCCAGTCCGGGCGCTCGCGGAGCCCGGTGAGGTCCTCGTCCTTCGCCGCGTACTCGCCGAAAGCAGGGTCGAGCTCCACGGCTCGCGTGACGTGCGCGATGGCATCGTCGCCACGCTTCGCGAGCGCCTCGGCGCAGGCGAGGTTGTAGAGCGTCGCAGGTGATCGGGGCGCCGGCGGAGCGCGTCCTCGAGCTCCGCGACGTACGCGTCGTAGTCGCCGGCCGTGCGGTGGCGCTCGGCCGCGAAGTAATCCTCCCAGGGCGAGGGCTCGTACGCCGCACCGCGCGGACCGCCGACAGCGAGCACCGACGTGTCCAGGCTCCTCGGCCCGGGCGTGGCGACGGATCTCGGGATCCCGGATGAACACGATCGTTCCGGCGGGCGCGTCCACCGTCTCGTCGGCGAGCGCGAAGGTCGCGCGTCCGGCGAGCACGATGTACACCTCCTCGTGGCCGAGCGCCCGCTCGGAGTGTTCCTCGACGACATCGTCGCCGGCATTCCGCGCGACGTACGCATTGATCCCGAACGCGCCGATGTCGAGTGTTCGTCGGATCGGCTGCCACAGCAGCGTGCCGTTCACCACCGACATCGGCTCGAGCTCGTCGAGGCGCAGACTGTCCCAGCCCGCGGACATCAGCCCGTTCGCTGCTTCACCGAGACCGGTCGCGCGTACACGAGATAGCGCTGGCTCGCGAAGAACCGTGGATGACACGCCTGCAGGACGAGCTCCTCGTGATGCGGCGACTCGAGCACGGAGACGTCGTTGTCGTCGACGATGCGGTGGCGCGTGACCTTGTAGACGAGCGTCGCGTACGGCAGCTCGACGGTGATCGGGTCGCCCGGCCGGAGTTCGTTGATGTTCCCGAAAGGCGCGCCGTACGTCGTTCGGTGCCCTGCGATGTAGACGAGTTCGCGCTCTCCCGGCATGTAGGACTCGAGGTGGCGGCCGGGTCCGCGCCGAAGGTCGCTGACCGCGGTGCCGTTGACGACCACCGCACTGAGTCCGAGCCGTGGGATCTTGAGCCGTGCGATCGCGTCTCCGTCGTCGCTCGCGAGGCGGAAGCGCCTCGCCTCTCGCTTTACGTTGTCGTGCGGTGCCGGCTTTGCGCGGCCGGTTTCCCGGGTCCGCGACGACCGGTGTCCGGAGCGGCTCGTAGCTCGCGAACTGCTCGTCCAGCTTCGACGCGAGCCGCCGCTGCTCGTACGCTGTGTAGGCCGTCGTGAACGGGTCCTTCCAGAAGTACACGGTGGCGGCCCACGCGAGGACGCCAAGGCCGATGACGAGGAGGAACGTTCCGAGGTGACGCCGCATGACCGATCACAGAGTAGGCGACCTGATCGGAGCCGTGGTCTCGTCGTGACAAGAACGCAAAGAACGTACGTCGTCGCGGCCGCTGTGGCCGCCATCGTGACCGCTGCGAACGCCAGTCAGGGCGCGTACTTCTCGCAGTCGTGGGGCTGGGTCGCGCTCGCCTTCCTCGTGCCGACGACCGTGCTCCTATTCTCGACCGCGCGACGTGCCTGGCCGGCTGCGGGTCGCGTTCGCCGCGCTCATGGTCGCGCTCGCCGTCTGGATCGGACTCTCGGCGCTCTGGTCGATCAGCGCACCGGCCTCGATTCGCGAGGTCGAGCGGATGCTCGTCTACGTTGCGGTCGCGCTCGCGGTTGCGCTTGTCCTTCGCCGCGGCGACGGGCCGGCCGTCCTGGCTGGTGTCTCATCGGAATCGTGCTTGTCGTCTCCTACGGTCTCGCGACGCGCCTGTTCCCGGATCACCTCGGCTCGCCCGACGACCCGTTTAACCCGTATCGGCTCTCGAGCCGCTCGGGTACTGGAACGCCTTCGGGCTGCTCGCGGCGATGGGCGTCGATCCTCGTCGTCGGGGTTCGTCGCACACAGTCGGCGCGCGCGTCGCACGCTGCGTGGCAGCGGCCACCGCTCCCGTGCTCGTCACGGCCCTGTACTTCACGTTCTCGCGGGGCTCGTGGATGGCGCTCGGCGTTTGCTCTCGTGGCGACGATCGTCCTCGATCCGCGGCGACTGCGCCTCCTCTGGTCACTGGTCGCACTCGCTCGCGCCAGCGGCCGTCGCTGCGTCGCCTATCGCGTCGCAGCCAGGATGCGCTGACGACGGAGGCTCGCGGGCCGCGCGCGCCCGGGAAGGACACCGGCTGCGCCGTCGTGGTCGTGGCGTCGTCGCAGCGTCTCTCGCCGCGTGCTGGCCGCGCACCTCCTCGCGGAGGCGTGGCCGTGTCCAGGCGGAGCGCTCGCGTCGCGGACGTTGCGTTCTGCTTGGTGCGGTGGCTCGTCGCGGTCGTGGCCGTCGGCTGGTTGGCGTCGGAGGCCCGGCGAAGGGCTTCTGCGAGGTAATCGCGGTTCGAAGCCGAGCCGACGTCGCAGCGGACCGGATCTCAACGATCGGCTCTTCAGCGTCTCCGGCAACGGCCGAACGATCGCGTTCCGTGTCGCCTGGCATGCGCGCGATCCATCCGCTGGTGGGGCAACGGGGCCGGCACCTTCGAGTACGTCTGGTACGAGCGTCGGCCGACCTGCTGGTCGTCCGCGATGCGCACTCCCTGTACGTCGAGTCCCTCGGCGAGATCGGGATCGTCGGGGTCCTTCTCGCTCGCTCGGAGCGCTTGTCGTCGCTCGTGGCGGGGCGCCCGGGGGCGCCGTCTTCGGTTCGCCGCCGCCGGGACGGCGGCGATGGCCGCATGGGTCACCGCCGCCGCGCTCGACTGGCACTGGGAGATGGTCGGCGTCACGATGACGGCGTTCCTCGCAGGCGCCGTGAGCGCTGCGTCGCCGCCGAGCGGGCCGTGCCCAAGCCTCTTGGCGATCGTGCGCGCCGGCCGCTCGTCGGCACGGTCGCGCTCAGCCTCGCCGCGACGTGGAGCCTCGTCGGCAACCAGGCGCTCTTCGCGGCGCGTCGGAGCGTCGGCACGCAACGACTGGACGGCGGCGCGGATGCACGGTCGCCGCGCCCGAGCTCTCCTGTTCTGGTCGGCCGAGCCCGATCTCGCCCTTGGTGATGCCGCCGCAGGCCTCGGGGACCGGGCGAGGCGCTCCGGCATACCGCGATGCGGTCGCCGACGACCCGCAGAACTGGGTCGCCTGGCTCCACCTCGCCCAGGTGGCGCGTGGAGCCGAGCGAGCCGCCGCCTACCGGCGGGTGCACGAACTGAACCCCCGCGAAGAGGGGTTGCCGGGCGAGTGACGCCGCTCCGTCCCGAGCGCCGGCCTAGTTCTTGCGCTGCTCGCGCCGCCGCAGGACGAGCCCGCCTGCGACGAGTGCGCCGCCGACGGCGACGACTCCGAGGAGCGAAAGACCAGTGTTCGGAAGCGCATCGGCCTCGGCAGCAGCAGCGGCAGTATCGCCGCCCGCCGTCGCCGAGACCTTCACGCCCTTGACCTTGGTGCCGTACTGATCCGATCGCCGAGGAGGGCGACTGCGCATATGCAGCCCCTCCCAGCGCCAGGAACAGCCCGACGACCAGTGCGATGTATGCGGCCGCGAAGACGAACGCGGACGTACGACTTTTACCCATTCCTCTACCTCCCGCATCGCAGGATACAGACGCGCCGGCGATGTCCACACTAGCCCAATGGTCTAGGTCGCCCCGACCGAGTGAACTCGCTAAGGTCTGACGCCGAGCGTCGACGTCCAGCGTCCGCCGCGAGCCGCCGCGCATGATCGTGATCGACACGGTGTCGCCAGGCCGCCGCGCGTCCACTGCGCTCTGCAGCGCCACGGCGGACGTCACTTCTCACCGTCGAACTCGACGATGATGTCGCCTCCGGTTGGTTGCTCCTGGCCGTCGACGACCTTCGTCTCCGGTCGCCGCACGGAGCCCTGCCTTCTCGGCCGGCGTCCCGGCCAGGACCTCCGTGACCGCGACGCCCTCGGGGACTGCGCCATCCGGATCCCGAGGTACGCGTGCTGCACCTCGCCGGTCGCGATGAGCTGTCGCACGATCGCGCGCACGGTGTTCGACGGAATCGCGAAGCCGACGCCGTCGGATCCGCCGGACTCGCTCTCGATCTGCGCGTTGACGCCGATCACGCGTCCGCGCCGGTCGAGCAGCGGCCCACCGGAGTTTCCATGGTTGATCGCGGCGTCGGTCTGGATCGTGTCCGTGATCGTGTAGTTGTTCGGCGCCGTCATCTCCCGATGGAGCGCGCTGACGATGCCGGCCGTGACGGTTCCCTCGAGCCCGAACGGGCTTCCGAACGCGAGCACCGGGTCGCCGACCGCGACCGCGCTCGAGTCGGCGAGTCGGAGCGGCTGGAGGAGCGACGCGGGCGCATCGACGCGCAGCACGGCGAGATCGGTCGAGGGATCCGTGCCGACGACGCGGCCGTCGCGCTCCACGCCGTTCCAGAAGCTCACCGAGACCGACGAGGCGCCGGCGACGACGTGCTGGTTCGTCACGATGTGCCCGTTCTCGTCGAAGACGAAGCCGGAGCCCTGCGCGCTCGACTGCCGCCGACGAGCCACCCTCGTGCCGCGATCTCGACGACCGACCTTCGAAGCGCGATCGTAGATCTGGCGATGGAGATCTCCCGCGCGACAGGCTGCGAGCCCTCCACTGTCACCTGCCGCACGATCGTCGTCGTCCGTCGTCGAGCACGGCGAACGCGACGGCGCCGAGGCCGACCCCGAGCACGAGGGCCGACACGAGCCAGCGACGAGGAGCGGGGTACGGGAGCGGACTGCACAGGTCTCCGCCGTCAGTGTGGCGAACCGGACGATTGCAGGATGAGGTGGCTGGTAAGGGCGGCTAAGAAGTCGCTAAGACGCCGGGCCACGAGCCTGTCGCGATGCGCACAATGCGCGGCGATGAAGATCCTGGTCGTCGACGACGAGCGCGCCGTTCGCGAGTCGCTGCGTCGCGCGCTCGAGCTCGAGGGGTACGAGGTCGAGCTCGCCGAGGACGGCGAGGAGGCGCTCGAGCGGCTCGAGCCGGGCAGCCCGGCGACGCCGCGATCCTCGACGTGCTCATGCCCGGGATCGACGGGCTCGAGGTATGCCGACGGCTCCGAGCGGACGGCAACTCGGTGCCCGTGCTCATGCTGACCGCTCGCGCCGAGGTCGACAGTCGCGTCGCAGGGCTCGACGCCGGCGCAGACGACTACCTCCCGAAGCCGTTCGCCCTCGCCGAGCTCCTCGCCCGGCTGCGCGCGCTGCTGCGGCGCGCGGCAACGGCGACGAGGCCGCGACGTGCTGCGGTTCGCCGACCTCGAGCTCGACCTCGGGACGCGCGAGGTCCGTCGCGGAGACCGTCGCGATCGAGCTCACGCGAACCGAGTTCGCGCTGCTCGAGCTGTTCCTGCGGAACCCGCGCCAGGTGCTGACGCGGTCGATCATCTTCGAGCGCGTCTGGGGCTACGACTTCGGCCCGACGTCGAACTCGCTCGACGTCTACATCGGGTACCTCCGCCGCAAGACCGAGGAGGACGGCGCGCCGCGGCTCATCCACACGGTCCGCGGCGTCGGCTACGCGCTCCGCGAGGGCTGACGCTGAGCTTCCGGGCTCGCATCGCGGTCTCCGCCGCCGCCGCCGTCGCGCTCACCGTCGTCGCTGCGTCGGTCCCCGTCTACCTCGTCGCGCGCGAGCAGCTGCGCGCGCCCGTCGACGACGCGCTCGAGGCGCGGGCCGCGCAGATCTCCGGTCCAGCCGCTCGGCGTCATCCCGGTCCGAGGCGGTCAGCGCTATCTGGCGGTACGGCCCGAGTTCGGCGAGGCGCGCGGCTACGTGCAGCTCGTGCGGCCGACGGGAGGTTCTCGTGCCGCCGCGCCAGGACGTCGAGCTCCCGGTCGGCGACGACGTGCTCGCGGTCGCGGGCGAGCAGGGCGCGGCGTTCTGGGACGACGTGACGTCGACGGCACGCACTTGCGCGTCTTCACCTTCGCGTACGGGCCGGACGCGGCGGTTCAGGTCGCGCGCCCGCTGACCGAGGTCGGACCAGTCGCTCGCATCGCATCGGTCTCTTTCTGATCCTCATCGCGCTGGCCGGGATCGTCATCGCGGCCGCGCTCGGTCTCGCTCGTCGCGCGTGCGGCGCTCGTGCCGGTGCAGCGGCTGACGACGCACGGTCGAGCGAGTGACCGAGACCCAGGACCTCTCGGAGCGGATCGAGGTCGACGGGCAACGACGAGCTGAGCCGGCTCGCCGCGAGCTTCAACACGATGCTCGCGGCCCTCGAGGAGTCGACGCGGGCGCAGCGCCAGCTCGTCGCGGACGCGTCGCACGAGCTGCGAACGCCGCTGACGAGCGTGCGCACGAACATCGAGGTGCTCGCCGGACGACAGCACGCTCCCGCCCGGCGAGCGCGCGCGGCTGCTCTCGCGACGTCGTCGAGCAGCTCGGCGAGATGACGACGCTCATCTCCGAGCTCATCGAGCTCGCGCGGGCCGAGCAGCTCGTCGGTCGAGCCCGAGGACGTGCGCCTCGACCTGCTCGTCGCCGACGCCGTCGAGCGGGCGCGCAGGAACCGCCCGGAGGTCGCCGTACTCGGCTCGAGCTCGAGCCGACGACGGTACAGGGCGTCCCGTCCACGCATCGAGCGCGCCGTCGGGCAACCTCCTCGACAACGCGGCGAAGTGGAGCCCGGCGGGCGCGGAGGTGGAGGTCGAGCTGTCCGCGAGGGAAGCTCGTCGTCCGCGACCACGGCCCGGGCATCGCGGACGAGGATCTTCCGTACGTCTTCGACCGCTTCTACCGCGCGCGTGCGGCGCGCGGGCATGCCGGGGTCGGGCCTCGGCCTGGCGATCGTCCGCAGGTCGCCGAGTCGCACGGCGGCGGCGTCGTCGCCGAGCACGCGGACGGCGGCGGCACGCGGATGGTGCTCACGCTCGGCGACCACGCGGATGTCGGGCCGTCCCGGCCGAAGCGGCTCCGTCTTCTTAGCCGCTTCTCACCGAGCTCTTAGCGACGCTGGTCTGATGAGCCCATGACGAGGCGCAGGAAGCTGACATTCGTTCGGGCGGTCGGCCGCGGCGCTGCTCGTGATCGGCCTCGGCGCTGCGGGTGCCGTTGCCGCCTCGAGATCTCTCGCCGAGCGACACGAGCAAGGCAGTCATCGACGATGCAGCCGCGCAGCTCGGCGTAAAGCCGAAAGCTCTCTCGAATGCGCTGAAGCAGGCGCTCGAGAATCGCATCGACGCCGCCGTGGCGGACGGGCGGCTCACGAAGGAACAGGCGCAGAGCTGAAGAAGCGGCTCGAGTCGAGCGAGTATCCGTTGCTCTTCGGCGGCTTTCGGCGCAGACGGCCCGCTCGGGCACCGATTCGGGTTCGGGCTCGGCCCGGACGGCGGCTTCGGGATCCTCGACACCGCGGCCACGTATCTCGGCCTGAGCGAAGACGCGCTTCGCACCGCGCTCGACGGCAAGACGCTCGCGCAGGTTGCGAAGGACCGCGGAAAGTCGGTCTCCGGGCTCGTGGCGGCGCTCGTCGCCGCCGAGGACAAGCGCATCGACGAGGCCGTTGGGAGCGGCCGCCTGACCAAGGATCAGGCGGCCAGCCTCAAGGCCGGTGTCGAAGAGCGCATGCAGGCGCTCGTGAACGGCGAGCTGCCGGATCGGATCACTTCCGCGGCCGCTCGGGTTTCCGGCGTGGCCCGCATCGCCTCGCGGGCCACCAGGGCTCTTCGGCCCTCCCGCCTAGAGCTCGTACCCGGGGTCAGGCTCGAGCCTGACCCCGGCGCTTTTGAGCCGCGGCTAGCGACGCGCGACCGCTTGCGACGACTTGCAACTTGCTGCATCTCTCGCCCGGACGCAGGATCGAGCGCCTCGTGACAATTTGTCACTTGGCGTCGGCGATCGGCGTTCAGGGCGCTTTCGACCGAGAACCCGCGCTCGGCGGGTTCTCGATCTGCGGGGACGGAAGAGATCTCCGCGCGCCCGCGGTGAGGCGAGCGCGCGGGTCCCTTCCCCTCTCCCCAATCTCCTTGTAGTCACGCCGTTGGGGGATGCAATCCCTCGAACGAGTTACCCCCTCGATTGTGCGAGCCGATCCCTCGATCGAGGGATCGTCGACGGGAGCTTCAGGGCCGCCAGTCCTCGCCGTCCGTATCCCAGCCGACCAGGACGAACGTCGCGATGAGCGTCGCGACCCGCTCGAGGAGGCCGACCTCGACATCTCCGTCGGCCGACAGCTCCCCCACGAAGGCGCCGCGGAAGACGATCGGCACCGTCGTTCGGCGAGCCTCGTCCGGATCGCCAGCGCTCGGGCCGAGAGCCAGCTCTCCGTCCTCGAGGAACGAGATCCCGGCCCAGGAAACGTCGGGCTCCGCACTGAGCGTGGCCACGGTCGAGCGCAGGATCTCGTCGGCGTCCTCGTCCCTTCGCCGACCACCCGCTCGAGCGCCCTCGCGCGGCGAGCGCTCATCCTTCGAGGTCGCCTCCCTCGAGCGTCCGGATCGCGGCACGAAGCTCGTCCGGGACAGGCGCCGGGCGTCGCTCCTCGAGATCGATGAGCACGAGCGTCTGCTGCGCCGTGACCATGAGCGCGTCGTCCGGGAGCCGATAGGCGGCGCATTCGTACGTCATGCTCGACCTGCCGATGCGGCTCGACGCGCACGAACGCCTCGATCAGGTCGTCGAACCGGGCCGGCGCGTGATACTCGACGGAGGACGCGCGCATGACGAACTCGCGCCCCGCGACCTCCGGAGCGCCGAGGTGCCGGTGGTACTCGGTTCGTGCGTGGTCGAAGTACGGGAGGTAGCGGCCGTAGTAGACGACGCCCTGCGCATCCGTGTCCGAGAACCAGACGCGGGTCGAGCGCCGAGTACTTGAACGGTGGCCGCCGGTCCGTGAGTCGACCGAGCTCGGGCGCCTGTCCGCCGTCAGGCACGGATCACCCCGAGCACCTCGTCCCGCTTCTCGATCCATCAGCGGCTCGGAGAGCGCCTCGAGGTTCAGCCGGAGGAGCGGCTCGGTGTTCGACGGGCGGACGTTGAAGTGCCAGTCGTCGAAGTCGATCGAGATCCCGTCGAGGTGCGACACGCGACCGCCCTCGGCCGTGTAGCGCTCCTTCAGCTCCTGGAGCTTGAGCGGCACGTCCGCGACCGGCGTGTTGATCTCGCCGGTGAGGAAGAACCGCTCGCGGTACGGCGCGCAGCAGCTCCGACAGCTGGGCGCCTGCTTCGAGACAGGAGCTCGAGCATGACGAGGAAGGGTACGACGCCCGTGTCCGCCTGCGAGAAGTCGCGGAAGTAGTAGTGGGCCGAGACCTCGCCCGCGAAGACGCGCGTCCTCCGCGCGCATGCGCTGCTTGATGTACGCGTGGCCGACGCGGTTCACGAGCGGAATGCCGCCGCTGCGCTCGATCGTCTCCGGCACGGCCCAGCTCGCCCGCACGTCGTAGATCACCTTCTCGCCGGGAGCCTTCGCGAGCATCGCCTCGGCGAGCAGCGCGGTGACGAAGTCGCCCGGGACGAACGCGCCCTTGTCGTCGACGAAGAAGCAGCGGTCGGCGTCGCCGTCGTACGCGACTCCGAGGTCGGCGCGCTCCTCCTTCACCTTCGCGACGATGAACTCGCGGTTCTCGGGAAGGAGCGGGTTCGGCTCGTGGTTCGGGAAGCTCCCGTCCGGCTCGAAGTAGCAGCTGACGACGTCGAGCTGGGGAAGCCGCTCGAGGACCGGCGGCAGCATCACGCCCGCCATGCCGTTGGCGGCGTCGACGACGACGCGGAGCGGCCGGATCGACGTCCGGCGTCGACGAAGGACAGGACCTTCGCGACGAAGCTCGGCCATACGTCCTCGTCGCGCAGTGCGCCGCGGGCCGTGGCGGCGCCGAAGCCGGCCTCGGCCCGCGCGCGGATCTCGGCCAGCCCCGAGTCGCCGCCGACTGGAAGCGCGCCGCGCCGGACGATCTTCATCCCGGAGTACTCCTTCGGGTTGTGCGACGCGGTGACGCAGATCCCGCCGTCGAGGCCGAGCTCGGCGACGGCGTGGTACAGCATCTCGGTCCCGACGAGCCCGAGCCGACGACGTCGACGCCCGCGTCCGCAATGCCCTCGACTCCGCCGCGTACATCGCGGGCGACGACAAGCGCATGTCGTGGCCGAGCGCGACCGCACGCGGCTCGAACTGCTCCGCGTAGCCCGAGCGATCCGGTAGGCGCCGTCCTCGTCGAGCTCCGTCGGGATAGACGCCACGGACGTCGTACGCCTTGAAGACCGACGGGTCGAGCACGGACTGGATGCTAGAGCGCCGTCACGCGGCAGGACCGGGATGCGGGGCGCGGCCGCGCTCGTTTCTACACTGCAACCGTGGAACGCAAGCTCGCAGCCGTCCTGTTCGTCGACATCGTCGACTCGACACGCCTCGTCGCGGGCGCGGATCCGGAGGTCGTCCGCCGCAGCGTCACCCGGTTCTTCGAGAAGGTCTCTGAGTGCGTCGTCCAGCACGGAGGCATCGTCGAGAAGTTCGCCGGTGACGCCGTGATGGCCGCGTTCGGCGTGCCTCAGGCCCACGAGGACGACGCGCAGCGGGCGACCCGCGCCGCCCTCGCCATTCGCGACGCCGTCGACGGACTCGGAGTGGAGGCGCGAATCGGGATCGAGGCCGGGCGAGGTGGTCGTCGAGGACGCCGACTCGACGTTCGCGACGGGGGAGGCCGTGAACCTCGCTGCCCGGCTCCAGCAGGCCGCCCGTCCCGGCGAGATCCTCGTCGGCCCGACTGCGTACCGCCTCGCGGCGGGAAGCCTCGTTGTCGAGGACTCCGGCTCGCTCGAGCTGAAGGGGATCGAAGGCCCGCTCCGCGCCTGGCGTCTCATGGACATCCTCGACGGCCCTGCCCGGCCGGTCGGCCCGCGCGCGCCTCTCGTCGGGCGCGACGCGGAGCTCGACCTCCTCGAGAACACCTTCGCCCGCAGCCTCAGAGACAAGCGCGCGCATCTTTTCACGGTCTATGGCGAGGCCGGTGTCGGGAAGAGCCGGCTGGCTCGCGAGTTCGTCGACGGGCTCGAGCGCGCGAGCGTTCTCGTGGGGCGTGCGCTTCCCTATGGCGAGGGCGTCACCTACTGGCCGCTCGGCGAGATGGTCAAGGCGGCGGCGGGCATCTCCGACGACGACCCGCTCGAGGAAGCGTTCGAGAAGCTCCGCGAGTGCTGCGCGGAGGAGGCGGTCGCCGACGTGCTCGGTCTTGCGGCCGGCCTCATGGAGGCGCTCGACGGCGAGCGGAGCCCGCAGGAGATCGCGTGGGGAGCCCGCGAGGTGATGGAAGGAATCGCCGACGTACAGCCGCTCGTGCTCCTGTTCGAAGACATCCACTGGGCGGAGCCGCCCCTGCTCGATCTCATCGAGCACCTCGCCGACGGCGTGCGAGCGCCGCTGCTCATCGTCTGCCTCGCGCGGCCCGAGCTCCTCGAAGCGAGGCCGAGCTGGGGAGGAGGCCGGGTGCGGTCGATGTCGATCCAGCTCGAGCCGCTCTCGGAAGGGGAGAGCGCGGAGCTCGTCGAGCAGCTCGTGAGCCAGCTCACCGGTGCCACCGGCGAGCCGCCGCCCGCGCTTCCACAGGATGCGCTCGACCGCGCGGAAGGCAATCCGCTGTTCGTCGAGGAGACCATCAGGATGCTCATCGAGAGCGGCGCGGCGCAGCGGCCAGAGGACGCGTTCCCGACACGCTGCAGGCTCTCATCGCGGCTCGCATCGACCACCTCGACCCATCGCGCGAAGGCGCTCCTCCAGCGCGGTGCGGTCGTCGGGCGCGTGTTCTGGAGTGGTGCCCTCGAGCATCTGGCTCCCGACGTGGAGGATCACGAGGCGTTGCTGGGCGATCTCCTCCACCGGGAGTTCCTCCTCCAGGAGCCGCGCTCCTCGATCTCGGGCGAGACGGCGTACCGCTTCAAGCACGCGCTCATCCGCGAGGTCGCCTACACCGGCCTCGCGAAGGTCGCGAGGGCGCAGTATCACGCCCGGTTCGCCGAGTGGCTCGCGGAGCGCACGGGCGAGGAGCTCATCGAGATCCGCGCGTACCACCTCGACCAGTCCGTCGAGCTTCTCACCGAGCTCGAGGGAGCGCCGCCCGAGGAGCTCGCGGACGAAGCGGCCGACGCGCTCGTCAAGGCCGCGAAGCGCGCGATGGCGCGCGAGGCGTACCCGAACGCGCGCAAGCTCGGGCTCCGGGCCCTGGAGCTGCGTCCAAGCCTCGGCGCCCGCTACGTCGCGGCACGGGCGGCCTGGCGGCTCAGGACTGGACCGCGGTTCGAGTCGAGATGGGGAAGGCGCGCGATCAGGCCCGCGACGAGGGTGACAAGGTCGTCCAGGCGGTCGCCCTGACGGCGCTGGCCGAGGCCTCGCTGAAACGCGACGGTGACGCCGTCGCGGCGCGAGCCGCGGTCGACGAGGCTCTCGAGCTGCTTCCCCGCGAGGAGGACCCGGTCGCGCACTTCGAGGCGCTCAGCATGCGCGCGGTCGTCGGGGCATGGCTCGGCGCGCAAGACGACTATGTTCGGTTCATGGAGCGCGCGTACGCGGTCGCCTTGGAAGCGCGCCGCAAGGACCTGCAGACGATTGCCGCCCAGGCGCTCGCACAGGCGCACATGGTCGGGCTGGAGCTCGAGGAGGCCGAACTCCTGATCACGCGCGCCCTCGAGCTCGCGGGCGAGAGCGGCAGCGTGCGCGCGCGCATGAGCGCGACGCTCGCCTACGGCTGGTTCCTACGGCTGAACGGCGAGCTCGACGCTGCCGAGACGGTGATCGAGGAGGTACGCGCCACCGCCGATGAGCTCGACCTCGAGCCGGTGGTCGCCGCGTCTCTCGTCAGCCTGGGCTGGATCGCGCGACGCCGCGGAGACCTCCGTGGCGCGGAGAAGTTCTTCCGCGAAGCCGTCCGCGTGACGAGCGACCGAGGTGATCGCGGGTTGCTACCCGACTACCACGCCGCTCTTGCGACCACCCTCGCCGATCTAGGCAAGGTCGACGAGGCCGAGAAGCTCGCACTCGACGCTGCGGCTCATGCCGTCCGGGAGGATACGAGCGGCCAGGTGTTCATGATCACCGCGCTCGCCTCGGTTCGCGCCGCCCAAGGCCGCGACGGCGAGGCGGAGGAGCTGTTCCGCCGTGCGATCGACCTCGCGAGGAAGTCCGATCTCAAGCTGTTCGAGCGGCATCCGCTCGAGCAGCTCGTCGAGTTCCTGCGGATCGCGGCCGCGAAGACGGACCGGGCCCTACGAGGCCCGGCTCGCGACGCTCTCCCTGCCGCGCCCCGAGAGCACCGCGCGGATCGCCTGACTCGAGGCCTCGTCCGGCGACTCCGAGATGACGGTCGCCGGCCGCTCGAAGCCTGCGAGCGCGTCGCGAAGCGGCTCGGCGCGCAGCGTCCCCTCTCCGTACGGGAGGTGCTTCGTCTCGTTGCGGTTCGCGAACGCGATGTCCGAGAAGTGGATGTGGAACGGCGCCTCCGGGTCGATCACCGCGTCGCGCCGCTCGAGGGCGTCGCGGAACGGCTCCGCCTCGACGAACGCGCCGTCGCTCGTCGCGTGCATGTGCGCGAAGTCGAGCACCGGACGCACCCAGTCGACGCGGCGCGCGATCTCGACGACGTCGTCCACCGAGCCGAGGTCGCGCACCCGGCCCATCACCTCGATCCCGAACGGGACGCCGCGGTCCTTCGCCTCGAGCCGCTCGCGCAGCGTCGACAGCTGCTCGACGACGGCGTCGATCGCGTCCTCTCGGCTCCGTCCGAGCAGGAAGCCCGGGTGGAACACGACGAGCTCCGCGCCGCTCGCGGCGACGATGCCGGCGCTGCGGTCGAGTGCGCCGACCGCCGACGTGAACTTCCTCCCCGCCGCCTCGAGGTGGCCCATGAATCCGAACAGCGGAGCGTGGACGGAGAGCGCGATGTCGTGCTCGCGTGCGAGCTCGCCGAGGCGCTCCGCGAACGGGTAGTCCATCCAGAAGCCGCTCTCGAAGTCGATCTCGCACGCCGAGTAGCCGCGGTCGAGCAGGAGCTCGACGGCCTCCTCGGGCGACTCGCGTGACGGCATTCGTGCCGGGCCGACGCGGATGCGCGATGCCACGTCACGATCGTAGTGACGATGTGATTGCCTTCACCGGATGAAGGCGACCATGCTGTTGGCCGACTACGCGGTCGTGTCCGACGGGAAGCTCACGATCGTCGGCGGGGGTTGGTCGCAGACGGGCCCGGACCCCGCCGCCTTCGGCATCGGGCTCCTCATCCAGGTGCCCTGGGATCAGGCGAACACACGGCATGCGTTCTCGGTCGAGCTTCTCGACGCCGATGGCGCGCCTGTCGGTTTCGAGCACGACGAGGACTCGGATCAGGTCGTCGCGTTCGGCGGCGAGTTCGAGGTCGGACGGCCACCCGGGCCTGAAGCCGGGAACTCCGCTCGACTTTCCGGTGGCCGTGAACTCGACGCCGCTGCCGCTCGAGGCGGGCCGCTACGAGTGGCGTCTCACCATCGACGGCGCCTCGCGCGAGGACTGGACACTGCCCTTCACGGTTCGCTCGGAGGAGCAGTAAGGGACGACGTCCGACCCCTTGCCTACGCTCGAATGCATGGCTACCGACCCGTCCAGGATCGACCTGCTCGAGCTCGATATCGACCTCCGGCTGGCGGACCTCTGGCGCGAGGCGGTCGACGTCTCCGACTGGAGCCTCGAGATCGTCGCGGCATTCATCCGCGCCGCGTACGGCAAGGGCTACTGCGACGCCCTCACGGAGGAGTCTCCCGGTTCGTTGTGCGTCGATCACGGCTATCGGATGCCCGATCGCCGCGCCGTCGAGCGCGATCCCGCCTGAGCCGGATCCACGTCCGAGTCGGATCTCGGCAGTCGGATTCCTCTGGGCCGATGACCGGACGCGGCTAGACTCTTCGCGTGGCTCGGAACGCGAGTCCGGCGCGGCTCGTGATCGCGCTCTCGGTCGCGGCGGTGCTCGCCGTGTTTCTGCTGTACACGTCCATCGCCGGTGGAGGGAACCCGTCCGTCGCACCGAGTCAGCTCGCGGGCCACGCAGGGACCGTCCAGCTCGCCGGCGTCGTCGTGGGACCGGTCTCGGGCGACGCGCACGCGGGCGGTCTCCGGTTCGGGTTGACGGACATCGGCGCCAAGACCTCGACTGCCGTTCCCATCCGCTATTCGGGTTCGGTTCCCGACCTGTTCAAGGTCGGACGTCACGTCGTCGTCGACGGCCAGCTTCGCGGCGGGATCTTCGTGGCGAAGCCGGGGTCGATGATCACGAAGTGCCCGTCGAAGTACGCGCCGAAGAAGAGCGGCGCCTCCGCCTAGAGGCGCGCCCATGCCTGAGCTCGGTCGTGCTGCGCTCCTCGTCACGCTCGGACTGACGCTCTACGCGTTCGTCGGTGGGGCGGCTGCCGCCCACCTAGGGCGGAGGAGGCTCGCACGGTCCGCGCAGAACGCGCTCGTCGCGTCGTTCGTCTCCACGGCGGTCGCGGCTGCCGTCCTCCTCTCGGCGCTCCTGCGGAACGACTTCTCATTCGAATACGTCGCGCGGACGACGAGCCGAGCGCTGCCGACCGCGTACACGATCTCCGCCTTCTGGGGTGGCCAGGAAGGCTCGCTTCTCCTCTGGCTGCTCGTTCTCACGGGGTTCGGCGCCGCCGCTGTCAGCCTGAATCGGAGCTGGGCGCGCGACCTGATCGTCTGGGTCGTCCCGGTCTTCGGAGCGATCGCATCGTTCTTCGCGTTCCTCGTCGTCGCGGTCGCCAGCCCGTTCGCGACGCAGGCCGCGCCCCTCGACGGGGCCGGGATGAACCCGAGCCTCCAGAACCCGTACATGCTCGCGCACCCGCCGCTCCTCTACCTCGGCTACGTGGGCCTCGGCGTGCCGTTCGCATTCGCTGTCGGCGCGCTCCTCTCGGCTCGTCTCGATGAGCGCTGGCTCATCGCGACGCGCCGCTGGACGCTGTTCGCGTGGGCGGCGCTGGGGATCGGGCAACTCCTGGGCAGCCACTGGGCGTACGTGGAGGTCGGGTGGGGTGGGTACTACGCGTGGGACCCCGTCGAGAACGCCGCGCTCATGCCCTGGCTCGCGGCGACAGCCTTCCTGCACTCGGTGATGATCCAGGAGAAGCGCGGGATGCTGAAGGTCTGGAACGTTCTCCTCGTGATCATCGCGTTCTCGCTGTCGTTGTTCGGGACCTTCCTCACGCGCTCGGGCGTCGTGAACTCCATCCACTCCTTCACGCAGAGCTCGATCGGCCCGTGGTTCCTCGCGTTCATCGCCGTGGTCGTGACGGTATCGGTGGCTCTGGTGCTCTGGCGGCTCCCTCTGCTCCGCTCGCCGACGAGGCTCGAGTCTCCGGTATCGCGCGAGGCCGCGTTCCTCTACAACAACCTGCTGCTCCTCGCGCTCTGCCTCGCGATCCTCTGGGGGGTCGTGTATCCGCTGCTCTCCGAGGCGGTACGTGGCGAGTCGGTGGTGCTCGGGCGCTCGTACTACGACTTCTTCCTGCGCGCGTTCGGGCTCCCACTGCTCCTGCTCATGGGGATCGGGCCGCTCATCGCCTGGCGTCGCGCGTCTCTCCGTAGTCTCGCGACGACGTTTCGCTGGCCGACGGCGTTCGCGGTGGCGACTGGCGTCTTGCTCCTTTTCCTCGGCGCGGGCAGTTCGATCCCCGGGCTCGTGGCGTACACGTTCTCGGCCTTCGTTCTCGCGACGATCGTCATGGAGTTCGCACGCGGCACCCGCGCGCGTAAGGCTCTCGGGGCGACGTCGTGGCCCGGCGCGTTCTCCTCGCTCATATCCCGCAACCGTCGACGCTACGGAGGTTACGTCGTCCATGCGGCGATCGTGTTGCTCGCAATCGGTGTCGCGGGATCGAGCGCGTTCGACTCGGTCGCGGACGCGAAGCTCGCACGGGGAGAGTCGATGCGCATCGGCGACTACACGCTCGTCTACCGGTCCCTCGACGAGCGCTCGGGGCCGAACGCGACCGAGATACGGGCGACGCTCGACGTCAGGCGCGGCGATCGGGATCTCGGAACGATTCGAGCCGGGAAGAACGCTTACACGATCGAGCAGCAGGTCTCGAACGAGGTCGGGATCCGCAGCGACCGGCTCACCGGGGAGGACCTGTTCGTGATCGCGGAGCAAATCGACTCCAACGGCACCGTCTACTTCCGGGTGTTCGTCAAGCCACTCGTGAACCTCATCTGGCTTGCGGGGCTCGTATTCCTCCTCGGCTCGGTCATCACCCTCTGGCCCGATCGGCGCGAGCAGCGGCGGCTCGCCACGCGCACGACCGAGGTCGGTCTGCCCGCAACACGTTGATCCTGGCACTCGTGCTCGCGGCGACGCTCGCCGTCGCCTGCGTGGTCGTGGTCGCGCTCCCCTTCCTGCGCGAGCCCGACCCCGACTCCGATGAGCTCGAGCAGCTCGGTGAGGAGGAGCGGCGCCAGCTCGAGCTGCGAGAGGCACGCGATCGGTCGCTGGCGGCGCTGAAGGAGCTCGAGTTCGATCATCGGACGGGGACGGTCTCCGACGAGGACTACCGGGCGCAGCTCGGACCGCTCCGACGCGAGGCGGCGGCGGCGTTGCGGGCCCTCGATCCCGAGGCGGGGAAGGGGCCCCCGCCGACTGCGCGAAACTAGTGCCATGAGACGCCGCTTCCTGGCGCTCGTGGGGATCGCGCTCGTCATCGTCGCCCCCGCCGCTGCCGACGACATCGGCAAGAAGGCGTCCGTCGACGCACGCATCGCGGCGCTGCAGGCGCGAATCGACGCGTCGAAGGGCCAGGAGGGCGTGTTGGCCTCCCAGCTGTCCGAGGTTGCCACGGAGCTGCAGGACGCGCAGGCGGCCGTCGAGACGGCGCAGGCGAGCATCGACTCGCTCGAGGCCGAACTCGCCTCGGCTCGAGCACGGCTCGATCGGCTCTCCGAGTTGCTCGCGGCACAGACGACGCGCCTCGTGCGCCTGCGGGCCGAATATGCGCGTGCGGTGGCGATCCTCGAAGCGCGCGTACGGACCGCGTACATGGACGAGCCGCCGGACATGCTTTCGTTCCTCGTGTCGGCTTCGAGCTTCGACGACCTCGTCGACAACGTCGACTTTCTCGAGCGCATAGGGACGCAGGACCAGCGCGTCGCCGCGGAGGTGGATCGATCCAGGCGCGACGCTGCCGCGGAGCGGGTTGCGACGATCCAGACGAGGCGCCTCCAAGCGGCGGCCGTGTCCGTGATCGGCGCTCGTACGGACGCTGCTCGTGCCGCCCGCGATCGGCTCGCTGCGGACCGCGACCGGCTCGTCACGGTCGAGTCGATCAGGCGGAGCGCTCTCGCGAAGACGCACGAGACGCGGGCGGAGTATGTCGGTGAGGTCGAGTCCCTCGCCGCCGAGAGCGCTGCGCTCGCTGCTCGCATCAGAGCCGCCCAGGCGGGCACCGGGTCGACCGGTACGGGCCAGCCGTCAGCGGCGGGCTTCATCTGGCCGTGCGAGGGAGTGGTCGTGAGCGGCTTCGGGATGCGCTGGGGTCGCATGCACGAAGGGATCGACATCGCGTGCGCGTATGGCACTCCCGTCCACGCCGCCGCGGCCGGCACCGTGATCTATGCCGGGTGGATGCAGGGATACGGAAACCTCGTCGTGCTCGACCATGGAAACGGCATCTCGACTGCGTATGCTCACGCGTCCGCGATCCTCGTCCCGGTCGGGCAGACCGTGGGTCAGGGCGACGAGGTCTCGCTCGTCGGGGCGACCGGCCACGCAACCGGGCCGCATCTCCACTTCGAGGTTCGCGTGAACGGGGTCGCGGTCGACCCGTTGTCGTATCTCTGAGAGCTAGGCCGCTTCGGTCGCTGCGCGCGAAAGCGCCACCGAGCTCACGACGTGGAGATCCGGGAGCACCCGCCAGCGCTCCTCGAGCCCGAGCCCGTAGCCGGCGAAGAGCTCGTCGGGGACCGTGAAGCCGACGAATCGCAGCGGGAGTTCGTCCACGAGCCGGCGATAGGGACGATCGAGCAGAGTGACCGCGGCGATGCTCGCCGGCTCGCGCAGTCCGAGCGTCCTGCAGAGGAAGTGGAGCGTGAGCCCGGTGTCCACGACGTCTTCCACGAGCAGGACGTGACGTCCCTCGAGGGGCGAATCGACGTCCTTCAGCAGTCGCACCCCGCCGCTCTGGCCGTCCGTGTAGGGCGCGAGCTCGACGACGTCCAGGGAGTGCGGGATGGCGAGCGCACGCGTGAGGTCCGCGAGGAAGACGACGCTGGACTTGAGCGGCGCGACGAGGATCGGATCGAGGCCCGCGTACGCGCGGCCGATCTCGTCGCCCAGTTCGACGACGCGTGCCGCGATCTCGTCGCGTGGCAGATAGACGGCGCCGATGTCCCCGTTCTCGGATCGGCACGACTGGCTCACTACGAGGCGAGGCGCAGACGGTAGCGCTGCGCAAGGCGCTCGATGTCGCGCCGGTAGAAGAGCTTGACGCGGACGTTCGGGTAGAGCCGTTGGAGCTCCCGGAGCTTGCGGTTCTTACGGGTCACGAGCGACTGCTTCATTACCGTCACCTCGATGAAGAGATTCTGCTCGGGGAGGTAGAAGTCGGGAGTGAAGGCGCTCACCACGCGGCCCTCCGGATTTCGCTCGAGCACGAAGGTATGGGGCTCGTACTCCCACGGGACGCCGTAGTAGTCGAGGATCTTCGCGCACTCGACTTCGATGCGATTGGCGAACCTTGGAGGGTCGGCCCCACAATATGCCTGGAAAACAGGCCTTTCTTCCCGCACCTGCACCAGCGTACCTACGGCCTCGGACGCCCCCGGACGGGTGGCCGGCAGCGCCGTAGACTTGGTTCGTGTTCCGGATCGCGCAGTTCTCGGACCTCCACTGCGGCGAGGTGTACTTCGAGGCGAGTCTGCTCGAGCGCGCGATCGGCGAGATCAACGAGCTCAAGCCGGACGTCGTGGTGTGCTCCGGCGACCTCACGACGTTCGGGTTTCGGCACGAGTACCTCACTGCACGTGAGTACCTCGACCGTCTCGATTGTGACGCCGTCGTCGTCGTCCCCGGGAACCACGACTCGCGCAACGTCGGCTACGTCCACTTCGAGGAGATGTTCGGCGATCGGAACTCGGTGCTGCGGAAGGGCCCGGTCGCGATCGTCGCCGTCGACTCGAGCGAGCCGGATCTCGACCACGGCCAGATCGGGCGGGGCCGCTACCGGTGGATCGAAGAACAGTTCGTCGAGCCCGCGGAACTGAAGATCTTCGTCCTGCACCACCATCTCCTGCCGGTTCCCGGTACGGGGCGGGAGCGGAACATCGTCCACGACGCAGGGGACGCGATCGAGTGCCTCCAGCGTGCGGGCGTAAGGCTCGTCCTCTCCGGCCACAAGCACGTCCCCTACGTGTGGCGGCTCGAGGATCTGTTCGTCGTCAACGCCGGGACTGTGTCCTCGCTCCGGCTCCGAGGCAATACGAGGCCCTGTTACAACGTGATCGAAATCGACGAGAAGCGCGTCGAGATCTGGAGGCGTCATCCCTTTCACGGCCAGGTTCGACTCGTCTCGTTTTCGCTCGACACGCTCGAGTACGCGAAGTTCACCGGCGCCATCGAGGACGAGGTCACGGCCCGAACTTGAAGGCCCTCGCCGTAATCGACGGCGAGCACTACGCCCCGGTCGTGCGCGACGCGCTCGAGGAGCTGCCCTACGAGTTCGTCGCGGCCGTGCTCGTCGGCGGACAGGAGAAGCTGCGCGGTGGGGAGGACTACGGAGTTCCGCTAGCGGCGGACGTCGAGTCCGCGATCGGGACGTACGGGCCGGAGATCGTCGTCGATCTGTCCGACGAGCCCGTTCTCGGGCCGGTGGAGCGGTTTGCCCTCGCGAGCCGCGTGCTCGCGGCCGGCCTGCCCTACGTCGGCGCGGACTTCCGCCTCGACCCGCCGGAGCGCGCCCCGTTCGAGCTCGCCTCGATCGCCGTCGTGGGGACGGGGAAGCGGGTGGGCAAGACCGCTGTCACGGGACACCTGGCGCGTCTGCTCGCAGTCGATCGGAGAGTCGTCGTCGTCGCCATGGGTCGCGGGGGGCCGAGGGAGCCGGAGGTGGTCACGGTGCCGCCGAGCGTCGAGACGCTCGTCGAGCTCTCGCGTTCCGGTCGCCACGCAGCTTCGGACTACCTCGAGACGGCAGCCGTGGTGGGCGTCCCCACCGTCGGGTGCCGGCGCTGCGGCGGCGGCCTCGCGGGAGGCGTCGGCAGCTCGAACGTGGCGGAGGGCGCCCGAGTGGCCGCGACGCTCGACCCCCAGCTCGTCGTCTTCGACGGAAGCGGCGCGGCCCTGCCTCCGGTCGCCGCCGACCGAACCGTGGTCGTGGTCGGCGGTCACCAGGATCCCAGCGTCGCGACCGGGTACCTCAACACCTATCGACTCCTCCTGGCGGACGTCGTGGTCGTGACCATGGCCACCGACCCTGTCGCGTGGCGGGAGATCGCACGGCGTGCCGCCCGCGTGGTCGGCGACGGCGTTCCAGTGGTCGCCACGACGCTCTCGCCGCGCGCGCTGGAGGACGTCCGTGGCCGCTCGGTCGCGTACTTCTGCGCCGCGCCGGCTGCGGCGCACGGGGCGCTCCGAGAACGGCTCGCCGAGAGCAGCGGAGCGGAGATCGTCCACATATCGGGAAACCTCGCGAACCGCGTGGCGCTGCGCGACGAGGTCGCGCGAGTAGCCGCGGACGTGTTTCTCGTCGAGCTCAAGGCGGCGGCGATCGACGTCGTCGCCGAGGCCGGTCTCGCGAGAGGTGTCGACGTCGTGCTCGCGGCGAACGACGTCGTCCCAGTCGCAGGCGAGCCGGACCTTGACGAGCTGCTCGCCGGCGTGGCCAAATTCCGGTGATGAGGGAGCGCCGCCACAGCATCCCACTGCCTCTGGGCGACGAGATTCCGTTCTCGAAGGGGCTCATGGCCCGCGCGCTCGTGGTGACCGGGCTCGATCCCGAGCGCGCGTACCTGGTCGCCCGATACGCGGACCGCGACCTCGCCGAGCGCGGCGCGGTATCGCTCGATCTCGACCGGCTCGGCGAGCTCGCCGCTGAGCTGATCGGCGAGGAAGCTGCAGACCGGACGGTTCGGCGACTGCGCCGGCTCGATGCCCTGCAGCGCCTCGACGAGCCGCTGCTGCTGCTCGTGGGCGGCGCGACCGGAACGGGCAAGTCGACCATCGCGACCGAGGTCGCCCACCGGCTCGGGATCACGCGCGTGACGTCGACCGACTTCATCCGACAGACCATGCGGACCTTCTTCTCGCGCGAGTTCATGCCGTCCGTGCACTACTCGAGCTTCGAGGCCCGACTCGCACTCACGCGAGCGGAGGAGGAGGAGTCGGGCGACGCCGCGATCCTCGGCTTCCTCGACCAGACGCGAAACGTCCTCGTCGGGGTCGACGCCGCGCTCGAGCGTGCCGCGACGGAACGCTGGTCGACCGTGCTCGAGGGCGTGCACCTCGTTCCCGGCATGGTCGGAAGCCACTACCCGGGCGCGTTCGTCGTTCCGTGCATCATCGCGATCGAGGACGAGAACCTGCACCGCAGCCACTTCTGGGTGCGGGACCAGGCGACCGAGGGCCTGCGCCCGCTCGAGAAATACCTCGACTCGCTTCCGCAGATTCGCGAGATCCAGCACTACCTGGTCGAGCGCGCGCGCCGCCACGACGTCCCGGTGATCTACAACGACTCGCTCGACAGCGCCATCGGAGACGTGCTCGACCTCGTCCTCCGCCGCGCCGATCAGCTCGTCGCGCTCGGCTAGGTCATCTCTACACTGGCCGCGTGATCGTGCGCGAAGACGTCGTCGAGGCGCTGCACGGGGTCGAGGATCCCGAGCTCGGGATGGACATCGTCGAGCTCGGTCTCATGTACGACGTCGAGGTCGACGAATCGAAGGTGAAGATCCTCTACAGCTTGACCTCGATGGGGTGCCCCGCCGGGGCGATGATCGCCGAGGGGATCGTCGACGCGGCTCGCAGCGTCCCGGGAGTCACCGAGGTCGAGGCGGAGCTCACATTCGACCCGCCGTGGACGCCAGATCGGATGTCCGACGACGCCAAGTTCATCCTCGGCTTCGGCTGAGCTTCGCGCAGAAGGGGATCTGCGAGTACAGATTCCGGTCGCGAGAGTCAAAGACGCTGGCGTGCCGGGATGTTGGCGCCGCGGCCGCGAGCGGATATGGAATTCGGATCTGCGAGCTCCCGCTCCGCGAGCGTAGACGCTACGCCCCTGTGCCAGGGGTGTTCTCCCAGCCTCGCCGCAGCCGAGCCCGCTATCAGCCGTTCGAAGTCAGGGGATCGCGAGGACGATCTTGCCGAACTGGGCGCCAGACTCCAGGCGCTCGTGCGCCTGCGCGGCATCGGCGAGCGAGAACACGCTGTCGACGTGCACCCGAGCACGGCCTCTGCGGACGAGCTCGTAGGCGCCCTCGAAGTCCGACGGTGTGCCCATCGTCGAGCCGTAGACGGCGAGCTGCTTCCACCACAGACGATAGAGGCGCGCTGGCGGGCTGTGCCCGGAGGTCGCGCCGCAGACGACCACGCGCCCGTTCTGCGCGGCCGCCGCGAGTGACCGCTCCCACGTCGCCTCGCCGACGGTCTCGATGACGACGTCTGCACCGCGTCCGTCGGACGCCTGCTTCACCATCTCGACGACGTCTCCGTGGGCGTGGTTCACGACGACGTCGGCTCCGAGCTCGCGCGCCCGCTCGAGCTTCTCATCGCTCGAGGATGTCACGACGGTGCGAGCGCCAAGTGCGCGGCAGATCTCGAACGCCGCGAGTGCGACTCCGCCGCCGATCCCCCAGATCAGCGCCCACTCGCCTTCCCCGATCGACGCCTTCGTGACGAGCATCCGGTACGCGGTCTCGAAGGTCAGGGGGAAGGCGGCGCCTTCCTCGAACGACAGCGCCGCGTCGAGCGGGTACAGCTGTTCAGCGGCGATCGCTCTTCAGTTCGCAGTACGTCCCGTCGGTGTGCTCGCCGATCACCGTGATCCGCTCGCCGTGCGGAATCCCCGGGTTCACGACCACGCGGTCCCCGACCGCGAAGCGGTCGACGCCGTCGCCGAGGGCCGCGACCTCGCCGGCGCCGTCAGCTCCGAGGATGCGCGGCTTCGGGACTGACGGCAGACCTTTCCTCACCCAGAGGTCGAGGTGGTTGAGACCTGCAGCGCGCAACGCGACGAGAACCTCTCCCGACCCAGGCTTGGGATCCGGCACCTCCTCGTAGCGCAGAACGTCGGGTCCGCCGTCCTCGTGAATGCGAACGGCTCTCACGAGGCAGAATCCTGTCATGACCGGCGCGGAGCTGAGCGAGCTGGCGGCCGAGCTCGGAATCGACGCGGTTGGGGCGGCTCCGGCCGTGCCGTACGAGGAGACGGAGCGTGCCATCCGCGAGCGGCGCGAGCGCGGTCTCTTCGCCGACATGCGCTTCACCATGGCCCGGCCCGAGGTCTCGTGCCATCCGGAGGAGCTCCTCGCGGGCGCGAGGACGGTGGTGTCGGCGGCGGTGTGCTACTACCGCCGCGCACGCGAGCCGGTCTCGGGGGAGGGGCGTCTGCCGCGGTACACGTGGCGGGACGAATACGCGTCCCTCAGGCGGAAGCTCGAGTTGCTCGGAGAGCGGCTCGGCGGCCGCTATCGCGTTCTCGTCGACCACAACGACCACGTCGACCGGGTGGCCGCAGTCCGCGCTGGAGTCGCGTTCTTCGGCAAGAACACGATGGCCATCACCGAGCGGCACGGCTCGTGGGTCGTGCTCGGGCGCACTCGTCACCGAGGTCGACATCGACCGATCGCCGCCGTTGCGGCTCGACTGTGGCGACTGCCGGCTGTGCATCGACGCGTGCCCGACGGGCGCGCTCGACGATCCGGGAACCCTGGACGCCAACCGCTGTCTCTCGTACTGGACGCAGGCTCCCGCGACCATCCCTGACGAATTTCGGTCGGAGCTGGGTGACATGGTGTACGGCTGCGACATCTGTCAGGACGTGTGCCCGTGGAACCGGGGGGTCGAGAAGCGTCGCGCCGCCGAGCCGCTGCCGTCCGACGCCCAGCCGTTCGTTCGGCTGGCCGACTGGCTCGAGCGCAACGAGGAGGCCCTCGCCACCGAGTTCGATCGGCTGTTCGTCCCGCGCAACGACGGTCGCTGGCTACGCCGCAATGCGCTTGTTGCAGCCGGTAACACCGCGGGACCGGAGCTCGGGCCGAGCATCGAGGCGCACGTGTCGTCGGCAGACCCGGTCGTGGCCGATGCGGCAATCTGGGCGCTCGGGCGAATGGCGGCGCGTCGGCATGCCTGACGATGTCGGTTCGGAGCGCCTCGCCGTTCTCGTCCACGAGGTTCGGAGTCCCGTAGCAGCGCTCTCGGCGATCGCGGACACTGTCGGACAGCCGACTCTCGACGTCGATGCCCGGGCGGAACTCGTCCGGCTCGCGGTCGCCGCCTGCCGTGGAATCGAGCGGATCGTCGCGGACGGTGTGGTCTCGGTTCGGCTCGAAGCCGTCGATCTCTCCACGCTCGTCGTGGACGCCGTCGCTGCAGCACGGCTCGGTGGGGCAGTCGTGGAGACCGAGATCGCCGCCGAGATCCCGCCCGTCGATGCGGACCCGTCGCGACTGCGGCAAGCGCTCGACAATCTCCTTGCGAACGCAATGACGCACGGCGACGGAGCCGGTGTCGTCGTCTCCGCGATCGGATGCGGCGACATGGTTCGGATCGCCGTGACGGATCAGGGCCCCGGCGTTCCGGCCGCCGAGCGACACCGAATATTCGAGGCGGGCGTGCGCCTCGACGACAGGACGCACGGCTCGGGTCTCGGGCTGACGGTGACGCAAGCCGTCGTCGAGGCGCACGGCGGACGGCTCGACGTCAGTTCGTCGGAGGGGCGCGGTGCGACGTTCACAATCGAGCTTCCCGTCGCCGCGTCGCACTAGCCGGCAACCTGGGTCTCGACGCGGAAAGTGCGCAGGCGCCGTCCGTCGGAGGCGTGCTCGGAGACGTCGAAGGTCGCCCTCGAGCGCTCGAGATCGACGTCGGAGGTCACGACCCGCACCGGGAGCCCTGCGGCGACGCGGTAGGCCTCGGCGTACGCCCGGTGCTTCACGACGACGTACCTCGCCCGCCGGGCGGGCTCGATCCAGGCGAACGCGAGCGGCTTCCCGGACCCGCTGCACGCGAGATCGAGCCTCGCGTCGCGGAGGCGACCGTGCTGCAGTCGGCCAAAGGCTCGCCCGCACCAACCCACCGTTCCACCTCGAGATGCGCCGTCGCACGCGACCAATGCTCGGCCTTTCGACGTGCGGAAGGTGACACTCTTGCCGGTGACACCGATTCGGACGACTGCCGACCCGCGGCCGTCGCCCGGCGAGCCCTGGCGGAGGCACGCCCCGACGGCCGGATCCCGGGAGCGCAGCACGTCCGGTACGACACGGACGGTGGTCTGAATCACGTGGCCTCTCACCCCTTCCATGTGCACGGTCGGCGCGGGCGCGACTTCTCCGTCGAGAAGGCGGGTATGCGCGTGAGTGTTTCCGCGACAAGCCGCTGTCGCTAGGGCGCAGACGCAGAGCAGAGCAAGATGTGCCACCCTCCGGATGCTCGTCCCCTCAGCTCCAGCCGATGCGTCGCACACCGCTGTAGCTCGAGCTGCCGCGGTACGTCCGTGTCCAGATGTTCGTGCCGTAGGCCTCGCCCTTGGCCTCGATGATCTGGTCCGATCCGTCGGAATTCTCGGCGTAGATCAAGCCAATGTGCCCGTCGCTCGCGAGCGCGTCCATCGGCATCAGCGCCGACTTGGACACGGTCGTGTTCGGCGCTCCGGACCCGGCCTTGAACGCCGCGGCGGTGTAGGGGCCGTGGACGTTTCGCAGCATCCCCCACTGGTCGAAGCTGTCGTCGCTCGTCGAGAGCGCCTCGCGCCAGACCTTGAAGGTGAATCCGGAGCAGTCGGGACCCTCGCCGCCCGTATTCGGATCCTCGTGGGGATCGTTCGGAGAGTCGTCGCGGTCGTTGTCGTTCCAGCAGCCACCCGCCCACTGGTAGCCCTCGTGACGGGCGCGGAGCGCGACCGTCGTCGATCCGTCACGCGTGATGTACGAGGTGGGCTGGGGAGGGTTGGTGTTGCAGTTGTCGGCGACGAATCGCGTGTGGTACGCGCCGGCCGTTCCGGCACTCGCCAGGCTGCGGAGGCCACGAAGGCGACGACGAACGAGCGGGGCCGGGACATCAGTGCACCTCCAGGTCGAAGCGGTCGACGAACGCGCCCGACGGGGTCGAGCCGAGCTGGTAGAGGGACCGTCCCGACGAGGCGGAAGCGACCGAGCGGCGCAGCCTCGGCCCAGTCCGCGGCGTCGAGGGAGAAGCTGTCCGACGAGCCCGTTCCGATCGAGGACCAGGACGACGAACTCGTCGGCCGCGTCCGTAGTACGCGCGCACGACCACGTACGAGGCGCTGCTCCCATCGGCTCGGCGAGCTGCACTTCGGCGAACGGCGTGTCGCTCGTGATCCGCCAGGCTCGCCGCAGACCCGCTCGGCTTGGACGAGCGCCACCCGAATCTCGTCGCCGCGCCGCAGGACGACGACTTCGCCCCCTCCGCGGAAGGAGCGCGCCGACCGTCCGTGTGCGCGCTGCTGCGCTGGACGAGGCCGGCTCGCCGTCGAGCACGAGCGGGCATCCACTGATTGCGACGGCTGCTCGAGCACGACGGGGCCGTCCGCGCCGACCCGGATCTGCGACGCGTGCGCTCGGCCGTCTCGACGACGTCGAGCTCGCGCCCGTCTCGTCGAACCGGCTGACGAGGGGTCGCGTCCAGGCGCGCGCCACGGTCTCGAGGACGTAGATCGACCCGTCGTCCGCCGACGGACATGTCCGCGAGCGTGCCGTCGACCGAGACGGGAACGCGGCCGGCGTACACGGTCGCCCTTCGACCAGCGAAGCATCCGCCGATGCGCCTCGTCGAGGACGTAGACGGTGCCCGCTCGGTCGACGTCGAACGCCGATCGCCCCGATCGGCGCCAGGTTCCGATCCCGTTCGAGGCCCGCGTCGTCGGCCCGTCGCCCCAACGTGCGGAGGCGACGCGCGCGCTCCTGGCCCGAACCTTGTCCGAACTCGTGCGGCCCGAGCCGCGACGTCGACCGCGTCCGCGAGTCGGACGCGTGCGTGCGGTGCGGTCGCGCCTCCGGCCGGAACCGCGACGGCGGTGCCGGTCAGATGCTCGAGAGACGGCGTAGTACTCGAATCCGTCCGCGACTCGCTGCGAGAGCGGTCGGGAACGTGCACGTCACGAGCCTCCGCCGGCCGCTCGATCGACGTCTCGACGAGCGGGAGCTCCTCGGAAGACGCCGCGTCCGGCCGGGCGGACGAAGACGGAACCGCGAGACGTCGCAGCTCGTCTCGGCGATCCTCGACGCCCGCGGTCGCGCAGTAGACGTCGTACGAGAGCTCGAGCGGCTCGCCGGGAAGCGTCAGGAGCGGCGGGAGATGCGTCGCCTCGAGTACGGCCTGCGGCGATGCGTCCGCCTGTTGCGCGCGTCGCGCTGCCGCGTGAGCGACGCCGCGGCGATACCTGCGACGGCTCCGCAGGCGAGGCCGGCGAGCGCGACGGGTCGCGCAGAACGGTGCTCGACAGACGTCGCATGTGCGCTCCTCTGTTGGCTATCAGAGACAACGGTAGCCAGCGAGAAGGCACGGTCTGCGCCGCCGTGACTCTCTCGGCGCCTTCTCGTCTCGGTTATGTGAGGATCAGCGTCGGCTTGGCACGCGACCGAGTTCGCGCTGGAGCCGCCGAGCCCGCTTCGCCACGACGTCTCGCGAATGCGCTGCGGCTCGAGCACGATGGTCTCGCCGCGGTCGGCGAGCACCTCGGAGAGGAGCCACTCCTCCGTCTTGTACGGAACGTCGGCGATCGCCGATCCGTCGGTGAGCGGGCGGGCGCCGCGTTCGAGCTTCCAGCGCGCGACGTCAGGCGAGTGCAGCAGTCGCGCGACGCGCGGATTCCGCAGATACGAGGGATCGAAGCCCGTCCCGCGGCTCGAAGTGGTCGTCCGTGAGGCGTGCGGAGCGCATGCGGTCGAGCCGGAACGTGCGTGCTGCGTCGACGCTCAGGTCCCACGTGTGGACGCGCCAGACGGGAAGCTCGCGCTCGATCGTGTACGGCTCGACCTGCCTGAGCGATCGGGCTGTCGTCGCCTTCCTTCATGTACTCGATCTCGACGACGACGCGCTTCTCGACGCCGTCGCTCAGGACCTTGACGAGCGCCTCCTCCGCCGACGCGTCGCTGCGGCTCGGGCGTGCCCGGCGAGATCGAAGCGTCCGAACGTCTCCTCGAGCTTCTTCCGCACGCGCTTCAGCGGCGTGTGCGCGTCGGCGGCGATGGTCGGGCCGACGTACTCGATCGCGAGGCGGATCGCGCGCGCCTCGAGCGGCGTGAGCTTCGGCGGGCGCCGGAAGACGTCGCCGTAGAGCTCCTTCTCGACGCGCACGACGTCTCCGTCGTGCTCTGCGTAGACGGCGTAGCAGCCTCCGCCGAAGTTCACGAGGTTGAGGAGCGAGAGGTGATCCTGGAGCTCCTCGAGCGGGATGGAGAACCGCTCGGCGAGCTCCTCGGCGTCGAGCGTCGCCGAGCGCTCGTCGCCGCACGCCGCGAGGAGATGGGCGAGCAGCGCCTGGAGCACGCCGAATCGCTCGGGGGCGACCGGGCCGGTGGGGCGCTCCGGCAGCGGCTGTCGCGGATCGGCTCGCTTCGGCCCCGCGACGCCAGGAGCCTCGCCGTCGTGCGCGTCGGCCAGTGCGGCGAGCGCAGCCTGCGACCGCTTCGACGCAGCTCGTCGGGCTCGAGCGGCACGGCACGGCCGTTCTGGCGGAGCACCCAGCCCGCGAGCAGATCGACGTTGGCGTAGTCGGTCTCGAACACGCCGTCCTCGACGACGCCCGCGTCCGAGAGGGTCCGCTCGACCCACCAGGCGGTGTCGTCCGAGACCGCGATGCGCGCTCGCCCGACGATCTCGCCGATCTGCCACGGCCGCGGAATCCGGTGCTCTTCGACGTCGAAGTCCGGCGGGATCCGGAAGTCGCGCTCGCGCCGCGTCGCGAACCGGATGTCGCCGCGGATCCGCGAGACCTTGAACGTCCGCACCGTCTCGCGCTCGAGGTCGTGGCCGACGACGTACCAGTTCCCGTCGTCGAGCCGGAGCGCGTACGGGTTGACGGTTCGCTCGCCGGGTCGGGCGCGCCGCGGGCTCCAGTAGCCGAACCGCACCGTGCGCTGCTTCGAGATCGCCGACTCGAGCTTCGCGAGCCGTCCGGCGAGCTCCGGCGAGTAGTCGGGAGCGCTCACCCGGACGCGCTCGGCCGTCTCGGTCGGCGGCTCCGGAAAGCCGGCCCGGCCGAGTGCGAGATTCTGGAGCGCGAGGCGCAGCGGCTCCGCGTACGCGAACTTCCCCTCGAGGTAGTAGAGCGCCGTCTGGAGCGCCGCGAGCTCGTCGTCGTCGAGCTCGAGCCGCTCGAGGAAGTAGTGCTCGGAGCGAAGCGTGTACAGCTCCTCGCCCGTGAACTCGTCGCGCTGCGACTGGAGCGGCACGCCGAGCGCGGTGAGCTCGGCGCGGTCCGAGTAGAAGCGCCGCGCGAACGCCTCGTCGGACATCTCGCTGTAGCCCTCGACGTTCGACTTCACGTCGCGGGCGGTGAGCAGACGCCGCTCCGCCATGAGGAACGCGACGAACGAGAGCTGGCGGATGAGCTTGTCCGCGTCGTGCGACATCGAAGTGCGAGCCTACCGAGGCCGTGGCCGGCGCGCGCCGGTCGAACTGCGCAGGCGTCGACGGATCGGAATCCGGACTGCGGATGCGACGCCGGTGACTCAGGCGGCGACGGTCGCGGCGTGCTCGAGGTGCTGGTGCGACGGGCAGTAGTCGCGCCCGGGCAGCGGCATGCGCTGGCACGCCTTGCCCTTGCGCGTCGTCGCGTGACAGCGGGCGACGCCGCCGTCGAGAAGCCCGGCTTCGACCTGCTGCTCGATGAACGAGGTCGCGCGCCGACCTCCCTCGCGCACCGACCAGGCGACCTGCGCCTGCGCGGTGATCGGGAAGTAGCGCCGGATGTCGGCGAAGAGCGCCCGGTCAGGCCGCGCGAAGTAGTGCGGATCCTCGGCGAGGCGCGCCATCGTCCGCTCGCACTCGACGAGCACTGCGCGCCGGTACTCGAGCTGGTCGTCCCGCGACGCGTACGGGTCGATCAGATCCTTGATCGAGCGATAGATCGCTCGAGAGTATTGATACATACAAGAGCGAAGCTGGGCTGTGTGATCTTCCAACGAATCTACTCGACTCACCCCGAATTGCTCGGAAACTGGCCAAAAAAGAGCGGAGCGGACCTTCCGCCAGTCGAGTGTAGCGGCTTTTCGGCAGTGTTACAAAGTCGGGCGCCACGGTCGCCTTCGCAGGCAACGTCCGTTCTAGGGGATGACGCGCCGCACCGCCGCCGTGCGCGACACTCTGCGAGCGTCGTCGAGCGCGCTCGTCGCCTCGGCCTCGCTCGCGTACACGCCGGAGAACACGATCCAGTAGCCCGGATGCAGGCTCGCGTAGCGCGAGGAGTCGATGATCCCGACCTGCGGGAGCTTCTTCGCGCGCGCGATCCGTGCACGTGCGAGCCGCCGGTTCCCGACCGCCGGTCTGCGGAAGCGCCGCGAGCGCGACCGTCCAGCCGTCCTCACCCGTCGGCCAGTCCGTCGGCACCCGAGGGCGCCCGTCGACGGGCTGCCCGTCGTGGTGAGCGGCGCGGTCGCGAACCCCCCGATCGCGGTCACGATCTTCTCGCTGCTGCCTCCTCCGCCCGTCGCTGCGATCGCCGCCGCTCCCCCGGCCAGCGCGATCAGGGCGGCGACGAGCGCGCGGAGCGTCCAGCCCGCGCCCAGCAGCGAGCCGCCGCGACGCGGCCCATCGCCGACTCTCGTGCCGCATTCGAGGCAGTACTCCTGACCCGTCGCGAGAGGCTCCTGGCAGCGCGGGCAGAGCATCAGTGCGTCGGGGCGTCGGCCCCGTCGGGCCGCGGCTCGACAGCGCCTCCGAGCTGCCGCCCGCAGGTCGCGCAGAACCTCGCTCCGAGGAGGATCGGCGCGCCGCAGATGCACAGTGCCCCTGCGCCACCCCGCCGAACGCGCGCGGTCCCGTCGAGGAGTGCGTCGATCTCCTGTACTCGCGCCTCGATCGCGACGAGCTCGGCACAGCGCTCGACCACGAGACCGGCGTTGAAGCGATCGCGCTTGTACATCTCGAGCGCGAGCCCGCCGAGGTCGCGAAGACGATCCTCGCGCACGTCCAGCAGAGCCCTCCGCTCGCGTTTCAGCTCTCGCGACGAGGGAGCGACGTACGCGGGCCTCGCGTCTGCGGGCGTTCCGGGAGTCGTGGACACGGGGCGACTTGCCATCGACGAGCCAGCCTAGAGCTGGAGCACGACGAGACGCTCCTCCGTCATCTCGCGCACCGCATACGCGGGTCCCTCGCGCGTGTTGCCGGAGTCCTTGATGCCGCCGTACGGCATCTGGTCGGCGCGGAAGGTCGGGGCCTCGTTCACCGTAACGCCGCCGAACTCGAGCTCCCGTGCGGCGCGCAGGGCCGTCTGCAGGTCGCGCGTGAAGACGCCCGCCTGCAGGCCGTAGCGCGTGCCGTTCGCGAGCTCGAGCGCCTGCTCGAGGGTGTCGTAGGGCGTGACGGTGCAGAGCGGGCCGAAGACCTCCTCGCACGACACCTTCGCGTCGGCGGGCGCGTCGGCCACGCACGGTCGGCCTCAGCAGCTCGCCGTCGAGCGTCCCGCCGGTGAGCACCCGCGCACCGGCGGCGGTCGCCTCGGCGATCCACGCCAGGACCCGGTCGCGATCCCGATCCGAGATGAGAGGGCCGACGTCGGTTGCCTCGTCGGCGGGGTCGCCGACCTCCAGGCCCTCGACCCGAGGGAGGAAGCGCTCGAGGAATGCCTCGTAGGCCTGGCGCTCGACGTAGATCCGCTGGACGGAGATGCAGCTCTGGCCGGCGAACGAGAAGGCGTTGGCCGCGAGCCGCGTCGCAGCGTCGTCGAGGTCGGCATCTGCGGCGACGATCACCGGGGTCGCGTTGCCGAGCTCGAGGTTGACGCGCTTGCGCGGCGCTCGCTCGCGGATCTTCCAGCCGACCGCGGCTGAGCCCGTGAAGGTGATGAGCGCGACGCGCTCGTCGTCGACGAGGACATCGCCGATCTCGGCGGCGTCTCCGCAGACGACGTTGAGCCAGCCGGGCGGAAGCCCCGCCTCCGTCCTCGAGCTCCGCGAGCAGCAGCGCGGAGAACGGCGTCTGCGATGCGGGCTTCAGCACGACCGCACAGCCCGCGGCGAGGGCCGGCGCGATCTTGTGAGCGACGAGGTTGAAGGGGAAGTTGAACGGGGAGATGGCTCCGACGACGCCGATCGGCAACCTGAGCGTGAGCGCGATCTTCCCCGACGCCGGCGGGCGACGCGTCCATCGGGACGACGTCTCCGGCGAGCTTCCGGGCCTCGACCGCCGCCATCGTGAACGTCGAGGCCGCGCGCGCCGCCTCGACGCGGGCGGCCTTCATCGGCTTCCCTGCCTCGGCCGAGATCGTCCGCGCGACCTCGTCCGCGCGCTCTTCCACGAGCCGAGCCGTCCGCTCCAGGATCGCGGCCCGCTCGTGAGCGGGGAGCGGCTCTGCCAGCGCGCGCTCGGCGGCGTCGACTGCGCGCCTCGCGACGCTCGCGTCGCCCTTCGGGACGCGGCCCACGCTGGAGCCGTCGTAGGGCGAGCGCACGTCGATCCAGTCGCCCGTCTCGATCCACTCGCCACCGACGAGGAGCTTCCGCTCGGTCGCGGTCGTCGCCACCCGCGCAAGTGTAATCCTTCGTCCCGTGCGGCCCGAGACGCGCTACGCGAGGTCCGGCGAGGTCAACATCGCGTACCAGGTCGTCGGAGAGGGGCCGCTCGACCTCGTGTTCGTCTCCGGCTGGGTCTCGAATCTCGACCTCATGTGGCAGGAGCCGTCGTACGCACGCTTCCTCCGCAGGCTCGCGTCGTTCTCGCGGCTGATCCTCTTCGACAAGCGGGGTACGGGCCTGTCCGACCGCGTGCCGGAGGCCGACCTGCCCACGCTCGAGGCGCGCATGGACGACGTCCGCGCCGTCCTGGACGCCGCAGGCGCCGAGCGGGCGGCGCTGCTCGGCCACTCCGAGGGTGGGCCGATGTGCCTCCTCTTCGCGGCCACCTACCCGGAGCGCACCGTCGCGCTCGTGCTCATCGGGACCTACGCGCGGCGTCTCGTCGGCGACGGCTATCCCTTCGGCGCCGAGCCCGAGGCATACGACGCGTTCCTTCGCGAGATCGCGGACGGGTGGGGCGGGGCCGTCGGGCTCGAGGCACGCGCCCCGAGCCTCGTCGACGACACGCGGTTCCGGACCTGGTGGTCGGACTACCTGCGCATGAGCGCGAGCCCGGGCGCGGCACTGGCGCTCACGCGAATGAACGGGGATATCGACGTGCGCCGCGGCGCTCGAGACGATCGGCGTCCCGACCTTGGTCGTGCACCGCACCGGCGACCGATCGCTTCCCGTCGAGGGCGCTCGCTACCTCGCGGAGCGGATCCATGGCGCGAGGCTCGTCGAGCTTCCCGGGATCGACCACCTTCCGTTCGTCGGAGACCAGGACGCGATCCTCGACGAGATCGAGGAGTTCCTGACCGGCGTCCGCCGGGGAGCCGGCATCGATCGCGTGCTCGCGACGGTCCTCTTCACGGACATCGTCGGCTCGACCGAGCGGGCGGTCGAGCTCGGCGACCGCGAGTGGCGCGATCTGCTGGACAGCCACCACCTCCTCGTGCGGCGGGCGCTCGAGAGCTGGCGCGGGCGTCGAGGTCGACACGGCGGGCGACGGCTTCCTCGCGACCTTCGACGGTCCCGCGCGGGCTATCCGCTGCGCCTGCGCCATCCGCGACGCGGTACGCGGCCTGGGCCTCGAGATCCGTGCCGGGCTGCACACCGGGGAGTGCGAGGTGCACGGAGAGACGGTCGCCGGGATCGCCGTGCACATCGGCGCGCGGGTGGCGGCGCTCGGCCGGCCCCGGCGAGGTGCTCGTGTCGAGCACCGTCCGGGATCTCGTAGCCGGTTCCGGGATCGAGTTCGACGAGCGCGGCGAGCACGAGCTGAAGGGCGTCCCCGGACGCTGGCGGCTCTATTCTGTGTGCCGATGCCTGAGGCGTACGTCGTCGATGCCGTTCGCTCGCCGATCGGCAGGCGGAACGGCTCGCTCTCCGAGATTCGTGCCGACGAGCTCGCGGCGCAGGTCCTGAACGGCCTCGTCGCACGGGCCGACGTCGATCCCGGCGAGATCGAGGACGTGCAGATGGGCTGCGTCACGCAGGTCGGCGAGCAGGCGCTGAACGTGGGGCGCGGTGCCGTGCTCGTCGCCGGGTGGCCGGAGACGGTGTGCGCCACGACGGTCGACAGGCAGTGCGGGTCGTCGCTCCAGACGGCGTTCAACGGCGCGTCGGCGATCCAGGCGGGCCACCTCGACCTCGTCGTCGCCGCCGGCGTCGAGCACATGACCCGAGTCCCGATGGGGTCGAACCTCGGCGACGCCGGGTGGGGCGCCGTGAACGAGAAGATCGGCGAGCGCTGGCCGATCGTGCCGCAGGGGATCTCGGCCGAAGTGATCGCCGAGGAGTGGGGGCTCGCGCGCGAGGCCCTGGACGAGTACTCGCTCGAGTCCCACCGCCGCGCGGTCGCGGCGACTGACGAGGGCCGGTTCGAGCGCGAGATCGTCCCGATCGAGGTCGGCGCGGGCGGGGCGGTCGTCCTCTTCGCCGTCGACGAGACGCCGCGGCGCGACACCTCGCTCGAGAAGCTTGCCGGCGCTGCACCCGGCGTTCAAGCCGGACGGCGTCGTCACGGCGGGGAACTCGAGCTCGATCGTCGACGGCTCGGCCGCGATGCTCCTCGCGAGCGCCGCGGCGGTGGAGCGGCACGGCCTCGAGCCGCGGGGCCGCTTCGTGTCGTTCGGGCTCGCGGGCGTCGATCCGTATCGGATGCTCCACGGAAACCCGCGAGGCGTGCGAGCGTGCGCTCGCGAAGGCCGGGCTCGGCTGGTCCGACATCTCGGTGATCGAGGTGAACGAGGCGTTCGCGTCGGTCGTCCTGCAGTTCCTCGCCGACACCGGGCTCCACGGGCGCTGGGAGGACGGGGACGTCAACCCGAACGGCGGCGGCATCTCGCTCGGCCACCCGCTCGGCGCCACCGGCGCGCGGATCACCGCCACGCTCCTCAACGAGCTCGACCGCCGTCGAGCCCGGTACGGGATCGCGACGATGTGCATCGGCCAGGGCCAGGCAATCGCGGGCGTCCTCGAGCGGCTCTAGCTCTATCAGCACAACTGATCGACACGCCGATCGCCCCGACTGGTGCTGATCGACCACGGCGGCGATGATGGAGGCATGTTCGGAGTAGTCCTCATTGCGCTCATCGTGCTTGCGGGGCCGCTCGCCTACGCGATCGGCGTCGATTCGCGCGTCGACGACGTCGCGCGCCGCCGCCGCTTCAACGGCTGAGTAACCGGCCGCACGGCTGACGGACGCTAGGATCGCCCGCCATGGGTGCTCCCGAGATCCGTCGCGTCGGCGTCGTCGGTCTCGGCGCGATGGGGGCCGGCATCGCCCAGCTCGCAATCGAGGCGGGATACGAGACGATCGGGCGCGAAGTGTCCGACGAGCTCGGCGGCAGGCGCGCGCGAGCGGATCGCGCACTTCCTCGGCCGCAAGGTCGACAAGGAGCGCATGACGGCGGAGGACCGGGACGCGCGCGCTCGCGTCGCTCTCGCTGACGACGTCGCTCGACGACCTCGCGGACTGTGACCTCGTCGTCGAGGCGATCGTCGAGGAGCTCGGGGCGAAGCTCGACCTCTTTCGCGAGCTCGAGGGCATCGTGCGACTCGACGCGATCCTCGCGACGAACACCTCCGCGTTGTCCGTGACCGAGATCGCGTCGGCCGTCTCCACCCCGGAGCGGGTCGTCGGAATGCACTTCTTCAACCCCGCGCCGCTGATGCCGCTCGTCGAGATCGTGAAGGCCGAGCTCTCCTCGGACGACGCGGTCGACGCGGCGTTCGGCGTGGGGGAGCGGATGGGCAAGCAGCCGATCCGCTGTCACGACACGCCCGGGTTCGTCGTGAACCGCGTGCTGATCCCGCTCCTGAACGACTGCCTGCGCGTCCTCGACGAGGCGCGTGTCTCGCCCGAGGACCTCGATACGGCGATGACAGCCGGTGCGGGCTGGCCGATGGGCCCGTGCACGCTCGTCGATCTCGTCGGGATCGACGTCCACGTTCACGCGTCCGAGGCGCTGTACGAGAAGCTCCGCGAGCCGCGGATGGCCCCCCCGCCGCGCATCGTCGCGATGCGGAACGCCGGTCTGCTCGGCCGCAAGAGCGGGCGCGGCTTCTACGCGTACGAGTAGCCAGCGCTGAACAGCGACATCCTTACAGCCGTCTCACCGCTGTCACACGGCGGGTGCGGATACTAGGCGGGAGCCATGCGCACGCTCGTCCTCATCGCCTGCACGCTCGTCGCCGCAGCGCTGCTCGCCTCCGCTGCGGGGGCTGCCGAGCCGACCGTCGGGGACGCTGTCCGTCGAGCGGGGGCGCGGCTCGGTCGTCGTCGAGCTCAAGGGCTCGGCGCTCGGCCGGCTGACGAACGGCACGCTCCGCGTCACCGACCAGACTCCGAACGATCGCTACGCGCCGCTCGTTTTCGGCAAGAAGGTGACGCAGGAGCGCCTCGGCCCGCGCACCGTCATGTACCGCGGTGTCGGCCTCAGATTCCGCATGCTCGGCGGCGGCTACCGGATGGTGGTGCGCGGCTCCGGGATCGCGCTCTCGGTCGTCGGCCGCGGTGTCGTGACCCTCGACGGCGATCCGCGCTTCGCGGGAGACGATGCCGGCGTCTATTCGCTCGACGGCGTGGACTGCAGCATCGAGCCGGCGAACTGTGTGCCGCTGCCTGCCGAGCCCGCAGCGCTTCATGCTCGGTCCGCCTGCGACGCCGACCCCGAAGGTGACGAGCGACTGATGACGACGCCCTCGACCATCCTCGTCGTCGAGGACGAGACCTCGATCGCATCCTTCGTCTCCGCCTATCTGCGGAACGCGGGGTACGCGGTGAAGACCGCCCCGACCGCGCAGACCGCGCTCGTCGAGCTCGCGGGGGAGACGCCGGCGCTCGTCGTTCTCGATCTCAACCTCCCCGACGGCGACGGCGTCGAGCTCTGCCGTCGCATCCGCAAGACGTCCGACGTCCCGATCCTGATGCTCACGGCGCGCGACGAGGACATCGACAAGATCATCGGGCTGGAGGTCGGCGCGGACGACTACATGACGAAGCCGTTCAACCCGCGCGAGCTCGTCGCGAGGGTCAAGAGCATCCTTCGCCGAGCAGCACCGGAACGGCGTCGAACGGAGTCCGAGGAGCTCCAGCACGGCGACCTCACGATCAACTCCGGCAAGCGCGAGGTGTACGTGGGCGACGAGGAGATCCGGCTCGCGCCGAAGGAGTTCGACCTCCTCTGGGAGCTTCTCGACCACCGGGGCATCGTGCTGACTCGCGATCAGCTGCTCGAGCGCGTGTGGGGCTACACCTTCGCCGGCGACACGCGCACGGTCGACGTGCACGTCCGCCAGATCCGACGGAAGCTCGGCGACGCGTCGCCCATCGTCACCGTGTGGGGCGTCGGCTACAAGGTCGCGTCGGATCGCACCACCGCGCCGGCCGTCTGAGATGGCCCCGCCGACCACGTAGCGGTCTACCCTGAGCCTCATGCTGGGAACGCTCAGGTTCCGGCTGACCGCCCTCTTCCTCACGGTCGTGCTCGTGTTCGGCCTGGTGTCGATCGCGCTCGCGGTGCGGCTGTTCCAGGACGTCACCCACGACCAGTCGGTCACCGAGCTCCGCCGTGAGGCATCGGGCCTCGCCGCGCTCTATGCGGAGTCCGCCATCCGGTCGTCGGACGAGGGCGCGAAGGCGCCGGAGTTCGCGGCCAAGAAGCTCGAGCTCGCGACCGGCGACGAGCTCTACTACGTCGGCGCGTCGCTCTTCCCCGGACAGCGATTCGGCCTCACGCGGCTTTCCCGGAGCGCGCTCGGCGGAGCGAAGCTCGATCGCGACCGCCAGGTCATCGTCAGCTTCACGCCTCCGGGGGAGAGCCGTCGGCTGATCGCCGCCGCCCAGCCGGTGCAGCTCGTCCGGGGGACGGAGCCGTTCGGCTGGCTGATCGTCGCGAAGCCCGAGACGGAGCTGCGCGAGCAGTGGCTCACGCTCCTCGGCCGGCTGGCGCTGGCGCTGGCGGTCGGCGTCCTCCTCGCGGGCGGGCTCTTCTGGTGGCTCTCTCGCCGGATCACCGAGCCGGTCCGGCTGCTGACCCGGGCAACCGAGGACGTCGCCGCCGGGCGCTACGACGTCGAGATCCCCGAAGCGAGCGGCGCCGACGAGATCGCGCTGCTGAGCCAGCGCTTCCGCACGATGGTGGCGCAACTCGCCGAGGCGGAGCAGCTCAAGCGGTCGTTCCTCATGTCCGTCTCGCACGAGCTGCGGACGCCGCTCACGGCGATCCGCGGCCACGTCGAGGCGATCCGGGAAGGCATCGTTGCCGATCCCGAGCAGGTGCGCGACTCGCTCGACATCGTCGCTGCCGAGACCGACCGGCTCGAGCGGCTCGTCGGCGACGTGCTGGATCTCGCGAAGCTGCAGGCCCACCGCTTCACGGTGCGGCACGAGGAGGTCGATCTCGAGCGGGTCCTCGATCAGGCATACGGTGCTTTCACCGAGGAGGCGCGGCGGCGCGAGATCGACTACCGCGTGTCGGGCGGCGAGAGGGCGCCGGTGATCGTCTCGGACGGCGATCGCGTCCTGCAGATCATCACGAACCTGCTCTCCAACGCGTTTCGGTGGACGCCCGACGGCGGTCGCATCGAGCTCGAGCTCGTCGCGTCCAACGGCGTCGTGTCCGTCGACGTGCTCGACTCCGGCCCGGGCGTGGCGCCGTCGCAGCGAAAGCGCATCTTCGAGGCATTCGTTTCGCAGGACGCGGACGGAACCGGCCTCGGGTTGCCCATCGCCCGCGAGCTCGCGGTCGCGCTCGGCGGGGGCATCGAGCTCCGCTCCGCAGCGGCCGCAGGGAGCCGGTTCAGGCTCGTGCTGCCGGTCGTTCCCGCGACGTCGTAGTCGAGCTACGCCGCGGCGGCGTGCTCTAGCGATTCGCCGTGCGTGAGCTCCTCGACCCGCCCCGGCGGGGCGTGCTCCTCGGACGGCAGCCGCCTCGAGCCGCTCGAGTCGCGAATCGACTCCTCGCCAGCCGGAGCTGACGAGATCGACGAGGAGAGCGAGATCGTCCACGCGTGCATGCCGCTCGGCGAGGAGCTCGCCCTCGAGCCGCTCGAGCCTGCGGATGGCCTGGTTCAGAAGACCGCGGATCTCGGCGATGTGCCTCGCGACGGGAAGGACCTCGGCGCGCAGGCCGTCGCGGACCGCCTCGCCGACGTGCACCGGAATCGACGCCTCGAGCTCGGCCGCCGCGGCGGCGAGTGTCTCGATCTCGTGGCGCGAGCGCTCGAGGGCGGCTTCGACCGCCGCGGGCTCGGGGCGTCCGGCGGCGGCGTCCGCGATTCGCTGCTTCGCGCGCTCCAGGGCAAGGGTGTCCATGGGCGCCGAGGCTACTCTCCGCGCCGGATGGACACTGAGCTCCTCGACTACGAGCTACCGCCCGAGCTGGTCGCGCAGCAGCCGGTAGAACCGCGGGACGCGTCGCGCCTCCTCGTCTACCGGCGTGAGTCCGGGACGATCGAGCATCGGACGTTCGCCGAGCTCCCGGCCGTTCTCGACGGCGAGCTCGTCGTCGTGAACGACACGCGCGTCGTGCCGGGTCGGCTACGGCTTCGGCGTGCGACCGGCGGCGCGGTCGAGGTCCTCCTCGTCGAGCAGCTGGATGACGACGGGACCTGGGAGGCGCTCGTCAAGCCGTCGAGCCGTCTTCGCGCGGACGAGATGCTCGGCCCGGTGCGCCTCGCTCGAGCCGCTCGGCGCCGGGCGCTGGCTGGTCGAGCTCCGCGGGCGAGCCAGCCGGCGAGGTACCGCTCCCGCCGTACATCCACGAAGCGCTCGCAGATCCGGAGCGGTACCAGACGGTGTACGCGAGCGCCGCGAGGCTCGGCGGCGGCACCGACCGCCGGCCTTCATCTCACGCCCGCGCTCCTCGCCCGGCTCGATGCCGTGCGGATCACGCTGCACGTCGGGCTCGACACGTTCCGGCCGGTGCTCGCCGCGACGCTCGAGGAGCACGAGCTCCACGGGGAGCGATACGCGGTGGACGCGGACGCGTGGGAGCGCATCGCCGCCGCACGCCGCGTGCTCGCGGTGGGAACGACAACCGTGCGCGCGCTCGAGACGGTCGCGCGGACGGGCGAGCTCACCGGACGAGCGACGCTGTTCATCACGCCGGGCTTCCACTTCCGGCGGGTCGATGCGCTCGTGACGAACTTCCACCTGCCGCGCTCGACGTTGCTCGCCCTCGTCATGGCGTTCGTCGGCGTCGACGAGACGCGGCGCATCTATCGCGAGGCGATCGCCGAGCGCTATCGCTTCTACTCGTTCGGCGACGCGATGGTGGTGCTCTGAGTGCGGGCCGCAGCATCAATCGACGGGAATCGTTGCGCTCTCGGACCGCCTCTCGTGTCCCATGCGTGCGCTCGACGGCGATACGCTCAAAGCGGGTGGAGGCGCGGGGTGGCCCCGGGGGCGCCGTCGCACGGCTCGCGCAGCCGACACGATGAGCTTCCGACTCGAGGCGACCGACGGGGCCGCCCGCGCCGGCGTGCTGACGACAGCGCACGGCGAGATCCGAACGCCCGCATTCATGCCTGTCGGCACGAAAGGCACCGTCAAGGCGCTGCACCCTGACGAGGTGCGCGCGCTCGGAGCCGATGTGATCCTCGGCAACGCGTACCACCTGCACTTCCGCCCGGGTGAACGGTGGTCGAGCAATTGGGCGGGCTCCATGCGTTCACGCGGCTGGAGCGGGCCGATCCTCACCGACTCCGGCGGCTTCCAGGTCTTCTCGCTCCGGGACACCATCGCCGCGCTCGACGAGGACGGCGTGACCTTCCGCTCGGTGTACGACGGCGCCGAGGAGCGGTTCACGCCCGAGGGGACGGCCGAGATCCAGCGGCGACTCGGATCCGACATCGCCATGTGCCTCGACGTCTGCCTCCCGGCCGGGGCATCGCGAGCCGAGCTCGAACGAGCCGTCGAGACGACCACCCGCTGGGCCGAGCGGCAGGCGGACGCTCCGCGAGCGACCGGCCAGCTCCGCTTCGGCATCGCGCAGGGCGGCACCGACGACGAGCTTCGGAGGCGCTCGATCGCCGAGATCACCGCGCTCGGCTTCGACGGGTTCGCTCTCGGCGGTCTCGCGGTCGGCGAGTCCGCCGAGGCGAGATGTTCGACTGCGTCGGGTGGGCCGCACCGCTCCTGCCCGTCGACCGGCCCCGCTACTTCATGGGCATCGGGGACCCGCGCGGGATCCTCGAGGTCGTTGCCCGCGGGATCGACCTCTTCGACTGCGTCCTGCCGACGCGTACGGCCCGAACCGGGTCGGCGCTGACCTGGGAAGGGCGGCTCAACCTCCGCAACGCCGTGCACCGCTCCGACCCGCGCCCGCTCGACGAGGAGTGCGACTGCCCGGCGTGCGAGCGCTTCTCCCGCGCCTACCTCCGCCACCTCGTCACGCAGGGGGAGATCCTCGGATTGCGGCTGCTCAGCCTGCATAATCTGCGATTCGTACTCGACCTGACCGCTCGCGCGCGTGCGGCGATCGAGCGGGGCACGTTCTCGACGTTCCGGGACGCGGCGCTCGCACGGCTCGTCCGCCCGCCGGAGGAGGAAGCTTGGCAATCCTGATCATCTTGGCGCTCATGCTCGGGGTCATGTACGTCGTCATGATCCGGCCGCAGCGCCAGCGCCAGGCGCAGCAGCAATCGACGATCGAGAACGCCGAGATCGGCGACGACGTCATCACGACCGGCGGGATCTACGGGACGATCACCGGAGCCGAAGGCGACGACGTGGTGGTCGAGATCGCGAAGGGCGTCGAGGTCCACATGACACGGCGCGCGATCGCGGCGGTCCTGCCGCCGGAGGAAGAGGACGAGCTCGACGACCCGAGCTCCGAGCACGCCCGCGAAATCCGGGAAGGCGATGAAGGTGCCGTTACGGACGACGAAGATGCCGTTAGGAGCGGCGCTGCCGAGGCGGTGTCGGAAGACGGCCATCGCTAACCTGAGGCGCCCACCGTGAGCAGGCGCACCTCCACCATCGTCCTCGGGCTGCTCGCCGCAGCTCTCCTCGGCGTCGCCCTGATGGCGATCCCGGCCTCGCCGCTGCACCAGAAGCCGACGCTGGGTCTCGACCTGCAGGGAGGGCTCGAGGTCACGCTGCAGGCGGTCCCGCCGCCGAACCGCAGCCTCACGTAGGACGACCTCGACCGCTCGCTCGACATCATGCGCAACCGCGTCGACAAGCTCGGCGTGTCGGAGCCGGTCATCACTACGCAGGGCAACGACCAGATCGTGATCGAGCTCCCCGGCGTGAAGGATCCCGAGGCGGCCGCGAAGATCATCGGGACGACCGCACAGCTCGAGCTGTTCGACCTCGAGACATCGCTCGTCGGCCCCTCGATCTCCGTCCAAGGCCAGCCGGTCGAGACTGCCTCCCTGTACGCGCTCCTTGCGCAGGTGCAGTCGCAGGTGAAGGGCGAAGCCTCGGACGCGTGGTACATCGTGAACCCGAAGGCGCGACATGTCGTGTCCGGGCCGTTCGGGACGAAGGCGGACGCGCTCGCCAAGGTCGGAGGGAAGCTCCCCGCAGGCCGCGACCTGTTCGCGGTTCCTCATGGCATGGTTGTCGTGACGTGCGGCGCCAGCGCCGTCGTGTGTCCCGGGCGCGGGCGGCAACGGCGTCCCCTCGACCCAGACGTGGTACTACCTCTTCAAGTACCGACCCACCGGACATCCCGCAGATGACGGGCGAGGACCTGAAGCTCTCCGGCACGCGCGCCGATTTCGACACGAGCCCGGGAACCAACGGTCGGCCGATCGTGACGATGGAGTTCACGGGCAAGGGCTCGAAGACATTCGAACGGATCACGCGCGACGAGTGGATCCGCGGCAAGCTCCGCCAGCAGCCACAGCACTTCGCGATCGTCCTCGACCGCGAGATCAAGACCTTCCCGCAGATCGACTTCACGGACTCGAGCCTGTCGGGCGGGATCGGAGGCGGCACGCGCGCAGATCCAGGGCCTCGACTCGTTCCAGGAGGCGAAGGACATCGCGCTCGTGCTCCAGACGGGCGCACTGCCGGTCAAGTTCGACACCCTCGACCGCACCGACATCTCGGCGACGTTGGGCAAGGACTCGCTCCGCGAGGCGTGGCGAGCCGCGATCGGCGGATTGATCCTCGTCGCGATCTTCCTTCTCATCTTCTACCGCTTCCTCGGCCTCGTCGCGGTCGCCGGTCTCGCGATCTACGCGGCGTTCCTGTACGCGACGATCCTCCTCTTCAACGTCACGCTCACCCTGCCGGGCTTCGCCGGGCTGGTGCTGACGTTCGGCGTCGCAGCGGACGCGAACATCGTCATCTTCGAGCGCATCAAGGAAGAGGTCCGCGCCGGGCGCTCCGTACGCGCGGCGATCGCCCAGGGCTACCAGAAGGGCTTCCACACCATCGTGGACGCGAACGTTGTCACCGCGATCACGGCCATGGTCCTGTTCGCGGTCGCGACGGCGAGCGTGCGCGGGTTCGCGCTCATGCTCCTGATCGGCACCGCGCTCTCGATGCTGACCGCTGTGCTCGCGACCCGCGCGATCCTGTCGGTGCTCGGCGGGTTCGGCTGGTTCCACAACCCCCGCTTCATGGGCGCGATGGGCCAGGGCATACCGCGCTGGCTGCGCATCGACTTCATGGGCAAGCGGCGGATCTGGTTCGCGATCTCCGCGGTCGTCGTCGCGATCTCGATCGTCGCCATCGGCGTGAAGGGCCTCAACCTTGGCATCGACTTCAAGGGCGGCACGCAGATCGCGTTCCGCACGCCCCAGCCGACTTCGCTCGAGCAGGTGCGGCGCGAGGCGGCGTCGATCGGCCAGGCGAGCGCGGTCATCCAGGGCCGCGGCGCCTCCACGGACGGGAAGTACAAGAACTTCCAGATCCGCACGGAGTCGCTGACGAACGCCGAGCAGAACCGGCTCCAGCAGGACCTGTCGAATGCGGTGCAGGCGACGTCGTTCGGCGCGAAGAACGTCTCCGAGAGCTTCGGGCGCCAGATCGCGAAGAACGCACTCCTCGCGATCGTCGTCAGCCTGCTCCTGATCGTCGGCTACATCTCGCTCCGCTTTCAGTGGAAGTACTCGGTCGGCGTGCTCGTCGCGCTCGCGCATGACGTGGTGATCACGGTCGGCGTCTACGCGCTCACCTCCCGGGAGGTGTCGACGGCGACCGTCGCCGCGGTGCTGACCGTGCTCGGATACTCGATCTACGACACCATCATCGTCTTCGACCGCGTCCGCGAGAACGTCCCGCTCATGCGCCGGGCGTCCTTCCGCGTCATCGGCAACGTGTCGATGTGGGAGGTGCTCCCCCGCTCGCTCGCGACCACCTTCATCACGCTCTTGCCGGTCGGCGCGCTGTACGTCTTCGGCGGCGACACCCTCAAGGACTTCGCCTTCGCCCTCCTCGTCGGCATCGGGTCGGGCGCGTACTCCTCGATATTCCTCGCCGCACCACTGCTCTGCGCCCTGAAGGAGCGCGAGCCCGAGTTCCAGCGCAGGCGAGACGACCTCGGCGCGCTCGCCGGACTCTCGTCCGTCGGCGGGGCTCTCGCGGAGGAGGCCGAGGAGCTCGCAGCGGCAGACGGAAAGCCGGAGGACGCGGCCGAGGCGCCGCGCCCCGGCCCCGGTCGCCATGCCGCCGACGCCGTCCTCGTCCAAGCGCGAACGCCGTCGGCAACGACGCGCCTCCCGGCCCCACGGACGCGCCCGCTAGTGGCGAGGGACCGCAGCTCGCTCGAGACGCTGGCTCTCGCCGGGGTCGGCGCCATGGCGCTCGTCGCGCAGCACGCGGACGAGCTCGCGGCCGAGATCGGCGACCGGCTCGGCGTCGAGCGCGACGAGGTGCAAGCGGTGATCACGGACGTCCTCGACAGCTGGCGTCGTGAGGCGTCCCGGCTCGGCGAGAGCGGGGGCAGCCTCGCGGCGAAGGCGGCGAGCGAGCTCGGCACCGCCTCGAGGGAGGCCGTCGAGGATCTCTCGCTGCGCGTCGCGCAGCTCGAGCACCGCATACGGCTGCTCGAGCGCGACCCGGCTCCCTAGGTCGAGCGGCCGCCCACCCTACAATCCCGGGCGATGGCGTCGACCCAGGAGCGGACGACGCGGAACCTGGGCCGCCTGACCGAGATCGCCCAGGTGGCCGCGCGGCACGGGTTCGGCTACTTCCTCCGGCGGAACCGGCTCTCGGACCTCGTTCCGGGCGACGCGAACGGGGACGAGGCGACGGCTTCGGATCGTGGCCGTCGCCTGCGGATGATGCTCGACGAGCTCGGCCCGACGTTCGTGAAGTTCGGCCAGCTGCTTTCGACGCGCCCGGACGTCATCCCGCCCGACATCGTCGCCGAGCTGCGCGGGCTCCAGGATGACGCCTCGCCGGTCCCGTTCGAGCAGGTGCGCGACGCGGTGGAGGCGGAGCTCGACCTGCGGATGGATCGCGCGTTCCTCGAGTTCGACCTGGCCCCGCAGGCGTCCGCCTCGATCGGCCAGGTGCACCGGGCCGTGCTGCCGGACGGCAGGGAGGTGGCCGTCAAGGTGCAGCGGCCGGCGGCGGCCGCGCAGATCGAGGCCGACCTCGGGCTCCTCTACCAGGCGGCGCGGCTCCTGAAAGAGCGCGTCAAGGCGCTCGAGTTCATGGACCCGCAGGAGCTCGTGGACGAGTTCGCGCGGTCCATCCGGCTCGAGCTCGACTACGGGCACGAGGCGCGGAACGCGGAGATGTTCCATCGCAACTTCGCGCGTGACGAGCGGGTCGTCGTGCCGCGCGTGATCAAGCAGTACTCGACGTCGCGCATCCTCACCCTCGAGTACCTGCGCGGGACGAAGATCGCCGACCTCGTCCTCGAGTCGCTCCGCCCCGACGAGCGCCGCGATATCGCCCACCAGCTCGCGGATGCGTGGATGACGATGGTCTTCCGGCACGGCTTCTTCCACTCGGACCCGCACCCGGCGAACATCTTCGTCCTCGACTCGGGCGCGCTCGGGCTGGTCGACTTCGGCCAGGCCGGGAAGCTGACGGACGACGACATGGCGAAGCTGACGATGCTGTTCGTCGACGCGGCGACCGAGAACGTCGACGCCATACCCCGCCGGCTGCGCGAACTCGGCGTCCGCTATGCGCCGGAGCGCGAGCAGGAGTTCCGAGCGGAGCTGCGCGTTCTCTTCGAGCGTTACTACGGAAGCCGGCTCTCGGACATCGATCCCATCCAGGTCATCCGCGAGGGCTTCCAGCTCATCTACTCGATGAACCTCAAGCTCCCGAGCCGCTTCGTCATGCTCGACAAGGCGATCGCGACGCTCGCCTCGGTCGGGCAGGAGGTCTATCCGGACTTCAACGTCTTCGAGGTCGCGAAGCCGTACGCGCGCGGGCTCCTCGCCGAACGCTTCCATCCGCGCGCCGTCTCCCGGCGAGCGCGAGCCGAAGCCGCCGGGCTTGCCTCGGTGGCGCGCGAGATGCCCTACCAGGTCGGCGACATCCTCGAGCGGCTTCGCGAAGGCACGTTCCAGGTGCACATCGAGAACCCTGGGATCGACGAGATCGACGACCACATCGACAAGGCGACGAATCGCATCGCCGTGGCGCTCGTCATCCTCGGCGGCCTGCTCGGGTCGGCGATGATCGGGGTCTTCGCGAAGGGCGGCCCGCATCTGTTGGGGATCCACCTGCTCGCCCTCGTCGGCTTCCTCATCGCGGGGATCTTCGGCATCTGGCTCGTGTGGGGCATCCTGCGGCACGGAAGGCTGTAGCTCTCGGCCTTGTCGGCTGCGGATCGCTTGTTCCTGATACGCCACAAAGGACATCTGGCGCGTAGGTCTCGGCGGGACTAGCGTCGCCCCCATGCCGAGCGCCGTCCTCGTCGCCGAGCTCGAGCCGCAGACGCGGGAGTATCTCGGTCGGCAGCTCCGTGACGACGGCTTCGACGTCCTCGGTGCCGCGCGGCGGTCAGAGGCGCTCGAGCTCGTCGAGAGCGCCCGGCCCGACCTCGTGCTCCTCGCAGAGCTCGACCTCTGTCTGCGGCTACGGCGTGGCGAGCCGGGCCGCACCTGGGATCGGAACGTCCCGGTCATCGTCCTCGCCCCGACGTCCGATCCCGTCGAGCGTGTGCGCGCCCTCGACCGTGGCGCCGACGACGTCGTCGGCCGGCCCTTCGCGTACGAGGAGCTGCTCGCCCGCATTCGCGCGCTGCTCAGGCGAAGCTCCCCGGCCCCCGGCGACACGCTCGTGGCTGGCGACCTCGTGGTCGACCGGCCCACGCGTCGCGTGCGCGTTCGGGACGTGTCCGTGCTCCTCTCGGCGAAGGAGTTCGAGCTCGTCGCGAAGCTCGCGTCCGAGCCCTACCGCGTGTTCACGAAGGAGGAGCTTCTCCGCGAGGTGTGGGGCTATCGCGCACTCGGCCGTACACGCACTTTGGAATCCCACGCATCGCGTGTGAGGCGGAAGCTGAATATCTCCGATGACGACCGTTACATCGTCAACGTGTGGGGCGTCGGCTATCGCCTGCTCGATTAGGCGAACCGCGAAACGGTTGACAGATCCAAGCCTGAGACGGCTTCCCTCAAAGAGTTATGTACACGCCCAAACCCGACCTCGGCGCATGGACAGGCAGTTTGCAACGGCTGTGACTAAAAGGTCACGACGGGAAGTGCGGCTCTCGCAGCCGAGTCGCTGACGAAGGCCTCACGCGGAGGGACGCGGACGACGCGATCGAAAAGAAAGCCCTGTGCCGGAAGATCCAAGTACGACAAGGGCCGCGAGGCCAGATGGTTCGCGCCTCGAGACGCGTATCGTGCGCGTAGTCGGATCGCGTCGCATCTTCCCCTTCCTCGCTCTCACGACACTGTCGCTCGCGCTGCTCGCGGGCTTCATCGCGACGCTCGTCGACGAAGAGGACTTCCCGTCGTTCGGAGTCGGCGCCTGGTGGGCTCTAGTCACGATCGCGACTGTCGGCTACGGAGATGTCGTGCCTAGTACTCCTTGGGGGCGGGTCGTCGGGAGTGCAACGATCATCCTCGGCGTCACCTTTCTCTCGTTCCTGACCGCGACAGTTACTTCGCTCTTCATCTCTGCCGAGCAGGAACCAAAGGCGGCCGAGGAAGCGAACGCACGAGCGGCGAGCGAGGCCGAGACTCGCACGCTCCTCCTACGGCTAGACGAGCGTCTGGCCGCAATAGAGGCCAAGCTGTAGCTCAGTAGTGGGGCGCTAACGACGTTGGTACGTACCGCCCCGCACGCCGAGTCGCTGAGGAAGTTCCACACGCGGAGGGCAGAAGAGGTCAAGCGATCAGATGTCCGACCCGGCTGTGAGGCTGTCTTTTCATCGGACGCCAAAGAAAGAGGAGTTGCATGCTCTTGGCCTTCAACCATTGGTACTTCTACGGAGGATTTTTTGGCCTCCTCTGGCTGGCCTGTTTGCTCTCCGCCGGGGTGCTGACGTGGAAGAACGGCCATATGGTCATGTTCTTTATCGGGTTCATCTTCCCCATCCTCTGGATCGTCGGGGCGGTGATGAGCAAGAAGCCCCCTCCGTATCAGCCGGGCCTCTGACCTAGGGGCCGTCCCACGGGGTGCTAAACGCGCTTGCTCGGCCGAACGCGCACCCTGGAGTCGCACGCCTCCCGCGTACGCAAGAAGCTGTGCGTCGATTCGCAGGACACCCTCGTCGTCGATGTCTGGGGGGTTGTCAGAGGAGTGGCGGTGTTCGGACATGGCGGGAAGTGGCTCTCCGTCAGCGTTTTAGGGGCATTTCGCCTCGATCACGGCGAGCTCGTCAGGCCCGTCGAGTTGGAGCGCTAGCGTTCGTGGGATGCAGGATGGATCACGCCCGACGATCGTGGTCTTCGATCTCGGGGGTGTCCTCATCGATTGGGATCCGCGCTACCTGTACCGGCAGCTGTTCGATGACTCCGACGAGATGGAGGCGTTTCTTACCGACGTGACGACCGCGGAGTGGAACGCGCACCAGGATGCCGGGCGACCCTGGGAGGAGGCCGTTGAACTACTAGTTTCGGAGCATCCCGATCGGCGAGAGCTCATCGAAGCGTTCCACCGACGATGGCCGGAGATGCTGGCTGGCGAGATCGCAGGAACGGTCGAAGTCCTCGCGGAACTGCGTGATGCGAGCGTCCGACTGTTTGCGCTCAGCAACTGGTCCGCAGAGATGTTCCCGATTGCCCGAGAGCGATTCGACTTCCTCAACTGGTTCGAGGTGATCGTCATCTCGGGAGACGTCGGGGTCAACAAGCCCGATCGGAGGATTTTCGAGCACCTCGCAGAGCGCGCCGGCGTCGAGCCCACCCGGGCGCTCTTCATCGACGATTCGCCGGCGAACGTGGAGGCGGCGGCTGGCCTTGGGTTCCGCACAATCCAGTTCACCGATGCGATGGCCTTGCGGCTCGAATTGACGCGACTCGGACTCCTTCCGGATGTCAAGGCTTCTCGTGGATGACGCGCAGCGATTCGTCGAGCAGATCACAGGCGAAGTCTCCGATAGCTACCGGCGGATCGACGAGCGCGAGTTGGAGGCGGGCGGAAGGAGCGTCGTGACGGCTTACGCTTCGACGCGAGAGATCCCCACATCCTCCACCGTCGATCATCCCTTGAGCCGGCCGATGCGTATCGAGCAAAGTGCGCCGCTTGATCCCGCCGTCCCCAAGCCCAATACTCCATCTGATGCGCCGCACGTTCGTCGCGGTGGGCTTCTTTGTGACCCTGTTTGGCAGCCTGGCGCTGCTGGCGGGATGCGGTGCCGGCACCAACCCAAGCGATCCGCACGTCGCCATGGGAGGTCATCTCTTCGTCCAGTTTGCATGCTCGTCCTGTCACGGCATGCAGGGAAAGGGAGGCGTGTCGCCCGACGTGCCGACACTCACCGACGTTGGCAAGACACTGACCGTCGCCCAGCTGAGCTCGATAATCAACCACGGGCTGGGGGAGTCGGCTAACCCGCAGAAGCCGTATATGCCCGTCTGGGGGCCGGTGATCTCCACGAGCCAGGTCGACGATCTCGTGGCATACCTTCAAGCGGGGCTCCCGAAAGTGATTGACGCGACACCGATCCCGGTTTCCCTCGACCAGGGCCCGGCCGTCGCCGGCGCCGCACTCTACGTGCGGTATGGCTGCATCAACTGCCATGGTCCGAGCGGCCTCGGCGGAGTCCCGAACCCGCTCTCCGAGGACAAGACGATCCCATCTCTTGCCGGGCAAGACTTTCGCCAGGAGTTCAATACCGACGAGAAGATCACCGAGATGATCCGCTCCGGCAGCGTCATCGGTAAACCGCCGATTACGAGCATGCCGCATTGGGGCGGGATCATTCCCGACGACGATCTCGCCGCTCTCGTCGCCTACCTGAAGACACTCAAGTAAGACCACCGGCGGCGGACTACAGCGGGCCGTGGGCCGGCTCTTAGTTCGCGTTCAGGCGTGTCTCACCGTTCTCTCATTGAGAGCGCGTACGTTCGCCGCATGACCACCTCGCCCGAGGGCCGAGCGCTCGTCCGACGACGCCACTACTTGCGGCTAGCCGTGCTGAAGAAGCGGACCACCATCGCGTCCGTGCTCGGATTCGCCGCGCTTTTCGGCCTCGTGATGCAGCACGCGGTCAAAGGTGCTTCCGCCGGAACGTCAGGGCCGCGCTCGAGTCGCAGCGCAACCCACGCGACGCGCTTCTTCGATGCGAACGCCTCCGATTTCGCCTTCAACGAGGGTCCGGGATCCACTCAGAGCTCACCTCGATCGACCGCGCCCCAGTCGCCTCCGGTCGCACAGTCGAGTGTCTCCTGAGCTCGCGATTCCGTCCGCGATGCGTTCGTTTCGATTCAACGCGATGGGATCGGATGCGCACGTCCTTCTGCCCTCCGACCGGAGTAACGCCATCACGCCGGTGCGCGAGCTCTTCGCGAACGCCGAGGCGAGGCTCAGCCGCTTTCTCCCGGACAGCGAGCTCTCGTGCCTCAATGCCCGCGCCGGCCAGCCGGTGGTCGTCGGTCGGCTGCTGTTCGACGCGATCGTGGCGGGGGCTGCGGCCGCGCGGGCGACGGACGGCGTCTTCGATCCGACGCTCCTGCCGCAGCTTCGACGCATCGGCTACGCCGAGTCGTTCGACCGCATGCCTGAGTCTCTCGTTAGGGTCGCGAGGTCGGGCGGCGACTGGCGGAAGATCGTCCTCGACCGCCACTCGCGTACGGTCGTGCTCCCGTCCGGTTGTGCACTCGACCTCGGAGGGATCGCAAAGGCATGGTGGTCGACGCCGCCATCGGCCTACTGAAAGCGCGACGCGTCAGCGCGGCTCTCGTCAGCGCCGGAGGAGATCTCGAGCTCCCGGGGTGCACGGGGCGAGCGACGAGCGTGCACATCGCGCCTTGGCTCTGCGGGGACTGTGCGTCCGCGCCTAAAGAACCGGCGACGCTCCGACCTCTGGGACGGAAGATCGACTTCGTACCGGGCCAGTTCGCGATGGTCTACGTGGAGGCGAAAGACGGCTGGCACCGTCACCCGTTCACGATCGCGAGCGCTCCTCACGAGGATCTCCTCCGCGTGACGGTCAAGGCACTCTGCGACTACACATCGCCCCTCCCGGACCTCGTCGAGGCCGGCATGCCAGCCGTCGTGGGAGGCCCACATGGCCGCTTCAGCTACTCGAAGGGAACCGAGCGGCAGATCTGGATCGCGGGCGGCGTCGGGGTCGCGCCGTTCCTCAGCTGGCTGCGCGCACTCGACGGCGCGCTCCCGTACAGGGTCGAGTTCTTCTACTCGGCCGAAGGAGACCCGCCGTTCGCGAACGAGATACGAGCGATCGCCGACCGCCACGAATCGTTGCGCGTCCATCTCTTCGACACGAGTCGTCACGGGCGCCTGACGCCCGGCCGTGTCCTAGAGGAGACGGGGAGTAATCCGCGCGATCTCTCCGTCTTCATGTGCGGCCCGCAGCCCATGCTTCGCAGCTTCCAGACGCAGCTCGTGCTCGCCGGTGTCTCCGCCAGGAAGATCCATCGCGAGTACTTCGACTGGCGCTGAAGCGCGAGAGTGGCAGTCAGTCGATCGCAACGCCGAGAAGCCGTCCGACGCCGTACGTCAGCGTGGCGGCGACTACGCCGAAGCCCACCTGCCGGAGACCGGAGCGGATCCAGCTCGCCGCGGTGACGAGCGTGATCGCCGCGCCGATTCCGAAGAGTGCGAGCGCACTCGAGAGGCGACCCGCGATCGGCTTCTGCCGTCCGCAACGCGCGGACGCGAGGAGTTCTCCGTCGCCACTTCTCCGGATCGAAGCCTTGAAGCTCGGCTCCGTCCTCGTTATGAAGCACACATAGTCGTAGACGAGATAGTCGGTCGCAAGGCGGAGCTCGGTGCCGTCGAGCGGTTCGTGGACGGTCTCGCCGGCGCTTCGTCGGCTCTCGTCATCGAGGGCGAGGCCGGAATCGGCAAGACGACGCTGTGGTCCGAGGCCTTGCGAGAGATCGAGGCCCGAGGCTACCGGGCGCTGACCGCGCGGCCGGCAGAAAGCGAGGCGCGACTTTCGTACGTCTCGCTGTCCGATCTCGTCGGGGGCGTGTTCGACGATGTGGAGGCCCGTCTTCCGGTGCCGCAGGCCCGCGCGCTGGCGACCGTCTTGCTCCGCGCGCCGGCCGAAGAGCGGGCGAATCCGCGCACGACGGCGGCCGGATTCGTGAGCGCTCTCAGCATCCTCGCCCGCGACGAGCCGCTCGTCGTCGCCGTCGACGACGTCCAGTGGCTCGACCGCGCATCCGCGCAGGCGCTCGAGTTCGCCACGCGCCGGCTCCCGGCACAGACAGGGCTGCTTCTGACGTGGCGCTCGGATGGGCTGGAGGAGAATCCGCTCCACCTAGACCGCGCGCTTCCCGAGAACCGCCTGCTGCACATCGTGCCGACTCCGCTCTCGCTCGGCGCGTTGCACTACCTGATCGAGAGCCGGATCGGCACGGCGCTGCCACGGCCGAAGCTCATCCGGATCCTCGAGGCATCGGGCGGGAACCCGTTCTTTGCGCTTGAGATCGCCCGTGCCCTTCCGGTCGGCGACGCCGACTACAGCCTCGTCGACCCGCTTCCGGTGCCGGCGAGCCTGCAGGAACTCGTTTCGTCCCGTCTTCCGGAGCTCCCGCCGTCGGCGCAGGAGCTCGTGCTCGTCATGTCGGCGCTGCCCAAGCCGACGCTCGCGAAGGTCGAGGCGGCGGTCGGATCGTCGGTGGACGTGCCGGAGGCGCTGCTCGCGGCCGAGGAAGCAGGGGTGCTGCGCACGGAACGCGAGACGATTCGTTTTACCCATCCACTACTCGCGTCGGCGTTCTACGGGGCGGCTTCAGGCTCGCGGCGGCGCGTGCTGCATCGTCGCTTGGCATCCGTCGCCGGTGATGCCGAGGAACGGGCGAGGCATCTCGCAGCTGCCGCGACCGGTCCCGACGAGGCCACTGCCTCCGCCATCGAAGAAGGCGCGAAGACGGCCTCGATGCGAGGGGCGCACGACGCCGCGGCCGAGCTGCTCCACGAGTCTCGTCGGCTGACGCCCCCGCATCATGCGGAGGAGCTCGTCCGGCGGACGTTGAGCCAAGCCGCTGCGGTGCATGAGACGGGCGATCTCGCAACCGCCCGGGCCCTCGCCGAAAGGGCCGTCGCCGACTCACCGACATCCGCCGCGCGCGTGCGGGCGTTGCTTCTCCTCAGTTTCATCGAGTGGGACGCAGGCGCAGTCGAGAGCGTCTTCGAACATATGGACCACGCGCTGGCCGAGTCCGGGGACGACCTCGAGCTTCAACGCGATGTGTGCATCGCGTGGGTCTATCTCACGCGCACGCTGGACCCAGGACGGGCTCTTGAGTTCGCCGCGCGAGCCGAGGCGCTTCTGGGCGGTGACGCTGATCCTCATCAGGTCTTGCTCTTCGACCGATTTTGGGCCGAGGCGTTGCTCGGACGGAAACCACGCCTCGAGCTCCTGAAGCGCGGGCTCGATCTGGAGTCGGTCACGGGTCCAAGCAGGCTCATTCCCATTCTTTGGTACACGGCCACGGACGACTTCGACGCCGCCCGAGCGCGACATGAGCTCGAAGATGTCTGGTTTCGCGAGCGTGGCGACGAAAAGATGCGAGGTGATCGTCTCGCCTACCGAGCGGTAGTCGAGCTCCGCGCGGGAAACTGGGATCTCGCGGAGGACTTCGCGGAGCGAAGCTGCGCTCTGATGGAGGGCCTCGACGTCGGCAGGGCGCATGCGGTGGCTTTCGGCTGGCGCTCGCTCGTCGACGCGCATCGCGGCAGGCTGGAGAGAGCCTCTTCGACGCTCCTGTGGCTTCTGGAAGAGGCCGAGAGCATGGGAGCGCAGACCTGGTGGGTCGAACGCCTGCTGGCGATCCGTGGTTTCGCCGAGTTCACAGCCGGGGACTACGAAGCGGCCGATCAGGCGCTGACGCGGATGCGGGCGTCGTACGAGTCGATGGGAGTGACGGAACCGCTGCTCGACTGGAGCGAGCCGCTCGAGATCGAGTCGCTGCTCGCACTCGGCGACCTCGGACGGGCGAAGGGGGCGCTCGCGAGGCTCGAAGAACGTGGCCGGCGCTTCCCCCGCCTCTGGATCCGCGTCGCACTGCCGCGCGCACGCGCGCTGGTCCTCGCGGCGCAAGGCGACCTCCAAGAGGCACTCGCCGCGCTCGAGCGCCTCGAACGTGCGAGTGCGTCGAGGCTTCCCTTCGAGCTCGGGTGGGACCTGCTCGTGCAAGGCACGTTGCTTCGCCGGACAAAGCAGCGCCGGGCAGCGTTTGCGGTGCTCTCCGAGGCGCTCGAGATCTTCGAGGCCCTCGGGGCGCCGGCGTGGGTCGAGCGCACGCGAGCCGAGCTCGCGCGCGTCAGCCCGAGGCGTCGCGCCCCGGACGAGCTCACGCCGACGGAGTTGCGGGTGGCGGAGCTCGCCGCCGCTGGTCTCACCAACCGAGAGGTCGCGAAGGCAGCCTTCGTCAGCACGAAGACGGTCGAGGCGAATCTTGCCCGCGTGTACCGCAAGCTGGGCATCCGCTCCCGAGCAGAGCTCGGTGCGCGCATCGGCGCTCGACCTGAAGACGAGAGACAAGAACGTAGGGAAACACCCGATTCGCGCGGCGGCCCTTCGGCGTAGCGTCGCCGCGATGGCACCGCGAGACGCCGAGCAGGCAACGTCCTACCTCGTCGAGCACTACCGGCCAGGCACGTCCGTCCGCAACCTGAGCACCTGCGCCGACCGCCTCCGTGCAGCTGCCGCCGAGCTGGAGCACGAGGGAGAGGCAATCCGCCTCGTCCGCACGACCATCGTGCCCGCAGACGAGTCCCTGCTCTGCGTCTTCGAGGCCGCCGCGTGAGCGATCTCTTCCTGCCCACCGACGATGTCGTCTGGCGCCTGCGGCTCTCGGTCAAGTTCACGATGTACGACCTGCGGGACGGGCTGGCGTACCGCGCGGCCCCCTGGCTCCGGAACGAGTCGTGAGGCTCGTCTTCGTTTCCACTGGCGCCCTGCTGGTCATTCTGGGCGCCTTGCTCCTGTTCCGGACTTCTCACTCGTCGGCGCAGCCCGTTCCTCCCGCCGTTGATTACGAGGCCGCTGCCCAGTGCCTGGCAGAGCAGCAGGTGTGGCGGGGCATCGCCAACTACTCGATCTCCGGAGCGCAGCTCGAGAAGCTTCTGCGCTTCTGCGTCGAGGTCTACCCGAACAGCGAGGAGGCAAGCGATGGCTGACGGACGACGCAGTATGGGTGCAACTCGGGGCCGGTAGTCGTCGAGCGTGTGGCGCACCTCGAGGGGGCGCGGTTACTGCATCTCTATCCGTGGCCGTCAGAGCCGTTCCCCCGCCGCCAGGCCCAACCCGTCGAACACGTCCGCGGGGTGGGGGTGCCCTCACACCTCTTTCTATTCCTTTCTATTCCGCGTGCGCGCGAGGGAAGTGGCGGGCGCTCCCGAGTGAGCAAGTCCCCCGACTGGGCCCCGACGCCTGGGGACTTCGCATGGGGGAGGGGTCTCCGCGGATCTGCTGATCGCAGTCCCAAACGCTCTTGAGCTACTCGCGCCGGAACAGACGTGCGAGCAATCCTGGCGGGGCTGGGTCGAGCGCCACTCATCACGACTCGGAAGTCGATTCGCCTCCCGAGCGGCGAGCACGCATCGAGGGTGTGCGTGGCGTCGCCCGGCAGGGTCGCCCTCCGGGAGGATCAGCATGTGCTCGCTCAATGCGGGCAGATGCTTCCCGCAGAACGGGCAGCGGTACGTGGCGGGCTTCAGGTTCTGCGCTGGGCGCACGGCCCACCAGCGCGGGTACGTCTCGCTCCTGTCATTCACGCCTTCCATTCGATCACCTTCGGGAGGCGAGCTGGCTCGTGGCCGAGTTGAGAGAACCGCCTGGGTGATTGCGTCTCCTCGGTAGGGTGGCCAGGACCCGGTAAGAGACTGCTGGTAGTCCGGCCTCGGTTTCAGACTCGATTAGCCGCAGATCCGCCGGTAGCCGCGCTCCGGAACGAAGTCGTGCCACTCTGCCGGCGTCAGCTCACGGTTTGCGACGGCGCATGCCGCCCGCTCCCAGTCCGCTGGATCGACGTCCCAGACGACGCCGACACCGGAGCCGAAGACAGAAATCACGTGGCGACCGTCGGGGAAGTACGTGCCCCAGCCGTTTGTGTTCGACCCCGGGAGCGGACCGCCGACGAGTTTGTGCGAAGCGAGGTCCCAGAGGCGTAGCGTCCCGTCGCTGCCGGTCGTCATGACCTCCGACCCATCGGGCGAGAACGTCACGCTCCAGACGTCGCCGACCTCGGTGCGAAGCGGCGGCGCCTGCCGCCCTGTCGCCGCGTCCCAGAACGCGACGCTCCCCGTGCTGTCGCCGGTCGCGATCTGCTTGCCGTCCGGCGAGAAGCGGATCGCGAAGGAGCAGGGGCGGACCAGGCCCCGCCTTGCGCTCGAGCCTGCGGTGGACGACGTCCCAGATCTCGACGAACCCGTCGAGCCCGGCTGCGGCGAGCCGGCTTCCGTCGTGTGAGAAATCGACGTCGTTCAACGAGTTCTCGCCGGGGACGTCGGCGATCCTGAGATCGCGGCGGATGTCCCACACCCGGATGTCGCCGTCGCTCCCGGCCGTGGCGAGGAGACGGTCGTCGGGCGAGAAGTTGACACCGACGCCTCCATCGCCGCCGGATGGGCCGAACAGGCGGACAATCCGATGCGTGCGCACCGACCAGACGACGGTATGGCGACCGTCGCCGGTACACGCGACAAGCCTGCCGTCGTGGCTCCACGCGAGGGAGACCGCCGGGCCGCACGGGCCGCGAAGCTCGCCGACGCGCCGCAGGTCGCGCGCGCGCCAAATCGTCACGCGGTTCGGCGCCGCCGACGTCACGAAGAAGGCGCTGTCCGGGCTGGTCGCAACCGCCGTGGCCGCATACGAAGAATGGGAAAACCGGAAGGGACGGCCCAGACGCCGGAGCCCGCCGACGTCCCACGCGATCTCCGTGCCGTCGGCGGCTCCGGAGTAGAGCGTCGACCCGTCACGACCGAAGACGACGCCGAGAGCGGCCGCCGAATGGCCCCTGTACGTCTCCCGCAGGGTCCGCGTCGCGAGGTTCCAGATACCGATCGTCCCGTCGTCGGATGCGGAGGCGAGCACCTGGCGGTCAGGGCTGAAGGCAACAGCGCGTACCCGACCGGGCACCCGTCCGCCGAGGGTGACGATCCGCCCGCTGCGTAGCGAGAGATCGACACGCTGCCGTCGTCATGGCCGAAGGCAGCCGTGACGCCATCCGCCGCGATTGCCGGCGATCCACCCACGCCGAACGAGCGCACCCGGCGGAACGTTCGCGCATCGAGGAGCAGTGCGCGGTTGTCGCCGCTTGTGACGAGGAGGTTCCGACCTTCGAGCGCGAAGCCGACGAGCCGGCCCGCTTCGATCGGCGCCGACCGGCGGAGTTCCGCACCGTCCGCCGCCCGCCGCCGGACCAGCATCTCCGGGTAATTCGGCCCACGACCGAGGGTGATCTCGCCCGTCACAATCGTGTGGCCGTCGGGGGCGTAGGCCACGTCAGCGGTCGCAGCGTTGCCCTTCGTCCGTACGACACGCGCATGGCGCGACGCCAGATCCAGGAGCGCGAGCGTGGGCCCGCCGCCCTGCCGTTCAGTGTCTCCGACGGCGAGTTCGCGGCCGTCGGGACTGAATGCGAGATCCCTGACAGGCAGGACGATCGCGCCGGCGTCGCGGACGTTCGCAGTGCCGTGCCAGGTCCGAGCGGCCGCGGCGCCCGTGCCCGCGTCGAAGAACGCGACGCTGCCGTCGTCGCCGCGGACTGCGAGCACGCGCCCGTCCGGGCTAAGCGCGTCGTCGAGGACGCGACTGCCGCCCGGGTGCAGGACCCTGAGCGCAGTCGGGCTCCGCAGCAGGGCCGCGAGCAGGTCGCTCCGCGTCGCTTCCGTGTCGTCGAGCGCGATCCCCGCGCGGGCGAGCAGGAGCGCACGGTCGAGTCGCTGCTCCGACAGCGCCTGCGCGCCGAGTCGCTGCGCGATCGCCGCCGTCGCCTGCCGCTTCGCGCTACCGCGTGCCGCGAGCGCGACGCCACCGGCGACCAGCGCCGCCAGCAGGAGGACGACGGCAGCGGCGAGCAGCGCGCGCAGGCGCCGGTTCGCTCGCGCGAACGCCGTCCGACTTTCCTCGAGAAACTCGCGCTCGAGGCGGTTCAGCCCGGCCTGCGCGCCGGCCGCGTCGGCCCAGTCGAGCGCCGCCGCTAACCGCGCTCCGCGGTAGAGCTCGGCCGGCTCCCGCCCCGACGCCTCCCACTCCGACGCCGCCTGTGTCAGATGGAGGTGGAGCCGGCGACCCTGCGCGTCCTCCTCCAGCCACAGCTTCAGCCGCGGCCACTGCTCGAGGAGCGCCTCGTGCACGAGCTCGACGCTGCCGTCGTCGGCCACGAGGAGCCGCCGTTCGACCAGAGTCGCCAGCACGCGCGCGACCTGCTCGTCGCTATCGGCGTCGAGCTCGGCGCGACTGACACGCCGTCGCGTAAGCGCCTCGCTGCCACCGCCGGTCACCAGCCGGAGCAGGATTTGGCGTGCAACCTGCTGCTCGTCCTCGCGAAGCGACCGGAACGCTGCGTCGGCGTGCCGGCCGACTGCGCCGC
>CAVZNK010000005.1:0-33797 GCA_963776555.1 uncultured Gaiellaceae bacterium | reverse complement strand
GACAGCCCTAACCGCTCTCCGCGAGATAGAGGATCACGGCTTTCACCCTCTTGTGAACCGCCGTCTCCCAGCTGAGCCCGAGCTTGAGGAAGATCGAGTGGATCACCTTCTCGACCGATCGCTCAGTCAGGAAGAGCGCCTCGGCGATCGCCGCGTTGTTCCTCCCCTCGGCCATCTCGCGCAGCACGTCGCGCTCCCGCGGGGTGAGATCGTTGAGCGGCGAGCTCTCACTCCGCGCGTTCTCCGCCACGAGCGCATCGACGACCTTCGGATCCATCACCGAGCCGCCTGCCGCAACTGCACGGATCGCAGCGACGAGCTGGTCGAGATCCTTCACCCGTTCCTTCAGGAGATAGGCGCGGCCCTCGCTCCCTGCCTCCAGTAGCGCGAGCACGTAGGTCGGCGCCGCATACTGGCTGAGAACGACCACTCCGATCTGCGGGTGCGTCTCGCGTAGTCGCGCGGCCGCCTGGATTCCCTCATCGGTGCCGCCCGGAGGCATGCGGATGTCGGTGACGACGACATCGGGATGCTCGGAGTCGACCGCGGCGAGCAGCGAGTCGAGGTCTTCGCCGACGCCCACTACCTCGACCTCGTCGTGCGTGTCGAGCAGCCGTCGCAGGCCCTCGCGTACGAGGTACTGGTCTTCGGCGAGGACGACGCGAATCGGCACTGGGTGAGAATAGGTCGGTGTCGTCCTCAACTCCAGACGGGGAGATCCTTAGATCGCCGCCACCGGACCAGCCGCGCGTCCTCATCGTCGACGACAACGAGAAGAATCTGAAGCTCGCCCGTGACGTCCTCCGCGCCGGCGGGATGCGGACGATCGAGGCGGCGACCGGTGCCGAGGCGATCCAGATAGCGGTTGGAGACCTCCCGGACGTGATCCTGCTCGACCTGCGGCTTCCGGACATGGACGGCTTCGACGTTCTTCGCGAACTGAAAGGACGCGAGGCGACAGCGCGGATTCCCGTCGTCGCGCTCACTGCCCTGCGAACCGAGGCGGACGGCGATTGGTTCCTCGAGGCGGGATTTGCCGGCTACCTCGAGAAGCCGATCACGGTTCGCGACTTTCCCGCTCAGGTGCGAGATCACTGGAGGAAGGCGACCGGCTAGTCGTCTCACCGGAAGGGATGCTGGCATCCCTTCCACCAGCAAGCGAGCAAGGTTGCTATTGGCACTCCGATGCTCGTATGGTCCGTCGCATGGACATCACCGATCGGATCAGAAAGCTCGTTTCGGTGATGGCAGGCGGAAAGCGAGTCGCGCTGGCGCTCGGCAGTGCCGTGCTGATTTCACTGTTCCTCGCGGCATGCTCCGGCTCTGACAGCAGCTCTGCGGCGCAGAACGTCCCACGCGTCGGCCTGATGCACGTCGGCACCGACCACGTCCCTCCCTCGTTTCCGGCGCTCGCAACAGAGCTCCGCGAGAAGTTCGGGTGGGACGTCCCCGAGGCGGACGTCGCCCGGTGCGCGGACGTGAAGAAGATCCTGAAGAGCTGCGACATCCGGGGAAAGGACGTCGAGCTCGAGTGGCGCAATCTCGAGCCGTTCGAGGCCGACACGCAGGCGTCCGTGTTCGTCCGCCAGGGCGTCGACGTCATCGTCGCGTTCGAGGACGCATCGATCGCCGCCGCGCAGAAGGCGACCGCGGGGATGCCGCACCCCACCCCGATCGTCTTCCTGCATCCGTCCGATCCGGTCCGCCAGGGGTTGACCGACAGCCTCTCGCGACCCGACCGGAATCTCACCGGAGTCTTCGGAGCGCGCGACGTCGTCGCCAAGCAGCTGGAGCGGTACCAGCTCCTTGTCCCGAAGTTGCGCCGCGTACTGACGCTCGTGGATCCGACGGACACGAAGACGACGCCAGTCCTCCTCGCCCAATACAAGGCCGCAGCGGCCCGACTCCAACGGCCTTTGCAGCTCGAGATTCGGAACGCGACCACGGACAAGGACCTCGAGCGCGTGTTCCGTTCACTGAAGCCGGGTGAGGTCGACGGCGCGTTCCTCCTTTCTCCGAGCCTCCGCCTCAACCACTCGGCGGAGACGATCCGTCTCGCCCGCAAGGCGCACCTTCCGGTCCAGGCACACCGGAAGGAGTGGGTCGAACAGGGCGCGCTGTTCTCGTATGGAACCGACCTCGCACCGGTTGGTCGGGCTGGGGCCCGCTATGTGGACAGCCTGCTCAGAGGCATGACACCGGCCGATCTGCCCGTCCAGGAGATCCCGACAGTCGATTTCGCGATCAACCTGAAGACCGCCAATCGGCTTGGCATCAAGGTTCCGCAAGGGATGATCATCCGCGCGGACGAGGTCTATCGGTAGCCTCGGCCGCGACGCCGGGGAGCGGAGCATGGACTCGCCTGCACGGCCGCAACGACGACTGATCTGGAAGTACACCGCGGTCGTCGTCACTCTCGTCGCCGCAGCGACGATCTCCGTCGGGCTCACGGAGCTCTACTTCACCTCGCGCGACATCAAGCGGGCGGTGACCCGCGTGGAGCAGGACAAGGCATCCTCCGCCGCGATCTCGATCGAGCAGCTCACGAAGGGCCTGATCGGGAGCTCGACTCGGTTGCTCAGCCCTCGGTCGCGCGCGGAAACGCGGCCTCGAGGAACGGAACGAGGACTTCCAGCGCGTGCTGGACCGCGATCGACTGATCAGCCAGCTGAGCTACCTGGATGCAACCGGGAGGGAGTGCGTGCGCAGCTCTCAGCTGGAGCCCGACCGTACACGTGCGCGGTCGACCGCTCCTCGACGCCCGAGTTCGTCCGCGCACGCGCCGACGAGCAGTACCTGGGCCGCGTCTACTTCCAGCGGCGCTCCCAGCCCCACATGAAAATCGCGGTCTCGGAGAACGCGCCGGGGCGCGGCGTGGTCGTCGCCGACGTGGACCTCAGCTCCGTCAGCGACATCATCGAGCGGGCGCGCGTCGGGACGACCGGATACGCGTACGCGGTCGACTGCGCGCGGAGTCCTCTCACGCATCCGGACATCAACCTCGTTCTTCGGCGGACGAGCTTCGCGATGCTTCCGCAGGTCGAGCCGCGCTGGAGCCGCCGTTGCGTCCGCCGGCACGGCGACGGTCGGTCACGACGAGAACGGGACAAAGGTCCTGAGCGCCTTCCGTACCGTCGACCCTCGACTGGCGCGTGTTCGTCCAGGAACCGTTGAGCGAGGCGTACGCGCCGCTCCGGGCGGCCATCTGGCGCACCGCGTTCCTGCTCGTCGCCTTCCTGCTGCTCGCCGTCGCCACCGGCGTCTTCCTCGCTCGCAGGCTGGTCCGGCCGATCGAGTCGATCCAGGTTGCGGCGGCGAAGATCGGCTCAGGGCAACTCGACCAGCGGATCGAGGTCTCGAGCAACGACGAGCTGGGGGCGCTTGCGGAGGAGTTCAACCGCATGGCCGCACAGCTCCAGGAGTCGTACTCGGGCCTCGAGCTAAAGGTCGAGGAGCGCACGCCGAGCTCGGGCTCGCGCTGACCGCGCTCGACGTGAAGAGCCGCGAGCTGGAAGCGGCCAGCCAGCACAAGTCGGACTTCCTCGCGAACATGTCGCACGAGCTGCGCACGCCGTTGAACGCGATCCTCGGCTTCTCCCAGGTACTGCGCGAGGAGATGGTCGGCGAGGTCAACGAGAAGCAGGCGGAGTACCTCGACGACATCCTCTCGTCGGCCCACCACCTGCTCTCGCTCATCAACGACGTGCTCGACCTCTCCAAGGTCGAGGCCGGCCAGTTCGAGCTCGAGATCGCGCCGTTCTCGCTCGCGAATCGCTCGAACGCGGCGTCGTCATGGTGCGGGAGCGAGCGACGAAGGACGGAGTCCGGATCGCAGTGGCCGCCGACCCGGACGTCGACGTCGTCCAGGGCGACGAGCGTCGGGTGCGACAGGTCATCTTCAACCTGCTCTCGAACGCCGTGAAGTTCACGCCCGCCGGGGGCGCCGTTGACGTGAGTGCGCAACGGGTGGACGACGAGGTACGCGTCTCGGTGACGGACACCGGCCCCGGTCTCGCGCCGGAGGACCACGAACGCATCTTCGACGAGTTCCAGCAGACCGACGCGGGAGTCGAGCAGCGGGAGGGCACGGGCCTCGGGCTTGCCCTGTCGAAGCGCCTCGTCGAGCTGCACGGCGGCCGCATCTGGGTCGACAGCGAGGTCGGGCGCGGCAGCACGTTCGTGTTCACCCTCCCCGTAGAGGCGGCGAGCAATGGCAGGTGAGCGCGTTCTGATCGTCGAGGACAACGAGAAGAACATGAAGCTGTTTCGAGACGTCCTCTCGGCGAAGGGCTACCGAACGCTGGAGGCGACGAGCGGCGCGCAGGCGATCGAGCTTGCGCTCGAGCACGCGCCCGATCTCGTCCTCATGGACATCCGACTCCCGGACGCCGACGGCGTCGAAGCGCTCGGGCGGCTCCGATCGGATGAGCGAACGACGTCCATTCCGGTGGTCGCGGTCACCGCTCAGGCCATGCGCGGCGACCGTGAGCGGTTCCTGGCTGCGGGGTTCGACGGCTATGTGCCCAAGCCCGTGGACATCGCCGAGCTCGCCGCCACGGTGAGGGAGCACTGCGAGGGCGGAACACCGATGACCGAGGCCGGGAGGATCCTCGTTGTGGACGACGTCCCGCAGAACGTCCGTCTGCTCGAGGCGGTCCTCGAGCCTCGCGGGTACGACGTCGTAACCGCGGCCGACGGGCCGGCAGCGCTCGCGCTCGTCCAATCGGCCGACCCGGACCTCGTGCTGCTGGACGTCGTCATGCCGGAGATGGACGGGTACGCGGTCTGCCGGCGGATCCGCGCGCGTGAAGAGACCGCGGTGCTCCCGGTGATCATGGTCACGTCGAGCGGCGGGCAGGAGAAGAGGCAGGCGATCGAGGCCGGTGCGGACGACTTCGTGCAGAAGCCCTTCGACCAGCACGAGCTGCTCACACGCGTCCGCTCGCTGCTGCGCATCAAGCGCTACCACGACACCATCAAGACGCAGTCCTCACAGCTGCTCGAGCTCAACCGGACTCTCGAACAACGCGTTCGGACCCAGCTCGACGAGCTCGAGCGGCTGCAGCGTCTTCGCCGCTTCCTCTCGCCCCAGCTCAGCGAGGCGATCGTCTCGTCGGGCGACGAGTCGATCCTCGCGAGCCACCGGCGGGAGGTCGCGATGTTCTTCGCCGACCTCCGTGGCTGGACGAGCTTCGTCGACAGCGCGGAGCCGGAGGAGCTGATGCGCGTGCTCGGCGAGTTCCACGACACGGTCGGCCTCCTCGTGCGACGGTTCGACGCCACGGTGGGGTTCATCGAGGGCGACGGCGTGCAGCTGTTCTTCAACGACCCGATCGAGGTTCCGGACGCCGCGCTGCGGGCCGTGCGGCTCGGATGTGCGTTGCGCGAGGAGATGGCGGAGCTGACCGTGACGTGGCGAAAGCGGGGACACGCTCTCGACTTCGGCGCAGGGATCGCACTTGGCTACGCGACGTGCGGAGAAATCGGCTTCGAGGGCCGCTCGGACTACGCGGCCATCGGCGCCGTGACCAACCTCGCGTCACGACTCGCGGACGAAGCGACCGCCGGACAGATCCTGATCGACCAACGCCTGTATGCAGAGGTCGAAGCGCGCGTGGAGGTCGAACCGATGGGCGAGTTCCAGCTGAAGGGCTTCCGCCGACCCGTTGCCGCGTTCGACGTCGTGGCAGTCCGCGAGGCGACCGCCGCGCCGGCGATGCCCGCCGATGCCTCCCGGTGAGCGCTTCGGGCGTTGCTGGGATCCGACGCGGCGCGACCGAGGTGATCCGGTTGCCAGGGCATCCGTCGCTGCCGTCCCCCACCCGGTCCCCTTTGGCTTTGCGTCGTTGCTGCCGAAAACAGAGGCATGGCGAAATGGTCGATTCGAGATCTCTGGGGACGACTCACGCAGAAGAAGGCGCTGAACCCTGACATGCGCGACATGCTGCTGAGCCTCGACAACGTCTACGAGCCGAAAGGCCCGGCTTCCGGCGAGCCGCAGGAGACGTCCGACCGCGCGCAGCAGGAAGACGGGTCGCAGCACGCCACCCGCTAGCCCGCGTTGCTAGCGTGGCAACGTGGCGCAGGCGCTCGCAGGACGAGTGATCGCCGTGGCAGGCGGTGCCGGCAACCTCGGACCGACGGTGGTGCGGCGGCTGGCCGAGTCCGGCGTGAAGACGTGCGTGTGCGGCCGCGATGCCGCGTCGCTCGACGAACTCGCATCGGAGCTCGAGACCCCGATCGAGACGGACGTCGTCGATCTCCTCGACCCGGCCGCCACGAGGGCCTGGGCGGCCGACCTCGCCGATCGCCACGACGGACGCGTCGACGGCCTCGTGCACCTGGTGGGGGGCTGGCGCGGTGGGCCCGCCATCGAGGAGGCGCCGCTCGAGGACTGGGACTTCCTGAGTGCTCTCCTCGTTCGCACCGTCCAGCACGCGACGCAGGCGTTCGCAGCCAAGCTCATCGAGAGCGGGCGTGGCCGCTTCGTCCTCGTGTCTGCCGGACAGGCGCAGCAACCGACGCACCCGAACGCGGCGTACGCCGCCGCCAAGGCGGCCTCGGAGACGTGGACGCTCGCGCTGGCCGACCGCTTCAAGGGAACGGGAGCGACGGCAAACATCGTCGTCGTGGGTGCGATCGTGACGCCCACGATGCGCGCCGAGAGCCCGGACAAGGACTTCTCGACGTTCACGCCGGCGGAGGAGATCGCCGAGGCGATCGCCTACCTGTGCTCGGACGACGCCTCATCCATGAACGGCCAGCGCCTCACCCTGCGCGGGGCGTACTGAGAGCAGCTCGCGCGCGGGCTTCCGCCCGCACCTGGAGCGGCACGAGCGCCGCGAGGCAGGCGAGAACGAACCAGGGATAGAGCTCCGGCCAGCCGAGTGCGAGGCAGACGCCGAGAACGACGAGCTGGCTCGTGAGCCCGACGTTGGCGAGCACAGACACCAGGACCCGGTCGATGTACGCGAGCTGGGCTTCGTGGACGCGTCGAGGTGCGTTCTCGGCGCCGACGACCCGCTCGAAGCGCCGCCGGGAGATCCAGCGGAGGAGATGGTCGAGCGACCCGAAGAAGCGAACGTAGATCCACTCGAGGACTCGCTCGGTCCTCCCGCCGGTACGCGCAGGCCGACGGCCGGAGAGTCCGCGGACTTCCCGGTACAGCTCCGTCGCGTTGAAGTCGGCGGCGAGCACGAGCGTGAGGGATACGAATCCCACCGCGGCGAGAACCGGCTGCCCCGTGACATGAGCGATAGCGACGAAGACCACCGCGTTCACGAGGAGGTCCGCTTCGGTGTCGAGATGGCGGCCGAGGAGCGTCACGCGACCGGTGATGCGCGCGAGCTGGCCGTCCGTGTTGTCGAGGAGCGTCTTGAGCTGCAGGAGGACGGCCGCTGCGAGCAGCCGTCCGTCCGCGAGCGCGAGAGCCGCGACGAGACCGGTCAGGGCGTTCGCGAGGACGACCGCGGGCGGGGCGATTCCTGCCCGGGCAAGGACCGGCGCAAGAGCGTTCGAGAGCGGCCGGAAGACGCTCTCGAGCAGGAGCTCGCGGCCGGCGCGCCTCGGCTCTGGCCGGCGCACCGCCTCGGGGGCTGCATTCTCCGTTGCGACCGGCACTGCAATCGATCGTAGATACTCCCCGTGTGGCTCCCACGGATTGGACAGAGGTCGACGGAGCGCTGCAGCGCACGTTCGAGCTCGAGAGCTTCCCGGCTGCGGTCGACTTCGTGAACCGGGTCGGCGCCCTCGCAGAGGCGGAGAATCACCACCCGGACATCGCGATCAGCTACCGGGAGGTGACGCTTCGCTGGTGGACGCACACCGCCGGTGGGATCACCGATCGCGACCGAGAGCTCGCCGCGAAGACGGACGAGCTGTAGGCGCGGGCGAAGACGCTACTTCGGCTGCTTCACGACGACCACGGGGCACGGCGCGTGGTCGACGACAGAGCGGCTCACCGAGCCGAGCAGCGCTGCCTTGAAGCCGGAGCGGCCGTGCGAGCCCACGACGAGGAGCTCCGCGCCGGCGCCCTCCTTCACGAGCGCCTCGCCGGCGTCGCCTTCGACAAGCTTCCGCTCGACGTCGATCCCGGGGTCGGCGCCGAGCGCGTCCCCGACGGCCTCGTCGAGCGCCAGTCGAGCCGCCTCGCTCTCCGCATCGAGCTGACCAGGAAGGTCACCGGCCGGAACCGCCAGCATCCCGGGGTCGCCGATCGGCTGCGCCGGCACGAACGACCAGGCGTGAACGGCGACCAATCGGGCAGACCGGAGACGCGCCTCGTCCGCTGCCCAGCGCAGCGCCTCGCGGGACGCCTCCGACCCGTCGACTCCGACGACGATCGCACCGCTCACGCCCAGCAGGCTACAACGACCGCGCGTGTGAAACTGTTGAACGTGCCTTCCGTGGAGACCCCGTGAGCGGAGTGTCGCGCGTGACGATCTATGACGTGGGGCCGCGCGACGGGCTCCAGAACGAGCCCGAGATCCTCGACGTCGAGACCCGCGCAGAGCTCGTCCGGCGGCTCGCCGACGCGCGGCTCCCAGGCATCGAGGTCGCGAGCTTCGTCGACCCGAAGCGCGTACCGCAGATGGCGGGCGCGGAGGAAGTAATCGCCACGATCGGCCCCTGCCCCGGCCCCGTGCGAGCGGGGCTCGCCCTCAACGAGCGCGGCTACGACCGGCTCCTGGCGACCGGCCTCGAAGAGGTGCGGTTCGCTTTCGGCGTGACCGAGTCGTTCAACGAGCGCAACCAGGGCTCGCCGGTCGGGGACTCGATCGTCGCGGCTCGGCGGATCGCAGCTCGCGCTCGCGGTGACGGCGTTCGCTGCACGGTGACGCTCAGCGTCGCCTTCGGATGCCCGTTCGAGGGCGAGGTCGATCCCGATCGCGTCGTCGAGATCGCCGGGGAGATCTCGGAGGTCGAGCCGGACACCGTGATCCTGGCGGACACGATCGGCGTCGCCTCGCCCAGAGCCGTGCGGTCCCTGACCGACAGGGTCTCCGCGCTCGGGCGGCCTGTCGGCGGGCACTTCCACAACACCCGGAACGGCGGCTATGCGAACGCGCTGGCAGCCCTCGAGGCCGGCGCAGCGGTGCTCGACGCTTCCGTCGGCGGCCTCGGCGGGTGCCCGTTCGCGCCGAATGCGACCGGAAACATCGCAACCGAGGACCTCGTCTACCTGCTCGAACGAGAGGGCGTGCAGACGGGTGTCGATCTCGACGGCCTGATCGACACGGCGGAGTGGCTCGCGGGAGTGCTCGGTCGGCGGCTCGAGGGCCAGCTCTATCGCGCGGGGCGCTTCCCGCCCAGCCTCTAGGAGGACTTGGCGAAACAGGCGCTGTGCCGCCGGGGAAGCGCCCGTTCCGCCAAGCCCTCCTAGCAGCGCGCCGGCAGGATCGTCCCCCTCACCTCGGCGAGCTCGAGCTCGCCGGCCCGACCCCGGAGCACCACCTCGTCGCCGTCCTCGAGGAATGCCCTCGACGATCCGTCCGCGAGCCCGACGGGATGCTCACCGTTGCGCGTGAGCTCGATCAACGAGCCCTCGCTTCCGTGCTCCGCGCCGGAGATCGTGCCCGACGCGAAGAGATCCCCCGTCGCGACCGAGGCGCCGTTCACCGTCGCGTGTGCGAGCTGCTGCGGCATCGACCAGTAGAGGCCACGCGCGTTCGTGCGCGACACGATCGTGCCGCCGAGCTCGACCTCGAGCTCGATGTCCAATGCCCAGTCGCCCGCCACGCGGAGGTAGGGCAGCGGCGCGGGGTCCTGCTGCGGGCTTGCCACGAACCGGCTCTCGAGGAGCGCGAGCGGCGTCACCCACGCCCCGATCGACGTCGCGAACGACTTCCCGAGGAAAGGCCCGAGTGGCTGGTACTCCCATGCCTGGATGTCGCGCGCGCTCCAGTCGTTGACGAGGACGACGCCGAAGACGTGGTCGCGGAACGCAGATGCGCTTACGGGATCGCCCAGCCGGCTGCCGACGCCGACGACGAAGCCGAGCTCGAGCTCGATGTCGAGCCTCTGACTCGGGCCGAACCGCGGCGCCTCGTCGCCGAGGCCCTTCGCCTGCCCACACGGGCGCACGACCGGAGTGCCGCTGACGACGACGGTGCCCGCCCGACCGTGATAGGCGACCGGCAAGTGGCGCCAGTTGGGAAGCAGCGGCTCGGCATCCGGCCGAAACATGCGGCCGAGGTTCGTCGCGTGCTCGAGCGAGGAATAGAAGTCGACGTAGTCGCGCGACGGCGAACGGGAGCCCTACCTCGACGTCCTCGAGCGGGACGAGATCGGCGCCGCCGCGGACGAGCTCGTCGATACGGCCGAGGGTGTCCTCCCACGACGAGCGCCCGCGTGCGAGGAACGGGTTGAGGGTAGGCGCCTCGAAGACGGCGCCGAGCCTGTGGGCAGCGAGATCGAGAACGCCGTGACCGACCCGGAAGCCGACGCGCGGCTCGTCCGCTCCGACGGAGAAGACCCCGAACCCGACAGCCGTCTTCATCGGAGGAGCATCCGCTGCGCCTGGAGATCCTGGATCGGCTCGAAGAAGCTGCAGCTTCCGATCGAGTGGAGGAGCTCGCTCCTGACTCGCTCCAGCTCCCGAGCGTCCGCCGCGCGCCCACGCCACGAGAACGCCGACGGGTCGAGCGCGAACGCCTCCGCATCCGACTCGGCGAGCGCTGCCTCCTCGTCCCCGAAGATGGCGGCGGCGAGCAGGTTCAGGAATCCGTGCTCGCCGTTCGAGCGCACGGCGCGGTGGAGCCCCGCGGTCGCCTTGAAGACGAGGCCACGCTCGCGGCATGCGCGAACGAACCGCGCGAGTGCGTCTGCGGTCGGCACCACACTGCCGCCGCATCGGACCTTGGCACGGAGACCTCGGCGCGCGAGGGCGTCGAGGCGCTCCTCGAGCGCGTCGTCGAGGGGAACCTCGACGTACACCTCCGGCGCCAGCGCAAACAGCTCGTCGAGCCCGTCTCCGAATCGCACCTCGACCGCCTCGACGGTCGCTGCCAGGGGAAGGGGCTCGTCGAGGACCGCGCTCACGGCGCGCTGGGAGCCGGGGAGGTCGTCGAGCCGGGACGCGGGCCAGACGAGTCGGGCGAGGACCCACGCATGCGTGCTCGTGAGCGCCCGCGCGTCCTCTGCCAGCGCTGCGTCCGGGGCAAGGGATGCGGGCGGAAAGGTCGGCGCGTGGTCGATGAGACCGGCGAGCAGCGCGCGCCGTGCGTCGGGCGTTTCCATGGCGGGGGGATCTTCGCAAAGGCGCTCTCAAGCGGACTCCCTCGGCGTCCGATGACCTCCGAGGCGGCATGTCCGACCCTGCACCCATCGATCCTGCTCCTCGGCCGCAGATCAGCCTCGTCACGAGCGGCTCGGCCGAGCCCTACCGGCGACTCGCGGAGATCTTCCACGACGTGCTCTCGGAGCAGAGCCTCGGCGCGCTCCTCGAACGTATCGCCGACACGCTCGCCGAGCTCATCCCGTACGAGGACGTCCACATCTACGAGGCGGACGAAGCGAAACGCGAGCTCAAGCCCGTCCTCGCGCGAAGCGAATGGGCGGACGAGGTCATGAGCGAGACGTTCTCGTTCGGCGAGGGGATCACGGGCTGGGCGGTCGAGCACCGCGAGGCAGTCCTCGCGAACCAGGCGCACCTCGACCCGCGCGTCCGCTTCGTCCCCGGCACGCCGATCGAGCCCGAGGCGCTGATCGCGGTGCCACTCGTCGCGCGCGGACAGCTGAAGGGGACCCTCAACATCTATCGCGTCGGCGAGGACGCCGCGTTCTCCGACGAGGAGTTCCTCCTCGCGAAGCGCTTCGGCGACGCCGCCGCGCTCGCCATCGACAACGCGCACATCCGCGCCCGGCTCGAGCACCAGGCCGAGACCGACGCGCTCACGGGTCTCTACAACCACCGAGCCTTCCACGACCGCCTCCGGCAGGAGCTGCTCCGCGCCTCCGCCGCCCGCGAGACCGTCGCCGTGGTGATGCTCGACCTCGACGACTTCAAGAAGGTCAACGACGTCTACGGCCACGGTATCGGGGACCACCTGCTCCAGCAGGTCGCCGACGTCCTCCGGGGATCGGTGCGCGCGAGCGACATCGTCTGCCGCGTCGGGGGCGAGGAGTTCGCAGTGATCCTCCCCTCCGGCGACATCCGGAGCTCGACCGCGCTCGCCGAGCGTTTCGGCGAGCAACTCGGCAAGCTCGAGGCCGAGGCCGTCGGCAAGCTCAGCGCCTCCACGGGCATCGCCATCGGGCCTGACAACGCCGCGAACCCACGCGAGCTCGTCGCATGCGCCGAGGCCGCGATGATGACGGCCAAGACGCGTGGGAAAGGGCTCGTCGTGCCGTTCGACGAGAGCGACCACGAGCGCCCGACGGAGGAGCACATTCGCCGCGACGACGTGCGGTCGATCGCGCACCTGAAGATGCTGCAGAGCCTCTCCGGGAAGCTTTCTCGCCTCAACGACGTGGCGCAGATCGGCCTGACGATCGCGGACGAGCTCCGGCTGCTCGTCGACTACCACAACTGCCGCGTCTTCCTCCGCAACGAGGACGACCTCGTCCCGGTCGCGTTCCGCGGAGACCTCATCGTGGACGCTCCGGGCGATCCGGTCGATCTGCTGCCGACACAGGTAGGCCGCGGCATTACCGGGCGCGTCGCCGAGACGGGACAGTCGCTGGTGGTCGGGGACGCAGCGCACTACGAGTTCGGCGAGCAGATCGCCGGAACGGCGGAGATCGAGGAGTCGCTGCTCGCCGTCCCGCTGAAGTTCGGCGCGCGCGTGATCGGCGTCATCGTCATCTCGAAGCTCGGACTCGACCAGTTCGACGCCGACGACCTCCGACTCCTCGAGGTCATGGCCGGCCACGCGTCGGTCGCTCTCGAGAACGCGCGCCTGTACGAGGCGCAGCGTCGCGAGGCCGAGAGCGCCAAGGCGCTCCTCGCGCTCTCCCGCGACCTGGCCGAGGCATCAGGGAGCGTCGCGGTCGCGGAGCGCATCGCCGGCGGGGCGGCGAGCATCCTCGCGAGCCCGTACACGTCGGTGTGGTTGCAGCACGCCGGGGACGCTGCGCTCGAGCGCCTCGCGGGTCATCCGGCGGAGGCGCACGAAGAGCGCATGCTGCTTCGGATTCCCGCCGAGCACCTCGGCCCCTGGCTCGGCCGCAGAGAGCCGTACGTGGTCGACGGGCCGGACTACGCGACGATCGCCGCTGCACCCGCAGGCACGGACGGCCGCTTCGCGATCGCGCCGTTCACCGTCGAGGGACGCTGGGGCGTGGTCGCCGCAGCGGTTGACGTGAAGCCGGCGCCTGACGACCGCGAGCTCGAGCTGCTCGGGAGCATCGCGCGGCAAACGCAGCTCGCTCTGCAAACCGCGGCCAGCTACGAGACGCTCGAGCGCACGTTCGTCGCAACCGTGGAAGCGCTCGCGAACGCACTCGAGGCGAACGACGAGTACACGTCGTCGCACGCGCGCTGGATCACCGACCTCGCCCTTCGGGTGGGCGAGGAGCTCGGCCTCGAGCCGCACGAGCTCAAGCGCCTCGAGCTCGGCGCACTCTTCCACGACATCGGGAAGATCGGCATCCCGTCCCGGATCCTCATGAAGCCCGGGCCGCTGTCCCCCGAGGAGCGCCAAATCGTCGAGACGCACCCGATTCTCGGCGAGCGCATCCTCGCGCCCATCGAGCAGCTCGGAGAGGTCCGGCTCATCGTCCGCTGCGCACACGAGCACTACGACGGGACGGGCTACCCCGACAGCCTGTGCGGCGAGCAGATCCCCCTCGAGTCGCGGATCGTCCTCGCGTGCGATGCGTTCCACGCGATGACGACGGATCGGCCGTATCGCAAGTCACTCGGCGAGGACGAGGCGAAGCGGCGCCTCGTCGAAGCCTCGGGGGCGCAGTTCGACCCGCAGGTGGTGGACGCGCTCCTGCGCGTGCTCGACGCCTAGGCCCCCGCGGCCTCGGCGTTCCGCAGCCCCCGGAACGCCCAGATCCAGAAGAGCAGCCCGAGCGAGATTGCGATCGCGAACGCTCCCGCGATATGCGGCGCGTCTCCGGCGACGAATCCGCGGCCGGTCTCGAGGACGTACGTCAGCGGATTCACGGTCGCCACACCGTGGATCCATCCCTGGAGGAGGTCGAGCGGCACGTACACCGGCGCGAAGAAGAGGATCAGGAACACGGGCATCTGCATGAGTGGGCCTGCCTGGATGGTCCGGAGGCGCATCGCGATGCCGCCCGCCCAGAAGAAGCCGCAGAAGTTCACGAGCGCCGCGAGTGCGTAGAGCCCGAGCAGATCCGCCGGGCCGCCCCCGACGTTCATCCCGGCGACGAGCGCGACAACCGTCAGCAGAACCGCCACGATCGACCAGCGCACGAGCGCGGCGAGCGCGTACCCGAGAACGATCCCGCTCCGCCGCGGCGCAGCGAGCATGAGGCGCTTCGCGAATCCGCCCTCGAAGTCGCGGGCGACCCCGAACCCGGTGAAGACGCCGCTGAAGGCGGCCGACTGCAGCAGCACGAAAACGAACTGGAACGCCGTGTAGCCGGGCTTGTAGTCGAATCCGGGGACCCTCGAGACCTGCGACAGGCCGCCTGCGAAAGCGATGAAGAAGAACATCGGGAACGCTATCGTCGGCAGGAGAATCTGCGGGTTCGTCAGTGCGTTCTTCAACGTCCGCCGGGAGACGCCGAGAATGACGTTCACCAGCGTCATGTCCGCGTCATCCGATTCCGGAGGGCGCCGGACGCGAGCCAGAGCGAGATGAGGCCGAGCACGATGACGAAGCCAAAGCCGAGTGCGAGTGCCTGCCAGTCCCAGCCCGTGATGATGAGGCTGCGGACGCACTCGATCATGTACGAGACCGGGTTGAGGGTCGCGGCGGTCCGGAACCAGTCCACGCCGATCAGGTTTCGTGGCGTGTTCATCGAAGAGATGAAGAGGAACACGAAGAGCACGGGGAAGAGCGCCTGGATCGTCTCGCCCGAGCCGGTCCGATAGGCGAGGAACGCTCCCAGAGCGCCGAAGGAGAGCGCCACGATCGCGCCGTAGACGAGGAGGACGGCGATCCCGGCCGGACCGGACGCGAAGTGCACGCCCGCGATGAGGCCTACCGAGATGTAGAAGAGGACCTGGACGACTCCGAGCACCACGATGCCCGTGAGCTGCCCGACGAGCAGCGGCCAGTCGCGCAGAGCGGTCAGCGACAGCCGGTTCACGAACCCCGTCTGAACGTCGCGCGCGATGTCGGTCCCGGCGTTCATCGTCGAGAAGAGCGCGCCCTGGATGAACGGCACCGCGAGCGCGAATGCAAGGAAGGAGTCGGTCGGAAAGCCAGGCAGGTTGGTCGACGAACGGAGCCCGCCTGCGTTCACGAGCATGAGCGCCACCGGGAAGACGAGCGGCGGGATGATGCTCGCCGGCTGACGCGACGTTCGGACGACCGATCGGCGCGCGATCGCCCCGACCTGCGTCATCGTCGCGCTCACCTGCGCCGACTCTCCTGCTGCGTCGTATCCGCCTCCTCGGCAGCGCCCTCGAGCGTCCGGCCGGTCTTCGCGAGGAACACGTCGTCGAGCGTCGGGGCATGCAGCTCGAGGTCGGCGATGTCGACGCCGTTCGCGTCGACGGCCCGCACGATGTCCGTGAGCCCGAGCCCGTCGCGGAGCCGCACCGCAACGTCGCGTGTCGACGCGAGCGGCTCGCCGAACTGCGCGAGGAACTCTGCGATCTTCGGCCGGTCCTGCTCGGTCCGCGGAATCGCGTGGACGCTGGGGCGGCCGATCTCGGCCTTGAGCTCGGCAGGCGTGCCCTCGGCGACGATCTTCCCCTGATCCATGATCCCGACCCGGTCTGCGAGTACGTCCGCCTCTTCCAGGTACTGCGTGGTCAAGAAGACCGTCACTCCCGCCTCGCGGCGCATGAGCGCCACCTCGTTCCAGATGTCCGTCCTGCTCTGTGGATCGAGGCCCGTGGTCGGCTCGTCGAGGAAGAGGATGCGAGGGCTGTGCACGAGTGCGAGCGCGAGGTCCAGCCTCCTCTTCATGCCTCCGGAGTAGCCCGCGACCTTCCGGTCTGCGGCATCCACGAGACCCACACGATGCAGGAGCTCCTCCGAGCGCGCCTCCCGCGTCGCCTTCGGGACACTCTGCAACGTCGCCTGTAGCCGCAAGTGGTCGCGCGCGGTGAGGAGCGGGTCGAGCGCCGCCTCCTGGAGCGCGACGCCGATCAGGCCGCGGATCTTCGGTCCATCCTTGACGACGTCGTAGCCGCCGACGAGGGCGGTGCCCGACGTCGGGGGCAACAGCGTAGTCAGAACGTGGACGGTGGTCGACTTCCCCGCGCCGTTCGGGCCGAGGAAGCCGTAGATCTCGCCTGGCGCGACGGACAGGTCGATCCCGTCGACTGCGCGCGGGCCTTTCCTGTACTCGCGGACGAGGCCCTCGACCTCGATCCCATTCGTGCCGATTTCGTTAGTCATCTAACCGTTAGTAAGCTATCAAAAGAGGTACAATCGCGTCGTGCGCCCTTCCCAAACCCCGATCGGCCTCCAGCTTGCCCACTCCGCCAAGCACGTGGGGCGGGCGTTCAATGACGCGCTGGCCGAGGTCGGAGGCTCGATGCCGATGTGGTTCATCCTGACGAACCTCCACGGCGACGACTGGCGGACGCAGCACGAGCTCGCTCAGGCGATGCACATCGAGGGCCCGACGCTCACCCGCCACCTCGACGGGCTCGAGGAGGAAGGGCTCGTCGTCCGCAGGCGCCACCCGAGCGACCGGCGCGCGGTCAGCGTCGAGCTCACCGACGCGGGCCGAGCGCGGCACACCGACATGCTGCGAGCGGTGCAGGCGTTCAACCGGCAGCTGCTGGTCGGCTTCACCGCGGAGGAGATCGAGGAGCTCCGCACGCTCCTCGCGAAGCTCGAGGAGAACGCCCGCTCGAAGTGACCTAACCCTCGAGCGGCTCCAGCGCGAGCCGCGAAGCGACGACGGGCTTGCCGTCCCGCCGGTACGCGACGTCCACCGAGTCGTTCTGCCGGTACGTGCCGGCAACCCCGACCCACAGCGAGAGCCAGCGCCAGAAGCCCAGCTTGCCCTCGGTCCTGAGCTCGCGCTCGAAGACGAGGGTCCGGCCCTCGATCCGATAGTCCCTTCCTTCGCGCTGCTCGATGCCGTTCACGAAGACCTCGAACGGCCGCACGACGTCGGCGGGCAGCCGGACGCGAGTTCCCCGGGACGCTTCCTCGACCACGTTCATAGAATGGCAGTCGGTGCGACGTCTTCTCGTCCCTGCCGGCCTCGCTCTTTCGTCGCCGCGATCGTCGCGCCTTCAGCACTCGCGCAGTTCACGCCCGTCGCGCCGCAGTCGCCCAACGCCGACGGAATCCGCACGAGCTACCTCTTCGTCACGATCTTCACGTTCTCGATCTTCCTGCTCGTCGAGACGCTCCTCGTCGCGTTCATCTGGAAGTACCGGCGACGCAAGCGGCCGCGGTTCGAGGACGGCGCCCCCGTCCACGGCGCGACGCGGCTCGAGCTCGCGTGGACGGCCGGGCCCGTGATCGTGCTGTTCGTGATCGCCGTGTTCGTGTTCCTGGAGCTGCCGGGCATCAAGGACATCCCGGACGCCACGGCCGGCGAGCAGCAGCTCGAGATCAAGGTCACGGGGCGGCAGTTCTACTGGCAGTTCGACTACCCCAACGGTGTCGTCGCCGTCGACACGATGGTGGCGCCACAGGGTGTGCCCGTCAGCCTCGAGGTCGTCTCGCCGGACACCGACGTCATCCACTCGTGGTGGATACCCGCGCTCGGCGGCAAGATCGATGCGATTCCCGGCAGGACGAACCAGACGTGGTTCCAGGCCGACAAGGTCGGTACCTACACTGGGCAGTGCGCCGAGCTCTGCGGCCTCGAGCACGCACGAATGCTCGCTTCGGTGAGAGTCGTGCCTCGGGCCGAGTTTGAGGCCTGGCTCAGCAACCGCCGCACCCAGCAGGACGAAGGGTCTCTCGACTTGGGCAAGGAGACGTGGGAGGGCGCGTGCTCGAAGTGCCACGGCCTCGCCGGCGAAGGCGGCATCGGGCCACGGATCGCGGGATCGCCGACTCTCACGGACCCGCAGTCGCTCGAGACCCTCGTCCGCAACGGACGCACCGGGCCGCAGGGCGTCATGCCCGCCGTCGGCTCCGGCTGGAACGACGAGCAGATCGCAGCGCTCGTCAGCTACCTGAAGGAGAGCCCGCCGAGTGGCAACCCGGGCTGAGTCGATCCCCGCCTGGCAGCGCGGAAGGGTGGCGAGCTGGCTCGTCACCACGGATCACAAGCGGATCGGGATCCTCTACATCGCGACCTCGGTCGTGTTCCTCGCGCTCGCTGGCCTCATGGCCCTCGTCATGCGCACGCAGCTCGCGCAGGCCAACGCGCACGTCATCAGCGCGGCGCACTACAACGAGCTCGTCACCATCCACGGCACCTCGATGGTGTTCCTCGTCGGCGTCCCGGTCCTCGCCGGGTTCGCGAACTACCTCGTCCCGCTGATGATCGGCGCCGAGGACATGGCGTTCCCGCGGCTGAACGCGCTGTCCTACTGGTTCTACTTCCTCGGCGGCGCGGTGCTCATGCTCAGCTTCTTCGCCGACGGCGGCGCAAACCAGAACGGCTGGACGTGCTACGCACCCCTGTGCGAGCAGCAGGCCGGAAACGGCGTGGACTACTGGATCCTCTCGCTCCACCTCCTCACGGTCTCGACGGTCGCGGGGGCGGTGAACTTCCTCGTGACGATCCACAACCTGCGCACGCGCGGGATGTCGTGGACGCGAATGCCGCTCTTCGTCTGGTCGATCGAGCTCTACTCGTGGCTGGTCATGGCCGTGATGCCCGTCCTCGCCGCGGCGCTGACGCTGCTCCTCCTGGACCGCGGCGTGTCGGTCGGGCCGTGGGACGTCCAGACCCACTTCTTCAACCCTGCGAAGGGCGGATCAGCCCTTCTCTACCAGCACGCGTTCTGGTTCTTCGGGCACCCCGAGGTGTACATCATCGTCCTGCCGGCCTTCGGGATCATCAGCGAGGTCCTTCCCGTGTTCGCGCGTAAGCCGATCTTCGGCTACAAGGCGATCGTCGCGTCCACGGTCGCGATCGGCTTCTTCTCGATGCTCGTGTGGGCGCACCACATGTTCACGGTGGGGCTGCCGATCCCGCTGCAGGCCTGGTTCATGATCGCGTCGATGATCATCGCCGTCCCGACCGGCATCAAGATCTTCAACTGGCTCGCAACGCTGTGGCGCGGCAACATCAGCTTCGAGACACCGATGCTCTACGCGCTCGGGTTCCTCTCGCTCTTCGTCATCGGCGGCCTGACCGGGATCTACCTCGCGGCGTTCCCGATCGACTGGCAGGTGCACGACAGCTACTTCGTCGTCGCCCACTTCCACTACACGCTGCTCGGCGGTGTCGTCTTCGCCGTCTTCGCGGGCCTCTTCTACTGGTGGCCGAAGATGTTCGGGCGCAGGTTGAGCGAGCGCCTCGGCAAGTGGCAGTTCTGGCTCCTCTTCGTCGGCTTCAACGTCGCCTTCATGCCCCAGCACTTCCTCGGGCTCGAAGGGATGCCGCGCCGGATCTACACCTACTCGAACGAGAGCTGGGAGGGCTACAACCTCGCCTCGACGATCGGCTCGTACGTGATGGCGTTCGCGATCCTGCTCTTCGTAGTGAACGTGCTGAAGACGAGGAGCAGCGGACAGCGTGTGGGCAACGACCCGTGGCAGGCGGACACGCTCGAGTGGTACACCACGTCTCCACCGCCTCCGCACAACTTCGACCAGGTGCCGTATGTGACGAGCGCGAGACCGCTGTACGACCTTCGGAGGACGCTGCGTGAGCAGCGTGGCGAGCGCGAGCTCTAGCCTGCCGAGCAGCGTCCGCGTGACGCCCGGCGCCCTCTTCCGCCTCTCCGCGGGCGCGAGCTCGGTCACCGTCGGGCTCGGTGTGCTCAGTGCCGTGCTCGCGCTCGGCACAGCGCACTGGGGCCTCGCCCTCGTGGCGTTGCCCCTGCTCGTCGGGAACGTCGTCCTGGCGCGCCTCGCCTACCCGTTCCTGTTCCGCCGGACGGCTGCCGCGCTCGCGGCCTTCATAGTCGCCATCGCGCTCGGCGGCCTGGTGGCCTGGACGGGTGACGCAGCCTGGGCCGTCGCGCTCCACGTCGGCGGCGCAGCGGTCGCGCTCGGGCTGACGCTCGTGGTCGGCGTGGGCGCATTCCGCGGTCGACCTGTGCCACTCGCGTCCGCGCGCGACTACCTGACGCTCACGAAGCCGCGCATCATGACCCTCCTCCTGCTGACCGGGGCCGCGGGCATGTTCGTCGGGGCGCAGGGCGTCCCGCCGCTCGGGCTGTTCGCGGTCACCATGCTCGGACTCGCGCTCGCGTGTGGCGGCGCGTCGGCGCTGAACCATGTCCTCGACCGGGACATCGACCTGCTCATGGGAAGCCGCACGGAGGAGCGTCCGGTCGCGGCCGGGCGGGTCACGCCCGAGCAGGCATTCGAGTTCGGGATCCTGCTCTCGGCGATCTCGTTCGCGCTCCTCGCCTCGGCTGTGAACGTCCTGACCGCGGTCCTCGCGCTCGTCGGGAACCTCTTCTACGTGCTCGTGTACACGCGCTGGCTCAAGCGCTCGACGCCGCAGAACATCGTCATCGGAGGCGCTGCAGGCGCGGTTCCGCCACTCGTCGGGTACGCGGCTGCGACGGGCTCGTTGGCGCTCCCGGCGCTCTGGCTCTTCCTGATCGTCTTCCTGTGGACACCGCCGCACTTCTGGGCACTCGCGCTGATGATCAAGAACGCGTACGCGGCGGCCGGGGTGCCGATGCTCCCCGTCGTCCGTGGAGAGACCGAGACCGCACGCCAGATCGTCCTCTACTCGATCGCGCTGGTGGCGTTCACTGTCTTCGTCGGGATCTGGCTCGGCCCCCTCTACACGGTCGCGGCCGTCGCGCTCGGAGCGGTGTTCGTCGCCCTCGCCGTGCTCCTGCAGCGAGACCTCACGCGCGCCCGCGCGAAGGTGCTCTTCCACTACTCGCTCCTCTATCTCGCGCTGCTCTTCGTCGCGGCTGCCCTCGACGCGGTGCTCCTCTGATGGATCCTCAGGAGCTTCGCGCGCAGAACGAGCTCGCACGCCGCAACCTGCGCTTCGGCTGGGCGCTCTTCGTCCTCTTCTGGCTCGTCTTCGCCGGCACGATCCTCGTCGCCGTGCTGTACGTCCAACTCGACTGAACCGCGCGCCGGACGCGCGACAGGTCTGAGACGCTCGCGTGCCAGGTCGCGCCTGTCGCGTGGAGGTAGGGTCGAGCGAGTGAGCCCGGACCTCGAGCTGGCGCTGAGACTGGCCGACGTGGCCGACGCGATCTCGCTGCGGCACTACCGATCCGAGCTCACGATCGAGACGAAGCCGGACCTGACACCGGTCACCGAGGCCGACCGCGCCGTCGAGGCCGAGCTCCGCCGCAGGCTCGCCGACGAGAGACCCGATGACGCCGTCCTCGGCGAGGAAGGCGGTGCCGCAGGAACGGGGTCCCGACGCTGGATTCTCGACCCAATCGACGGAACGCGGAACTATGCGCGGAGGATCCCGGTGTGGGCGACGCTGATCGCGCTCGAGACCGACGGCATGGTCGTGGCGGGCGTCGTCTCCGCCCCGGCTCTCCGGAGCCGCTGGTGGGCGGAGCGCGGTGGCGGCGCCTACGCGAACGGCGAGCCTGCCCACGTGTCTGCGGTCGCCCGCGTCGAGGAGGCCGTCCTCTCCTTCTCGATCGAACACGGCGTGCCTCCGCTTGCGCGGCTGGCCTGGCACGCGCGCGGACTGGGCGACTTCTGGGCACACATGCTCGTGGCCGAGGGCGCTGTCGACGGCGCGGTCGACTCGGTCGGCGTGAGCGAATGGGACCTCGCCGCAGTCCAGGTGATCGTCGAGGAGGCCGGGGGGCGATTCTCCGACTTCGACGGCACGGCGCGCATCGACGCAGGCACCGCAGTCACCTCGAACGGCCTGCTGCACGACGAGCTCCTCGCCGCGATCGCCTCGTAGGCGTCGACGCTAGATCGCCGGGGCCGGGTCGGCCGCCGGCTTCCCGCCTTCGTCTCGGAGCCGTCGAAGCACGTCGTGGATGTCGGCGATCTCCTGCTCGAGATCCTTTTGCCGCTCTTCGAGCGCCTTCAAGAGCTCCTCACGGCTCGGAGCCCGCCGACGCATCCTGCGTATGTGTTGTCGTCCGCACATGGTCACCTCCCTTCTCTGCTCGATCGAGGAACGTGGTCAACGAGTCGCGAAGCTGCTCGAGCGCCCTGAGCCAGGCGTCGAGCAGCTCGTGGCCCTGATCCGTCAGCGTGTACGTGCGCTTCGTCGGGCCGGGGAGATCGGCGCTCCATTCGGAGGTCACGAGCCCCTCGTCTTCTAGCGAGCGCAGCGCGCGGTAGAGGTTTCCGACGTCGACGCGGTCCTCGCCCGAGAGCTCGGGCATGCGCTCGATGAGCTCGTACCCGTGCGTGGGACGCGCCGCGAGTAGCGCGAGCAGCGCAGGCTCTCCCGAGCGCTCCACCCGCGCCCGCACCTCCCACTCGCCGTGGTCGGTGCGGAAGCGGTTGCGAGCCCGTTGCCGTCGACCTCTGTGCACGGTCGCAGTATATGCAAATTACATATGTCTTTGACTGCGGCGCACATGCGATGTCCGTATTAGCCCGCACTGGCCCTCGTATCCGCTTCGGAGGCCGGACGCACTCGCCGCCCCTAGTTTGTGGCCAGTTCAACTCCGGGAGGCGGATGCATGGCCAGCTACCAATCGACCCAGCCCTACCGATCCACGAGCGCGAAGCCGGAACGAGGCTCGAACGCGGGCCTCATGGTTCTCGCGCTCTTCCTCGGGATCGCCGTCGCCGTCCTCGGGGTGACTGCTGTCCTCCTACTCAAGGCGGCAGACGACGCGCGAGACGACGCGTCAGCCGCCGCGGCGACGACGGACCATTCGGGCCATACGGCCGCGGTCGGCAGCAGCGCCGTGAGCCTGCCGATCCAGAGCTTCGCCGGCCAGACCGCGGACAACGCCGAGGAGCTCGCGATCGCTCACCAGGCTCGGAGCGCCGTGCTCCCGCCCGTCGCGACCGGTGACCTGGTGAAGGTGCACATGACCATGAAGGACATGGTCGTCGAGATCGCGCCGGGCGTGAAGTACAACACCTGGGCGTTCGACGGACACGGCGCCCCCGGGCCCGTCGTCCACGTCCGCCAGGGCCAGATGGTCGAGATGACGCTCACGAACGGCGGCGCGATCCCGCATTCGATCGACTTCCACGCGGCACGGATCGCCCCCAACATTGCATTCCGCGACGTCGCCCCGGGCGAATCGTTCACGTTCAGGTTCCGCGCGAGCGACCCGGGCGTCTTCATGTACCACTGCGGCACGAAGCCGGTGCTCGCACACATCGCGAACGGCATGTACGGCGCGATCGTGGTCGATCCCGGCGAAGCCCCTTCCGCATGCCGATCACCAGTACGTCCTCGTGGCGAGCGAGTGGTACCTGAACGGCCCGGGAATCGACGAGCCCGCGTCGCTCGACATGGCGAAGGCCCGCGAGATGCAGCCCGACTGGACGACGTTCAACGGCTACGCGAACCAGTACGTGACGCATCCGCTGACGTCGAACCCCGGCGAGACGGTGCGCTTCTACGTCGTCGCCGCCGGCCCTACGCTCGACACGAACTTCCACGTGGTCGGGACGATCCTCAACCGTGCCTGGGTGAACGGGGACATGACGCACTACGAGCAGGGCGTGCAGACGGTCGCCGTCCCGGCGGGCGGCGGCGCGGTCTTCGACGTGAAGATCGACCAGGAGGGGACGTATCCCTTCGTCAGCCACGCGTTCGCGCACGTCGACCTCGGTCAGGTCGGCCTGCTCAAGGTCGGCAACCCGAAGACCACCATGAGCCACTGACGAGCCCACCCAGGGCCCCCGCGGCTCCGGGCGGGTCGGCGGGCTTCCTAGGCGAGAACGGCGCGCTTCGCGTCGATGCCCGAGAGCAGGTGCGCAAACGAGTCCGAGAACTTCTGGACTCCCTCGTGCTCGAGCGTCTCGGTGACGTCGTCGTAGTCGATTCCCGCTGCCTCGAGCTCGCGGAGGAGCGCATGCGCCTCGTCGACGCCTTCCGTCAGCGTGTCCCGCACGACGCCGTGATCCTGGAAGGCGGAGATCGTCTCGAACGGCATCGTGTTCACCGTGTCCTGCCCGATGAGCTCCTCGACGTAGAGGACGTCGCGATACGCCGGATTCTTCGTCGAGGTCGACGCCCACAGGCAGCGCTGCGGGCGGGCTCCGGCCGCGGCCAGTGCTTCCCAACGCGGACCGGCGAAAGCCCCGAGGTAGTGCTGGTACGCGAGCTTGGCGTTGTCGACCGCAAGACGCCCCTGGAGGTCCGTCCTGCCGATCTCCTCGAGCCGCCGGTCGGCCTCGGTGTCGACCCGCGACACGAAGAAGCTCGCGACGGAGACGACGTGCGTCGGGTCGCCTCCCGCCGCGACGAGCCGCTCGAGACCGCGGATATACGCCTCGACCACTTCGGCGTAGCGCTCGAGCGAGAAAATGAGCGTGACGTTGATCGCGCGGCCTGCGGCGATCGAGTCCTCGATCGCTCCGACACCGGGAGCGGTTGCCGGGATCTTGATGTAGACGTTCGGCCGGTCGACGAGATCATGGAGCTCCTGCGCCTGCGCGAAGGTCGCGTCCCGCTCGTAGGCCAGGTCGGGATCGACCTCGATCGACACGAAGCCGTCGATGCCGTTCGTCCGATCCCACACGGGCCGGAGCACGTCGCACGCACGCTTGATGTCCTCGACCGCCAGCGCGAAGAACACCTGCTTCGTATCGTCCAAGTGCTCGAGCTCGGCGCGGAGCTGCTCGTCGTACCAGTCGCCGGTCGAGAGCGCCTTCTCGAAGATGGTCGGATTGGACGTGACCCCGACGACGGCGTCCTCCTGGATGAGGCGCTTCAGCTCGCCCGTTTCGAGCATCTCGCGCGAGAGCGAGTCGATCCAGACGCTGACTCCGTGCTCGGAAAGCTCGTGCAACCTGCTGCGTGCCACGCGTCAACGTTAGCGGTTCGGGGTACGACCGTAGAATGGCGCGGGTGACAGCGGCCGAGAGACGTCGTGAGCTGGGCCAGCAGTTCCGGGTGGACTCCGTGCGGATGAGCGCAGCCGCCAAGTCCGGGCACCCGACGTCCGCGATGTCCGCCGCCGACCTGCTCGCCGTCCTCGTCGACGGCTACCTCCGCTACGACTTCGACGATCCGAAGAGCCCTGCGAACGACCGCCTCGTGTTTTCGAAGGGGCACGCGTCGACGCTCCTGTACGCCATCTATCGCGCGGCGGGCGTCGTGTCGGACGAGGAGCTCATGCGCTATCGCAAGTACGGGAGCATGCTCGAGGGCCATCCGACGCCGCTCATCCCCTGGGTCGACGTCGCCACGGGCTCGCTGGGGCAGGGTCTTCCCATCGGCGTCGGGATGGCGTTGGCGGCGAAATACCTGGAGCGGCTCCCGAGCCGCGTCTGGGTGCTGTGCGGCGACAGCGAGATGGCCGAGGGCTCCATGTGGGAGGCGTTCGAGCACGCGGCCCACTTCGAGCTCGACAACCTCACCGCGGTCATCGACGTGAACCGACTCGGCCAGCGGGGCGAGACGATGGTCGGCTGGGCCCTCGACAAGTACGTCGCCCGCGCGGAGGCGTTCGGCTGGAACGCGATCGAGGTCGACGGGCACGACGTCGAGGCGATCGACGACGCGTTCGGACGCGCAGTCGCGACGACGGGCGTCCCGACGGTCGTCGTGGCGCGGACGAAGAAAGGCAAGGGCGTCGCCGCGGTCGAGGACCAGAACGGCTTCCACGGCAAGCCACTCGACGATCCCGACGCCGCGATCGCGGAGCTGGGGGGCCTGCGCGACGTCCACGTCGACGTCGCGAAGCCCGAGGCGAAGCCGAGGCCAGCCGCCGGTTCGGTGGATCTGCAGCTGCCGCGGTACGAGCTCGGCTCCGAGGTTGCGACGCGCAAGGCCTACGGCGACGCGCTCGCCGCGCTCGGGGTCGCGCGGCCCGACGTCGTCGCGCTCGACGGCGAGGTGTCCAACTCGACGTTCGCAGAGACGTTCGCGAAGGCGCATCCCGAGCGCTACTTCGAGATGTACATCGCCGAGCAGCAGATGGTCGCCGCCGCAGTCGGGCTACAGGCGGTCGGCTGGCGGCCGTTCGCGTCCACGTTCGCGGCTTTTCTCTCCCGCGCGTACGACTTCACGCGCATGGCAGCCGTGAGCCGCGCGAACTTCGCCCTCGTCGGATCGCACGCCGGCGTCTCGATCGGGGAGGACGGCCCGTCCCAGATGGGGCTCGAGGACATCGCCTCCCTGCGCGCGATCCACGGCTCGACCGTCCTCCATCCGTGCGATGCGAACCAGACCGCCAAGCTCGTCGCCGCCATGGCCGACCGCGACGGCATCTCGTATCTGCGCACCCTGCGCCCGGCGACGCCCGTCCTCTACGAGGCGGACGACGAGTTCGAGATCGGCGGCAGCCGCGTCGTCCGCTCGAGCGATTCGGACGAAGTCGCGCTGATCGGCGCCGGCATCACCGTCCACGAGGCGCTGAAGGCCGCAGACGCACTCGCCGAGGAAGGCATCTCGGCACGCGTGATCGACGCCTACTCGATCAAGCCGATCGACGCGGACACGATCCTCGCGGCGGTCGAGGCGACCGGGGGTCGTCTCGTCACGGTCGAGGACCACTGGCCGGAGGGCGGTCTCGGTGACGCGGTGCTCGAGGCGGTGGCCGACACCGACGAGCCTCCGCGCGTGGTCAAGCTCGCCGTGCGCGAGCTGCCGCGGTCGGGGACGCCGGAGGAATGCATCGCGGCGGCGGGCATCGACGCCGAGCACATCGCCGTGGCTGCGCGACGGCTAGTCGCCCACACGGTCCAGACCGCCTAGCCGGCTCGCCGCTCCCTCTACCCTTGTGCGGCCATGGCCGTGCTCATTGCATCCGAGCTTCGGAAGGAGTTCTCGGGCGACCCGCTCTTCGAGAACGTCTCGTTCACGGTCGGTCGCAAGGACCGCCTGTCGCTCGCGGGCGCGAACGGCGCGGGGAAGACGACGCTCCTGCGCGCGATCGCGGGCGAGACGTCGATCCAGGGCGGAAAGCTCGCGTTCGCGAAGGGAACGCGGCTCGCGCTGCACGACCAGCGCCCGCCGCTCGACTTCGACGCCACGCTCCGCGAGTACGCGCTCTCCGGCGCGCGCGACCTCCTCGAGCTCGAAGCCGAGCTCCGCCGGCTCGAGGCTGCGATGGCCGACGGCGTCCACGACGACGTGACCCTGCGGCGCTACGCGGACGCGCAGGCTTCCCTCGAGCACGCGGGCGGCTGGGCGTGGCGGGATCGCGCGGCGGCCTCGGTGCGGGGGCTCGGGTTCAGCGACGACGAGCTCGACCGGCCGCTCGGGACGTTCTCCGGCGGCGAGCTCACGCGTGCGTCCCTTGCCCGGGCGCTCGCCGGGAGTCCCGATCTGCTCCTCCTCGACGAGCCCACGAACCACCTCGACGTCCAGAACCTCGAATGGCTCGAGCGCGAGCTGGAGACGATCGACGCTGCCGTCATCCTCGTGGCCCACGACCGCTGGTTCCTCGAGGCGGTGACGACCTCGGTGCTCGAGCTCGCCCCGGGAGGCGCCCACTACTTCTCCGGGCCGTGGCACGAGTGGCGGAAGGAGAAGGCAGCCCGCGTCGCGGCGGCCGGCAGAACCGCGGGCCGCGTCTCCGTGGACATCGCCCGGCTCGAGCGCTTCGTGGAGCGCTTCCGCTACAAGAAGTCGAAGGCGAAGCAGGCGCAGGCGAAGCTCACCCAGATCGCGCGGCTCGAGCAGGAGCGCACCGACGCGAGGCGAGAGGTCGAGGCGCTCACGAAACGGCAGCGCACGCTCGGCTTCGACTTCCTCGATCCTCCCCGCAGCGGGCGGATCGTGGTCGAGGTCGAGGACGTCTCGCTCTCGGCAGGCGAGAAACAGCTCCTCGACGGCGCGACCATGGCGCTCGAGCGGGGCGAGAAGGTGGGGCTCGTCGGTCCCAACGGCTCCGGCAAGACGACGCTGCTCGCCGCGATCCTCGACGGACATCCCCTCGACGGCGGCCGTATCGTGCTCGGGCACGGGGTCGTGCCCGGGTACTTCTCGCAGCACACGCTCGAGCTCCCGAAGTCGGGCTCCGTGCTCGATGCGACGGCCGCCGCGACCGGCCTCCAGCGGCCCCGCGCACAGGCGTTGCTCGGACGCTTCCTCTTCTCCGGCTGGGACACGCACGAGCGTTCCGTGACGGCGCTCTCCGGAGGCGAGAGGCGGCGGCTCGCGCTGGCGCTGCTCGTCGCCTCTGGGTGCAACTTCCTCGTCCTCGACGAGCCGACGAACCACCTCGACGTCGAGTCGCGGGAGGCGCTCGAGGCAGCGCTCGAGGCGTTCCCCGGCACGATCCTGCTCGTTTCGCACGACCGCGCGCTCCTCGACGCCGTGCCGGACCGGATCGTCGCGTTCGAGGATCGCGGGCTGCGCTCGTACGACGGCGGGTGGGCGGACCTGGAGCGCGAGCGCGAGGCGGCCGTCCCTCCGGTCGAGCCGCCGCAGTCCGGGTCGGAAGGACCGCCAAAGCCGTCCAAGCCGCGACCCGCGAAGCGCGCCCCGACGGAGCTCGAGCTCCTCGAGAGCGACATCGCACGCGTCGAGGCACGCATCGCCGAGCTCGAGCGCACCCTCGCGGACGACTGGACGAACATGGACGTTCTCGGCGCGCACCGGGCCGCACGTGACGAGCTCGCGAGACTCCTCGAGCGGTGGGAGGTCCTCTTCGCCGAGGCGCGCACACCGTGACGCGAGCGGTATCCGGCGGCGTACAGAGGTCGTGCATGCAGTGACGATCGACGCTCCTCGCGGGCTCGGAGAGACGACGCCGTCGTTCGCCGCGATCGCCGAGGAGCTCCTCGACGACGTGTACGGCTACCTGCTGTACCTGACGAAGAACTGGGCCGTCGCGGAAGACCTGACCGGCGAGACGTTCGAGACGGCCCTCAGGAAGTGGCGCCGCTTCGATCCCGGCCGCGGCACGCCACGCGCCTGGCTCCTCGCGATCGCACGCTCGACGGCCCTCGACTGGTTTCGCGCGGACGCACGCCGTCGCAAGCGCGAGGAGAGAGCCGGTGCCCTGGATCGACATGACGTGAGCGCCACCTTCGGCCAGGGCTTCTCGCCCGAGCTCGCCGAGAGTCTGCAGGCACTCTCGGCGGGCGAGCGCGAGGTCGTGGCGCTGCGCATCGTTCTCGATCTCGACGGCGACGAAGCCGCGCGCCTGCTCGGGATCACGCCCACGGCCGTGTCCACGCGACTGAGCCGCGCCCTGACGAAGCTCGAAGAGAGGATGAGAGACCATGACGTCGTCGCCTGACCTGATCCACGAGCTGCGGGCATCGCGTCCCTCCGCACCTGCGCACCTCCGCACTCGCATCCGCGAGCTCGCCGCCGAGCAACCTGCCCCGGCACGCCGGGCGGGCTGGCGGTTCCCGGTCCGGCGCGGCGCGCTCATCGCGGTGCCGGCTGCAGTGGCACTCGCGCTCGCGGCGGCAGGTGTCGTCGGGCTCACGCGGTCGGATGTCCCGACCGTGCACGGCGAAATGCCGCGTCGCCGGCCCAGGTCGCCGGCTCGGGAGAGGCGGCGCCGACCGACGAAGGCGCAAACGCCGCCCCAGCCCACCTACGGCGCCGCGGACACGGGGACGGCCGGCCTTCGCGCACAGCGGGTGAGCGCGACGCTGTCCGTCGAGGTCAAGGACTCGGATGCGGTATCACGCGCCGCCCAGGACGCGCTCGACCTCACACGCTCGCTCGGAGGGTACGTCGTCAACTCGTCGGTCGTCACCGGCGAGCAGGGGACTGCGTCACTGACCGTGCGCGTGCCGGTGGCGCGAGTCCAGGATGCGATCGCCGGCCTGTCGGCCCTCGGTCGCATCGTGTCGCAGCAGGTCACCGTCGACGACCTGCAGGAACAGCTCGATCAGCTACAGCGCAGGCGTGCCTCGCTCGTCGAGCAGATCACGAGGATCACGGCGCGGCTCGAGTCGGAGGATCTCGACGCGCAGACGACCGCAGCTCTCGAGGCACGGCGCCGCGCCCTACGCAGCGAGCTCCGCGCCGTCCGGTCGCAGATCGCGGGGACGAACGCGGAAGCGCGCATGTCCACGATCCAGCTCACCGTCGTGACCCCGGACTCGTCGGGCGCGGTCGTTCCCGGCTCGCGCATCGACCGCACGGTCGACGAGGCGCTGAACGTCCTTGCATGGGAGGGCGTGGTCGCCCTCGGGATGCTCATCGTCCTCGCGCCGTTCGCCCTCGTCGGGCTCGCGGTGTGGCTCGGCCGCCGGCTGTACCGACGCCACGAGGAGGAGCGGCTGCTCGCAACCTGAGGGAGCACGCGGCCGCGGAGCGGCCGCCTTCAGGCTTTCACGCGACCGGAGAGTCCGCGTCGGCGGAGTTCCGGCTGCGCGCTATTTCGCCTCACCGCCCAGCGTCGCGATCAGCGCCTCGGCGACGACCTTCAGCGGACTGCCCGAGATCTGGCTCGCCTTTCGCAGCCTCGCGAACGCCTCGCTCTCGGAGAGGCCCTCGCGCTGCATGAGGATCCCCTTCGCCCGCTCGATGGCCTTGCGCGCGGCGAGCGCCTCGGCCAGCGAGTCCGCCTCCTCCCGCAGGGCGCTGAGCTCCTCGTGGCGGGCCGTCGCGGTCGCGATCGCGGGTAGGAGATCGGTCTCGCGGAACGGCTTCACGAGGTAGCCGAACACGCCTGCCTCGACCGCCCGGGCGACGAGCTCCCGTTCTCCGTAGGCGGTCACCATCACGATCGGGATCGGGCGCTCGTCGAGGATCCGCCGCGCCGCCTCGATCCCGTCGAGCCGCGGCATCTTCACGTCCAGCAGCGCGACGTCCGGCTCCGTCGTACGCGCGAGCTCGACCGCCTCCTCTCCGTCTCGGGCCTCGGCGCAGACCTCGAAACCCGCGTTCTCGAGCATGCCCTTGAGGTCGAGCCGGATCAGCGTCTCGTCCTCTGCGACGAGGACACGCGTCACGCCGGGAACACCACCTCGGCCCGAAGGCCGTCGACGTTCCCGAGGGCGAGCTCGCCCCGCAGCTCGTCGCGGACGAGCGCACGAACGATCGAGAGCCCGATTCCGTCGCCTTCGCCGTCGAATCCCGGCCCGTCGTCCGCGATCGAGAGCACCACCTCGCCGCCACGCTGTGACAGCGCGATCGAGACGTGCTGGCCCCCGTGCTCGAGGGCGTTCTGGAAGAGCTCGGTGAACACGAGCGCGAGCGCGGTCGCCTGCTGGCCCGCGAGCGACACCTCCTCGAGCTCCGCAGACACGTCCTTCCCGGCGACGAGCCCCTGGACGAGCATCGCGCGCAGGCGGTCGACGAGCTCTCTCAGGTCGACGTCGTCCTCGCGGTGCTCGGTGAGCACCTCGTGCACGGCGGCGATGGCGAGGATCCGGTTGACCGAGTCGTTGAGCGACTTCCGGGCGTCGACGTTCTCGGCCCGCGCCTGCAGCCTGAGGAGCGACGCGACGGACTGGAGGTTGTTCTTCACCCGGTGGTGGATCTCCTGAGCGAGCACGCCGCGCATGACGGCGCGCCCGTGCTCGAGCGCCACCGCTGCGTGATGCGCGATCGCCTCGAGCAGCGCCTCGTCGTCCGCCGAGAAGGGAACGTCGCGGTCGCAGACGAGCTCGCCGATCTGGCGCCGCTTCCAACGGAGCGGCAGGCGGACGGCGTAGGCGCCGGCTCGACCCTCCGGCCACGCGATCTTCCCGTCCTCGAGGACGAGCGCAGCTCCGGTGGCGTGGAGCGACTCCATCGTCGTCTGCACGATCGCCTCGAGCGACTCCTCGAGGTACAGCGACTCCGAGACGGCTTCGGAGATGCGGGCGAGCGCCTCGAGCTCGGCGACGCGGCGCTGCGCGCGCTCGTACAGCTTCGCGTGCTCGATCGTCTGCGCGACCTGCGAGGCGATGGCGACCAGGAGCTCGATCTCCGCCTCCGTGAACGTGCGCGGCTCGCGCGTGCGCACGTTGAGGGCGCCCTCGAGCGTCTCGCGGGCAAGGATGGGGACGGCGAGGATGGACTGGTACTCGTCCTCAGGCAGGTTCGGGAACTCCTTGAAGCGCGGGTCGAGGTGCGCCTGCTCGGCCAGCATCACCGGCGACCGCTCCGCAGCCGCCACTCCGGTGATCCCCTCTCCGGGCCGCATCCGCGGCGTGCGGGTCAGCTCCTCTACCCGGGTGCCGCGCGTCGCGCGCAGGACCAGCTCGTCGGAGCGCTCGTCGTAGAGGTAGACGAAGCACGCATCCGTCGTGAGCGCGTCCGCGACCTTGCTCGCGACGAGCTCGAGCACCTCCTGGAGGTCGAGCGACGAGTTGACGGCCGCGATCGTCTCCGTCAGGAGCTTCAGGTGGCGGGCGGTGGCGTCCAAGCGACGCATTGTCGCGTTTGGGCTCGTTGCCTGGGTGGACTAGGATCCCGCAACCGTGAGCTTCGACGACTGGATCCTCGCGCTGCATCTCCTGAGCGCGTTCGCGTACGTCGCGGGCATGATCGTGTTCTGGGTCCTCATCGTCGCGGTCCGACGCACCGACACGCCGGACGAGACGATCCGCATGCAGCCGGTCGTGAGAGTCGGGACGATCGGCACCGGGATCGGCGCCGCGGGGACGATCGTCTTCGGAATCTGGCTCGCCTTCTCGTTCGGCGGCTACGACATCTGGGACGGCTGGATCATCGCCGCGATCGTCCTCTGGGCCGTCGCCGGAGGCGTCGGCGGACGCACCGGCAAGGAGTACCAGAAGGGCATGGACAAGGCGAGGGAGCTCGAGGCCGCGGGCCAGACGGGGCCGAACGCCGAGCTTCTCGCGCTCAACCGCACGCAGAACGGCCTCGTGCTGCACGCAGTGGCGAGCGCGGCGCTCCTCCTCATCCTCATCGACATGATCTGGAAGCCCGGCGCATGACGAGCCTCCTCGCACTGAGCCGCCCGACCGACTGGAACTTCCCCCTGTTCGTCCACGTCCTCGGGGCGATGATCCTCGTCGGAGGACTGCTGACGGGAGCAAGCGTGATCCTGTTCGCGCGGGGCGACGTCCGCTTCCTCAAGCTCGGATACTGGACGCTGCTGGCCGTCGCGCTGCCCGGCTACGTGGTCATGCGTATCGGCGCGCAGTGGATCTACTCGAAGGAAGGCTTGGACAAGCTTCCCGACGACCCGACGTGGATCGGGATCGGATTCATCGTCGCGGACGCCGGTGCACTTCTCGTCCTGATCGCGCTGATTCTCGGCGGAATCGGGGTTCGGCGCCTCCGTAGCGGCAACGGAGCAGGCCTGCTCAAGGCCTCGATGGTCATCGCCTGGGTCGTGCTCGCCGCTGCCCTCGTCGCCGTGTGGGCGATGGCCGGCAAGCCGAACTGACAGCGGTCGGGACAACGCTCGACGCTGGTCGCCGAAGGCCGGCTTCGCCGGCCGAAAGGCCGAGCACGGCCGACCCGCAGCTACGAAGAGGGAACGCGGGCGGCAGGGGGAAACCGCAGCTCTGTCCATCGAGTCGGGGTCACATCGACCCTCGGACCCACCTCGACCGATCGAAGATCTTCGCGAACGTTCAAGGGCAGACGCGGCG
>CAVZNK010000004.1:0-182630 GCA_963776555.1 uncultured Gaiellaceae bacterium | reverse complement strand
CCCGCTCGACGTCGACCAGGCGAGCGCGCTCCGCGGATGATCGAAGTCGGCGGCTGGATCTGTCTACTCGCGCCGCTCGCGGGCGCGCTCGCGATCACGCTCGCCGGTAACGCGCATCTCGCGGCGTAGTGCGGGCTGGATCTCGACGCTCACGACGTTCCTGGCGTTCGGAGGCGCGCTCGTCGCGTTCGTCGGGCTGTGGGCAGCCGACCCGAGCTGACCGCGAGCAGCTCTCGACGGCGTACACGTGGCTCGCGTCCGGCAATTTCGACGTGGGATTCCAGATCCTCCTCGACCCGCTCTCGAGCACGATGATGCTCGTCGTCTCCGGCGTCGGCGGGCTCATCGTCTGGTATTCGATGGGCTACATGCGCGGCGACGACGAGGAGCGTCGCTACTTCGCCTACATGTCGTTCTTCGTCTTCTCGATGCTGCTGCTCGTCGAGGCCGGGAACTTCCTGCTCCTCCTCGTCGGCTGGGGGCTCGTCGGCCTCGCGTCCTACCTCCTGATCGGCTTCTGGCACCACAAGCCCGAGGCGGTCGCGGCCGCGAAGAAGGCATTCGTGATGAACGCGATCGGCGACGCCACATTCGCGCTCGCCTGCGTGCTCCTCATCTGGCAGACGGGAACGCTCGAGTACTTCGGGGTCTTCGCCCAGGTGGACTGGCCTCTCGTCGACGATGGTCACCCTGATCGCGCTCGGGCTCCTCGGCGGCGCGGTCGCGAAGTCGGCACAGCTCCCGCTGCACACCTGGCTCCCGGACGCGATGGAAGGCCCGACGCCGGTCTCGGCGCTGATCCATGCGGCGACGATGGTCACCGCCGGCGTCTACCTGCTCGTCCGCGCGCACCCCGATCTTCGAGGCCGCCCCCGACGTGCAGCACCTCGCCGCCGGGCTCGGCGCGGTGACGCTCCTGGTCGCGGGAGCCATCGCGCTCGTGCAGTGGGACATCAAGCGCGTGATCGCGTACTCGACGATGTCGCAGATCGGCTACATGTTCATGGCGGCGGGGATCGGCGCGTACGGGTACGCGATGTTCCACCTCATGACACACGCCTTCTTCAAGGCGCTGCTGTTCATGTCGGCGGGCCTCGTCATCCATCATCTGGACGGCGAGCAGGACATCCGGCGGATGGGTGGCCTCAAGGAGGTCATGCCGCGAACGCACCTCGCGTTCCTCGTCGGCGATCCTCGCTCTCGTCGGGATCCCGCCGTTCGCCGGCTTCTGGTCGAAGGACGGGATCATCTCGTCGGCGCTCGCGACGGGCGGCGCGCTCGGCTGCGCGCTGTACGTCGCCGGCCTCGTCGGCGCGCTCTTCACCGGCATGTACGCGTTCCGCCTCTACTACACGGTCTTCCGCGGCCGCTCGGAGCGAGTTCGCGGCCGAGCATGCACACGCGGAGCACGGCGAGGGGCCGCTCTCGATGCTCCTGCCGGTGGCCGTCGCTCACCGTGCTCTCGACGATCGGGGGCTGCTCGTCATCCCCGGCGTCTGGCAGCCGTTCACGGACTGGATCGGTGAGACGGCGGAAGCGCTCGTCGAGCCCACCACGGTCCAGGACTACGGCATGAGCGCGATCGCCGTGACGCTCGGCCTGATCGGGCTCTACCTCGCCCGACGCGCGTTCTACGCCGACCGACAGCTCGTCACCGAGCCCGGGCGCTTGGCGCGTGCTCGAGCACAAGTTCTACTTCGACGAGCTGTACGACGCGCTCTTCTACCGACCGGCAGCCGCGCTCTCGGTCGCGCTGCGCCGCAAGGTCGAGGAGCCCATCGTCGAACGCTCGCTCGACGAGATCGGAGCCGGCACGATCCAGGCCGGCGGCGAGGTCGGCCGCGTCCAGTCCGGCCTCCTCCGCGCGTACGCCGTCGCCGTCGCGTTTGCGGTCTGCGTCCTCGTCGTCGTCTTCGTGGCGGTCCGCTAGTGCGATGTTGACGACCGCGCTCATCCTGCTGCCACTCGTTGCCGGTCTCGTCGTCGCCGTGCTCCCGCTCCCGCGCGAGACGACCGCCGGGCTCGCATTTCTCGCCGCGCTCATGGAAGTCGCCCTCTGGATCGTCGCCGCGTCCCGGTACGACTTCGACGCGGGAGGGCTGCAGCTCGACTCGTCGCGCGAGTGGGTCCAGAGCCTCGGCATCTCCTACTCCGTCGGCTTCTACGGCTTCTCCGTCTGGCTCACCGGCGCGACCGTGGTGGTCTTCGCCGCCGCCATCGGGTACGCGCTCTGGGTCGGTCGCGACCGCTCGCGCGCCTACTACGCGCTCATGCTCTTCCTGCTCGGCAGCGGTCGTGGCGACGTTCGTCTCGCAGGACCTCCTCCTCTTCTACGTCTCGTTCGAGGCGATGCTCATCCCGCTGTACGTCCTCGTCGGGGTGTGGGGCGGCGAGCGGCGGCAGGCGGCGACCGTGACCTTCGTCCTGTACACGATGGCCGGATCGCTGCTCATGCTCGCGGCGGTCGTCGCGTTCGGCGTGACGCAGGGGACGTTCTCGCTCACCGAGTCGGGGACGAGCGACAACACCTGGATCTTCCTCGGCTTCGCAATCGCCTTCGCCGTGAAGGCGCCGCTCTTCCCCTTCCACGGCTGGCTACCCCTGACGTATCGCGAGGCGCCGGTGGAAGTCGCCGCTGTCCTCTCCGCGGTCGTCTCCAAGACCGCGGTCTACGGCTTCGTGCGCATCGCTCTGCCGAAGTTCCCGGAGCCGGCCGACGACCTCTCCGGCCTGATCCTCGTACTCGCGAGCGCGGGGCTGATCTACGGCTCGGTGCTCGCGTTCCGGTCGACCGACCTCCGCGGCGTCATCGCCTACTCGTCGATGGCGCAGATGGGGCTCATCACACTCGGGATCTTCGCCTTCGACGATCTCGGATTCGACGGGGCGATCCTCCAGTCGGTCGCGCACGGGCTCGTCTCGGCGAGCATGTTCCTGCTCGTCGGCATGGTCGAGCGTCGATGCGGGACCGGTGAGCTGGACGCGCTCGGCGGGATGGCTCGCGGGAGACCCACGCTCGCGACGATCGTCCTCCTTGCCGGGATGATCGCGCTCGCCGTGCCGGGCTCGGCGACGTTCGCCGGGGAGTTCCTGATCATGGCCGGCGTCTTCGCGCAGGGCTGGGGCTATTCGGTGGTGGTCGCACTCGGCGTCGTGCTCGCGGCGATGTACACCCTGCGGATCATCTCGGCGATCCTGCACGTGAAGCCGGGTCGCGCGGTACGGGAGGAGGCGCTCGACCTTCGCGCCGGCGAGCTCGCGCTCGTGCTGCCGCTCCTCCTGATCACCCTCGGGCTCTCGGTGTGGCCCGCACTCGTCAGCGAGAGCTCCTCCTCGGGCGAGACCGGCGCCGGCTTGACCGCGTACACGCCTCCGGAAGGGCCGCCGTGATCGACACGCCGAACGTCGACTGGCTCGCGCTCTCGCCGTCGGTCGCGCTGCTCGCCGCGGCAGGCGTCGCGCTCCTCTCCGTGCTCCTGCCCGAGTGGATGCGGAAAACGGTCGCGGCGACCGCCGCCTTCGCGGGATTCGTCGTCGCGGCCGTCTGCGCCGTCGTCGTCTTCGACCACACGCCGTCGCCCGACGTGCTCCTCGACGGCTCGATGGTGCGTGATCAGCTCGCGGCGATGGCCCAGGTGATCCTCGGCGTGACGGGGGCCGCCGTCGTCCTCGCCTCGTGGGGCGAGCGCCGCCGGACGAACCATGCCGAGTACTACGCGCTCCTCGCGACGGCCGGGGCCGGAATGGCCTTCTTCGTCAGCGCCGACAACCTGATGACGCTGTTCCTCGGCCTCGAGTGGTTCTCGCTCTGCCTCTACATCCTGGTTGCGTTCGACAACGAGCGCGCGACGTCGCTCGAGGCGGGCCTCAAGTACCTCATCGTCGGAGGCTTCGGATCGGCCGTGCTCCTGTTCGGATCGGCGCTCGTCTACGGCGCGACCGGCCAGCTGAGCTTCCAGGAGATCGCCTCCACGAATCCCACGAGCGACGCGTTCCTCTTCGCCGGGCTCGCCATGCTCCTCGCAGGGCTCGCGTTCAAGGTCTCGGCGGCGCCCTTCCACATGTGGACGCCCGACGTGTACGAGGGCTCGCCGACCTCGGTCACCGCCTTCATGGCAGCGGCGACCAAGACGGCCGCGTTCGTCGCGATGCTCCGGGTCCTCGTCACCGCGTTCCCGGCGCAAAGCGACGTGTGGACGATCGCCGTCGCGGTGCTGGCCGCGATCTCGCTCGCCTGGGGAAACCTCGGCGCGCTCGCGCAGCGCGACCTCAAGCGGATCCTCGCCTACTCGTCGATCTCGCACGCCGGCTTCCTGCTCATGGCCGTGTCCGCGAACTCCGAGCGCGGCGGCGAGGCGCTTCTCTACTACCTCGTCGTCTACTCGGCCATGTCCGTGGGCGCGTTCGCGGTGATCGCGGCGCGGGAGCGCGAGCTGCAGGCGCCCGTGACGCTGGAGTCGCTCGCCGGCTTCGGCTGGGAGCGTCCCTACCACGGCGTCGCGCTGTGGACGTTCATGCTCGGCATGGCCGGCTTCCCGCTGACGGGCGGGCTGTTCGGGAAGTTCTTCGTGTTCTCCGCCGCGTACGACGCGGGGGAGTGGTGGCTGGTCCTCATCGGCGTCGTGGCAACCGCGGTCTCGCTCGCCTACTACCTCAACGTCGTCCGCTGGATGTACATGCGCTCCGGCGCGGAGCTGCGCCTCGCCGTCGCCGGCGGCTCGCCGCCGCGCGACTCGGCACTCGGCGTTGCGATCACCGCGGCCGTGGCAGTTACGGTCGGCTCCTTCTTCGTGGTGCAGCCGATCCTCGACGTCGCTTCCGACGCGGCGTCGTCACTCCCGTTCTGAGCCTGGGTTGGGTTGGTCCTCCCGCCAATGCCGAGCGGATCACCCGTCCGGCCGTGGTCCCTGTTCTCTAGATTCCGGTCGTGGCGACGGAACTGACCTGGCTGGGGCACGCGTCGTTCCGCGTCGACACGCCCGGCGGGAAGCGGATCTACGTCGATCCATTCCTGAACGGAAACCCGAAGTGCCCCGAGGCGGAGCTCGCGCCCGAGCGGTGTGACCTGATCGCGCTGACCCATGGTCACGGCGACCACGTCGGTGACACGGTCGCGATCCACGAGCGGTTCGGGTGCCCGGTCATCGCAGTCGTCGAGCTCCGCGGATGGCTCGCCGGCCAGGGCGTCGGGGAGAACATGGCTCACGGTCCGAACAAGGGAGGCACGGTGCCCTGGGAGGGAGTGAGCTTCACGTTCACGGACGCGAACCACTCGTCGAGCACGAACGACGGAACGTACGCGGGCGAGCCGGCCGGCATCGTGCTCGAGGTCGAGGACGGGTTCACGCTCTACTTCGCGGGCGACACGAACGTCTTCGGGGACATGTCGCTCATCGGGCGCATCTACGCAGCCGGACGTCGCGGTGCTCCCCATCGGCGACCACTTCACGATGGGACCGCGGGAAGCAGCCGTCGCGATCGAGCTGCTCGGCGTCGAGCGGGTCGTGCCGTGCCACTACGGGACGTTCGGGCTGCTGACGGGGACTCCGGACGCGCTTCGGCAGCTCGCGCCCTCCGGGGTCGAGATCCTGGCGCCGGAGCCCGGCGAAACGCTCACCTTCTGATGCGCGAGCGCTGGTTCGGCGCAACTGGGCGCAAGGTTCCGGAGATCGCCCTCGAGGGAACGATCGACATCGGCGGAGCGCTCGTGCTCGACGACGTGTCCGACGTCTCCACCATCCACGAGGCGCATCACGCGGGCACCCCGATCGTCGTTCGCTGCGCCTCCGCCGCGGACGTGTACGCCGCGCTGACGCTCGGCCCGGTCGCGTGCGCGCTCGTCACCGACGAGGCGCTTCTCGACCTCGACCTCGCGGGGATGACCTACGGCTAGTCCCATCGTCGCGACCTACTCCATCTGCGCGTGCGACCTCGAGGCAGGGCAGTGGGGCGTCGCGGTGCAGTCGAAGTTCCTCGCCGTGGGGTCGATCGTGCCGTGGGCCGATCCGCTCGCCGGTGCCGTGGCGACGCAGGCCTTCGCCAACCCCCGCTACGGGCCTGACGGCCTCGCGCTCCTCAGGGACGGCCTCGCAGCCGCAGACGTCGTGCAGCGACTGACGAGCGCGGACGACGGCCGCGCGGAGCGCCAACTCGGTGTCCTCGATGGCGAGGGACGCGGCGCCTCCTACACGGGCGAGGCGTGCAACTCGTGGGCGGGGCATCGGACGGGAGCCGGATACGCGGCTCAGGGAAACATCCTCGTCTCGGGCAAGACGGTGGACGCGCTCGCAGAGACGTTCGAAGCGACCGCCGGACTGCCGCTGGTCGAACGGCTTCTCGAGTGCCTCGACGCGGCGCAGGCGGCAGGTGGCGACAGCCGCGGGCAACAATCGGCCGCCATCCTCGTCGTCGGCGCCGGCCAGGGCTACGGCGGGCTCTCCGACAGCCTGGTCGATCTGCGCGTGGACGACCACCGTCGCCCCCTCGAGGAGCTCCGCCGCGTGTACGCGATCCACCAGGAGCTCTTCGGACAGACCCCACGGTCGCAGTGGATCGGCGTCGACGACGGCCTGCGCCGGGAGATCGCCGACCGGCTCGCGGTCCTGGGCTACGAGCGCCTCGAGGACTGGGCCGGTGTCGAGAACCTCGAGGAGCGTGTGGACGGCCTGGACGCGATCGACCCGTTCGTGCTCGAGCGGCTGCGCGAGCGGTCGACGTAGTACGAGACGCCGGCGGCTACGCGTCGCCGGGGAGCCGGCGCCCGTCAGCGAGCTCGCGGAACGCCGGCACCGGATCGTGCTCGGGCCGAGCGACGATCAGCACAGCGCCGTGCTCCGGCCCAGCGAGAGCCGCGACGAGGAGCTCCAGCCCCACGGCGAGCGCGAATGCCTTGTGCGACTGCGAGCCACCGAACGGGACGAGCTCCTCCGGAGTCGCGCGGCCGGCCAGTACGTCCCCGTGCGTGACGGCGCTCATCGATACATCCGCGACGATCGGTCTCCCGTCGCTGGAAGGAACGGCGATCGCCAGCGGATTCGTGCCGGTGAGTGGAGCGCCGCCTTCGGGATGGGCGAGCCGGCGTGGTGACGTCGCCGTGATCGCCGTCAGGAGGCCGCCCACGGCGAGCTCCCTCGCCCAGTACCCGAGAACGCCGGTCGGAAAGCAGCGGCGCGCGACAACGACGCGTGCTCGGTCCGGCGGATCCTCGAGCGTGGCGCGCACGATCTCGTCGAGCACGAGGTAGCCGAGCGCACCGTGCCCGTCCCAGCGCTCGAAGCCCTGCTCGGACTCGAGCAGAAGCGGCCGAGCGCGAACATCGAGCTCGAGCGACTCGAGCCACGCGACCCGCGCAAGGCCGTGGCCGATCTTCCCGCGACGGTCGGCGTCCTCGAAGTGGGCAACGAGAACCGCGACCGCGTCGTCCTCGAACCCCAGAGCCGAGAGGCGTTGGCGTGCCTGCTCACCCGTCACCGTGGAAACGCCAGAGTCGCGAAACGCACCGTCGGCCAACCACGCTCGTGCGCGACCCGGCGGAGCGCGCGGTCGGGATTCACGGCGACCGGATTGCCTACCGCTTCGAGGAACGGCACATCGGAGTGCGAGTCGGAGTACGCAGTCGAGCTCCCGAGCTCGATACCGCGCTCCTGCGCGAGCTCGACGAGCGCGTCTGCCTTCGCCTGCCCGTACAACCGGCGCTCGAGCCTGCCGGTGAAGACGCCGTCGCTCGTCTCGGCACGGGACGCGATCGCGCCGTCGAAGCCGAGCCGGTCGGAGACCTCCTGCACGACTTCCTGCAGTGCCGCCGACGCGATGAACACCGGTTCGCCACGACTGCGGTGCCGTTCCGCCCGGTCGAGCGCCTCGCGATAGACCAGCGGCTTGAACACGGGCTCCCAGGCCTCGGCGGCGATCTCGCGCATGAGCTCCACTGGGAGCCCGCGGAGAATCGCCATCGCGCTGTCGGCCGTCTGCCCCACACGAGCCTGTCCAGCTCCGAACCGCACGAACACCAGCTGTGCGAGCGCCGCCTTGACCGTGTGGCGCCGACCGATCAGCCCACGCGTGCGAAACGTCCCCGCCAGCGCGAGCGAGCTCGAGCGGGAGATCAGCGTCCGGTCGAGGTCGAAGAAGGCAGCCCCAGATTCTCCCGCGACCGGCATTCGCGCCTAGCGGATGCCGGTCTTGCGGAAGACTCGAGCCACGCGGCTGAGCCTACGAGAGAACGGTGAGCGGCTTGCGGATGACGCCGGCGCGGGAGCCGACGACCGCATCCGCGAGCTCGGCGATCGCGAGGGCGCCTTCCGAGCCCGGCGCGAACTCGGCGACGGCTGCTCCCGCGTCCGCAGCCTCGCGAACGAGAGGATCCAGCGGGATGCGCGCCAGCAGCGGCACGCCGACCTCGTCGGCAAGCGCCTGCCCCCCTCCGGACCCGAACAGCTCCTGCCCGGTCCCGGCGAGGTACGACATGTTCTCGACGGCCCCGACGACCCGCATCCCCGTCTTCTGTGCCATCTGCGCCGCGCGCACCGCGACCTGCTGGGCCGCCGGCTGAGGGGTCGTCACGACGAGCGCCTCGGCCCGGGGCAGCAACTGCCCGAGGGACATTGCGACATCACCTGTCCCCGGGGGCATGTCGACGAGCAGCGTGTCCAGATCGCCCCAGTGGACGTCCGAGAGGAACTGCTCGAGCGCCTTGTGGAGCATGGGTCCGCGCCACATGATCGGCGCGTTCTCCTCGAGGAAGAACCCGATGGACATGAGCTTGAGATCGCCGCGGACGGGCGGGACGATCATCTCGTCGACCGCGATCGGCTTCTGGTGCACGCCGAGCATGTGCGGGATGGAGTGACCGTAGATGTCCCCGTCGAGCACGCCGACCGCCTCCCCGAGCTCGGAGAGCGCAACCGCGAGGTTCGCGGTGAGCGTCGACTTGCCGACGCCGCCTTTCCCCGACGCGACGGCGAGGACGCGCGTGCCGGGCGAGAGCGAGATCTGGCGATCGGCGGCATGACCTCCGCGCAGGCGCGAGACGAGCGCCGCCTTCTCCTCCGGCGTCATCACGTCGAATCCGAGCCGCACCCGCGTGACCCCCGGAACCTCGCCCACGAAGCGCGCCACCTGCTCCTGGAAGGAGTCGCGCAGCGGGCAGCCCGCAACGGTGAGCGCGATCGTGACGGAGACCGAGCCGTCGTCCTCGACGAGGACGTCGCGGACCATGTCGAGCTCGGTGACGGGTTTGCGCAGCTCGGGATCGATCACGCTCTCGAGCGCCTTCAGGATCGCGTCGCGGTCGGGCCTCATCGCGGCGAGCGTACCTGCAGCGCTCCGGCGAGCAGCTCCACGAGCTCGGGCGATCCGGCGGCGGCCAGCCGCGAGCGGGTCCCGAGGTCGAGCGGCGCCGCCGCGAAGGGCGGATCCTCGAACAGCTCGATTGCGAGACCTCTCTCGCGCACGAGCAGCTGCGCTGCTGCGATGTCCACCGAGCGGGCGGCTTTCAGCGAAACGACGCCGTCGACCCGCCCTGCAGCGAGGTGGCACAGCGACAGCGCAAGCGAGCCCATGACGCGAAGACGGTCGGCGACACCGACTGCGTTGGCGACCTGCCCGGCAACCGTCGCGGTGGTCGTGCCCTCGAAGCTCAAGATCTCGATCGTCTCCTTCGGTCGCTGCGCGCCGAGCATGGTGCCGTTCAGGAATGCCCCAGCACCGCGCTCGGCCGTCCACTCCTCGCCCGACCCGAAGTCGTAGACGTAGCCGAACACGACGTCGCCCATCGTCGCGCCCTCCGCCACGGCGAGCGAGAACGAGAAGAACGGGATGCCGCGCTTTGCGTTGACTGACCCGTCAATCGGATCGACGACGACGGTCCGCGGCCCTCCCGCGCCGAAGATGCGCGTGCCGAGCTCCTCGGAGACGAGGACGAAGTCGCCGCCGAGCGCCCCGAGCCGGTCGACGACGGCGTCTTCGGCCGCCTGGTCGATCGCAGTCGTGTCGTCCCCTCCTTCGCCACGGCGGAGCACGGGCTCACGCTCGGTGCGTGTGGGAAGGCGGTCGAGCACTCCGCGAATGTCGCCGACACATGCCCGGCAGGTCTCGAGCCAGGGCGTCATGGGTCGAGTGGATGAAAGAGAAGGCCGGAGAGCGGCTTGGGATAGAAGTACGTGCTCTTCGCGGGCATTCGCTCTCCGCGAAGCGCAACGGCGAAGACGTCTTCCACTCGGGGGTCTCTCAGGAGGAAGGCGACGTCCGCCTCGCACCGATCGACTGCGCCGAGTGCTTCCTCGACGCGAGGCGTGTACGCAATACCCTCGAGCCCGTGCCTGTCCACGAGCTCCGCGTCGAGCTCGCCCTGTCTACCGCGAACGAGCTCGACGCTCCTACGCCGGTACGCGATCGCGACAGACCGCTCGTACGACTCCCCCCGGAGCATCGCGAAGGCGTCGTCCAGGTCGCGGCAGCTCTCGCCCTCGCGAAGGTCGGCCAGATCAGGACGGCCGGCGAAGACCCGATGGGTGGGAAAGACGTGCAGTCCCGGGTCGCCCTTGGACACGACGAGCACCATGATCCGCGTCTCCTCCCCGCCGCGTTCGCGAGCGAGGTCGACCGCACATTCGTACCGGTGGTGACCGTCTGCGATGAGCAGTCGCCCGGGATCGAGCTCGGGCGCCTCCGTGCGCCAGAGTCGCGTGCCGCCGACCTCCATGTCCGCCTCACTGGCAGGCGTCTCCACCGTGATTGAACGGTCGGTCAACAACAGGATCGGCTCTGGTTGCACACGCGTCTCCCGCAGGAGCCGCAGCCGATCCTCGCGGATGCGCGCATACGTCCGCTCGTGCGGAACGACCGTCCCGGCCTCGTACGGCTCGGCGAGGAGCGACACGATGAGCCCGTGACGCTCGCGCGGCACCCCGTCCGGGCCGACGTACGACTCGACCGCGAGCCACGCAGAGGAGTCCTCGTCGCGCACGAGGATCCCTCGAGCCAGCCACTCGCGGTACAGACGACCCGCCTCCTCCGCCGAGTCCGGAAGCGTGAGGTGGAGGACGTTGTACGGGCTGCGCGTGTAGAGCTCGGCCCGCTCCGCATCGTCGACCGCGTCGTACGGGGGCGCCACGAGATCCGCCAGCGATCCGGCCGCGCCGGCATAGCGGACGGCGCGGAACGGCTGGGCGTCGGCCATCGCGGCGAGCGTACCAACGGCTCTTCCATAGACTCGGCCTGTCGTGACCACGATCGCCGAGCTCGCCGAGGACAGGACCGTAGAGGGCGTCTTCGCCGTCACGAAGAAGGAGCGCAAGCGCACACGAAACGGAGCTGCGTACCTCGCCCTGGAGCTCGCCGACGCGAGCGGGCGGGTCGAGGCGCGGGTGTGGAACGACGTCGAGCTGCTCGATCAGCGCTTCGACGAGGGCGACGCCGTACACGTGCTCGGCCGAGTCGAGCGATTCGGTGGACGGCTGCAGGTCCAGATCCGGGCGGTGGAGCCCGCCGACGACGCCGATCCGGCAGCTCTGACGCCCACGCTCCGGCGGGATCGCGGACGAGCTCGACGGCTTCTTCGAGTTCCTCGCGGCCGAGATCACGCACGAGGGCCTGGCGAGCGTCGTCGGCTCGTTCGTGCGCGACGAGCACGTCAGGCTCGCGTTTCGAACCCTTCCAGCAGCCGGAGCCGACGGACACCACGGCTACGCCGGAGGGCTCCTCGAGCACACCGTCGGCGTCACCACGCTCGCCCGCGAGACGGCGCAGCTGCACCAACGGCTGCGACACGACCTCGTCCTCTCGGCGGCGCTCCTCCATGACGTCGGACGCATTCGCGAGCTGGGCGCAGGCCCCGCGTTCCGGCAAACCGAAGAGGGACGGCTCCTCGGGCACGTGCACCTCGGGCTGCGAATGATCGAGGAGCGTGCGCGCGACCTCGATCCCGCGGTCCTCGCAGAGCTCCTGCACGCCGTCGCCTCGCATCACGACAGGCCGTCCGCCCGAACCGCCGAAGCAGCCGTCCTCTACCACGCCAACCAGCTCGACGCCCAGGCCGCCACGCGCTCCGTCGGCGACGACTGACACCGCGTGGCTGCTCTGCTGGCGCTCGCCGGCGCGCTCGGGTGGGGCGTCGGTGACTTCCTCGGAGGGATCGCGTCCCGGCGGCTGGCCGTCCTCACCGTGCTCGTCATCTCGCAGACGGCCGGTCTCGTCGGCGTCTACGTCTGGGTCGTCCTCGGAGGCGACCCCTTTCCAGGAGTCGCGGAACTCCTTCCCGCCGCGGCCGCAGGCGTGGCGGCTCTCGCCGGCCTTGCTGCGCTCTACCGAGGTTTTGCGCTCGGCGCCATGGGGATCGTCGCGCCGATCTCGGCTGCCTCGCCGATCGTCCCGCTCTCGGTCGACGCTGCTCACGGAGAGGTGCCGAGCACGGCTCAATGGTTCGGCGTGGCGCTCGTCTTGACGGGCATCGTCGTCCTGTCCTGGGATTCGGCAGAGGACGGACGCACGCGGATCGCCGCCGGCGCCGGGCTCGCGGTCGTCGCGGCACTCGCCTTCGGGCTGTTCTTCGTCGGCATCGACGCTGGCGCCGACGAGAGCGCCGCGTGGGCGGTCGCTGCAGCGCGAACCGCGTCCGTGCCCGTCGCAGTCGTCGCGGCACTCTTGACCGCGACCGCCCTCACCGCGCCGCGCCACCTCCTCCCGCTCGTCGTCGCGGTCGGCGTCTTCGACACCGGCGCGAACGTCTTCGTCGCGGCAGCGACGACCCGCGGCGCGGTTGGGATCGTCGCTGTGCTCAGCAGCCTGTACCCGGTGGTGACCGTGGTGCTCGCGTGGCTCGTGCTGGGAGAACGGCTCGGGATGCCGAAGCGCGTCGGGGGAGCTGCCGCGCTCGCGGGCGCAGCGTTCGTCGCGGCGGGCTGACGAAGGAACGCCGCCTCAGCTGCCGAACGTCCGCGGCGCGAGCGAAGCCGAGATCGCGGCCGGCCCCTGCGAGCTTCTCCCGCCTCGACATCGGGGTCATGGTCGTGCTCGTCTCGATGGCCGTCGCCGGGCTCATCGGGCTGATTGCAGTGCTCGACGCCGACAGCGACATCGGCGCCGTCGGGATCGGATTCGGCGTGGCGGTGCTGATCTTTCAGACCGGCGGCACCATCGCGTGCGCTCTGGCTTGCCTTGCCCGCCGACGCCTGGAGGCGCTGGCGCTCGGCTCGCTCGTGTCGGCAGGCCTCGCGGTCGACCTGTTCGCGCTCGCGATCTGGCTCGAGATCGACAGCGAGGCGTACGGAAAGGTCGCCGCCAGCGCCTTCGTCTGGGCGCTGTTCGGGCTGATCATCCTCGGGCTCGGCCTCGCCGTCCAGCCACGTGACGCGCTGGCGCGGTGGCTGTACCTCGGTGCGTCGCTGCTCGCCGCGCTGCTCGCGACCGTGCTGGTCATCGACGCGGGCGGGGGCGGGGGCGGGATCGTAGCCTCGGCCAGCCCGGTACCGATCGAAGGGTTCGCCAACGAGAACGTTCTTCGGCCGCTCGCCGCGGTCATCGTCGTGCTGGCCGCGCTCTGGTTCGGCGCGCTGGCGGCGAGCCGCGCCGAGAAGACCTAGACGTTGAAGCGGATGTTGAGGACGTCTCCGTCCTCGACGCGATAGACCTTGCCCTCCAGCCGCTGCAGCCCGCGCCGTGCCGCTTCGGCGTGCGAGCCGCACTCGAGGAGGTCGTCCCAGCGGATCACCTCGCAGCGGATGAACCCGCGGGCGATGTCGGAGTGGATGGACTCGGCGGCATCGAGCGCCGTCTGGCCGGCCGCGAGCGTCCAGGACCGCGCCTCCGTGTCGCCGACGGTGAAGAATGTGATGAGCCCGAGCGCCTCCTTGAGTCGCAGGACGACGTCGTCGAGCGCCGATGCCCCCGAGCGAAACTCGGCCGCCTCCTCCGGCGGCAGCTCCGCGAGCTCCATCTCGAGCGCGCAGTCGATGCCGGCCGGGCCGTTCTCGACCGGGATGAGCGGCTTCGTGGTCAGCGGCTCGAGTTCGGAAGGAAGGTCACCGGCCCACTCGGCGAGTGGTCTCCCGTCGTCGAGATGCGCGAGGAGACGTTCCGTCAGATCGGCCTCCTGACGCTTGGCGCGGTCGCCCGACTTCGCCTCCTTGCGCACGCGCTCGAGCCGGCGATCGACGTGCTCGCGGTCGGCCACGATCAGCTCGAGGCGAAGCGTCTCGAGATCCGCGGCCGGGTCGGCGCCATCCGAGAAGCCGTCGAGCACGGCGAGCAGAGCGTCAGCCTGGCGCAGCTCGCCCGGAATCTCAGCGCGGCCCGGCACGTCGACGACGCGGATCGCCGCAGGGGTGACCTTCTTCGAGCCGACGACCTCCGCGAGCCGGTCGAGACGGTCGTCCGCGATCACCGCCATGCCGAGATTCGGCTTCTGCGCCACCTCCGAGTACGCCGTCACCTGGGCGCCGGCGTGGGTCAGCGCGTTGAAGAGCGTCGTCTTCCCCGAGTTGGGAAGGCCGACGATGCCGACCCGGAGCGCCACCTCTAGTCGGCGAAGCCGACCCGGGACTCGCGAGCGTGGCGCTTGACGTACAGCAGACGGTCGAGAACGAGCGTGATCGTGCCTTCCTGCGCTTCGAGCGTCAGCGGTCCGGACCCGCCGGCGCCCAGCTTCCGGTCGAGAGCATCGGCGCTCTCCACTGTCACGAGCCAGCTGAGGATCTGCCCGCCCTCGAAACCGATCTCGACCCGAACCAACTCGTCAGCCACTCGCAACCACCTCCGTCAGAACGCCGTGAACCGAATCGGGATGAACGAACGCGAACTCGAGGCCGAACAGGCCGCGCCGGGGGACGCCGTCGACGAGCTGAGCACCCGACGCCTCGAGCTCGTCGAGCGTCACGCGCAGGTCCGAGGTCTCGAGCGCGACGTGGTGCATCCCGGGGCCGCGTCGGGTGAGGAAGCGCCCCACCGGGGTGTCGTCGCCCGTCGGCGTCAAGAGCTCGAACCGACTCTCGCCGACGAGTAGCGCGGCAGCCTCGACACCCTGGTCGACCAGCTCGCGCCGATGCTCGAGACGCGCACCGAAGAGGCCCTCGTACGTTGCGATCGCCTCGTCGAGGTCGGTCACGGCGACGCCGAGGTGATGGATGCCCCGCACGGAGCGATGCTATCCGCGCCGCTAGTCAGTCCCGGAGCGGAAGCGCCCGGACCATTCCGATCGTCTCCGACGAGCGCGACTCGGGAGCGACGTCCTCGAGAAGCGCCTGGAGCTCTGGGCGGTCGAGGGTCTCCTTCTCGAGCAACGCCTGGGCGACGCGGTCGAGCGCCGCGCGGTGCTTGTGCAGTAGGCGCTTCGCCTCCTCGTACGCGTGATCGGTGAGGTGCGCCTGCTCGGAGTCGCGGAGGCGCTTCGTCTCCTCGGAGAGCGCGTAGTTGTCGGCGCGCATGGTGCGCGACGGCGCCAGCTCGGACATGCCGAACTCGAAGACCATCGAGCGCGCGATCTCCGTCACCCGCTCGAGGTCGTTCGCCGCGCCGTTCGTGATGCGGCCGAAGACGATCTCCTCGGCGGCGCGGCCGGCGAGGTACACCATCATGAGGTCGAGGAACTCCTCGCGCGTGTGCATGTAGCGGTCTTCCGCCGGAATGTTGAGCGTGTACCCGAGCGCCTGGCCGCGCGACACGATCGTCGCCTTCTGGGCCGGGAACAGCTCCCCGACGAGATGCGACATCAGCGCGTGCCCACCCTCGTGGTAGGCGAGGATGCGCTTCTCCTTCTCGGACACGACCCGACGCTGCTGCAGGCCGGCCACGATCCTGTCCATCGCCGCGTCGAAGTCGGCCTGGCGGATGTAGCGCTCGTTCGAGCGTCCGGCGAAGATCGCGGCCTCGTTGCAGAGGTTCGCGAGATCCGCGCCTGTGAGGCCGGCCGTCTGCCTCGCAATCGACGCGAGATCGACGTCCGTGTCGAGCGGCTTGTCGCGCGTGTGCACGCCGAGGATCGCCTCCCGCCCTGCAACGTCGGGAGCCGAGACGAGCACCTGGCGGTCGAACCTGCCCGGTCGCAGAAGCGCGGCGTCGAGGTCCTGGAGACGGTTGGACGCGGCCATGACGACGACCTCGTCGCGAGCGTTGAACCCGTCCAGCTCGACGAGGAGCTGGTTCAACGTCTGGTCGTGCTCGCGATGGAAGCCGCCGCCCATGCGGGCCGTTCCGACTGCGTCGAGCTCGTCGATGAACACGATCGCGGGTGCGTGCTTCCGCGCTTCCTCGAAGAGCTTGCGAATACGCGCCGCCCCGAGACCGGCGAACATCTCGACGAACGACGAGGCGCTCTGTGAGTAGAAGTTCGCGCCGGACGCGCTCGCGACCGCTTTCGCGAGCAGCGTCTTCCCCGTGCCGGGCGGCCCGTGCAGCAGGATGCCGCGCGGAACACGCGCGCCCAGCCGCTCGAAGCGCTTGCGATCACGCAGGAACTCGACGACCTCCTCGAGCTCGGCTTTCGCCTCGTCCAGGCCCGCGACGTCCGCCCATGAGACCTCCACCTGCGAGCCGCGCACGACGGGTGCCGGCTTCGCCCGCGGCATGAACCTGAGCGTGTACAGGAGCAGGAGAATGACGATCCCGAAGAACACGATCGGAAGCCACGTCAAGAGCGTGTTCTCGAGATCCACCAGACCTCATATCGGCAGCGCTCAGAGGGCGCTGAAGCCGGGAACCGACGGCAGCTAGGCCGCTGCGCGCTCGAGCTCGAGGCACGCGTCGCGTGCGGCGTTCGCGACCTCGAGCTGGTCGCCCGACGGCTCCGCGGTGGAGAGGTGCCTCTGGAGCTCGAAGCCGGGGCGTGCGAGCGCACGCGCCAGGGGATTTGACGGATTCCGCGCCACCCACGAGAACACCTCGACACTTCCGCCGATCGCGGCAACTGTCCCGACGAGGCGTACGAGGCTTCGTGTTCCCGCGGGCGCCTTCGCGGCGGCCACGTTCACGGCGAGCGAGGACGCGACCATCGGGGCGATGAGCTGCGAACCGCAGCGCGGATGCTCCTTCGGCGCCGGCACGCCGTCGTTCTCGTACGTGCCGATGGAGATGTGCTCGGCACCGTGATAAGCGGCGAGGTCGGGCCCGCGCAACGCCATCGCAGCCGGCAGGAAGGCCACGCCCGCGGCGGTGAGTTCTCGCGCCCCTGGAGAGAGCCGCGACCGCCTGAGCCGCCGCGCGAGGACGGCGGTGCCGAGGATGGCGGCGAGCACGCTCGGGCGCTCGAACGGGAAACGTGCCTGCGGGAGCGCGCGCCTGACCATCGGCAGGAGCGCGAACGCATCGGCGAGGACGATGGGGCCGCGAAGGATCGGCAGCCGCTTGCGCGCGACCGGTGCCAGGAACGGTTTCCTGCCGGCCGCGACGTGCAGGTTTCCGCCCTCGTCGCGAACCGCGCATCCCCACGAGGTGGGTCCGTGCACGAGCACGCCGTTCTGGAGCGCCATCCCCCCGAGCCTGACGGATTGCTCGGCCACCTTCAGACCTTAGCTGCGCGCTCGCGGAGCGCCGCCTGCAGCTCGTCTGCTGCCGGTCCTCGCCCGAGCGCCCGCCCGTCGACCGCGACGAGTGGCATCACCTCCCGCACCGAGGACGACGTGAACGCCTCCTCTGCCCCGAGCAGGTCCTCGAGCGAGTACGAGCCCTCCTCCAGCTGGTATCCGCAGCCCGGCGCGAGCTCCATGAGTGTGGCCCGCGTGACCCCGGCGAGGATCCCCAGGTCGAGGGTGGGCGTGTAGAGCGTCTTCCCCGTACGCCACCAGACGTTCGTGACCGTGCCTTCGAGGACGAGGCCATCCGCGTCCACGAAGAGCGCCTCGTCGACACCGCGTCGCTTCGCCTCGGCCTCGGCGGCCATGTTCACGGCGTAGCTCGTCGACTTGACGCCGGGGAGGAGCCACGGCGCCGAGGCGCGGACTCCGAGCAGCGACACGGCCGTCGCGCCGCGCGCGCGCGTCTCCTCGATCCACTCGGGAACGGTGCTCAGAAGCGCGAACGCGGACGGGGCGCTGCCGGTTGGGCCTGCCGTCCAGACGAGCCTGAGGGACGCCTCCCCGCCCTCGGCCTTCGGAAGGACGAGGCCGACGAGCACCTGCAGACGGCGCCGCTCGACCGCGGGGAGGCCGATGCTCGCAGCCGAGCCGGTGAGCCGGTCGAGGTGCGCCTCGAGCCGGAAGGGGCGGCCGCCGTAGACCCTCAGCGTCTCGAATGCGGCACGCCCGCGGAGCAGGCCCTCGTCGTCCGCGCGAATCACCGGCTCCGTCGGTTCGACGAGGCCGCGGCCGGTCACGGCGAGAGCAAGAACGGTCATGGGCGCGCTCCTTGCCCATGAGCGGGGAGGGGTGTGGGGAACCCAAGCGCCTTGCGTTCAAGGGGGCTCGCGGGGGAACCATTGGTTCCCCCCGTGACCTCGAGCCGTAGACGAGAGGTGGTCATACGAGCGCGACCTCGGGCACGCGTGAGCCGATCGCCTCGAGGAGCGGGCGCGCCTTCGTCCACGACTCCTCCACCTCGGACGCCGGGTCCGAGTCCCACACGATCCCGCCGCCGACCCAGAGGTGGATCGAGCCGTCCGCGATCGCGAACGTGCGGATCGTCAAGGCGAGATCGAAGTCGCCGTTGCCATAGACCTGGCCGAGCGCGCCCATGGCGGCACCGCGGCCGACCGGCTCGAGCTCGGAGATCAGGTCGACGGCCGCGATCTTCGGAGCGCCGGTGACGGAGCCGCCCGGGAACGTCGCCTCGAGGATCTCGGCGAGCCCGACATCGTCGCGGAGCGTGCCCTGCACCGTCGAGACCATGTGCTCGACGCCGGTCAGCGAGCGCGTCGCCATCAGCTCGGGCCACGTGACCGTTCCGGCCTCGCAGACGCGCGAGAGGTCGTTGCGCTCGAGGTCGACGATCATGACGTGCTCGGCAGCGTCCTTCTCGGACGTTCGCAGCTCGGCGGCCGCACCCCGGGGTCGCGTGCCCTTGATCGGCATCGTCCGGACGAGCTCGCCGCGGCGAGAGAGGAAGAGCTCCGGAGAGGCCGCCGCCACAGTCCAGGTGTCGGTGACGAACGGCGTCGACTGAAGAGGGCGCAACGGGGCGAGCCGAGCGGCGAGCGCGCTCGGGTCGCCGGTGAAGCGCGCCTGCAGGTGCTGGACGAGGTTGACCTGGTAGACATCGCCGCGGCCGATCGCTGCACGGACCTCCTCGATCGCCGCGCCGTAGTCCGCCGCGGTCCACGTCTGCTCCCACTCGCCGATCTCGAAAGACTCGTGGCGAGGCGTCAGCGTTGTCGGGTCGGCCTCCCGGATGCGGCACGCCACGAGGGGAAGCGCATGGCAGGGCTCCGGAGGCGCCGGTGTCGCTCCTCGCCGGATTGCCTGCGACAGCCCGTATCCGAGGTACAGGTCGGCGACGAGCCGCTCCCCGCCCGGGGCGAAGAAGCCACGATCGGCAAGCCATTCCTCGGTGCGCTCGAACGCGCCTCGATGGTCCCTCAGCTCCAGCAGCTCAGGCACCGACGGCCTCCACGAGCGTCCGGTACGACGCAGCCGGATCGTCGTTCCAGAAGATCGCGCTCCCGGCGACGAGGAGATCCGCTCCCGCCTCGCGCGCGTCGCGAGCAGTGGCGGGGTTGATGCCGCCGTCGACCTGGATGCGCGTGCTCACCGGAAGCCGCGAGCGTAGATCGGCGATTCGCGCGAGCGCCTCGGGCATGAAGGCCTGCCCGGAGTACCCGGGGTGGATGGACATGCAGAGCGCGAGGTCGACGCCCTCGGAGGCGTCGACCGCCTCCGCGACAGAGGTCTCCGGATTGAACGCCACACCCACGCCGAGCCCGAGCGCGCGAGCAGAGGCGATCGCCCGGGCCGGATCCTCGACCACCTCGACGTGGAAGGTGACACTGTCGCCACCCGCCTTCGCGATCGCCTCGAAGTGCCGCTCCGGCTCGGCGACCATGAGATGACAGTCGAGGCGAGCCCCCCACCCCCGCACGAGCGGCGAGATGGACGCGAGCACGACCGGGCCGATCGTGATCTCCGGGATGAAGTGGCCGTCGCCGACGTCGAAGTGGAAGACGCGCGCGCCTGCAACGCTGAGCGTCTCGAGCTGGACGCCGAGCCGCGAGAAGTCCGACGCGTACAGCGACGGTTCGATCTCGACGGGCCCTGCCCACTCGGTCCAGCTCACGCCGCTCAACCTACCGCCCGCCGCTGCGCCTACTGCGGCTCCCGCCAGCCGCCTTGGCGGCGCGCCAGATTGGCCACACGCCTCGGCCCCCACGTTCCGGCGCGGTACTTCTCGACGGCAGGCGGGTCGTCCAGGAGCGGCTGCACGATCCGCCATGTCTCCTCGATGACGTCCCAGCGCGGAAAGAGCGTGGTGTCCCCTCGCAGGGCGTCCGTGAGCAAACGCTCGTACGGGCCGGGCGAGCTGCCGAGCTCCTCGAGAAACGACACGTCCAGCGAGACCTCCCTCGTCTCCTCCTTGCCGGGAGTCTTGGCGAAGAGGGCGATCGTCACGCCGGCATCGCGCCCGATACGGAAGACGATGTCGTCGAATCCCGGGCAGGCGAGACGGTGCGATCCGTACTGCAGCTCGGGCACCTGCTGCAGGCGGACGACGATCTCGGTCGCGGTGACGGGAAGGGCCTTGCCGGCGCGAACGAGGATCGGGACTCCGGCCCAGCGCCAGTTCTCGATCCCGAGGCGCAGCGCGACGAAGGTCTCCGTATCGGAGTCCGGCCGGACGCCGTCGATCTTCTCGTACCCGCGGTACTGACCGCGCACGGCGTGCGCGGACTCGACCGAGGCCATGGAGCGGAACACGTCCAGCCGGTGGCGCGAGACGGCGCCGTCGTCGCCGCTCGGCGGCTCCATCGTGACGAGCGCGAGCACCTGCAGGAGGTGGTTCTGGACGACGTCGCGCAGCGCTCCGACGCCGTCGTAGAACGCACCACGGCCGTCGACTCCGAAGTCCTCCGCCATCGTGACCTGGATCGAGTTCGACGTGCTCGCGGTTCCAGACCGGCTCGAAGAGAGCGTTCGAGAAGCGCAGGTACATGATGTCCTGCACGGGCTCCTTCCCGAGGAAGTGGTCGATGCGGTAGAGCTGCTCCTCGGGCACGAGCGCCGTCAGACGCCGGTTCAGCTCGCGCGCCGAGACGAGATCGGTTCCGAAGGGCTTTTCGACGACGAGCCGTGCGTTGTCCAGGAGGCCCGCATGCGCGAGCTGCTCCGAGGTCTCGAGGAAGCTCGCGGGTGGGATCGCGAGGTAGAAGACCGGGAGCTTCGACCCCTCCAGAGCCGCGCCCAGCTGCTCGGAGAGGTTCTCGTCCCGTGCGTCGCCGCCGACGTAGGAGAGCCGCGAGAGGAAGGTGTCGAGGATCCGCTGGTCGCGGGACTCGCCTTTCGCGGCCTCGATCGCGGCGCGCGCGTGCTCCTGCATCTCGTCGTTCCGGAGCGGGCGCCGCCCCACCCCGATGACCGGGCACGCGAGGACCCCTTGCTCCGTGAGGTCGTACAGCGCGGGGAGGGTCTTCGTGCGTGCGAGATCGCCGGTGATGCCGAAGACGACGAGAGCGTCCGCGTGCGCGCTCACGAGCCGAGCAGGGCGAACGCCGCCGAGCGAAGCATGCTCGTGCCGAGCTCGAGGTCGTCGACGGGCACGCGCTCGTTCGCCGAGTGGATGAGCTTCGTCGCCAGCTCGGGATCCATGCGGCCGGGGAAGAACCCGTACGCGACCGTCCCGAACGCGGCTCTCAGGTAGTGGCTGTCCGTGAAGCCGGGACACACGATCGGCGCGATGCGGGCGCCGGGCTCGATCTCCTTCGTGAAGTCCTCGAGAGCGCGCCAGAGCGGCGTGTCGAGGGGCGAGCGCGTCCCGCCCACCACCTCGTCGAACTCGAGGTCGTACCTGCCGTTGCCGAGCGCGGCACGGATCAGGGGCTCGACGTCGGCCGGCGTCGTCTCCGGAAGGAGCCGGCAGTCGACCGTGATCTCGCATTGCGCCGGAATGACGTTCCGCTGACGTGACGCCTCGATCATCGTCGGCGACAGTGTGAACGCGAGGAGAGGCTCGACGAGGGCGGGGAGCAAGGGATGCACCGCGGCCGCGCGCTCGAGCGCCTCGTCGAGCGGCGGCATCTCGCCGAGCACCGCAGTCAGGAACCCCTTCGCCTCCGGGATGAGCTCGTGCGGCGGCGAGTACGAGCCGAGCGCCTCGAGGTAGCGGGCAGACTTCACGAGCGCGTTGTCCGCGATCCCGGGCATCGAGGCATGCCCGCTGCGGCCGTACACGCGGACGGTGAACGGAGCCGAGGCCTTCTCCGCGGTCGCGCACAGGTACACGGGCGTGCCTCCGAGCACGAGCCGGTCGCCACCGCCCTCGTTGATCGCGTAGTCGCAGCGCACGGCGTCCGGGTGCTCGCTGCAGAGCCAGACGAGGCCGACGCCGTCCTGCCCGCCGACCTCCTCGTCCGCGGTTGCAATGAACAGGAGGTCGCCCGACGGCCGGAAGCCTTCCCGCGCCAGCGAGGCGAAGGCGACGGCGGACGCAGCCACCTGCCCCTTCATGTCGAGCGCGCCGCGACCCCAAACCTCTCCATCGACGAGGTCGCCCGACCACGGGTCGCGATCCCACTCGCCCGGGTCGGCGAGCACCGTGTCCGTGTGGCAGAGGAACGCGAGAGACGGCCCGTCCCCACCGCGGATCCGCGCGACGAGGTTCGCGCGCTCGGGGACACGCGCGTGGAGATCGACGGCGACCCCGGTCGGCGCGAGGTAATCGCGGAGCAGCTCCGCGGCTCGCGACTCGTTCCCGGGCGGGTTGACGGTGTCGAGCCGGAGGAGCGCCTGCAGCAGCGCGGTGACCTCGTCCCGTGGGGTCATCGGGCCGGGAGCATACTTCTCGCGTGTCCGACCTCTTCAGCGAAGCCGCGCGGGAGCTGCAGGCCGAGAACGCGCCGCTCGCGGTGCGGTTGCGGCCCTCGACGCTCGACGAGCTCGTCGGGCAGCAGCACGTCCTCGGGCCCGGATCTGCGCTCCGGCGGGCAATCGAGGAGGACCGCCCGCCTTCGATGATCCTCTTCGGGCCCCCGGGCACCGGGAAGACGACGATCGCGCGCATCGTCGCCGAGCGGACCGGAGCGGCGTTCGAGGAGCTCTCCGCCGTCTCCGCCCGGGTGGACGACGTGCGGGCGGTGATCGCGCGCGCACGTGACCGGCTCGGCGGTAATGGCCTGCGGACGATCCTCTTCATCGACGAGATCCACCGCTTCAACAAGGGCCAGCAGGACTCCGTCCTGCACGCGGTCGAGGACGGTCTCGTGACGCTCATCGGCGCGACGACCGAGAACCCCTACTTCGAGATCAACTCCGCGCTCCTCTCACGCTGCACCGTCATCGAGCTGACCGCGCTGTCGGAGGAGGAGCTCGTCGTCATCCTCGGTCGAGGCGCGGAGGCGTTGGCCGTCGACGCGTCTCCCGAGGTGCTCGAGCTCGTGGCGAGGCGTGGCGGCGGTGACGCTCGCGCGGCGCTCCAGATCCTCGAGCTCGCCGCAGCAACCGCGGATGCGGAGGCGACCGCACTGTCCGAGGAGCACGTCCTCGACGCCTCGCGCAAGCGGCCTCTCCTGTACGACCGCAAGGGCGACCAGCACTACGACTTCGCGTCGGCATTCATCAAGTCGATGCGCGGCGGCGACGCAGACGCTTCGGTGTACTACCTCGCGGCGATGCTCGAAGCGGGCGAGGATCCTCGCTTCATCGCCCGCCGGATGGTCATCCTCGCCTCGGAGGACGTCGGCAACGCCGATCCGAACGCCCTCGTCGTCGCCGTCGCCGCGGCACAAGCGCTCGAGCACGTGGGGCTCCCCGAGGCGCAGCTGAACCTCTCGCAGGCCGCGATCTACCTCGCGAGGGCGCCGAAGTCGAACGCCTCCGCGGTCGCCATCTGGGAGGCGCGCAAGGACGTCCGCGAGCACGGGAACGTCCGCCCGCCTGCGATGCTCCGCTCGACCGGGCACCCGGCGGCGGCCAAGGCGCGAGGGCATGGCGAGGGATACGCGTACCCGCACGACGAGCCGGCGGGATTCGCGGTCTCGTACCTCCCCGAGGAGCTTCGCGGACGGCGGTACTATCGGCCGTCCGGAGCGGGAGAGGAGCAGGCCGATGGCGGTGAGGACAGGTGACAGCGCGCCCGAGTTCGACCTCGAGGTGACCTCGCACGAGCGCGTGAAGCTCTCCGACTTCCGCGGCCGCTCGAACGTCCTCCTCGTCTTCCATCCGTTCGCCTTCACCCAGGTCTGCGAGGACGAGGCGCGCGACCTGCAGGAGAACCTCCAGTCCTTCCGCGACGCCGGGACCGAGATCGTCCTCGTCTCGTGCGACCCGTGGGCCGCGCGGCAGGCGTGGAAGCGCGACCTCGGCGCCGAGTACACCTTCGCGTCCGACTTCTGGCCGCATGGCGCTGCGGCAAAGGCCTACGGCGTCTTCAACGAGTCGAACGGTGCGCCGCACCGAGGCACGTTCCTCATCGACAAGGAGGGCGTGGTGATCTGGTCGCTCGTGAAGGAGCGCGACGAGTATCGCGAGGAGCTCGTCCCGGAGACGCTGGAGACGCTGCACGCGACGACGTGACGCTCGCCCTCTACGAGTGGGGCGCTGGGGACGCTCCGCGCGTGGTCTGCCTCCACGGCGTTCGCAACCACGGTCGCCACTTCGCGCCGCTCGCGCGTGAGCTCGCCGGCTTCCACGTCCTCGCGCCCGACCTCCTCGGGCACGGCTCCTCGCCGTGGGAGCCGCCATGGGACATCGGCGCGCACTGCGACGCGATCCGCGAGACGATCGGCCCCGGATCCGCGTGCCTCGTCGGCCACTCGTTCGGCGGGCGGCTCGCTTTCGAGCTCGCGGCCCGTACGCCCGAGCTCGTCCCGAAGCTCGTCCTGCTCGACCCGGCGATCCTCCTCCCCGGTCACGTCGCCCTCGCCGCGGCGGAGAACGCGCGCAGCGACCAGTCCTTCGTGTCGTTCGAAGAGCTCGTCGAACGGCGCTTCGACGAGAGCCAGCTCCACTTCGCCCCCCGTGACCTCGTCGCCGAGGATCTCGCCCCGCACGTCGAGACGGATGACGACGGTCGCCTGCGCTACCGCTACTGCCAGTCCGCGGTCGTCGCGGCCTACGGTGAGATGGCGTCGCCGCCGCCCGCGTTCGAGGACGTGCGCGTGCCGACGCTGCTCGTGCTCGGCGAGCAGTCGTATCTCCCCTACGACCACCTCCTCGACGCACACCGAGCAGCCCTTGGCGACCTCCTCGAGGTGGCAGTCGTGCCCGGCGGCCACTCCGTGCTCTGGGACGCGCTCGAGGTAACCGCGGAGGTCGTCCTCGACTTCCTCGAGCGCTGACGTCTCGGGCTCGGACCAGCCCGTAGTTTGCGACCGACCGCGAAGCGGTCGCTCTTGGGTCTTTCACACAAGGCTAGGCGCAGATCTCGGCGGCCACGGCGACGTAGATCTCGACGCACTGCTCGAGCGAGGCGACGTCGACCCACTCGACCTCGGCGTGCGCGCCCTCGCCGCGAGGGCCGAAGAGCACGGTCGGAATACCGGCCGCTGCGAGGAGCGCCGAGTCCGCCCAGAACGAGACGCCGACGACGTCCGGCTCGGCCCCCAGGACGGAGACCGAGTTCCGCCGCACGACCTCGACGATCTCCGCGTCCTCCGCGACCTCGAACGGCTCCCGCGCCGCGACCACCCTGACATCGCCCTTGAAGTCCGGATCGTTCGAGGGCGGCACCGCCCAGGATCTCGCGCATCTCCCCTTCGACCAGCTCGACGGACTCGCCCGGGATCGTTCGCCGTTCCGCCTGGAGAACGCAGCGGGCCGGGATAGCTCGAGTACTCCTGCCCGCCCTCGACGAGCGAGGCATGGAGGCTCCCGCTGCCGAGCCGCGGGTGCGTCGGCTCGGCGCGTAGCCTCCGATCGAGCTCCTCGATCCCGACGAGGACGTGCCCCATCTTCGCGATCGCGTCGATGCCGAGATGCGGCCGCGACCCGTGCGCCGCGCGACCGATCGTCTCGATCTCGAAGCAGACGAACCCGCGGTGCGCGACCGCGACCTGCAGCTCCGTCGGCTCGGTCACGATCGCCGCGTCCGCTCGGACGCTCTGGGCGATCGCCTCCGTGCCGACACTCGCGAACTCCTCGTCGGCGACCGCGGTGAGGACGACGTCTCCGCGCAGCCCCCGCCGCGCGGCGTGCGCGGAGGCGAGCATGCAGGCAGCGAGGCTGCCCTTCATGTCGTACGACCCGCGCCCATGGAGACGCCCGCCCTCGAGTCTGCCCGCGAGCGGATCCGTCATCCCGGCGACGCCGACCGTGTCCGTATGCGCGTTGAGGATCAGCGTGCGTCCTCCACCGCTGCCGCGCGCGACGGCCGTGACGTTGGGCCGACCCGGCGCGGGCTCGGTGAGGGACGTCTCCAGTCCTGCGCGCTCGCACCACTCCGCGACGAACCGGGCGACACCGGCCTCGCCCGATCCGCCGGGAACGACGTCCGGGTTGATCGACTCGATGGCGACGAGCTGCGCCGCCAGCTCGGCGACGTCGCTCACACGCTAGACGACGTACTCGTCCGCGACCGCGAGCGCCTCGTCGAGGATCGCGAGCCCCTCGTCGACCTCGTCGCGCAGGACCGTGAGAGGCGGCACGACCATGACCACGTTCCAGTGCGTCATGAGGTAGAGGCCCTGCTCGAGCGCGGTCTTCGCGAGCCGCGCGACGGGAGCTGCGGCCTCGCCCGAGGCGTTGAACGGCACGAGCATCTCGCGCGTCTCGCGGCTCTTCACGAGCTCGATCCCCCAGAAGCAGCCGAGCCCGCGGACGTCTCCGATCGACGGGTGCCGGGAAGCGAGCTCATGGAGGCCGGCCCCGAGGTACGCACCCACTTCGGACGCATTCTCGACGACACCTTCCTCCTGGAAGGCCTCGATCGAGGCGACGGCGGATGCGCACGCGAGCGGATGTCCCGCGTAGGTCAGACCGCCGGGGAAGTACCGGCTGCGCACCCACTCCTTCAGGTGCTCGCGGATGATCATGGCGCCGAGCGGGACGTAGCCGGAGTTGATCCCCTTCGCGACCGTGATGATGTCCGGGACCACGTCCCAGTTCTCGCATGCGAACCAGCGGCCCGTGCGGCCGAAGCCGGCCATCACCTCGTCGAGGATCAGCAGGATCCCGTGCCGGTCGCACACCTCGCGGATCGACTGCAGGTAGCCCGGAGGGGGCGGGATGATCCCGTTCGTCCCGGTGACGGTCTCGAGAATCACAGCGGCGACCGTTTGCGCGCCCTCGTACTCGAGGATCTCCTCGAGGTGCGGCGCACCCGAGCACACGGGGCACGGATCTGGATGGTTGGCCGGGCACCGGTAGGTGTACGGATCGAGCATGCGCACGACCCCTCCCATGCCCGGCTCGTTCGGCCAGCGACGTGGGTCGCCCGTGAGCATGATCGAGCCGTGCGTCGCACCGTGGTAGGAGCGGTAGCGCGCAATGACCTTGTGGCGTCCGGTCGCGAGCCGCGCGAGCCGGATCGCGTTCTCGTTCGCCTCGGCGCCCGAGTTCGTGAAGAACGACATGCAGAGATCGCCGGGCGTGACTTCCTCGAGCAGCTTGCCGAGCTTCGAGCGGGATTCCGAAGCCATCGGCGGTCCGATCGTGCAGAGCCGGTCGGCCTGCTCCTTGATCGCCGCGATGATCTTCGGGTGCTGGTGCCCGATGTTGACGTTGACGAGCTGCGACGCGAAGTCCAGATAGCGCTTCCCGTCGTAGTCCCAGAAATGTCGCCCCTCGGCACCCGCGACCGCGATCGGGTTGATCGCGTCCTGCGTCGACCACGAGTAGAGGACGTACTCCTTCGCGTCCTCGACGATCTGCGCGCCGAGGTTCGGGTTCGCTCTCGACAGTGGCCATCCGCTGCCGATCCTAGCGCCGGCCGCAGTTGCACTGCAGCGGCGTCAGCAGACGGACGATCCGCCAATGAGCATCATCGGCCGGCCACTCGCCTCCGCAGAGCAGGAGTCTGCTCGAGCGCGAGGACGCACTCGCGCATTGCGCGGCTGCGCATTCGAAGAAGGCTCGACGGCGGGAAAGGGACGACTCGTCATCGTCGGCGGAGAGGCGGGGGTCGGAAAGACGGCGCTCGTCTGCGTCGCTTCTGCGAGGACGTCGCGACGCGCACGCGCAGTCCTCGCTCGGTGCGTGTGACCCACTCTTCACACCACGACCGCTCGGTCCGCTCCTCGACATCGCGCATGACACCGGTGGTGCGCTCTCTCGACCTGGTCCATGGAGGCGCGATCCCCCATCGGGTCGCCGAGGTCCTCATGCGAGGAGCTCGACTTCGTCGACCAACCATCCTCGTTCTCGAGGACATGCACTGGGCCGACGAGGCGACGCTCGACGTGCTTCCGACTCATCGGCTCGACGCGATCGAAGACGACTCCCAGCACTCGTGTGTCGCGACCTATCGCGACGACCAGCTCGATCCCGCACATCCGTTTCGGATCGTCTCGGCGAGCTGGCGACGGCAGCCCGCCGTCCGAGCGCCTGCGCCTCGAGCCGCTCTCGCACGCTGCCGTTGCCGACCTGCTCGGCCGAGCCGTACGGCGCCGATGCCGGCGATCTCTACCGGATGACGTCCGGAAACCCGTTCTTCGTGACGGAGGTGCTCGCCGGAAAGCTCCGACGAGATTCCCGGATCGGTCCGCGACGCGTCTTGGGCTCGCACGGCGACGCTGAGCTCGGGCCGCGCGAGCCGTCATCGAGGCTGTGTCGGTGACTCCGACGGGAGCCGAGGCGTGGCTCATCGAGGCGCTCGAGCGCACCTGGACGAAGCGGGGAGCTTGCCGAGTGCCTGGGCTCGGGAGTGCTCACGGATAGAGGGAACGTCGTGCGTTTTCGGCACGAGCTCGCGCGGCTGACCATCGAGGAGTCGCTCAGCACCGACCGGCGAGTCGCGTTGCATTTCCGACGCGCTCGACGGCGCTGGAGGCACGCTCGACCTTTCGGGACCTCGCTCGGCTCGCTCACCATGCCGACGCAGCCGGCAGACGGCGGCGCCGTACTCCGGTTCGCGCCGGAGGCGGCGGTCCGCGGCGTCCTCGCTCGGCGCGCATCGCGAAGCCGCGGCTCAGTTCCGGCGTGCGCTCCGGTATGCGGATTCGATCTGCCGCTCGACGAGCGCGCCGAGCTTCTCGAGCGCTACTCCCACGCGTGCTACCTCACCGACGACAGGCGACGAGGCGATCGGCGCGCTGCAGGCCGCAGTCGCCTGCTACCGGAGAGTAGGAGATGCTCGCCGGCGAGGGGCGCGACCCTCAGCTGGCTCGTCGACCAGCATTCTCTGGTGTCCGGGCAGGGGAACGAAGGCCGGGAGGTCGGCGTCCGAGGCCGTCGAACTGCTCGAGCGGCGACCCGAGGCCGCGATGCTTGCCGAGCGTCGAGCAACGCGATCGCGTTCCTATCCGCGTACCGCGGGATGCCGACGCCGTCGATGCCTCGGGAGCACAAGCGATCGAGCTGCCGACTCTGACCAGGGAGCTCGAGCCCGTCGACCAGACTTGGGTCACGAATCGAGCGCGGAGCTGTCCGGCGAGGTGCCGTGCCGGCTCCGCAATGGGAGTCGAGGTCAGCTCGACGCTCGAGGCAGCGCGGTGTTCCGACACCGCGGTGCTCGAGGAGGCACGACGGTCGCTGCCACGACGGGCCTCGTGTTCGCACTCATCCACCGTGGCCCCCACACACTCGCTCGCTCGCTGGATCGACGAGACCGTCGATCACGCACGCATGAACGGTCTCGACCTCTCGCACCTGTACGGGCTCGCTCCACCGCGCGCGCCTCGAGCTCGATCGCAGGACGACTGGACCGATGCCGCCACGTCAGCCGAGCTCGTCCTCGGAGAGCGGGTTCGTATCGACCTTTCCTGCAGGCTCGCCCTCGTCGTGCTCGCGCTCGTCCGACGCGCCGCGGCGATCCGGGCGCAGGACCGCTCCTCGACGAGGCGCTGGCCCTCGCAGCACCGACCGGGGAGCTGCCAGCGGATGCGCGCCGGTCGCCTGCAGCGAGAGCCGAGTCTGCCCGGCTGGCGGGCAGGCCCAATGGCCGTCGCGGAAGAGACTGCAGCCGCATTTCCAGCTCGCCCGCGAGCGTCGAGCCGCTGGGCGCTCGGCGAGCTTGCCGTCGTCCGCTGGCGCGCCGGGATCGACGATGTGGTCCCGCGCAGCCCTCGGCCGAGCCGCACAAGCTTCAGCTCTCGGGTGACTGGCGAGGAGCCGCCGAGCTCTGGGGCGACGCTGCGGCTGTCCGTACGAAGCGGCCCTCGCGCTGGCCGACTGCGACGACGACCTCGATGCACTTCGACATCGCATACTACGAGACTCTGCGCGAGTTCTCGGACGCCCGTCCAGCCGCGGAGACTCATCGCCCAGCGACTACGGAAGCACGGCGTCCGCGGCATTCCGCGCGGGCCGCGACGTACGACTCGCGAGAGTCCCGTGGGGCTCACCGCCCGCGAGACCGAGGTCCTGGTGCTGGTCGCGGAGGGTCTCCGAAACGCCGAGATCGCCGAGCGACTCTTCCTCTCGCGGCGCACCGTCGACCACCACGTCTCGGCCGTCCTCCGCAAGCTCGACGCGACGCACACGCGGGGAGGCCGTTGCGGCGGCCCGGCGCGCAGACCTGATCCAAGACCGGTAGCGACGGCCCAAATCTAGGCACTCCTTCCGATGTCGAGACGGAGTCTCGCTCGTACCCTCGAGCGTGCTAGCTCGTCGAGCTACAGGAGGGGTCGGTGGAGACGTACATGGTGGTGCGGAGGCATGCGTGGCAAACGCACAGGGACGCAGTTGAAGCGGTAGCGCGCGGAACCCGCGAGGCGGAGCGGCTATCCGGGATCGTCACGTGCGCGCAGAGCTATGTGGTCGAGGAGACGGACGGCACCATCGGCTCGATCTGCGTATACGACGCCGTCAGCCCTGAGGCGGTTCGCCACCACTCGGACGCTGCCGAGCTTCCCGTCGACGAGATCGTGAAGGTCGCCGGCACCATCATCGTGCCACCGGACCCCGCCGCGACTGCGGCATGACAGAGGGGAGAAGACGCATGAGTACTCCAAGAAAACTGCTGGTTGTCGGGGTGGCCTTGATGGCGATGATCGTGCCACTCGCCGCCAGCGCCGCACCTCCTGCGGCGCAGCCGGGAGCACCAGAACTGCTCGCAGCATTGCCGGGCGGAGCTGCTTCCGGGAGCGCGATCGGCCCGGGCGGAGAGCTGTTCGTGCCCCAGCCGGCAGCCGGAGAGATCTGGCGGGTCGACCCGCGAACGGGCGAGAAGACGCTCTACGCCAGCGGGCTACCACAGCGATTTGCTGGATTGCCGTTCGGCGGCGTCATGGATGTCGCGTTCTATGGGTCGACGGCGTATGCCCTCGTGACCGTCGTCGAACCGGGTCTGGTCGCGTGCGATCCCGATCTGATCGGGATCTACCGCATCGACGGGCCCTCGAGTTCGACACTCGTCGCGGACATCGGCACGTTCGCTTGCAACAACCCTCCACCGACGGCCTTCGCCTTGCCGACCGGTGTGCAGTATGCGCTCGAACCGTTCCGCGGCGGCTTCCTCGTCACCGACGGACATCACAATCGCGTGTATAGCGTCGCGCTGGACGGAACGGTCACGCAGATGATCCAGTTCGGAGACATCGTCCCGACAGGACTCGCGGTGCGCGGAAACACGATCTACATGGCGGAAGCCGGCCCCGTGCCGCACGAGCCTCAGAACGGGAAGATCGTGTCGTTCGAACCCGGAGCGTCGTCGGCAACGACCGTCGCCTCCGGTGCTCGCCTCGCCGTCGATGTCGAGATCGGTCGCGGGCAGACGTTGTTCGCTCTCTCGCAGGGCCACTGGACGTGTCCTCCCGACCTCTCGCCCAACCGACTGCGGAGAAGCGGCAGGATCTCCTGCGGACCCGAACAGCGGCGCTTTGCTACGGGTGAACGCGAACGGCACCATGACGCCCGTCGCCGGCGGGCTCGATCTGCCGAGCTCGCGTCGAGATCATCGGGAACACTGCGTACGTCGTCACGCTCGGCGGGGAGATCTGGACGATCGACGGCATCGCCGGTCCGCCGTACGGCGGCTGATCGCTGGCATTGCGCGGAGGGCGCCGGACAAGGGGGAAGGTGTCCGGCGCACCTCCGCGCAGCTGACGTCTAGCGAGCTGCGGCGGGCAGGAGCTCCTGCCCGAACGCCGCCCGCTCGACGAACTCGCCGACACCCGGCTCGGCGACGAGCTCACCGCCCTCGACGAGCACGTTGCCGCGCAGGAGCACGACCTCGGGCGAGCCGGTCACCTCGGTGCCCTCGTAGAGGTTGTAGTCCGTCTTCGAGTGCTGGCTCGCAGCGGTGATGAGATGCCGCTTCTCGGGATCGAAGATCACGATGTCCGCGTCGGAACCGGGCGCGATCGTCCCCTTGCGCGGGTACAGGCCGAACAGCTTCGCGGGACTCGTGGCGAGCAGCTCGACCATCCTGTTGAGCGAGATACGGCCGGTGCGCACACCGAACTCGTGGATCATGTGCAGCCGGTTCTCGAGACCTGGTCCGCCGTTCGGGATCTTCGAGAAGTCGTCCTTCCCGAGCGACTTCTGGCCGTCCCAGAGGAAAGCGCAGTGGTCGGTCGAGACCACGGACAGGATGTCCGAGCGCACGGCGTGCCAGAGCACCTCCTGGTTCTCGATCGCGCGCGGTGGCGGCGTGTACACGTACTTCGCGCCCTCGAAGTCAGGGCGCTCGAGGTACGTGTAGTCGATGAAGAAGTACTGCGTGCACGTCTCGCCCCAGACGTCCCAGCCCTGCTCCCGCGCGCGCGCGATCGGCTCGACGCTCTCCTTGCACGAGACGTGGACGACGTAGAGCGGGGCCCCGGCGACCCGGGCCAGCTGGATGGCGCGATTGGTCGCCTCGCCCTCCGTCTCCGGCGGACGGGTCAGCGCGTGGTAGTGCGGCGCGGTGTTTCCGGCGGCGAGCGCCTGCTTGACGAGCACGTCGATCGCGTCGCCGTTCTCCGCATGGACCATGACGAGCGCGCCCGTCTCCGCGGCGACCTCCATCGTCCGGAAGAGCGTCTCGTCGTCGACCATGAGCGCGCCCTTGTAGGCCATGAAGAGCTTGTAGGAGGTCACACCCTGCGCCGGCAGTCCGGCGAGCTCCTCGAGCGTGCCGCCCTCGCGAAGGTCGGTGACCGCCATGTGGTAACCCATGTCGATCACCTGCTTCCCCTCGGCCTTCCCGCGCCACTCCTCGAGCGCCGCCGCGAAGGTCGAGCCCGGCGGCTGGATCACGAAATCGACGTGACAGGTGGTTCCGCCGAAGGCGGCGGCCGTCTGGCCGGAGGTCACGTCGTCGATCGTGACGGTCCCTCCGAACGGCATGTCGAGGTGGGTGTGCGGATCGACGCAACCGGGAAGCACGTACTTGCCTGCGGCGTCGATAACGCGATCTGCGTCGACGTCGAGCGATTCGCCGATCATCGAGATGCGCTCGCCCTCGACGTAGACGTCGCCGACGTAGTCGTCGGCGGCCGTGATGATCCGTCCGCCCTTGATCAGTGTCGACACGCCACCTCACCTCCCGTCTGAGGGAGGCTCCGGGCCGACCGCCTGTCGACCCGGAGCTCACACCTCGTGGCTACTTGCCGCCGGCCTTCAGCACGACGACCGCCTTCTTGAATCCCTTGCCATAGACGTCGAGCCCCTGCTTCTTGAGATTCGCGACCGCCTTCTTCGCAAGGTCGGTCCGGTACGACGCCTTCGATGCAGGCTTCTTGATGACCTTGAAGTCGAGCGAGATCTTCGCGGTCTTCGCGTAGTCGACCGGGTTCATGACGCCGATGCCGAGCTTGTTCGGCCAGATCAGCGCGTTTACCTCGTTCATCTGCCAGAGCTGGTGCCCCTTCGGCAATGCCGTGCCCTGCGAGACGACGATGTTGGTGCACTCCCTGTAGTGGTCGCGGCAGTAGATCCAACCCTTGAAGGTCGCCTCGAGGAACTTCACCGCGGTTGCCTGGTTCGCCTTGCTCTTGATCCAGTCACCGCGGACGAAGATCCCGTCCTGCAGCATCCCCGTGCCGAGGTCGGAGTACTTGAAGACGTTGAGGTCCTTCATCGTGTAGAGCTTGCCGGTGTCCGGGTTCTTCGTTTCGAGGACCTGGGCGAGCTCGTTGTAGGTCATGGCCGAGGCAGCGTCGATCTCGTGGTTCAGGAACGCGACCATGTCGAACTGCTGCTGCACGAGGGTCACGTCCTTGTCCGGGTCCATCCCGTTCTTGACGAGAGCCGCACGCTGCTCGAACTCGTTGCCGAAGATCCAGACACCGAACTTCTTCCCGCGCATCTGCTTGAAGTTCGTGATCCCGTCCTTCTTCCAGGTCACCTCGGTCGTGCCCGATCTCGGGTAGACCTGCGCGATGTTGACGAGGTCGTTGCCCTGGTCGCGGTTCGCGAGCAGGCTGGGGAACCAGTTGACGCCGAACTCGGCCTGCTTCGAAAGCACCGTCTGCTCGTTGATGATCGACGGTCCGCCGATCTTGAGGTTGACGTCGAGACCCGCTGCCTTGTAGTAGCCCTTCGCCTTCGCCGCGTAATAGCCGGCGAACTGCGACTGCGTCACCCACTTCAGTTGGATAGTGACCTTGGTGAGCTTCGGGCTGGACGAGCCAGCCACGGCGATAGCTCGTCACCGAGAGCGCGGCGACCACGGCTAGCGCGGCCCCCACGAGATACCACCTGCGTCGTTTCACGTGCCCTCCTTTTTGCGGTCTCGGGACAGCCGAGACCGGACCGACCTGCCCTACTACCCTCTCCGCCCAACCGAGGGATGCCAGCTCAGCGCGTATCGCTCGGCGAGAGCGATCACGCCGTAGAAAGCGATGCCCATGATGCTCGCGACGAGAATCGCGGCCCACGAGGTCGCGTACCGTGAGAGGTTGACCGCGCTCAGGACGACGATGCCCAACGCCTCGAGAGACCCGCCGAAGTAGTCACCCACCACGGCGCCGATCATCGCAAGGACGCTCGCCACCTTCAAGGCGGAGAAGACGTACGGAAGCGAGCTCGGAATGCGGACGCGGCGAAACACGTCTCGCTCTTTCGCGGCGTACGAACGCATCAGCTCGATCGACTCGGGATCGACGGAGGTGAGCCCACGGAGGGTGTTCACGAGCACCGGGAAGAAGCAGAGCACCGCGGCGATCGTCACCTTCGACCACGGGCTGAGAATCCCGAACCATGCGTTCGTGATCGGTGCGAACGCGATGATCGGAACCGCGTTCGCCGCGATCATGTACGGCATCAGTGCGTTGCCGAACGGACGCCAGCGGGCGAGGACGAGGGCGGCAACGATCGCGGCGCCGCTTCCGAGAACGAATCCACCCACCGCCTCCTTGAGAGTGATCCAAGCGCCGCGTAGGAGCAGGTCGCGATCGTCGACGAGCGCTCCGACGACATCCGAGAACCGCGGCAGCAGGAAGTCCTCCACCCCGAGCACATCGGGGAGCAGCCATTGCCAGGCGGCCAGACCGAGAGCGAAGACCACGACGGCGGGCAGCCACTCGCGAATCCGCTCGCCGAAGCTGCGCGACGGGGCGGGGGTGGGAACCACGCTGCTCACGCGATCTCGCTCTCCGGCGCGAGCGTCTCCTCGACCTCGTCGGCGCCGGTCGCGTGCAGCAACTCTCGCACCTCCGTGACGAGCTCGAAGAACCGCGGCTCCTCCCGCGTCGCAGCCGTCCGCGGCTGAGGCAGGTCCACGGGGACGACGCTCGCAACGCGCCCGGGTCGCGGGGACATGACGACGACGCGCGTCGACAGGAACACCGCCTCGGAGATCGAGTGAGTGACGAAGACGACCGTCGAACCGGTCCCTGCCCAGATGTGGAGCAACTCCATGTTGAGGCGCTCGCGCGTCATCTCGTCGAGCGCACCGAACGGCTCGTCCATCAGCAGGAGGGCCGGCGAGAACGAGAGAGCGCGGGCGATGGACACGCGCTGCTGCATGCCTCCCGAGAGCTGCCAGGGATGGTGCCGCTCGAAACCGGTGAGCTCGACGAGCTCGAGCATCTCGCGGACGCGCTCTGCGCGCCGAGCGCGGTCCCAACCGAGCATCTCGAGGGGTAGAGCGATGTTCTTCGCCACCGTGCGCCAGTCGTAGAGGACGGGCGCCTGGAACACGATTCCGTAGTCACGGTCGAGCCGCGCCTTGCGAGCCGCCTTCCCGTTGACTGTGATCTCCCCCTCGGTGGGCTCGACGATGTCGCCGACGATGCGCAGCAGCGTCGACTTTCCGCAGCCCGAAGGTCCGATCAAGGACACGAACTCGCCACGCTCGACCTCCAGATCGATGTCCTGGAGCGCGGTCACGCCGCCCTTCCCGAAGACCTTCGAGAGGCCCTTGATCGAGACCACCGAGCCGTCAGCGCTCATACCAGCCGCTCCGGGGCGCGGTGCACGATGACCTTCTCCGCGAGGAGGACGACGAGGAAGAAGCTGATTCCGAGCAGAGCGGCATAGAGATTCGTCGCCCACAGGTTCTTCGGCTCGAGGACGTAGTACTGGTTGAAGTTGAGGATCGCGCCGCCGAGACCGTTGGAGATCGAGGCGGTCTGCTCTCCGATGATCGCTCCCACCACGCTCGCCGTCGCGGCGATCTTCAACGCCGTGAAGATGTACGGAAGCGCCGAGGGGACACGCAGCTTCCACAGGATCGTCCACCCCCGGGCCGCGTACGAGTGCATGAGCTCGAGCGCCCATGGATCGGCGGACCGCAGCCCACGCATGGTGTTGACGGTGACGGGGAAGAACGTCAGGTACGCCGCGATCACCGAGACCCGCACCCAGTCCGGCGGGGGTGACCCACCGATCGAGACGCTGCCGAGGCCGCGCACCACGATCGGCGCCAGCGCCAGGATAGGAATCGTCTGCGAAGCGACGACGTACGGCATGACGCCGCGCCGGAGCACCTCGAAGTGTGCGAGGACCACGCCGAGCATGAAGCCGACCAGGGCGCCGAACAGGAAGCCGACGGCGGCGGCTCGCGCCGTGAAGAGCGCCGAGTGCAGAAGATAGAGCCAGAGATCGTCCCCTGTGGAGGTCGGCTCCCACAGTTGCAGGACGATCGCGTGGAGGTGCGGCATCGTCAGGTCGTTGACGCGGAACGGCCTCGTCCAGCCAGTCTCCTCCCAGAGCCATTTGTATCCCTCCCACAGCGCCCAGAGACCTCCGAGAACGAGTACGAAGACGAGGCATCGCTTCAGGATCTCGCGGGCGGACATCGCAGGAATGTGTCACACGGCCACACCCCCTGCACGCCGTTCCGAGCCTCACTAGGCTCCTGCCGTGGCGCTCGATCCGAAGCGAACGGTCGCCGAGCTGAAGGAGCTCCGCGAGCTCACGGGGGATGAGAACGGCGCGCAGCGGGTCGCGTGGACCGACACCTGGCAACAAGCGCGCGAGTGGCTCCGCGGCCTAGTAGCCGGAACCGGCGCCGGTGAGTCCGTCGACGCAGCCGGGAACCAGTGGTTCACGCTTCCGGGGGATTCCGACCGCGCAGTCCTGATCGGAGGTCACATCGACTCCGTCCCGAGCGGCGGCTGGCTCGACGGCTGCCTCAACGTCGTCGCCGGAGTCGAGGTCCTGCGACGCATCGCGGGCGAGGGGGCGCCGCCGGTCACGGTCCGCCTCGTCAACTGGGCCGACGAGGAAGGCGCACGCTTCGGGCGCAGCCTCTTCGGCTCGAGCGCGGCGGCGGGCTCCATGTCCGACCAGGACGAGCTGAGGCAGCTCGCCGACCGCGACGGCATCTCGCTCCCGGCGGCGCTGTCGGCATTCGGCGTCGACCTCGACTCGGCGATCGGCGCCCGGGCGGAGCTCGACACCGCCGCCGCCTACCTCGAGCTCCACATCGAGCAGGGCCCGGTGCTCGAGTCGCTCGACCTTCCTCTCGGCGTGGTACTCGGCACGTTCGGGGTCGAGCGGCATCGAATCACGTGGCACGGGCAGGCCGCGCACGCCGGTTCCACGCCGATGGACAGGCGACGCGACGCGCTTGCGGGCGCCGCGAAGCTCGCGCTCGAGATCCGCGAGATCGCCAAGCGCACCGGCGGCGGCGCCGTGTGCACCTCGGGCGGCGTCGTCTGCAAACCGGGGATCGTGACCTCGGTCGTGGAGACGGCCGAGCAACTCCTCGACCAGCGCGAGCTGAGCGCACAGCGTCTCGCGGCAATGCTCGAGGAGGCCCGCACCGCGAGCGAGAGGTTCGCCACGGAGGAGGACATCGAGGTCGAATGGGAGCGGATCTGGTCGATCGAGCCGATCCTCTTCGACGAGACGCTCGTTGGCTTCGCAGAGGACGCGATCCAGGAGGTCGCGGGAACCAGCCATCGTCTTCCCTCCGGACCGCTCCACGACGCAGCCGAGGTCTCGCGGAGCGGAGTTCCGACGGTCATGCTCTTCGTCCAGAGCCTCCGCGGCCTTTCGCACACGAAGCTCGAGGACACGCGCGAAGAGCACCTCGAGCTCGCCGTGGCCGCGCTCGATCGGCTCGCGTCGAAGACCGTCGCCTGGGTCGCCGACGGCGGCGGTCGTTGACGAGAGTCAGGTCCGCCGGGCCTGACTCCATCTCGGTCGCAGGGGTCGCTGCGGGCCTCGCGGTCGGAGGCTGTCTGACGTGGAACGTGTCGAACGTCGGTGCGGCCGCGGACCCGCTCGCCGACCACTACGGCGTCTCCGTCGCCGCGATCGGGCTGCTCACGACCGCGCTCTTCGTGACGCACCTCGCCGTGCAGCTCCCTGCGGGGCGCGGCGCCGACCGCTTCGGCGCACAGCGGGTCGCGCTCCTAGCGATCGCTGCAGGGGTGATCGGGAACGCGGTGCTCCTCGTCGACACGAGCTTCGAGCTCGCGCTCGTGGGGAGGGCGGTCGTCGGCCTCGGTTCGGGAGCGGCGTTCGTCTCCGGGCTCGACCTCGTGCGCGCCGGGGGCGGCGGGGCGGCACTGCAGGGCCTCTACGGAGGCGCGACGATGGCCGGCGGCGGCCTCGCGCTCATGGTCGTCCCGCCGCTGACCGACGCGACGAGCTGGCGCGCTCCCTACTGGAGCGCCGCCATCCTCGCGCTCCTCGCCCTCCCACCGACGCTCGCCGCGCGCGGCCTGCCCCGCGTCGGCCATGCCGGAGCGTGGGTGCTCCGCGATCGGCAGTTACTCCCGATCGGCATCCTCCAGGCCGCGACCTTCGGACTCGCGGTCGTGGCGGGGAACTGGGTGGTGCCGCTGCTCGAGCGCCAGGGAGCGAGCGCGACCGCGGCCGGTCTGGCCGGCGGGCTGATCCTCTTCGTCGGCATCGTCACGCGGCCGGCCGGCGGGATCCTCGCAGGCCGCATCAGCGGGCGCCTCCTCGTAGCCGCAGCCCTCGTCGGAACGTCAGCGGGCGCGCTCCTGCTGGCCCTCGGTGCGTCGTTCGCGGTGTCGACGGTAGGCGCCTTCGTGCTCGGGCTGATGGCTGGCCTCCCGTTCGCCGTGATCTTCGCGGCCGCCCAGGAACTTCGTCCGGACGCACCCGGCGCGGCCATTGCGCTCGTGAACGCGTGCGCCGTGCTCACCATCCTCGTCGGAACGCCGCTCGCGGGACTCGCGTTCGAGCTGCCGAGCGACGGACGTGCCGCCTTCGCAGTGATCGCCGTCCTCGCGGCGGCGGCACTGATACCGCTTCGCACCACGCGCATCGAGCGTCGATAATCGCCCTTTCCGAACGAGCGAAGGAGAATCCGAGATGGCTCTGAGCTTCGGCGTCACCGTCCTCCCAGATCCGCCCTATACGCGCTTTCTCGAGCTCATCCGCCATGCCGAGGCGAACGGCTTCGAGTACGGCTGGACCTACGACTCGCACGTGCTCTGGCAGGAGTCCTTCCCGCTGCTGACGTTGGCCGTCCAGGCGACGACGTCGATGAAGTTCGGCCACTGCGTCACGAACCCAGGGACGCGCGAGCCGACGGTGCTCGCGAGCGGCTACGCGACGCTCCACGACATCTCGGACGGACGCATGGCCATGGGTATCGGGCGGGGCGACTCGGCACGGCGCTACATCGGCCAGCAACCCGTCCGTGTCGCAGAGTTCGAGCGGCGCTGCCGGATGATCAAGGACTTCATGAACGGCCGCGAGGTCGAGTGGAACGACAAGGAGCTGAAGCTCGCGTGGGTCCGTCCGGAGCTGCCCGAGATCCCGATGTGGGTCGCGGGCTACGGACCGAAGGCTCTGGCGGTGGCGGGTCGGGTCGGCGACGGCGTGATCATCCAGCTCGCCGACCCCGTGATCATCCAGTGGATCATGAATACGGCCCGCGAGGCGGCTGCGGAGGCCGGGCGGGACCCCTCTGAGCTCAAGTGCATCGTCTGCGCCCCGAGCCACATCACCGACGACATCGCGGACGCGCGCGAGCAGGTTCGCTGGTTCCCCGCGATGGTCTCCAACCACGTGATGGATCTCATCGAGCGCTACGGCTACGACTCCGAGATCCCCCACGAGCTCACGGAGTACGTCCGCGCGCGCAAGTTCTACGACTACGACGAGCACTCACGCGTCGGCGCCAAGCACGGGGAGTTCGTCACCGACGAGATCTGCGACCGCTTCTGCGTGCTCGGTAACGCCGAGCAGGCGACCGCGAAGCTCAAGGAACTCGAGGAGGTCGGCGTCGACCAGTTCAACATCTACCTCATGACCCACGGCCAGGAGGAGGATCTCGCCGCCTACGGCAGCGACATCATTCCGCAGTTCGCAGGCACAGCCGCCTAGTCAGCGCCCGGGGCTACGACGCTGGTGGCGGCCTCGCGCCGTCGCCTCGGGATCTAGATGATGGTGGCGCCGAGCGCGCTCGCAACGAGCTCGACCGCGGTGAAGGCGGTCGTGTTCTCGCGGTCGAGGATCGGATTCACCTCCACCACCTCGAGCGAGCCTGCGAGACCGGATTCGGCCACGAGCTCGAGCGCCAGGTGTGCCTCGCGGTAGGTGAGGCCGCCACGCACGGGAGTTCCCACTCCCGGCGCGACCTCCGGATCGAGCGCGTCCATGTCGAGCGAGACGTGGACGAAGCCCGGCCCGGCGACGCGGTCGAGCGCTTCGCGCACCGCCCGTTCCACGCCGATGCGATCGAGCTCGCTCATGGTGAAGACGCGGACTCCCGCCTCGTGCAGCAACCGTCGCTCGCCGCTGTCGGCCTGCCGCAGGCCGAGCAGCACGACCCGTCGCGGATCGAGGGCGGGAAGAGGCCATGCGTCGCTCTCGAACTCCGGGCCGGCCAGACCCAGTGCCGCGGCGAGCGGCATCCCGTGCACGTTCCCGGACGGGCTCGTCTCGGGCGTGTTGACGTCGGCGTGCGCGTCGATCCAGAGAACTCCGCCGACGCCGTGGAGGGAGGCGAGGCCGCCGAGCGTGCCGAGCGCGACGGAGTGATCGCCCCCGAGCACGAGCGGTCTCGCGCCCGCGCTCGACTCCTCGACGACCTTCGCGGCGATCCGAGCGCAGGTCTGCTTGATCTCGGGCAGGAACCGTGCCCGCTCGTCACGAAGTGCCGTCGCCTCCGGGACCGCCGTCTCGACGTTCCCGTGGTCGCGGACCGCGTAGCCGAGGCTCGTCAGGCGCTCCTCGAGACCCGCGTAGCGCATCGCCGACGGCCCCATGTCGACGCCTCGCCGGCCCTGGCCGAGGTCGAGCGCCGCGCCGATGACGGCGATCTCGCGTGTCGCGCCCATCGCGGGAACCTAACTACACTGAGTCGCCGCGGCGAGGTAGCTCAGCTGGTAGAGCACACGGCTGAAAACCGTGGTGTCGCCGGTTCAAGTCCGGCCCTCGCCATCAGATCGCCGGAATTCGCTCGCCGGCTCGCACCGCGACGGAGAGGCGATTCTCGGCGGGAGCGAGCGGACAGGCCCAGCGCGAGTCGTATGCGCACGACGGGTTGAAGGCGAAGTTGAAGTCGAGCACGAGCCTTCGCCCGTCGGTACCGAGGTCAGCGCCCTTGACCGTGTCGAGCAGGTAGCGGCCGGCGCCGTACGTCTCCTCACCGCTCGTTTCGTCCGTGAAGGAGAGGAACACGCCGCCGCCATACGCCTCGAGCCAGTAGAGACCGAGCGCCAGCTCGCGCCCGCCGAGCTCGAAGACCGCCTGGCCGAACCTCGTGAACTTCGACCCGTCGTCGCGGCTCATCGGGACGCCGCCCGCCTTCGACTCGACGGGCACGACGTCTGCCAGCACGCGGGCTGCAGAGTCGTAGTCGAAGTATGCGGGGGTGACGGCCCCGCGCTGAGACGGGTCGACCGGCGATTGAGGGTGACCTGCGATCAGCTCGTCGCGAGTGTCGCGCCACTTCCTCCACGCGTTCGCCGGGTCGGGTTCGGCACGGACCTCCCGGTACAGATCGAAGATCCTGCGCTTCCAGTCGAGCAGATCGAGCCGCTCGGACGCAACGTCGCGAGCCGCGGTCGGTGGGCTCATCTCGCCGAGAGTACCCACGAGGACCTGGCGGACCACGCTGGTAGCTTCGCCGCGATGGAGCTCGCGTTCCTCTCGGCAGTCGACCAGGCCCGGCTCGTGCGCGCCGGAGAGATCTCCTCGACGGAGCTCGTGACGGCGTCGCTCGAGCGCATCGAGCGGCTCGACCCGACCCTCAACTCGTTCGTCACCGTGTGCGCGGACGAGGCGCTCGAGGCTGCGCGGACCATCGACTCGACCCCCGGCGACGCCCCGTTTCGCGGCGTGCCGATCGGGATCAAGGATCTCGCAGCGACCGCCGGTATCCGGACGACCTACTCCTCGCGAGCGTACGCCGAGTACGTCCCCGACTTCGACCTCGCCGTCGTGCGGCGACTTCGCGAGGCGGGGTTCGTGATCGTCGGCAAGACGAACACGCCCGAGTTCGGAACGGTCGCGTTCACGGAGTCCGAGCTCAACGGGGCAACGCGGAATCCGTGGAACACCGAGCTGACGCCGGGTGGGTCGAGCGGAGGCGCCGCCGCAGCGCTCGCGGCCGGTCTCGTTCCGGCAGCGCACGCGACCGACGGCGGAGGCTCGATCCGCATTCCGGCCTCGTGCTGCGGGCTGTTCGGACTGAAGCCGTCGCGCGGACGGGTCTCGAGCGCCCCGTTCGGAACGCTGGAGGGGCTGTCCACCGCCGGGCCGCTCACGCGGACGGTCGAGGATGCGGCCCAGCTGCTCGACGTCATGACAGGGTACGAGCCCGGCGATCCCTGGTGGGCGCCGTCGCCCGCCCAGCCGTTCGCCGAGTCGGCGCTCGAGCCGCCCGGTCGTCTTCGTATCGCCGTGTCTTCGACGCCACCGATCGACGTCCCCGTCGATCGTGCGTGCGTCGCCGCGGTCGCAGACGCAGCAGCCCTCCTCTCGGACCTCGGTCACCGGGTCGAGGAGGGCAGCCCGGCCTGGCGCGACCCGGACCTCTTCCGCACGTTCATCGAGGTCTGGCAGGTCGGCCCGACGCTGCATCCTGTGGACGAGTCGCTCATGACCGCGCTCAACCGTGGCCTGGCCGAGTCGGCGCGAGCGAGCTCCGCCGTCGACTACGCCCGTGCGGTCGCCCGGCTCCAGACGCTCGCTCGTCGGATCGTCGCGTTCTGGAGCGACGTCGACGTCGTGCTCACGCCCACGCTGGCGCTCCCGCCGGTGCCCATCGGTTGGCAGGACGCCGTCACGGGGGCGATCGCGCAACTGCTCCGAAACACGGAGTTCACGCCCTTCACCGCGGTGGCGAACCTCACCGGCCTACCCGCGATGTCGCTCCCGCTCTCCTGGAGCGATGCTGGTCTCCCGATCGGCGTGCAGGCGATCGGGCCTCCCGCCGGCGACGCGCTGCTCCTGAGCCTCGCAGCGGAGATCGAGGCGGCGCGCCCGTGGGCGGACAGGCGCCCGCCCGTCTCCTAGCGCAGAACCCTGAAGGCGGCCTAACTTGGAATCGTGATGCGGATCACCTGGCCGGGCGAGGCGTGGAGCATCCGTGCCGCGCTTCCGCGCGAGATCGCCAGCGACATCTTCTTGTAGCTGTCCTCGTAGAGGATCACGTCTCCCGGGCGCGCGTCCGCGAAGGTCCGCGCCATGACGGCGTAGTAGCGCTCGCCGGCGAGGTCGAGCTCGATCCGCGTCCCCGACGAGATGCCGAGTGCCTCCACGTCGTCGCGGTCGAGGTTGAGCGCGATGTTGCCAAAGCTGTCGACGTAGAGCAGCGTGGCGTGAATGGCGCCGTCGCGAACGACAGCCACGGGGAGGTCGAGCCGAATGAGGCCCTCTGGGTCGACGGGCGGGCCGAGCTCCTCGAGCGGAACGCCCGTGGCCAGGTGCGCGGCGGCGGGGGCGAACAGATCCCGTCCGTGGAACGTGCGCGAGATCGACTCGAGCGCGTACTCGGGATTGGCGAGCTCGTGGGCCTGGTCGATCCCCTGGCGGCTCGCGGCGGGCAGCAGGAGGCCGTTGTCGGGGCCGACATAGAGCCGACCTTCCGCATCGCGCAGCGCCAGTGGCCTGCGCGGGCCGCCCACACCGGGATCCACGATCGCGAGGTGCACCCCGATCGGCATGAAGTCGATCGTGTTCGCGAGCACGAGTGCCCCTTGCAGGATCAATGTCGGCGGGATTCCGTGCGTGATGTCGATGATCTGCGACTCCGGCGCGATGCGCTTCATCACCCCGTGACATGTGCCGACGAAGTCGTCCTTCAACCCGAAGTCGCTCAGGAACGTGATGAACACGCCGCGGAGCGTAACGCCGGCCGGCGCCTCGTTCTACTTGCGCGGCGAGCGACGGACGGCGCAGCGACGGGTCGGGCTTCGCCTCGCCTCACCGCAGAGACGCACGCCGCGCGGGCGGATCCGGACGAACGCGGTCGGCGCCTGGAGCGGCAGAGGCCTCGACACCACGGTCGCAGCATATTCGGGCCCCCGGCGGGTCACGAGGGACGCTCGGACTTCGACCGGGCCAGCTCGACGAGCTCCGCCGTCTCGCGCTGAAGGCGCGCGAGCTTGGCGGCGATGATCGCGACGTAGGCGAGAACGAAGAAGAAGACGACGGCGTACGCGGCCGCCACGAGCTCCTCCTGACTCCAGCTCACTGCAGTGCCTCTCGCAGCTCGCGCAGATCCGCGTCGAGCCGCTTCCCGGCGAGCTCGATCCGGTACAGCACGTACGCGAGGAGCGTCACCGCAGCCCAGGAGACCATGAACGTCGCGAACATCGTGCCGCTCATCTGCGGCCCGTTCCTCGTGAAGACGGTCGGATGGATGAAGTCGGAGGCAAGGCGGATCGCGAGGAAGCTCACCGGGATGAGCGCGACACCGAACAGTGCGTACACCGCCGACGAACGCGCGCGGCGTGGCCCGTCCTCGAGCGAGAATCGGAGCATGAAGTAGGCGCAGTAGAAGAGGAAGAGCACGAGGAAGAGGACGAGCTGGTTCGAGCTCCACGTCCACCAGATGCCCCACGAGGCGCGTGCCCAGATCGACCCGGTAATGAGCGTCAGCGCACCGAAGATCGTCCCTTGGTGGATCGCCACGTAGCTCTCGAGGTCGTACCGCTCGTCGCCCCGCCACAGGAGCAGCAGCGCCTTCACGGCGCCGAGACCGAAGCAGAAGTACGCCGTGAGCGCGATCGGCACGTGGATGTAGAAGATCCGCTGCGAGATCCCCTGATCCGCGTCCTCCGGGGCGACGATGAGGGCGAGCACGAGTGCGAGGCCCATGACGAGCGCAGCGAGCCAGGCGAGGCCGGGAAGGCTGCGAAGTGACGATGCGCTCAGGTGGCTACTCCGTGACCACGTACTCGAAGGACGCCCACGAGAGTACAGCGAAGACCGAGTCGTAGAGCACGAGGAACAGGAGGAAGCGCTCGCCCTCGGGCGAGACCGCCGCGCCCACCCCGCCGACGACGAGCGGTAGCGCGAGCGGCAGCACGAGCAGAGGAAGGAGCACCTCTCGCGAGCGACCGGCGACGGCCATCGCGGACATGAGCGAGCCGACCGCGCAGATCCCGACGTCCGCGAGAAGGACGCCCAGGACGGCGGTCGCGCTGAGCGGCTCGAAGAACAGGACGAACGCGGGAAGAGCGACGGCCTGCGCGGCGAGCAGGAACGTCAGCGTCGCGAGGGTCTTCCCGACCCAGATCGCGCTGCGGTCGCACGGCGCCAGAACCAGCCCGTCCAGCACGCCGTGCTCCTGCTCGGGAACCCATGCTCGGGCAAGTCCGAGCAGCGCCGTGAACACGATCGCGACCCAGAGGAGCCCGTAGGCCGCATCCTCGCCCGAGCCCTCCGGCAGTGCGAAGTGGAAGACGACGAGCGTCGCAAGGACGAAGAGAACCATGGCCGGCAACGTGTCGCGACCGCGAAGCTCGACTCGAAGGTCCTTGCGTGTCAGCGCAGCAACGTCGGCAAGGTACGTCATCCGAGCGCCAGTCGCCTGCGTGGTCAACGGGGCGAGCCGGTCCGGGTCGTGGGTGGCGACGACCACGGTGCGCGACCCAGCGAGGCCGTCGAGCTCGCGATCGAGGACATTCGCGCCGGCGTCGTCCAGAGCGGAGTACGGCTCGTCGAGGACGAGCAGCTCTGGATCGTGGAGCAGCGTGCGGCAGAGCGCGAGCCGCTGCGTCATCCCGCGCGAGTACGTCGAGACCCGCTCGCCGCGTGCCTCCCAGAGCGAGAACCGCTCGAGCAGCATCCCGATCCGCTCCTTCCGCTCCGGTACGCGGTACAGGCGTCCGAACAGGTCGAGGTTCTCCACCGCGGTGAGCTCGCGGTACACGAGCGGCTCGTGCGCGAGATAGCCGACTCGTGAGCGGTCGATGCCGACCACGAGGTCGCCGCGCGTCGGCATCGCGAGTCCGGTGAGGAGCCGCAGCAGGGTGGTCTTGCCGCTCCCGTTCGGCCCCGTGACCGTTGCGAACCCGCCGACCGGAACGGCAAGGTCCACGCCGGCGAGCACGCGTTTGCGGCCGTACCGCTTCTCGAGGCCGCGTCCGCGGATCACGTGACGAGAACGTCCAGCGCGACGAAGGCGAAGAAGACGAGGCTGATCACACCGTTCATCGTGAAGAACGCCGCGTCGAGACGTCGCAAATCTCCGGGCCGCACGAGCGAGTGCTCGTACACGAGGAGCGCCGCCGTGACGACGACACCGGCCCAGTAGAAGAACGACACGTCGAGCCCCAGACCCGCGGCCGCGAGCAGGATCACCGCGGCCGCGTGGAATGCACGCGCACCCGTGAATACGCCGCTTTCGCCGAACCGCACGGCCCACGAGTGCAGACCCTCCGCGCGATCGTGCTCCTGATCGAACAGCGAGTAGAAGAGATCGAATCCCGCGACCCAGAGCAGAACTGCTCCGCCGATGGCCCACGCCTCCCACGGAGCGTGCCCTGTCATCGCCAGCCAGGCACCGACTGGCGCGAGGCCGAGGCACGCGCCCAGCCAGACGTGGCACAGCCACGTGATCCGCTTCAGGTACGGGTAGACGGCGAACATCGCAACGGGAATCGGCCATAGCCAGCGCACGATCGGGTCGAGCTGGAAGACGGCCACCAGGAAGAGAGCAAGTGACAATAGGCACAAGAGCCATACCTGGGAACGCGCGAGCGCGCCACTCGGCAGCTCCCGCATGGCGGTTCGCGGGTTCCGCGCATCGATCTCGGAATCGACGAGGCGGTTGAGCGACATCGCGAGCGTTCGCGCTCCGACCATGGCGACCGTGATCCACACCACGTTCGCGAGGCCGGGCCACGCGTCGACGGAGAGGAACGCCCCGACATATGCGAACGGCAGCGCGAACACCGTGTGCTCGATGCGCACGAGCGACGCCAGCCGGCGGGGAAGCGCGACTGCAGCGGTGCCGGTCACGTCTGCCGGTGCCGTGTCTCGCGATCGCCGGCCGCGAGCTCGAGGCCGTGGCGCAGCGCAGGTCGGAGGATCTCGAACCCGTCGCGACAGCCCCCGGGCGACCCCGGCAGGTTGACGACGAGTGTCGCTCCCCGAAGACCGGCGACGCCGCGGGAGAGGAGAGCGTGCGGCGTGCGAGCGAGCGCATCCGCGCGGATCGCCTCCGCGATGCCCGGCGCCTCGCGCTCCACCACGGTTCGCGTCGCCTCTGGCGTCACGTCGCGCGGCGCGAAGCCCGTGCCGCCGGTCGTGAGGACGACGGCTACGCCTGCGTCGGCGAGGCGGCGGATCGCGTCGGAGATGACGTGTGCGTCGTCGGGCACGACGCTGCGCTCGACCTCGAAGGCTTCGCCCCGCAGGAGCTCCTCGAGGACGTCACCACTCATGTCCTCCCGAACGCCTGCGCTGACGCCGTCCGAGACGGTCAGGACGGCGGCGTTCAAGCTGGCTCCTTCGACTTCTCGACGAGCTCGATCTCCTCGATCGTCATCGCCTTGTCGATCGCCTTCGCCATGTCGTACACGGTGAGCGCGGCCACCGAGACGGCAGTCAGCGCTTCCATCTCGACGCCCGTCTGCGCCGTCGTCTCGGCGGAGGCCTCGATCTCAACCGCTCCGTCCACCACGGAGAGGTGAACGGCGACATGCGTCAACGGCAGCGGGTGACAGAGTGGAACGAGATCGGCCGTTCGCTTCGCGGCCATGATCCCTGCGAGCTGCGCGGTGACGAGCGCGTCCCCTTTCGGAAGCGCCGTCAGCGCCGCGGCGGTCGCGGGAGCCATCCGAACACGGCCGCGCGCGACGGCTCGACGGCGGACCGTCGGCTTCGCCCCGACGTCGACCATGCTGACGTCGCCGGCGGCCGTGACGTGGGTCAGCTCCGTGGTCGGCTCGGACACGCGGAGATCGTAGACGCCGCTCGAGGCTAGCTCGGGATGACCCGCCCGGCCTCCGCCGGTTCGTTTTCACGTGAAAACGCGGGCGGCGTTCGTGGCGCGTGCGCGGGGACGGGCTCGCCGGCGAGATCCAGCGTGAATACGGTTGGTGCGCCTACGGAATCGAGCCTGACTTCGCCTCCCATCAGGCGGGCGATCTCGCGAGCGATCGCGAGGCCGAGACCGCTTCCGGAGGCCATGTTGCCCTCGACGCGGTAGAACCGCGCGAACACGACCTCGCGCTGAGACAGTGGGATCCCGGGCCCGTCGTCCTCGACCGCGAGCTCGGCACGATCGCCCCGCCTCCGGGCGCGCACCGTCACCGTCGTGCCGCGCGGCGTATGGGTCATCGCGTTTGTCGCGAGCGCGCGACCGATCTGGAGGATGCGAGCATCGTCTCCGAGGCACCAGACGTCGCCCTCGATCACGATGCGCAGCTCGTGGCCCGTCGAGGTCGCGAGGTGCCCGAGCTCCCCTGCGAGCATCTGCACGACGCCGCCGAGGTCAACGGGCTCCTGCACGACCGTGAGCTGCCCGGCATCGACGCGCGAGAGGTCGAGTAGGTCGGTGGAGAGCTTGGCGAGGCGCTGCACCTGACCCTGCATCGTCTCGATGAACCCGTTGCGCGTCTCGTCATCCAGCTCCTCGTCGGCAAGCAGCTCGAGGAAGCCGCCGATCGAGAAGAGCGGCGTGCGGAGCTCGTGCGACGCGTTCGCGACGAACTCCTTACGCGCGTTGTCGAGCTGCGCAAGGTGCACGCGCATGCGGTCGAACGCCCGCGCGAGCTCCCCGATCTCGTCGTTGCCGTGGTCGACGATCGGCGCGCCGAAATCGCCGCCCGCGATCCGCTCGGCCGCAGACTCCAGCCGCAGTAGCCGGTTCGCGAGCATCCCGGCTGCCGTCAACCCGAGGATCAGCGCGAGCACGAGCGCGAAAGCAGTCGCGAGGAGGAGCCGCTCGCGGACGATCCGCACCGTCGAGAGCGAGTCCTCGAGGGCCGCCTGGAACAGCACGACGGCGTCGAGACGAACCGGCACGGCCACCTCGGCGTAGTCGGCGCCCGCGAGCGTGACGCGGTCTCGCTCGATGTGCCCCGACACGAGCGCCGCCAGTGCGACGCGATCTCTCGCAACGTCGCGCGAGCTCTGCGTCCGCGAGTCGGCCTGAACCGCGAGCGCAGGCTTGCTCCTCGAGAGGACGCCGAACGCGACGACCCGCGCGTTGGTTTCGACCTGGAAACTATCGACCCGGTCCTGCCAGACGATCGTGTCTTCGGGCAGTTTTCGAGCGAGCGGCGCGCCGACCTTGGTGAGCTGCTCGAGCCGCGCGTCCACGAGTCGCCGCTCGAGGGACGGCACGACGATCATGTACGCCGTGCCGAGGGCGCCGGCCACGATGCCTACGAGGACGATCACCATGCGGGTGCGAATTCCGCCCGGGAGCGACATGCGGCCTACTCCGGCCGGAAGCGATAGCCCGCGCCACGCATGGTGAGGATCAGCTCGGGGACGCTCGGATCCCGTTCGATCTTCTCGCGCAGATGGCGGACGTGCACGTCGATCGTGCGCGGCTCGCGATAGTCCGCGCCGCCGCGCAGGCGCTCGAGGAGGTCGCGGCGCGAGAACACGACACCGGGGCTCTGTGCGAGAACGACGAGCATCTCGAACTCGATGAAGGTCAGCTGGACCGGCTCACCGCGTACCTCGACCGTGCGCCGCGGGACGTCGATCCTCAGCTCTCCCCTCTCGATGAGCTCCTCACGCTCAATGGCGAGATGAGGCGACGCGGCTCGTCGCAGGAGCGCGCGAATCCGGCTTCGGAACTCGCGGATCGAGAACGGCTTCGTGATGTAGTCGTCCGCCCCGAGCTCGAGCCCGAGTACCTTGTCGAGCTCCTCTCCGCGCGCGGTCAGCATGATGATCGGGACATTGCTCTGGCTCCGTAGCCGCTTGCAGACCTCGAGCCCGTCCAGCCGGGGGAGCATCACGTCGAGGACGACGAGATCGATTGGCTCCTCGTCGAAGCGGCGAAGAGCCTCCTCGCCATCGCGCGCCTGGATGACGCTGTAGCCGTCCCGCTCGAGCGGGTACGTGAGCAGAGTCTGGATCGAGTCCTCGTCGTCGACGAGGAGGATGGTCGAGGTGGTCGGCATCGGAAAGGTCACGCAGGCCCGCTGCCTGCGGCGGGCCTACTATAGCCCCGCGATGGAAGCAGTTCGGCCCCGGACGCGCGGTCGCCGGCTGCGTCGCGGCACTGTTGAACGGCCTCTTAACGCACGTCTCGTGCGGGTGGGATTCATCGTCGTCGTCCCCGCCCTCCTCGCGTTCTTGTTCTCCATCTCGACAACGGGAACGCTTCCGCGATCGTCGCTCGAACCGCTCTTCAGCGGCCAGAACGCGGCCTCACTCGCGCGATCGCTGTCGGTCGAGTACCCGTCCCGCGTCCCGGGCTCGGAAGGCGCGAGCCAGGCGACCCGCTGGTACGAGGAGACGATTCGCGGCCTCGGTCTCGACATCGAGGAGGACAGCTGGTCCGAGGACCTCGCCGACCTCGGGACGGTCGAGCTGCACAACGTGGTCACCGTCGTTCCCGGGCGCTCCGACGAGACGATCGTGGTCGTTGCTCACCGCGACAACGCGGGCACTGCGCGCTCACTCGGAGACAACGCCTCGGGCACGGCGGCGTTGATCGAACTCGCGCGCGGCTTCGCGCCACAGGAGTTCGGACCCGACCCGCGACCGCAACGGACGCTCGTACTCGTCTCGACGGATGCGGGAGCGTACGGCGGGGCAGGTGCAGAGCGGTTCGCGGAGACGTCACCGTTCGCGCGCGCCGCGATCGCGACGATCGTCCTCGACGGGCTCGGTGGCAGCGGCCGCCCGCGTCTCGCGATCGCCGGCGACGAGCCGGTGTCTCCGGCCCGGGCGCTGGTCAGGACCACCGCAGCGCGCGTCGAGGAGCAGACAGGCATCTCTCCCGAGCTTCCGTCCGTGCCGACGCAGCTCGTCGATCTCGGCGTGCCGTTCGCCGGGGGCGAGCAGGGACGTTTCCTCGGTCACCACCTTGCAGCAGTGACGCTGACGACGGTGGAGCCGGGTGAGCCGTCGATCCCGGCGGGAGACCCCGCGGCACCACTGGACACGCAGCGGCTCGGGCAGCTCGGCCGCGCGACCGAGTCGCTGCTCAGCTCGCTCGATGCGAGCGTGGGCGGTGCGTTCCGCACCCCGGACAGCCTTTTCCTCGGCGATCGCGCAGCGAGTGGCTGGTCCGTGCGGCTCACGCTCGTCCTCACCGTCGTCCCGTTCGCGCTCGGCCTCGTCGACCTGATCGTCCGGGCGCGGCGTCGCGGCCTCCCGTTCCGTCCTGCACTGCGCGCGCTCCGTGCACGCGTCGGGGTCGCGTTGCTCGCTGGAGTGCTTGTCTGGCTCGGCGCACTGCTCGGCGTGTTTCCGACGGGAGCGCCACTTCCGCTCTCGCCGCTCTCGGACATCCTCGAAGACCCGCCGATCGGGGGCCTCATCGTGCTGGGATGCGCTTTCGTCGTCGTCTGGCTCGTCGCGCGGGGACGACTCGCACCGACGAGTCCGCCGACCGCAGGCGAGCGGCTGGCCGGTCTCGCGGTCGCCCTCGGAGCCGTAGGAGCGGTGGCCATCGCACTCGCCCTCACCAAGCCGTACGCGCTCGTCTTCGTGCTGCCATCGCTGTACGCGTGGCTGTGGCTGCAGCTCGAGCGTCGCCTGTGGCATCGAGCCCTGCTCTTCGTTCTCGGTCTCGCAGGCCCGGTGGTCGCGCTCTTCGTGCTCGGTCACGAGCTCGGGGTCTCGATCCTCGGCGCCGCTCTCTACGCGGTCGGGCTCGCGACCGTCGGGTACCTCTCGCTCGGTTCGGCGCTCCTGTTCCTCGTCTGGGCCGCCGCCGCAGCGCAGGTCGGCGCCCTCGCGCTCGGTCGCTACGCACCCTATGCCGGCGGCGCCGAGCCACCGCCGCCAGGGCCACTCCGGCGCGCTCTGCGGCGGCGCGGCTAGCCGAGCTGCAGGAAGCGCACGGCTCCGCCGGCGGGGATCTCACCGTCGCCTCGAGGGACGTGGATCAGCGCGTCGGCGGTGGCAGCGCGGACGATCATGTGGGACTCCTGACCCGACACGGCCTCGAGCACTGCGCCGTTCGTGGAGTCGCGTCGGCGGGCGCGCACGAATTCGTCTCGGTGAGGATTGCGCCGGAGCGCGGTCGCGAGGAGTCCCGGAGCGTACTCGGGCGACGGCTTAGCGTGCCCCTGCAGCGCGAGCAGCGCAGTGCGGACGAACACGAGCGCGCCCACGAGCGACGAGACGGGGTTCCCCGGAAGGCCGAAGACGAGAGTCGCGCCGCGCACTCCGAACGCCAGGGGTTTCCCGGGCTTGATCGCGACTCCCCAGAAGACCTCCTCGACCCCGAGGTCGGCCGCGACACGCCGCACGAGGTCGTGCGGCCCAACGGAGACACCGCCGGACGTGACGACCACGTCTGCCTGCAGCGCTCGCTCGAGCGCGGACCGATGTGCGTCCGCGTCGTCCGGAACGACCGGGAGGACCTCGAGCTCCGCGCCGGAGCTCGCGAGCGCCGCCGCGATCATCCTCCGGTTGGACTCGTATATCTGCCCGGGCTCGAGAGCCTCGCCCGGACTGCGGAGCTCGCTTCCGGTAGCGAGGATCGCAACCCGAGGACGGGCCGAGCAGACGACGGCGGCCACGCCGGCGGCCGCGAGCGCGCCGACCTGGACGGCCCCGACCCGCGTGCCCGACTCGACTACTACGTCGCCCGCGCGCACGTCCCCGCCACGCGGCCGCACGTGCTGGCCGCTCGCGGCGGCTTCCGCGACGGCCACCATGTCGCCTCGATCGTCGGCGAGCTCGACGGGCACGACCGCATCGGCACCTTCCGGCACGGTGCCGCCCGTCGCGATGCCTGCGGCGCTCCCTGCCGGAAGCTTGCCCGGCGGCGCGTCTCCGGCTGCCACCCGGAACGCCACCGGGAGCTCGCCCGGCGTCTCGGACGCGCGTAGCGCGAATCCGTCCATCGCCGAACTGGGGAAGGGCGGCAGGTCGACGATGGCTCGGGCCGGCTCGCGCACGACGCGGCCGAGCGCCTCCTCGACGGCAACCTCCTCGACGGCGAGCGGACGGACGTGCTCGAGAACACGCACCAGCGCCTCGTCGATCGAGAGCAGCTCAGGCACGCGTGCGGGTCAGCGGTTCGACTCCGGCTTGGGGCGAGGCTGCGGCTTCGGCTCGGGGGTCGGCGTGGGCTCCGTCTCGGTCTGCGTCTCGGTGTCCGTCGAAGCGGATGCGTAGGGGTCGTAGCTCAGCGCGTACTTGCCGCGGGTGAACGGCTTCCACGTCGGCCACACCTTCGGCTCCGGGAACGACTCGGGCTCCGTGCCCTCGAGCGCAGGCTCCATGAACAGCCGCCAGATCTCGGCGGGGAACGTCCCGCCCGCAACGGCGATTCCGTGGACGTTCTCCATCGGTATCTCACCGTTCGTGTAGCCGACCCAGACTGTCGTCGCCAGCTCCGGCGTATAGCCCGCGAACCACGCGTCCGCGTGCTCTTCGTTCGTCCCCGTCTTGCCGGCCGCCGGTCGGCCGAAGGCTGCGCGAGTCCCGGTGCCCGACTGGACGTTCTGCTCGAGAATCCGGGTCACGATGGCAGCGACGCCTTCCGAGATCGCCCTCCGCCGCTTCGGAACGCCCCAGCCCGCCTGCGTGTCGACGCTTCCGTCCGGGAGCACAACCCGGCGGATCGCCATCGGCTCCGCATGCACGCCGCCTGCCGCGAGCGTCGAGTACGCCGTCGCGAGGTCGAGCGGCGAGACCGCGATCGAGCCGAGGCCGATCGAGGGCACGTACGCGCCGTGCACGTCGAGCTGCGAGCGCACACCCATCCTCCGTGCGACCTCGGCGACCTTCTCGGGGCCGACATCGAGGGTGAGCTGCGCGTACACGGAGTTGTCCGACCGCAGCGTCGCGCTCCGGATTGAGCTCCAGCCGTAGTAGTCGTTCGCGTACGTGTGGACGCACCACCAGGAGCCGTCGTCGCAGTTGCCGGCGGGGTGCACCTTGTAGGTGAACGGGGCGGAGACGTAGTACGTCGAATCCGGGTTGATGCCCTGCTCTACCGCGGCCGTGAGCACGAACGTCTTGAACGTCGAGCCGGGCTGACGCCGGGCCTGCGAGAGCAGGTTGAACTGGTTCTTCGGACGGTTCGGCACGACGGCTGCCATCGCGCGAATCGCTCCCGTCCTCGGGCTGATCGAGATGAGAGCGGCCGCGGGGTCGGTCGGGAGGTTCAGCGTCTCGCGGATCGCCGTCTCGGCGACGCGCTGGTAGCGCGGCACGATCGTCGTGTACACCTTCAGACCACCGGAGCGGACCTGCTCGGCACCGTATGCCTCGATCAGCTTGTCGCGGACGTATCCGAAGAAGTACGGCTCGCGGATCTTGTTGTAGAGCCTCCCCGGGTGAAGGACGACCTGGGCTTTCAGAGTCTTGGCGTAGACGCGCGGAGTGATCCTGTGCGTTTCGAGCATCGCTTCGAGGACCTCCTTGCGTCGAGCGAGCGCGCGACCGGGAACCGTGAACGGGTCGTACACGGACGGCGCTTGTGTGAGCCCCGCGAGGAGCGCGGATTCGGAGAGGTCGAGCTTTGTTGCCGGCTTCGAGAAGTACGTCTGCGCTGCGGCCTCGATGCCGTACGCGTGGTTTCCGTAGTAGACCTGGTTCAAGTACGTCGTCAGGATTCGTTCCTTGCTCCATGCGCGGTCGAGCTTGGTCGCGAGACAGGCCTCCTTGACCTTGCGCTGGACCGTCTTCTCCTTCGAGATGTAGAGGTTCCGCACGAGTTGCTGCGTGATGGTCGAGCCGCCTTCCACGATCTCGCCCGCCCTGATGTCCGCCACCGCGGCACGGGCGATGCCCTCGAGGTCGATGCCACCGTGCTCGAAGAAACGTCGATCCTCGATGGCGATCGTCGCCTTGCGGATCGACAACGACATGTCGGCGGCGGTCACCGGCTCGCGGTTCCGCTCGGCGGGAATCGAGCCGAGCAGCGAGCCGTCGGCGGCGTACACGAAGGAGTTGGCGCCGATGTCGACCGAGCGCAGCGAATCGAGATCGCAGGACGACCCGTAGGCCAGGACCGCGGCAGTTCCCCCCACGCCCGCAACGGTCGCAAGCGCGAGGATCGCCACGACCGCGACGACGGCGCCCTTGCGCCGTCGCTTGCGGCGTATCGCCCGCTGATGCCGGCCTCGCGGTCGCAGGGTCTCCGGATCGAGGGGAGTGCGCCTGCTCCGAGGCGGGCTCATGGCGGAATGCTAGCCGCGCTTCTGCTGGAATCACGCGCGTGCACGGAACCGTCGAGAAACACGGGGGCCGCCTCCTGGCCTGGCTCGTGTTCGTCGTCGCCCTCGCGCTGCTCGCATACGGAGCGCGAGTCGGCGGAACCGACACACCCGACGATCTCGCATATCGCTACTCCTCGTCGGTGGCGGCACTCGTGCAGTACGGCCTCATGCTCGGGATCCTCCTGCTCATCGCGCGCGGACTCCCACGGCGGGAGCTGTTCGCCCTCCGGCGCCCGTCGTCGTGGGGCCGGGCGGTCGGGCTCGCGGTTCTGGCACTGCTCACGATCTACGCTGCCGCGTTCGCGTACGAGCAGGCACTTTCGCTCTTCGGCAACTGGAGCCCGACCGACGAGCAGGGGCTCGTGCCGAGCGGCTGGGACTCGAGCCGGGCGGGAGCGTTCGTCGCCTTCTTCGTCGTCGTGACCTTCGTCGCCCCGGCCGTCGAGGAGCTCACGTACCGCGGGCTGGGAATCTCGCTGCTCGCGCCATGGGGCATCGTCCCGGCCGTCCTCGTCAGTGGCGCCCTCTTCGGAGCGGCCCACGGGCTCATCGTCGCGCTCCCGATCCTCACGATCTTCGGGATCGTGAACGGCGTCCTTCGCGTCCGCACGGACAGCATCTACCCGCCCATGGCCTTGCACGCCGTGTTCAACGGCCTCGCGCTCATCGCCGCGGTCAGCGGCGTCTGACCGACCTCAGGCCTCGTCGTCCTCTTCCTCGTCGAGCTCCTCGAGCTCCTCGGCTCGAGCTCCTCCTCGAGACTCGATGCGAACTCCTCGGGCGTCACCGTCTCGATGAACTGCCGGAACTCCTCGGGGTCCAGGTCCGCCAGGTTCGAGGCGGTCACGAGGCTCGTCTCCTCGTCACCTGCCTGGAACTCGATTCCGGACTCCTCGACGACGTCGTCCGCCGCGAAGATCTGCGCGTCGCAGCGTACGGCGAGCGCGATCGCGTCGGACGGGCGCGAGTCGATCTCGAGCTCGTTCCCGTCCTGGACGATGGTGATGCGCGCGAAGTACGTGTTCTCGCGAAGCTCCGTCACGGTCACCTTTACGACCTCGCCCTTGAGCTCGGACACGACGTCGCTCAGGAGGTCGTGCGTCATCGGCCGCTGCGGGCTCGAGCCCTGGAGCCGCATGAGGATGGCTGCAGCCTCGGCCTGCCCGATCCAGATCGGAAGGAAGCGATCCTCGTCCACGGTTTTCAGGAGGACGATCGGCTGCTTGCCGATCGGCTCGAAGCTCACGCCGTAGAGAGTCATCTCGCGCATCCCGACGCTGCGCATAGTAGTCAGGCGTCTCAGCCGATCTGTCGATGGTGACGTGCTCGAGGCCCGCGGATACGGCCGTCACCATCCGCACCCTCGCAACGAGCGTCCTCGACTCTCGCGTGCAGCATTGCCACCCGACAATGCTGCACTGCGTACAAGGTGGGCGATCCTGGACTCGAACCAGGGGCCTCCGCCTTATCAGAGCGGCGCTCTAACCGACTGAGCTAATCGCCCGGGGGTCGGAAACTGTAGCGCAGCACCCAGGCGGCGCGACAGCTCCGAGCTCGCGGCTACGCGGCTAGTTCTCGGAGGCGAGCCGTCGCCATCTCGAGTGCCTCGACGAGCTCGGCGAGACCCTTTTCGTCCTCGAAGCGGATCTGGAGCGACCCTGACGCAACCCGCGTCGGCAGCCCCGTGATCTGCTCGGCAGCGGTGCGTGCGCGGTCGACGAGCGCCGGATCGACGGCTGCCGCACGGCGTGGTCGGCGTCGCGCCCCACCCTCGCGAGCTGCCCGCTCGGCGGCGCGAACCGTGAGCCCCTCCTTCACGATGCGACGCGCGAGACGCCGTCGCGCCTCGTCGTCCGGCAGCGACAGGACGGCGCGCGCATGTCCCTCGCTCATGTCGCCGCGTGCGAGCATCCACAGCACCTCTTCGGGGAGCTCGAGCAGGCGCAGCCGGTTCGATACCGACGGCTTGGACCGTCCGACACGGTCGGCCACGTCGCCGAGCGACAGCTCGAACTCGTCGACGAGCGAGGCGTAGGCACGCGCCTCCTCGACCGGGGACAGCTGCTCGCGCGCAACGTTCTCGATGAGGCCGAGGAGGAGCGAGTCCCTGTCCTCGACGTCGCGGACGAGCGCCGGCAGCGTCGCGAGGCCGGCGGCTTGGGCAGCTCTCCAGCGGCGCTCGCCCGCGACCAGCTCGAAGCCGCCCTCGGCTCTCCGCCTGACGACGATGGGTTGGAGCACGCCCTGCAGCCGAATCGAGCTCGCAAGGCCGGCGGCGGCCTCCGGCTCGAAGCGGCGGCGCGGCTGCCGCGGGTTCGGATGAATCGTCTCGACGGGCAGGTGCACGAGCTCGGGCTCGCCCGCCTCGCCCAGCAGGACCTCGAGGCCGCGGCCCAGGCCACGACGCTCCCTAGGAACGCTCGACAAGCTCCATCGCCACCTTCCAGTACGCCTCGGCGCCCGCGGAACGCGGGTCGTAGGCGATCGCAGGGACACCGTGGCTCGGCGCCTCGGCAAGACGCACGGACCGGGGGATCGTGGTCGTGAAGACGAGTGCCCCGAAGTGCCGGCGGAGCTCGGCCTCGACCTCGGCGGTGAGCCGAGTCCGACCGTCGGCCATCGTCAACAGGATCCCCGCCACCGAGAGCTGCGGGTTGAGCTGTGCCTTGACGAGGTTGATCGTGCTGATGAGCTGCGACAGCCCCTCGAGCGCGTAGTACTCGGCCTGAACGGGAACGAGCGCACGCGTCGCAGCCGCGAGTGCGTTGACCGTCAGCGGTCCGAACGACGGTGGGCAGTCGAGCAGGACGTACGAGTACGCGCCGACCGATCCGGACAGCGCGTCGGCGAGGTAGCGCTCGCCGCCGTCCCGGCTCGAGAGCTCGACAGCCGCCGCGGCGAGATCGCTCTTCGCCATGACCACGTCGAGGTTCGCCACGGGCGACGGCTTCGCGAGCGCCTCCAGCGGAACGCCGTCGAGAAGGTCGTGCGTCGACGAGCCGTTCGCGCGCATCCCTAGTCCCGAGGTGGCGTTCGCCTGGGGATCGAGGTCGACGAGAAGGACACGCTCGCCCGCCTCGGCGAGGCAGGCGCTCAGGTTGACCGCTGTGGTGGTCTTCCCGACCCCGCCCTTCTGGTTCGCGACCGCGTAGATGCGCGTGCTGCGCACGCGCGGAGGTCCGCTCGAGCGGTCGAACGACGTGCGCGACAACTCCTGGACGGGCACACGGCAAGACTAGGGAGGGGGGCGGCTAGAGTCGTCGGCGATGCGAGCACCGGCGCCGCCCTACGTGGGGGAGGGCCCACCCGCCCTCTGGCACGTGAGCGAGAACCCGGAGATCACGCAGTTCGATCCGCACGTCAGCGCCACCGCCGCGAGCCAGGAGCCGCGTGTCTGGGCGATCGACACGCGGCACCTTCCTCTCTACTGGTTTCCCCGCGAGTGCCCACGCGACGTTCTGGGCGACGCCGAATACGACACCCGGCGATGCAGAGCTCCTCGCCGGCGCGCTTCGAGTCCACGCGCTCGAGGAGCATCGTGAAGCGGCTGGGCGACGCGAGAGTCGTCGCTTACCGACTGCGGGAGACGTTCGCTCCCGATCCGGAGGTTGGCGGTTACTGGCTGATCGCCGCCGGTCGTGCCACTGATTGGTCGAGCTCGGAGACCTCGTCGCACGCCACGAGGAGGCGGCATCGAGCTGCGCGGCGGTCCAACCTCGGCCGCTCTGGGACCGCGTCGTCTCGTCGACGCTCGAGTTCAGCGGGATCCGCTGCACAACGCGCGGCCTCGCCGGGGCACGCCGTCAGCCGCGCCGGTCACAGACGCGCCGCGGGATCCGCCCGCCGCGCGCATCTCATCGCGCCGCCGCCGTTCATGGCGAGCGGGCGCTTCTTCGCTACGCCCGGCCGGCGGGGGAAGCCGGCGGGGGTGGGTTCCAGCTTCCGCACGACGACGAGCCCGTCGAGGTCGCTCTCGAGCCTGCCACCCAGGCGCTTCGCGACGCGCTCGACCGGCTCTCGGTCCGCCTCCCGCCCGAGCCAGAGGATGGCCGCGCCGCCAGTCGCGACGAGGGGCAAGCAGAGCTCGATCGCGACCGGGGGCTTGGCGAGGGCCTTCGCGAGTGCCACGCCGTACATGTCGAGCGGCTGCTCCTCGGCGCGGCCCCAGACGACCTCGACGTTGGGAAGCTCGGCCGCGAAGCGCTCGAGGAACGCGCACTTGCGTCGTTCCGCCTCGAGGAGCGTGAACGCCCGCGAGGGCATGGACGCGGCAAGCGGGATTCCCGGCGAGCCGCCTCCCGATCCGACGTCGACCACCGCGCCCTCGAGCTCGGCGAGCACGGGCAAGGCGCGGAGGGCGTCGTCGAGAAGCACACGGCGGGCAGCCGACGTGTCGGCGAGCCCGGTGGCACCCGGTGCAGTAACCACCGCCTCGAGCCAGCGCTCGAGGAGGTCGCTCGCCACGTCAGCCCGCGAGGACGCGCGGGAAGACCACGACGAAGCGGTTGGGCTCGGAGCCCTCGCTGGCGGTCTCGACCTCGGGATCGTCCTTGAGCGCCTCGTGCACGATCTTGCGCTCAACCGGTGTCATCGGATCCAGCGCGACGCGTTGACCCGTCGCGGACGCTCGCTGCGCTGTCCGGCGCGCGAGCTTCTCGAGCGTCGCGGTTCGCCTGGCGCGGTACCCGGACGCATCCACGACCACCTCGTGCTCGCCGCCTTCAGCCCGCGTGATCGCGTTCGCGAGGTACTGGATCGCGTCGATCGTCTGGCCGTGCTTGCCGATGAAGAGCGCGACGTCGGCCCCGCTGCAGCTCACGGTGACGCCACCCTCCCGCTCCTGAGCGGACACTGCGACATCGACACCGATGCCCGCTGCGATCCGCTCGACGATCTCGCGGGCGGACCGCGACGCGTCGCTCCCGTCGAGTGACAGCGGGCGCGGTCGGCAGCCGCCGACTCGGCGCTTGCGATGACGTGCGCGGGCGTGAAGCCGACTCCGAGGAGCCCGCGCTCGCCTTCCGACACGACCTGGAACCTCACGCTCTCGCGGTCGAGGCCCGGCACGCGCTGCTCCAGCTCTCGCAGGGCCGCCCACTTCGCCTCGCCGACCGTCTCGCCCGTCGCCTCGACCGTGACGCTCCCCTGCTCGGTCATCGCCGTGTCCTCCCGCCGCGCTTGCGCTTCACGCGGCGAGGAGTCCCGGTCGAGCTCGCCCGCGGCTGGGCGGCACCGGTGGAAGCCGTCTCCCCATCAGTCGGGGCCACCGCGTCCTCCTTCGGCGGCGTCCGGCTCGACCGCTTCGGCGGAGCCGTCGGTCTCGGCATCTGGCGCCTGGTGACGATGCCCTGCCCCGTCGTCCAGAGGTTGGTCGTCAGCCAGTAGATCATCAGCCCCGACGGGAACCGCAGGATGAAGGGGAGGAACAGGACCGGCAGCACCATGATCATGTAGCGCTGGCTCTTGCTCTGCATCGACGTCGACATGAGGTACGTCGACAGGAGCTGGCTCGCGACGTAGACGGCGATGAGGAGTGGGCCCCAACCGTCCTTGACAGGCTCGGTGATGTCGACGAGCCCGAACCAGGAGAGGCTGTCGCCTGCGTACTGCGGAAGCGACGCGACGTCCTTCTCGAAGTGCCTCAGTGTGTAGAAGAGCGAGATGAAGATCGGGATCTGGAAGACGATCGGGAGACACGACGCGTACGGGTTGATCTTGTTGTCCTTGTAGAACTTCATGAGCTCCTCGGACTGCTTCTGGCGGTCGCTCTTGTAGCGCTGCTGGATCGCCTTCATCTCCGGCGCGTGGATCTGCAGGCTCTGCATCGAGTGGATCTGGCGGATCGCGACCGGGACGAGGAGGATCCTGACCAGCAAGGTGAGCGCGACGATCGACCACGCCCACGGCAACCCGACGGTGTCGTGGAACCACGTGAGGATGTCCGTGAGGACGTTCTCGACCGGCGTGAGGATGCCGCCGACGATCACGCGCGTGCCTTCCGGGATCTGCCGAGCGGGAAAAGCGTCTGCTCGTGCGCGTAGTCGACTCCGCCGTGGCTCCACGGATTGCAGCGCAGCACTCGCCAGCCGGCCAGCACTCCGCCACGCACGAGGCCGAACTCGCGTAACGCGTCGATCGCGTACTGCGAGCAGCTCGGGTGGTACTTGCACGTGCCCCGAGGAGTGAGGAGCCCGAAGGTCCACCTCCACGCATACACGAGCGCGATACCGACGTACTTCACGGCTTCGCGCGCTCGAGCACGTCCGCGATCTCGCCCACGAGCCAGTCCTTCCCGCGCACGTCCGCGGGCTCCGCGAGCCCGGGCCGCGCCGCGAGAACGTAGTCCTGCCCGCGCGGTACGGACGGAAGAAGCTCGCGCCAGGACTCGCGCAGCAGGCGTTTCACGCGGTTCCTCGCCACCGCCGAGCCGACTGTGCGCGGAACGGCGAGTCCGAGTCGCGGCTCACCCTCGGAATCGTCGTCTCGCGGGAACCAGTGGAGAACGAGATACCGCGTCGACGCGGAGCGGCCGCGTCGGTACACGGTGTCGAAGTCCTTCGACCGGGAAAGCCGGTTACGACGCTGCACTGCCCGCGTCTCAGGCGGAGAGCCGCTTGCGACCACGCGCGCGACGCCGCTTCAGGATCGCGCGACCGCCGCGGGTGGACATCCGCGCTCGAAACCCGTGACGCCGCTTCCGGCGGCGAACGTTCGGTTGATAGGTGCGTTTCACGTCGTAAGTTGGTCCCGTGCGTGCGGGAGCGGCGAGTATAGACGGACCGCTCCGACGCCATGTTTTCCACAGTCGGGCTTCGATAGGCGGGGTCGGAAACCGCTGCTCCTGGGGTGTCGGCGTTCTCTGGCAAAGCAACTACCGGTCCTTCTTCCACACCTGTGGACAGGTATGTGGAACACGAAAATCCCCTGCAAAATAGCCTGTTTTTCATCCACAGTGTGGCATGTAGCGCCCGTTGAGCATGCCTTTGGATGGTGCTATGCTCGCCCTCCCGACGACCCCTGACGAGCGCGAGGACGGGTGGAGCACCCAGCCGAGACACGAGCCGACGACCTCTGGAACGCCATCGCTGGCCGGCTGAGGGACACCCTCACCGACACTGCCTACGACACCTGGTTCGGGGAGGCGCGTCCGCAGTCCGTGAACGGTGGCCGGCTCGTCGTCGAAGTTCCGAACGACTTCACGCGCGACTGGATCGAGGGCCACTTCGTCGAGCTCGTCGCACGGGCTGCCGCGGAGACGGGGTCCGACAATGCGGTAGTGAGCTTCGCAGTGAGTGAGCGCTCCGCGATGAGGGCCGCTACGGTGCCGGAGGTCGTGGTCGAGCAGCCGCAACCACGGCTCCCCCAGGCCGTCCTGCCCGAGCCGGTGCCGCGGGAGAGCGCAGAAGTCGAGCTCAATCCGAAGTACACCTTCGACCTGTTCGTCATCGGGTCTTCGAACCGCTTCGCGCACGCGGCGGCGCTGGCCGTCGCCGAAGCGCCGGCGCAGGCGTACAACCCGCTCTTCATCTACGGCGGCACCGGGCTCGGCAAGACGCACCTCCTGCAGGCGATCGGTCACTACGTCCGCCAGCACTCACGGCGTCTCACGACGCGCTACGTGACGAGCGAGACCTTCATGAACGAGTTCATCGACGCGGTGCGGGAGCGCGGAACGCGAATCGAGGGATTCAAGCGGCGTTACCGCAACTACGACGTGCTGCTCGTCGACGACATCCAGTTCATCGAGGGCAAGGAGCGCATCCAGGAGGAGTTCTTCCACACCTTCAACTCGCTGTACGAAGGGGGTGCGCAGATCATCATCTCGTCCGACCGGCCGCCTCGTGAGATCGCGACGCTCGAGGAGCGCCTGCGGTCGAGGTTCGAATGGGGCCTGCTCACGGACATCCAGGCGCCCGACCTCGAGACTCGCATCGCGATCCTGCGCAAACGAGTCGAGACGGAAGGGATCGCGATCGACGATCCGGAGGTACTCACCTTCATCGCAAGTCGTGTCTCCGCGAACATCCGCGAGCTCGAGGGCGCTCTCACGCGCGTCGTCGCCTTCTCGTCGCTGACCGACAGACCGCTCACGGTCGATCTCGCGGAGAACGTCCTCAAGGACGTCTACCCGCAGGGCGAGGCCGCGCCGGTGATCACGATCGCTCGGATCCAGGAGGCCGTCTCGCATCGCTTCGGAGTGACGCACGACGAGCTCGTGAGCCCGCGTCGATCGCAAGCCGTCGCGTACCCTCGCCAGGTAGCGATGTACCTCTCGCGCGAGCTCACCGACGCCTCCCTTCCGATGATCGGGAAGGAGTTCGGCGGCCGCGACCACACGACGGTCATCCACGCGAAGGACAAGATCACGAAGCTCATTCGCGAGGACCGCTCTGTGTACAACCTTGTGCAAGAGCTGACGGCGCGCATCAAGCAGGCACGGTGATTCTGGGGGTCCAGCGGTCCGTGCGGCAGGTGGGTGTGCGTTCCGCCACTCGTCGTCCACACGCGCGTCCACAGCGTTTTTCCCGCTCCGAAGCCACAATTCGCACGTCTTCCCCATGACTCACACTTCTATTACTACTACGAGTCTTTTCTTCTAGTGATGAACACAGACATGGCCGCCGCCACCGCGTTGCGAGTCACCTGCCAGAAGGCTTCTCTTGCGTCCGCCCTTGGAGTGGTGTCACGGGCGGTCTCGACGCGAGGTGCCGTGCAGGTGCTCGGAGGGATCCTGTTGCAGGCCGAGGCGGGCAGGCTCTCGCTGGCCGCGACCGACATGGAGATCTCGATCCGCGCCTCGCTCGAGGGCGAGGTGGAAGGCGACGCGAGCGTCGTCGTCCCGGGACGACTCCTCACCGACCTCGTCCGGCTCCTGCCGAGCGATACGGTGACGCTCGCATACGACGAGGGCGACGGTGTGCTCACGGTCACCTCTGGGAGCCACTCGTCCAGGCTGAACGTGTACAGCGCCGAGGACTTTCCGCGCCTGCCGCCGCTCGACGTCGCGCTGCACGAGATCGACGCCTCCGCGCTTCTCGCCACCATCGAGAAGGTCGGGCGCGCGGCGTCGCGTGACGAGTCGAGACCTGTGCTCACCGGCGTGCTCGTCCGATTCGAAGGCGACCAACTCGTGATGGCCGCTACCGACTCGTACCGGCTCGCCGTGAAGGAGACGGCCCTGAACGCGAGCGGGCCCGACCTGGACGCGATCATCCCGGCTCGCGCGCTCCAGGAGCTCTCGCGGCTCGCTGCATCGTCAGAGACGGTTGAGCTCGGCGTTCACGAGAACCACGTGATCTTCTCGGCCGGCGACGTGTGGCTGACGAGCCGCCGTATCGACGGCCAGTTCCCGAACTACAAGCAGCTCCTGCCGGAGACGTTCGAGATCGAGATCGCGACGCCGCGTCTGGCGCTGCTCGAGGTCGTCCGCCGCGCGGGGCTCATGGCACAGCGAAACGCGCCGCTCCGACTCCGTTTCGCCGAGGGTGAGCTCACCGTTTCCGCACAGACGCAGGACGTGGGAGAAGCGACGGAGTCCCTCCCGATCGACTACGCCGGTGAGGCGCTCGAGATCGGCTTCAACCCCGACTTCCTGCGGGACGGTCTGGAGGCGGTGTCCGGCGAGACCGTCCAGCTCAAGCTCATCAACCGCCTGCGGCCCGGACTGCTCGCCGCGCCCGACGAGAGCTTCTGGTACCTGATCATGCCCATCCGCCTCGCGGGCTGATCGTTCGCGACGTCACGCTCCGCGACTTCCGCTCGTACGCCGCGCTCGAGCTCGAGCTGTCGCCCGGCGTCGTTCTGCTGCACGGCTCGAACGGGGCCGGCAAGACGAACCTCCTGGAGGGACTCCACGTGGGAACCCAGGGCTTCTCACCGCGCGCCCGACGCGACGCCCAGATGATTCGGTTCGGCGCGGACGCGAGCAGGATCTCGCTCCGCGGCTCGCTCGACGACACCGCCTTCGAGACGGAGGTCGCGCTCGCGCGCCGAGACGCACGCAGGGCCGTCTTCAACGGTGAGCGCCTTGGCTCGGCCGAGCAGTTGCGACACGAGTTGACGACGCTCGTCTTCACGCCGGACCGGCTCGCCATCGTCAAGGGCGCCCCCGCGGTCCGGCGGGCCTACCTCGACCGTGCGCTCGCCCGCCTCCTGCCCGCCCGTGCCAGGCTTGCGAACGACTACGGGGCGGCGCTGGGCCAGCGCAATGCGGCACTCCGCCGGATCCGAGCCGGACACTCGACGCGTGATGCACTCGTGCCCTGGACCGAGCGGACGGCCACGCTCGGCGAGGAGCTCGTGCGAGCGCGGATGGAAGCGCTGGCCCTGCTCGCCGCCGGATTCGCGGAAGCTGCCGGCGCGCTCGGGCTCGAGCTGGCGACGCTCGAGTACGAAGGCGATCCGCCGACCGTCGCCGATCTCGATGCGCGCCTCGAAGCTGACGTGGAGCGCGGCGTCACCGGCTCCGGACCGCATCTGCACGACGTCCGCATTGCGGCGGCCGACCGCGACCTCCGCGTGTTCGGGTCGCAGGGCGAGCAGCGTGTAGCCGTGCTCGCGCTCGTGCTGTCCGAGGCTGCGGCGCTCCGCGAGCGCGTGGGTGCGACACCCCTCGTACTCCTCGACGACGTGCTGTCGGAGCTCGACGGCGAGCGCCGCCGGTCCCTCGCTGCGATGGTCTCCCGCGGCGGTCAGACGGTGGTGACGGCCACCGCCGCCGAAGCGTTCCCGTTGGAGCCGGCCCAGTCCCTGGCTGTGTTCCCAGGACGCGTCGAGTAATGGAGCGGATCGGCGAGGAGATCCAGCGCGAGCTCGGTCGCAGCGGGAGCCGAGACGCGATCCCGCTCGCGGCCATGACCGCGATCTGGCCCGAGGCGGTGGGCAAGGCGGTCGCCCGGAACGCGTGGCCGCTCCGCCTCGCGCGTGACGGAACGCTTCATGTCGCCGCGGCGTCCGCCACGTGGGCCAACGAGCTGACTCTCCTCCGAGACGAGATCGGCGTCGCGCTGCGGACGCGGCTGGGGGACGAGGCACCGTCGGCGATCAGGTTTGCGGTCGGCCCGGTGCCCGAGCCCGAGCAGACGCACGAGCACGTCGACGACACCGCCGCCGAGTCCTCGAGGTCCCGCCGGAGGTGGAGCGCGAGGCTGCGGCGGCGGCGGCCGAGATCGGCGATCCGGAGTTGCGCGAACTGGTCGCGAGAGCCGCGCAGGCGAGCCTGATGAAGGCCCGGTCCGGCCGCAACTTCTGATAGACTTACGCAGCCCCGCAATATGGCGATTTGCAGGGCTTTTTTAATGGCAGAAGCAGCCTACACCGCAAAGGACATCACTGTCCTCGAGGGCCTCGATCCGGTCCGTCTACGACCCGGTATGTACATCGGGTCGACGGGCTCTCGCGGACTCCATCACCTCGTCTACGAGGTGGTCGACAACGCCGTCGACGAGGCGCTCGCGGACCGCAACGACCTCGTCGATGTCGCTATCCATCCTGACAACTCCGTCACCGTCCGGGACGCCGGTGCGGGCATTCCGGTCGACGTCATCGCCGAGCAGGGACTTCCCGCTCTGACGGTCGTCCTCACCAAGCTGCACGCCGGCGGCAAGTTCGGCGGCGATGGCTACAAGGTCTCAGGGGGTCTGCACGGTGTCGGCGTGTCCGTCGTCAACGCGCTCTCCGAGTGGCTCGTGGCAGAGGTGCGGCGGGATGGCAAGGTGTACCGCCAGGAATTCGCACGCGGCGAGCCCGTGGGGGACATGGAGACGATCGGCGTCTCCAAGAAGGACGAGTCCGGGACGATCATCTCCTTCCTTCCCGACCCCGACGTGTTCGACGAGACCGAGTTCTCCGCCGCGACGCTGTCCCAGCGGCTGCGCGAAACGGCGTTCCTCACGCGCGGGCTGCGCATCGTCCTCCGTGACGAGAGAGCCGGCGGCAAGACCGAAGAGTTCCACTACGAGGGCGGCATCCGCGACTTCGTGACCCACGTCAACGAGTCGAAGGACCCGGTCCACAAGCACGTCATCTACTTCGAAGGCGAGACCGACGACGGCCAGGTCGAGATCGCCATGCAGTGGAACAGCTCCTACGTCGAGTCCGTCTTCTCGTTCGCGAACAACATCAACACGACCGAGGGCGGAGCGCACCTGTCCGGCTTCCGGGCTGCGCTCACGGGGACTCTCAACCGCTATGCACGCGAGAAGGGCCTCTTGAAGGAGAAGGAGGAGAACCTGGAGGGCGAGGACGTGCGCGAGGGCCTGGCGGCTGTGATCTCCGTGAAGTTGCGCAACCCGCAGTTCGAGGGGCAGACGAAGACGAAGCTCGGCAACCCTCCGATCGAGGGGCTCGTGAAGACGACCGTCAACCAGCGGCTCGGGCAATACCTCGAGGAGAACCCGACCGAAGCGCGGCAGATCATCACGAAGGCGGTCTCGGCGGCGCGCGCGCGCCAGGCTGCACGGAAGGCCAGGGAGCTCACGCGCCGCAAGAGCGCGCTCGACTCGAACTCACTCCCAGGACGGCTCGCCGACTGCCAGATTTCCGACCCGGAATCCGCGGAGCTCTTCCTCGTCGAGGGCGTGTCCGCCGGCGGGTCGGCGGTCGACGCGCGCGACCGCAGCTACCAGGCGATCCTCCCGCTCCGCGGCAAGGTCATCAACGCGGAGAAGAACCGGATCAACAAGGTCCTGTCGAACGAGGAGATCCAGGCGATCATCACCGCGATCGGCACCGGCATCGCGGACGAGTTCGACATCGAGAAGCTCCGCTACCACCGGATCATCGTGATGACGGACGCCGACGTGGACGGGGCGCACATCCGCACGCTCATCTTCACGTTCCTCTACCGGCAGATGCAGGAGCTCGTCGAGGGCGGGTACGTCTACATGGCGGTTCCGCCGCTCTACCGGGTCAAGCTCGGATCGCAGCTGCGCTACATCGAGAAGGAGTCGCAGTTCGAGGAGCTGCTGGCTCGTGAGCGCATCAAGGACATGGACGTGACCGACCGGCACGGCCAGACGCTGAAGCTGACCGAGAGCCGGTACGGGAAGCTCGTCAAGGTTCTGAACGAGTTCGAGGGCTGGGTGTCGCGCCTCCGCGAGGACTTCGGCGCCGGGCCCGCCAATTTCGTCGTCGATCACAGGCTGGTCGAGGCCGAGGCGGACTCGATCGAGGACGCTCTTGCCTCTCGCGACGCCAACGGCTACGAGCTCGCCGTGCTCGGGTCGTCGGAGGAGGGAACGGAGGTACGCGTCGTCGAGCGCGAGACCGGAGCCGCTGCGAGCGTCGTCATCCCGGCCTCGCTGCTCGCTTCGCCGATCTACGCGAACGTGCGGAAGACGTACAGACGACTCGCCGAGATCGTCGGCGATCCGCCGTTCGACGTCGCGTTCGGGAAGAAGACGCGCCACGCCGACATGTTCGGACAGCTCCGGGAAGCCGCCGTCGAGCTGGCGAAGGAGGGGCTCCAGGTGAGCCGGTTCAAGGGCCTCGGCGAGATGGACGCCGAGGAGCTCGCCGACACGACGATGAATCCCGCGTACCGCACGCTGATCCGGGTCGAGGTCGAGGACGCGGCCGCCGCTGACCGGGTGTTCTCGATGCTGATGGGAGATCAGGTGGAGCCACGGCGGGCCTTCATCGAGCAGAACGCCCGCGACGTGAGGTTCCTCGATGTCTGACGTCGTCGAGCCGCTCGGCGCGGGCCGCATCGAAGGCCGCGAGCTCGAGCAGGAGATGCGCTCGAGCTTCATCGACTACGCCATGAGCGTGATCGTCGCGCGCGCTCTCCCCGATGCGCGCGACGGCTTGAAGCCGGTGCACCGCCGGGTTCTCTTCGCGATGCACGAGGCCGGGCTGCAGCCGAACCGGCCGCGCCTGAAGTCCGCACGCGTCGTCGGCGACGTCATGGGCTACTACCACCCGCATGGCGACCAGTCGATCTACGACACGCTCGTGCGCATGGCCCAGCCGTTCTCGCTGCGCTACCCACTCGTCGACGGGCAGGGCAACTTCGGAAACATCGACGACTACCCGGCTGCGGCCATGCGCTACACGGAGTGTCGGCTCACTCGCCTTGCCACGGAGATGTTGCGGGACATCGACATGGACACCGTCGACTACGCGCCGAACTACGACGAGTCGCGCCGCGAGCCGTCCGTGCTGCCGTCCCGGTTCCCCAACCTCCTCGTCAACGGGTCCGCGGGCATCGCGGTCGGGATGGCGACGAACATGCCGCCGCACCGGCTCAGCGAGGTCGTCGATGCCGTCGTACAGCTCATCGACAAGCCGTCGGCGAACGCGGACGACCTGATGAGCCACATGAAGGGCCCCGACTTTCCGACCGGCGCCATCGTCGTCGGACGGGCTGGCGTGCGCGACGCGTACCGAACTGGTCGCGGGCGGATCATCATGCGCGCGCGGGCGCACGTCGAGGAGCTCCGCGGGGGCAAGAACGCGATCATCGTCACCGAGCTGCCTTACGGCGTGAAGAAGGGCGGCGATTCCGGCGTCATCAAGAAGATGGCCGACCTCGTGAACGACAAGGTGCTGAGCGAGATCTCGGACGTGAAGGATCACTCGGATCGCACGGGGATGCGCATCCAGATCGACCTCAAGCGTGAGGCGATCCCGCAGGTTGTCCTCAACAAGCTCTTCAAGCACACGCAGCTGCAGACGACCTTCGGATACAACGCGGTCGCGCTCGTCGACGGCGTGCCGCGCACGCTGTCGCTCCTCGAGCTCGTCCGGCATTACCTCGACTACCAGCGCGAGATCGTCACGCGGCGCTCGAAGTACGAGCTGCGCAAGGCGCTCGAGCGCGCGCATGTTCTCGAGGGCTACCTCATCGCGCTCGACAACCTCGACGAGGTCATCGCGCTGATCCGGGCCGCCGAGGACACGGACTCCGCACGCGAGCAGCTCATGGCGCGCTTCGAGCTCTCCGAGATCCAGGCGCAGGCGATCCTCGACCTCAGGCTCCGCCAGCTCACCGGCCTCGAGCGCAAGCGGATCGAGGACGAGCATGCGGACCTCCAGGAGCGCATCGCCGAGCTGCGCGCGCTGCTCGGTGATCCCGCGCTCGTCGATGCCACGGTGCGCGAGGAGATCCTCGAGCTGAAGGAGATCTACGGGAAGTCGGACGAGCGCCGCACGGAGATCGTCGCCGGCGAGTCCGACCTCGAGCTCGAGGACATGATCGCGGAGGAGGACATGGTGATCGCCATCACCAGGTCGGGCTACATCAAGCGCCTACCAGTCACCTCCTACCGGGAACAGCGGCGCGGGGGCATCGGCGTGATGGGGATGGACCTCAAGGACGAGGACTACATCGAGCATCTCTTCGTCGCCTCGACGCACGACTACATCCTCTTCTTCACGACCGTCGGGAAGGTGTATCGGCTGAAGGTGCACGAGCTGCCGCTCGGCTCACGTCAGTCGAAGGGTCGCGCGATCGTGAACCTCCTCCCGTTCCGTCAGGACGAGTGCGTGCGCGCCGTCATCGCGACGCGGAACTTCGAGGAGGCGAAGTACCTCCTGTTCGCGACGCGGAAGGGCATGGTCAAGAAGACCGAGTTCGCCGCGTACAACACGCCGCTCAAGGCGGACGGGATCATCGCGATCAAGCTCCGCGACGACGACGAGCTCATCGGAGTGCGGCTGACCGACGGCGCCGAGGACGTGCTCATGGTCTCGCGCCTCGGGCAGGCAGTGCGCTTCCACGGCAAGCAGGTGCGGGCGATGGGGCGCGACACGTCGGGTGTCGCCGGGATGAAGCTCCGAGGCGACGACGAGGTGATCGAGGTAGACATCGCCGTCGACGACGCCGACCTCCTCGTCGTCACCGAGAACGGCTACGGGAAGCGCACCCGTGTCGGCGACTACCCGGCGAAGGGACGAGGCACCATGGGCGTCAAGACCGTGCAGCTCGTCGATCGCAAGGGCCGGCTCGCCGGAGCGCGCATCGTCCGCGACGGGTACCAGGTCATGCTCATCTCGGACGGCGGCACGGTCATCCGCATCCCGGTCGACGGAATTCGCAGAGCGGGTCGCGCGACGCAGGGCGTCATCGTCATGCGGCTCCGGGAGGGTGAGCAGGTCGCGACGCTCGCGCCGGTCGTCGGGTCGGATGAAGACGAAGTCGTGCCGGTGTCGGACGAGGCGCAGCCGCCTCCTGTCGACGACCCGGCCGCGTAGCGCTCGCGCGGCGATCTGTCCCTAGCGCGGTGAACCTCGACCCGCACGCCGCGCACTCGCATTCTGCGACGGGCTCTGGTGGGAAGACGATGTGAGCTAGGCGACCGAGACAGCTAGGTCGTCAGCCGCTGCCCTTCTCGGCCGCGTGCGAGAGTGCGGTGAGCAGGTCGATCGGGATCGGGAAGATGATCGTGGAGTTGTTGGCCGCGCCGATCTCGAGCAACGTCTGCAGGTAGCGGAGCTGAACGGTGATCGGCTCCTGCGACATGACCGCCGCAGCGTCCTTCAGCCGCTCCGAGGCCTGGTACTCGCCCTCGGCCGAGATGACCTTCGCGCGGCGCTCGCGCTCAGCCTCTGCCTGGCGCGCCATCGCGCGCTGCATGCTCGCGGGGATCTCGACGTCCTTCACCTCGACTACCGAGACCTTGATGCCCCAGGGCGAGGTTGCCTCGTCGATGATGTTCTGGAGGATCGCGTTGATCTTGTCCCGCTCCGAGAGGAGCTCGTCGAGGACGTGCTGCCCCAGGACCGACCGCAGCGTGGTCTGCGCGATCTGCGACGTCGCGACCATGTAGTTCTCGACCTGGACGATCGCCGAGTTGGGCTCGACGATGCGGAAGTACGCGACGGCGTTGACCCGCACCGGGACGTTGTCCTTCGTGATCACTTCCTGGGGTGGGACATTCAGGGTCACTGTGCGCAGGTCCACCTTCACCATGCGGTCGACGATCGGGATCAGGAGGAAGAGACCTGGCCCCTTCGGGTGCGGCAGGAGCCGTCCCAGGCGGAAGATCACGCCGCGCTCGTACTCGCGCGCGATCTTGACCGCTGCGAAGAGGATCAGCAGTACGACGACGAGTACGGCGAGAATCGCGATTCCGGCAACAGTCATGAGAGCGCTTCCTCCTCCGTCGGGGCCACCCAGGATCCTACGACGAGCTGCAAGCCCTCCTCCACGCGCTCGATCCGGACGTGCTCGCCCGGCACGAGCGGAGAGCCGTCCTCGGTGTGCGCCTGCCAGAGCTCGCCGTTGACCTGGACGAGGCCCTCCCGCCGCACGACACCCTCGTCGCCGACGAGGCCCTGTGTTCCGACTGAGACCGGATTACGTGCTGCCCGCACGACTCGCGTGAGGGCCACGCCGAGCAGTAGAGCGATCGTCCCCGCGATGGCGAGCGCGACCGGAAGAGACACCTGGTACGCGTCGCCGGCGGGGTCGAACAGCATGAGCGCACCGAGGACGAACAGGATCGCGCCGGCTGCGGTCGCGGCACCGTGCGTGGGGAGAAACGCGTCCGCGACGAAGAAGCCGGCAGCCAGGAGCATCAACAACACTCCGGCGAGCGAGACCGGGAGCACCTGCAGCCCGTACAGGCCCAGGATCAGCGAGATGGCACCGACCGTCCCGGGGAAGATGAGACCGGGGTTCCAGAGCTCGACGACGATTCCGATGAGGCCGATCGAGAGCATGAGCGCAATGAGATTCGGGTCGACGAGGAAGTCGCGCGCGCGCTGCCAGAAGCTCATCTCGACGTCGTCGACTTGCGCTCCCGCGGTGTGCAGCACCAGTCCCTTCGGGACGGTCTTCGTCCCGTCGATCTTCTCGAGCAGTACGGGCAGCGTCGGGGCGATTGTCTCCACGAGCCCGATCCGCTTCGCCTCTCGGGCACCGTAGTTCGACGCCACGGTGACCATCCTGCGCGCGGCGACGACGTTGCGGTCGTGCTCCCGCGCGAGCTCCCCGACGTACGCGGCGGCGTCGTTGACGATCTTTCGCCGGAGGTCCTTCGAGATGTCCTGGCCGTTCAGCGAGATGGGCGTGGAGGAACCGATGTTCGTCTGAGGCGCCATCGCGGCGAGGTCGGCGGCCATCGTGATGACGGCGCCGGCCGAGTCGGCCGACGACCCCGGCGGCGCCACGTAGACCACGACGGGGACGGTCGCCGCGAGGAAGCGCTTCACGATCCCGCGCATCGAGGACCCCAGCCCGCCGGGTGTGTCGAGGACGAGGACGACGGCGTCGTAGTGGTCGTCCTCCGCGCGGGTCACCGAGTTCTCGACGTACTCCTGCGTGACGGGGTTGATGTCGTTGTCCAGATGGACCGCGAGCACCCGCGGCGGGTCGTTCTGCGCGAGGACGTTCGGCGCCGCCGCCAACGCCCCGAGAGTGAGTGCGAGAGCAAGAAATCCCCGCAAAATGCGTACTGGCACCGGTGTAAGGATTCTATCAGCGGAGGTTCTTCGATCTTGCTGGCGAAGGCTGGAGTGATCACGCTGGAGTCCCATGCGCCGCGCCCTTGCCCTCACGATCATCTTCGCTGCCGGCCTCGCGATCGTCCCTGGCGCCTTCGGCTCGAGCGCGGCGCAGTCGATCTCGGTCGACCTCCGGCCGGCAGGGCGTGGACCGGTTCGTACCTGCGTCGCGTCTCCCGCGGTTCACGCTCGCGGGCGTCTCGTGGCGCGGGACGGGCAGCGTCGAGCTGCGGACGAGGAGCGCTTCGGGCCGATGGAGCGCGTGGCGGGCCGCCGCACCCGAGGACGAGGATCGTCCGGATTGGGGGTCGGTCGAGCAGCGGCGTGCCGGTTGGCGACTCGGCAACCCGTGGTGGGTCGGCGTGTCGAACGGGCTCGAGGCCCGCGCCCGTGGGAGGGTGTCGGCCGTTCGCGCCCAGCTCGTGTGGAGCCCGGACGTCAAGATCCCGCTCCGCGTGACCACGGCCGTCGGCGCTCCCGCGATCGTGCCGAGGCTCGCGTGGGGCGCAGACGAGACGATCAGGCGCGGGCCACCGAGCTACGCGAGCGACGTCCAGTTCGCGATCGTGCACCACACCGCGGGTCGAAACGACTACTCGCGCTCGGAGGCGGCCGCGATCGTCAAGGGCATCCAGCTCTTCCACGTCCAGGGGAACGGCTGGAACGACATCGGCTACAACTTCCTCGTCGACCGCTTCGGGACCATCTACGAGGGGCGGTACGGAGGCGTCGACCGCAACGTCATCGGGGCGCACGCCCTCGGGTTCAATACAGGCTCCGTCGGAATCGCGTTGCTGGGCAGCTACGGGACGACGAAGCCGTCGCAGGCCGCGCTCGATGCGATCGCGAAGCTCGTCGCCTGGCGGCTCGACCTCGCGCACGTCGACCCGACCTCCTTCGTCAACGTCATCTCCGGCGGCAGCGAGAAGTACGCACGAGGCATCCCCGTGCTCCTGAACGCCGTGTCGGGCCACCGGGACACGGGACTCACGGAGTGCCCGGGGAACGCGCTCTACTCCCGCCTGAACGCAATCGCGGCTTCCGCCCGAGCGCTGGGCGGCCCGAAGATCTTCGATCCGAAGGCCGAGGCCGACGGCACCTCGATCCGCCTGCGTGCGCAGCTGTCGACGCTCCAGCCGTGGACGGTGGCGGTGACGTCGTCAGCGGGCGTCGAGGTCGCGAGCGCCAATGGCACGGGCACGGAGATCGACTGGACCTGGGAGTCGGCGGGAACGCCGGCGGGCTCGTACACCTGGACGATCAGCGCGGGCTCAGCTCGTCCCGCCTCCGGGATCCTGCGGGCGGGCGGTGGAACGGCCCCGCTCGCGATCGAGACAGCCGTTGCCGAGCCAGAAGCGATCAGCCCCAACGACGACGGACAGGCGGACACTGCGACGCTGACGTATCGCATCAACGCACCGGCCAACGTTACGGTCGAGGTCACCGATCCCATCGGTGGCGTGCTGGCAACCGTCGTTGATCGCGTCTGGACGCGCGCGGGAGAGCACGTCGTGACGATCGACGGGGCGTCGCTCGCCGACGGCGACTACAACGTCGTCGTCACGGCGCGCACGGCAGCAGGAGTCTCCGTTCAGAAGGTGATCCCTCTGAGCGTGAACCGGACGCTGGGGCTCGTGACCGTCGCGCCGGCGGCCTTCTCCCCGAACGGGGACGGACGCAAGGACACGCTCACTGTCCGCTACGCGCTCAACGCGCCGGCGCTCGTGAGGATCCGCATCGAGCACGAGGGACGCTGGGTCGCGAGCCCGCTCATCGGCAGCTTCGTTCCGGCGGCGCCCGACTTCCTCTGGAACGGGATGCGCGCTTCGGGTCGCGTCCGCGATGGGACGTACGAGGCGGTTGTCGAGGCGGCGACCGCAACGGGCGTCATCTCGTACGGCGTCCCGTTCGTCTCCGACACGGTCGCGCCTCGTGTGCGCATCCTGCCCGGAAAGGGACTACGCGTGCAGGTCAGCGAGCCGTCGCTGCTGACGTTCGTGATCGACGGCCGGGCGCTGCGCCGCGAGGTGAGGAAGGCCGGTACGGTTCGAATCCCGTGGTCCGGCCCCGCGGCGAAGGTGCGTGTTGTCGCATGGGACGCTGCCGGGAACGCCAGCGGGCCTGTCGTGCGCGTTCGCGGCGGCGATTAGCTGCCGGATCCGGCCAGTAGACTCGCCTCGTGCAACCGCCGCCCCTCCCCTTCGGGAAGGACGCGATCGAGTCGATCCTTCCTCACCGCGACCCGTTCCTGCTCGTCGACGAGGTCACCGAGCTCGAGCCCGGCCGTCGTGTGGTCGCGCGCCGCACGGTGAACGCCGACGACTGGTGGTTCGCCGGACACTTCCCCGATCGGCCGGTCATGCCGGGCGTCCTGATCGTCGAGGCGATGGCGCAGACCGGAGCGATCGCCGTCCTCGTCGAGGAGGGGAACCGCGGGAAGATCGCATTCTTCGCGGGGATCGACGATTGCCGCTTCAAGCGCGTCGTCGAGCCAGGCGACGTCCTGACGCTCACGTGTGAGATCGATACGGTCCGCGGCCCGATCGGCCGCGGGAAGGCGACCGCACACGTCGGCGATGCGCTGGCCGCACGCGGCACGCTGACCTTCGCGGTGGAGCGTTAGGTAGCCGTGCTCGGGACCGCGCAGGGAGTTCGCATCGGCATTACGGGGCTCGGCGTGCACGTCCCGGAGAAGGTCATGACGAACGACGAGCTCGCGGAGATCGTGGAGACCTCCGACGAGTGGATCTTCGAGCGCACTGGGATTCGCGAGCGACGAATCGCATCGAGGGACGAAGCGCTCACCGACATCGCGCTGCCTGCCGCCCGTGCGGCGCTCGACGATGCAGGCGTAAAGGCGGCGGACATCGACCTCCTCATCTGCGCCACGGTCACCCCCGACATGATGTTCCCGACGTCGTCGGCGCTGCTCGCCGATACCCTCGGGATGCCGCATGCGGCCGCCTACGATCTGCTCGCCGGCTGTACGGGTTTCGTCTACGCGATCGCGCAGGCGTACGGGATGCTCGCGTCGGGGCTCTCCCGCCGCGCGCTCGTCGTCGGAGGCGACGTCCTGTCGAAGATCCTCGACTGGGAGGATCGCTCGACACTCGTCCTCTTCGGGGACGGCGCCGGAGCGGTGGTCATGGAGCCGGTCGAGAAGGGCGGCTTCATCGGCTTCGAGCTCGGGGCGGACGGAAGCGGAGGCGAGTTCCTCTGGTATCCCGGCTCCGGCTCGCGCCATTTCGACGAGCCCGACTCGTACGTGAAGATGAACGGCCGGGAGGTATTCAAGTTCGCGACGAGGGTCATGGTGTCGTCGGCGAACGAGGTTCTCGCCGAGTGCGGCAAGACCGTCGACGACATCGACGTGTACGTCCCGCACCAGGCGAACAAGCGGATCATCGACTATGCGGCGGCTAAGCTCGGTATCCCTCCCGAGAAGACCATCGTGAACGTCGATCGTTACGGAAACACATCGTCCGGGTCCATCCCGCTCGCGCTCGCGGACGCGCGCGCCGACGGACGGCTGCAGGACGGCAAGCTGGTGCTGATGACGGGGATGGGCGCGGGTCTCACCTGGGGCTCGGCTCTGATCGAATGGACGAACGGGAGGCCGACATGAGCAAGGTGGCGTTCTGCTTCCCCGGACAGGGGTCGCTCGAGGAAGGCATGGGCCGCGAGATCGCCGAGGCGTTTCCCGCAGCCAGAGAGGTGTACCGGATCGGCTCCGACGCGACCGGCCTCGACCTCGAAGCGCTCTGCTTCTCGACACCGCTCGAGCAGCTCGTGGAGACCGAGGTGCAGCAGCCGGCGCTCGTCGCGACGAGCCTCGCGATCCTTGCTGCCATGCGCGAGCGCGGGCTTCAGCCGGACGTCGTCGTGGGGCACTCCGTGGGTGAGTTCGCGGCGCTGGCGGCAGCTGGCTCTCTCGAGACCGGTACGGCAATAGGGCTCGTGCGCGAGCGCGGCCTGGCGATGGCGGAGGCGGCGAGGCAGCGGCCCGGCGCGATGGCCGCGATCCTCGGGCTCGCCGACGAGGAGGTCGAGAAGCTCTGCCGGCGGATCGTCGGCGTGTGGCCCGCAAACTACAACTGCCCGGGGCAGATCGTCGTCTCCGGCGAGCACGAGGCGGTCGAGGAGTGTTGCGCCGAGGCCGCGAGCCTCGGCGCCCGACGAGCCGTGATCCTCAAGGTTTCGGGCGCCTTCCACAGCCCGCTCGTCGCGAGGGCTGCGGACCGGCTCCGTCCGGCGCTCGACCGGGTCAAGATCTCCGAGCCGCTCGCGCCGTTCATGTCGACGGTTACCGCCAAGATCGAGCCGGCGCAGAGGGTCGCCGCTCTCCTCGTCGACCAGCTCACGGGCCCGGTCCGCTTCACGCAGGCGGCGTCGGAGCTCATCCGCAGCGGGGCGACGACCTTCGTCGAGGTGGGGCCGGGGAACGTGCTCTCCGGGCTCGTCAGGCGGATCGATCGCGGCGTGAAGACGATGTCGGTCAACTCGCTCGAGAGCCTGGAGCGAGCGCAGGAAGCACTCGTGCGGTGACGCAGGCGTTCTGCTCGCTGGAGGGCCGAACCGCGCTGGTCACGGGTGCGTCCAAGGGAATCGGACGAGCCATCGCGACGGAGCTCGCGTCCGCGGGCGCAGCGGTCGTCCTCTCGTACCGGACCGGCGTGGACGAGGCCGACTCGCTCGCTTCCGAGATCGGTGCGAAGGCGGTTCAGGCCGACGTCTCCGACCCCGCCTCCGCGCAGGCGCTCGTCGAGGAGGCAGGCGACGTGGACATCCTCGTGAACAACGCAGGCGTGACCCGCGACGGGCTCCTCGTGCGCATGTCGGACGACGACTGGAGCACCGTCATCGACACGAACCTGGCGTCGTGCTTCTACACCTGCCGTGCCGCGGCCCGCGGGATGATGAAGAAGCGGGCCGGGACGGTCGTGAACATCTCGTCGATCGTCGGCATCCACGGAAACTGGGGGCAGACGAACTACGCGGCTTCGAAGGCGGGCATCATCGGCTTCACGAAGTCGCTCGCCCGCGAGCTCGGCAGCCGCAATATCCGCGCGAACGTCGTGGTTCCCGGGTACGTGAAGACGCAGCTGACGGACGTCCTTCCCGAGGACGCGAAATCGACGATGCTCCAGAACACACCGCTCGGTCGGCTCGGCGACGCCGAGGACGTCGCAGGCGCCGTGCGCTTCCTCTGCTCGGACGAGGCGTCGTTCATCACGGGCGCGGTGCTGCTCGTCGACGGCGGGTTGGGGATGTAGGTGGCCGGCGGATCCGACAACGGTCGTCGCCGCGTCGTCATCACGGGTGTCGGGATGGTGTCACCGCTCGGGAACGATCCTGCATCGTCGTGGGAGAGCCTCGTTGCGGGCGAGTCCGGGGCCGGGCCGATCACGCACTTCGACACGTCGGACTACGACATCCACTTCGCCTGCGAGCTGAAGGACTTCGAACCGACGAACTGGATGGACCGGAAGCAGGCGCGCCGCATGGACAGGTTCTCCCAGCTCGCGCTCTCGGCGGCGCGCATGGCCGAGGCTGACAGCGGCGTGTCCATCGCCGCGGAGCCCGATCGCGTCGGCGCCGCCGTCGCCACCGGCATCGGCGGCCTGTACGCGTTCGAGAACTGCTTCCAGTCACTGCTGGAGCGCGGGCCCGATCGAACGAGCCCCTTCGCGATCGTTCAGATCATTCCCAACATGGCGGCAGCCTGGGTGTCCATGGAGCTGGGTGCGCAAGGCCCGCTCGCGGCCGAGTGCACGGCCTGCGCCGCGTCGAACATGGCGATCGGAGACGGTCTGGACGCGATCAGGCTCGGGCGAGCGGACGTCATGTTCTGCGGAGGGACGGAGGCCCCGATCACGCGCGTCGGGATCGCGGGCTTTACCGCCATGCGCGCGCTCTCACGCCGAAACGACGATCCGAAGGCAGCTTCGAGGCCGTTCGACTCTGGCCGTGACGGGTTCGTCATGGGCGAGGCCGGGGCGATGCTCGTGCTCGAGGACCTCGAACACGCGCGGGCGCGCGGCGCGAAGATCTACGCAGAGGTGCTCGGGTACGGCGTCTCGTCCGACGCGAGCCACGTCTCCGATCCGGATCCGACCGGGGTGAACCCGGCTCGTGCGATGCGGATGGCGTTTCACGACGCGGGGATCGATCCGCAGCAGGTCGGCTACGTCAACGCTCACGGCACGTCGACACCGTCGGGAGACGCCGCCGAGACGCGCGTCCTGAAGCTCGCGCTCGGCGAGGAGAAGGCGCTCGGGACACCGGTGTCGTCGACGAAGGGTGCGACCGGGCACTGTCTGGGAGCGGCGGGCGCGGTCGAGGCGATCTTCACGATCTTCGCGCTGCAGCGAAGCGTTCTCCCGCCGACGATCAACTACGAGACTCCGGACCCGGACTGCGATCTCGACTACATCCCGAACGAGGCGCGACGCCAGGAGATCGAGGTCGCCGTCTCGAACTCCTTCGGTTTTGGCGGGCACAACGCCTGCGTCGTCTTCCGTCGCTGGGACGAGGCCGCGTAGACGTCAGTCCGACTCGGCGCGCCGCTCGAGCAGGATCGTGTCGCGCCAGACGCCGTCGAGCTGGGCGATGCGCTCGCGGCGCCCGACGACACGGAAGCCGAGCCGCTCGTGGAGGGCGACGCTCGCCTCGTTCTCGGGGAAGACGCTCGTCTGGATCGTCCAGATCCCGCCGGCGTCCGCGCTCGCGATCAGCCGCTCCATGAGCGCGCGCCCGACTCCGCTGCCACGGGCGGCCGCGGTCACGTAGACGGAGTGCTCCGCGACGCCTCGGTAGCACGCGCGCGTGGAAACCGGCATGAGGGCGGCCCAGCCGACGATTCGGCCATCGTCGAGCGCGACGAAACGATGGTTTTCGTGACGGCCTGCGTCGAACTCCTCGAAGCTCGGGGTCGAGGTCTCGAAGGTCGCGTTCCGCGTGGCGATGCCCTCCGCATAGATCGCCTCCACGGACGGCCAGTCGTCGGCGCGGAGCGGGCGGATCTCGAGCATGGCCCTGCACATTAGGCTTGCGGGGTGGAGCGCTGGGCGACGTTCGACTGCTACGGGACGCTCGTCGACTGGAACGCTGGGATCCGCGCGGAGCTCGAGAAGCTGTTCGGCGTGGAGCGGGCGGGCGATCTCCTCGTCCGTTACCACGAGCTGGAGGCGGAGATCCAGGCGTCGAACCCGGGCAGCTCGTATCGCGAGGTGCTAACGATCGCGCTCGAGCAGCTCGCCGCGGAGGCGGAGCTCATGCTCCCGGAGGGAGAGGGCAGTGCGCTTGCGCGGTCGCTCCCGAACTGGCCGGTGTTCGAGGACGTTCAGCCCGGGCTGACGGAGGCGCGCGGGAGAGGCTGGCGCCTCGCGACTCCTCTCCAACACCGACCGCGACCTGATCGACGCTTCGATTGCGTCGATCGGCGTACCCTTCGATCTCGCGATCGTCGCCGGCGAGATCGGCTCCTACAAGCCGGAGCATGCGCACTGGGAGGTCTTTCGGCAGCGTGTGGGGGACGACGTCGCTCACGTTCACGTCGCTCAGAGCCTCTTCCACGACATCGCTCCCGCGTCGGAGCTCGGCATCCCCTCGATCTGGATCAACCGGCTCGACGAGCCCGCTGACACGCGCCCGGCCTTGACGCTGGCAGGCGTGCGCGTTCTTGCGGACGCGCTCGACTCGCTCGTGCCGCCGGCCGGTTGATGTCGTCCCTCCGCGGTCGCTGTCCCCACTGCCGGACGTTCACCGCCGTCGCGGTCGGCGACGGTTACGAATGCCACAGCTGCGGCGCGACGTTCGCCGCCGGTCTCGTCCGCGTGCCTCGCGCGTGGGGAGTCGGAGGCGAGGGCATGGCGGAGGGCGCGCGAGTCCAGCTTCCGTATCCCGAGGTCGCCGTCGTCGAGCGCGATTCACTCGCGGAGCAGACCGGTGCCGTCGCGGCGGGGCTGGCCGCGCGGCCGATCGTCGTCGGCGGGTGCTGCTGCTCGCACGTCGGCGCGGCGACCGGCGTGTCGCGCCGCGTCGAGCGGCTCGGGCTCGTCTGGTTCGACGCCCACGGCGACCTCAACACCCCGGAGACGTCCCCCTCCGGGAACGAGTGGGGGATGCCGTTCCGAATGCTCCTCGACGCCGGCGTGGTTGTGGCCGAGAACGCCGCGCTCGTCGGCGCGCGGAACCTCGACCCGCCCGAGGTGGCGTTCATGCAGCGGGTCGGCCTCGACGCCTCGCTCGACCGTGCACTTCCCGAGACGGACGCGGTGTACGTCGCACTCGACTTCGACGTGCTCGATCCGGCGGAGGCCGACGTCTTCATGCCGGAACCGGACGGCCTGTCCGCGGACGAGCTCGAGGCGCTCCTTCGCGACCTCGCTGCGAGGACAACGATCGCGGGCATCGGCGTGACGGGCTTCCTCGCGACGGAACGGAACTCGGCGGTCGCCGCGCGGATGCTCGCCGCGGCCGGCTTCTGAGAAGCCACCACTAGTATCCAGCCATGTCTTCCGGGCAGGGTCGGGTGGACGTCGAGGTCGAGAGCAAGCGCCCGGATGAGCCGGCGGAGGGCCACGCGCATCCGAATACGTGCCCGGGTTGCGGGTCGCATTACCGTGACGACGAGCTCGCGAAGACACTGCGCGTGTGCCCGCAGTGCGGCCACCACTTCCGCGTGCGCGCTCGTGAGCGAATCGAGCAGATCACCGATCCGGGCTCGTTCACGGAGGAGGACGAGGCCCTGCGATCGGCCGATCCTCTTGGCTTCTTCGACCTGCGGCCGTACACCGAGCGCCTTGCCGAGGCCGAGATCGACACCGGGCTCGGGGACGCGGTCGTATGCGGCTCGGCCGCGATCGAGGAGACAGCCTGCCAGCTCGCCGTCATGGACTTCGCGTTCATGGGCGGCTCGATGGGGAGCGTCGTCGGCGAGAAGTTCGTTCGCGCCTGCGAACGGGCGGCGAGCACGGAGGTGCCGCTGGTGTCCGTTGCCGCCTCCGGCGGCGCCCGCATGCAGGAAGGGATTCTCGCGCTCATGCAGCTTCCCAAGACGATTTGCGCGATCGACGAGCTGCACGAGTCGGGTGGTTCGGTGATCTCCGTGCTCACGCATCCGACGACCGGCGGTGTGCTCGCGAGCTTCGCGAGCCTCGGCGACGTCGTCCTCGCCGAGCCCGGAGCGCTGATGTCGTTCGCCGGGCCGCGAGTCGTGGCCCAGACCACTCGCGAGAAGCTCCCGGACGACTTCGGTCTCGCCGAGTCGAACTTCCGCTTCGGCCATCTCGACGCGATCGTGACCCGTGAGGAGCTACGCCCGACGCTCGGGCGTCTGCTCCGGCTCTTCGCAAGGAGCTGATGCCGAGCGAAGCGGAAATGCGGCTGCGGGAGCGTCTCAGTAAGCTCGGCGGCATGAAGCTCCTGCGTGGCACGAAGCTCAGCGGCGAGCTCGCGCGCCTCCAGGATCAGCTCGACCACCTCCGCGCCGACCCCAGCGCGGAGGAGATCTGGCAGTCCGTCGAGCTCGCACGGCACGCCGAGCGCCCGTACACCCTCGATTACGTCGGCCGGATCTTCGACGACTTCTTCGAGCTGCACGGCGATCGTGGCCGCGCAGACGACCGTGCACTCGTCACCGGGATCGGCAAGCTCGACGGCAGGACGGTCGTCCTCATCGGCCACCAGAAGGGTCGCGACCTCAAGGAACGGACGACGCGGAACTTCGGCATGGCGTATCCCGAGGGCTACCGCAAGGCGATGCGTGCAATGGCATTGGCGGACCGCCACGGCTTCCCGCTCGTGACGATGGTCGACACGCCCGGCGCCTACCCGGGAGTCGCGGCCGAGCAACACGGTCAGGGAGGCGCGATCGCGCGATCGCAGGCGGCGATGGTGCGCTTGACCGTCCCGACCGTGGCATGCGTGATCGGCGAGGGTGGATCCGGTGGCGCGGTCGCCATCGCGGTTGCCGACCGCGTGCTCATGCAGGAGAACGCCATCTACTCCGTCATCTCTCCGGAGGGCTGCGCGGCGATCCTCTGGCGGGACGCGGGCGAGGCGCGGAAGGCTGCCGCCGCCTTCAGGCCCGACGCCGTCCACTGCCTCGAGCTCGGCGTCATCGACGGCATCGTCGCGGAGCCGGTTGGCGGCGCGAACGTCGACCCGGACGCGGCCGCGGAGCTCCTGCAGCAGGGCATTCTCGCTGCACTCGAGGAAATCGAGGAGCTCGACCCCGGCGAGCGGCGGCGTCAGCGGAGAGCGAAGTACCGCGTCATGGGTGTCCTCGCGTCCACGTAGCGCGATTTCGCGTTTTCCCCACCTTCCACAGGCTTATCCCCGGCATCGAACTAGGGTCTGAGCAGGGAAAAAGCCCAGCATGCAGCGAGTTGGTAAAGAACGTGTTGCGTCTCGGGAGACAATCCACAGGTGAGCCTCGACGAGTACGAGCGTAAGCGCCGCCGAGGAAAGACGCCCGAGCCGTTCGGCGGCAAGGACGCAGGCGCGCGCGAGTCGCGCTTCGTGATCCAGCGACACGACGCCCGGCGCCTCCATTACGACTTCCGGCTCGAGCGGAACGGCGCTCTCGCGAGCTGGGCCGTCCCAAAAGGCGTCCCACTGCGCAAGGGCGAGAGGCACCTCGCCGTACACGTCGAGGACCACCCGCTCGAGTACGGTGACTTCGAGGGCGTCATCCCCGCAGGCGAGTACGGCGCCGGCACCGTCGAGATCTGGGATCGCGGCACGTACGAGCTCCTCGAGGAGAAGCGAGACGGAGGACTCACTGTCAGGCTCCACGGCGAGCGGCTGGACGGTGTGTGGACGCTGGTTGCGGCGGGGCTCGACGGCGATCCGAAGAACTGGCTCCTGTTGCGGAAGGACGCGGACGACGGAGCGGGCCGCCGCTACGAGCCCATGCTCGCGACCGCATCCGAGTCGCTCCCGATCGGGGAGGACTGGCTCTACGAGCCGAAATGGGACGGCTTTCGCGCGCTCGTCACCGTGTCGGGTGGGGAGGTCACGTTCACGAGCCGGAACGGCAACGACCTCACCGGGCGCTTCCGCGACGTCGCGCGCGCGGCGGCGAGCGCGATCACTACCTCGGACGCGGTGCTCGACGGCGAGATCTGCGCGCTCGACGATCGGGGCCGCTCGCGCTTCTCGCTCCTCCAGGAGGGAACCGGCACGCCCGTACTCATGCTCTTCGACCTCCTCGAGGTCGACTCCGAGCCGATCGTCGACGAGCCGCTGCGGGAACGCCGGAGGCGGCTGGAGCAGGTCGTCGGCGACGGCGCGGGCGTCGTCGTCTCGCCGCAGTTCGACGACGGTCCCGCCCTGCTCGCCGCCGCACGTGAGCAGGAGCTCGAGGGCGTCGTCGCCAAGCGGGCGACCTCGCCGTACCGATCGGGCCGCCGCTCGACCGACTGGCACAAGCTGAAGCTGCGGCAGACGCAGGAGGTCGTCATCGCGGGCTACACGCGCGGCCAGGGCCGACGCGCGAGGTTCGGCGCCCTTGTCGCCGGGGTACACGACGCGGGTGTTCTCCGCTGGGCGGGCAATGTCGGCACGGGATTCTCCGATGACGAGATCGAGCGGCTTCGGGGGCTCCTGGCGCCGCTCGAGCGCTCCGACTCGCCGTTCGCCGAGGCTCCGAAGATGCCCCGCGTTCGCGCGGCGGACATCACGTGGGTGGAGCCGAAGCTCGTCGCCGAGGTGGAGTTCGCCGAGTGGACCCACGAGGGACGGCTGCGCGCGCCGTCCTATCTCCGCCTACGGGACGACAAGGACGCACCGGACGTGCGCCGAGAGCGGTCGCCGCTTCCAGCACGAGCTGAAGCGCGGTCGCCGGACTCTTCGTCTCTCGAACCTCGACAAGCCGTTCTGGCCCGACGAGGGCATCACGAAAGGCGATCTCATCGCGTACTACCGCGACGTCGCCGAGGTACTCGTCCCGCACCTGCGCGGCAGGCCGTTCACGATGAAGCGCTACCCGGACGGCTGGCAGGGCAAGAGCTTCTTCCAGAAGCAGGCTCCGTCGCACATGCCGGAGTGGATCGCGCGCACGCCGCAGCCGGCGTCCACCCGCGAGGGTGAGAAGAAGGTCATCGACTACGCGCTCGTCGACGACGATCTCGCGCTCCTGTGGATGGCAAACATGGGCTGCATCGATCTGCACGCCTGGTCGTCTCGGGTCGACAAGCCCGAGCGACCGGACTGGGTGATGTTCGACCTCGACCCGTCGGAGGGAGCGACCTTCGAGAACGTCGTGGAGGTCGCACGGCTCGTCAAGGAGACACTCGACCTGCTCGAGCTCGTGAGCTTCCCGAAGACCTCCGGCTCGCGCGGAATCCACGTCCTCGTTCCCGTCGCACGCCGGCACGCGTTCTCGGACGCCCGGGAGTTCGCAGCGATCGTCGGAAGTGCGCTCGAGCGCACACATCCGGGTCTCGTGACGACCGCGTGGTCGAAGGCGAAGCGCAGAGGCGTGCTCGTCGACGCGAACCAGAACCGGCCCGGAGCGACGAATGCGATGGTCTACTCGGTTCGTCCGCGCGCAGGCGCACCGGTGTCCACTCCGCTGCGCTGGGACGAGGTCGCCTCAGGCCTCGATCCGGCCGCGTTCACCATGGACGCCGTGCTCGACCGCGTCGCGATGCACGGCGACCTGTTCGAGGGCGTGCTCGGGGGCAAGCAGAGCCTCAAGGCTGCGCTCAAGGATCTGCGCTAAGAGCGAGCCTCTACTCGCCGAGCCGTCGGTGCTGGCCGAGCATCGACAGCTCGACGATGTCGCGGCGGAAGAAGAGCGCAACCGTCCAGTCCACGACGACGCGGAGCTTTCGGGAGAGCAGCGGAAGCTGGTACAGGTGGTACGTCCGCGTGACGAACCAGCCCGGGAAGCCCCAGAGGTGCACGCCCGGGAGCTCGGCGATCCCCTTGTAGCGGCCGAGCGTCGCGACCTGGCCCAGCATCCGGTAGCCGTAGGGCTTGGGCGGGCCGGTGAGGTTCTTGGCGAGACGCCGCGCCTGCCGCAACGCGTGTTGGCACGTGGGCGGGTCGACCGCGCCTGGAGTCTTCGCGTTCCTGACGGCGGCGCAGTCGCCGAGTGCCCAGATGTGCTCCGAGCCCTCGACGCGCATGGTCTCGTCGACGACGACGCGCCCCCGCTCATCCAGCGGGAGGTCGAGGTCCGGGAGGAGTGGGCTGGCACGCACGCCGGCAGTCCAGACGAGCGTCCTGGCGGGGATGCGCGTGCCGTCTGCGAGGACAACCTCCAATCCGTCGTAGGACTCGAGCGTGCTGCCGACGTGGATCTCGACGCCGCGCTTCTCGAGGCGTCGCGACGCATACCTGCCGAGCCCCCGCGGGATCTCGGGGAGGATCTTCGGCGCTGCGTCGACGAGCACCCACCGCTGCGGGACATCGCGTAGCGCCGGATACGACCGCAGCGCCGCCTGCGCCATGTCGTTGAGCTCGCCGAGCGCCTCCACGCCTGCGTAGCCGGCTCCCACGAAGACGAAGCCGAGCTCGGACGGGTCATCGGGATGGATCGAGGCGCGCTCGAGCTGCAGGAGCACACGGTTCCGGAGTGCGACGGCGTCCGCGAGGTCCTTGAAGCCGACGCCGTACTCGGCCAGGCCCGGTATCGGCAGCGTGCGGGTCGTCGCGCCAAGCGCGACCACGAGACGGTCGTACCGGATCTCCAGCGGGCCGGCGAGCGACTCGACGATCACCGACTTCCCGCCGCGGTCGTGGGCTTCGACGCGGCCCAGGATGAGCTCGGCGTGCGGGCACATCTCGCGTAACGGGACGACCACGTGTCGCGGCTCGAGCGTGCCGGACGCCGCCTCCGGGAGCAGCGGCGTGTAGAGCATCGAGTTCTCGAGCGAGACGATCGTCGCGCCCTTCCGCTTGAGCAGGCGCGCGACATAGCTGCCGGCGAAGCCGCCGCCTAGGACGAGCGTGCCTCCACGTGCCTCGCGTCGCTCCACGGGTCATGCTTACCACGATGGCGCGCCAGGTCGCAGTCGTCGGCAGCGGAGCCGAGTGGGAGGGGGCCGCCGAGGAGGTCGGACGCCTGCTCGCCGAACGGGGTTGCACGGTAGTCACCGGCGGTCTCGACGAGGTCATGGCCGCCGCGCACCGCGGCGCGAAGGAAGCGGGTGGGACGACGATCGCGATCCTGCCCGGCGAGAGCCGCGAGGCGGCGAACCCGTGGGCGGATCACACTGTCGTCACGGGCATCGGCCACGCGCGGAACCTGGCGGTGGCGGCATCCGGGGACGCGGTGATCGCGGTCGGCGGGAGCTATGGGACGATCGCCGAGATGGCGCTCGGGCTGCGGCTCGGCAGACGAGTGGTTGCGCTCGAAGGTGCTCCCGACGTCGACGGGGCGGTCCGGGCGGCAAACCCTGCGGAGGCCGTTGAGCTTGCTCTACGAGACCTCGGCTAGGCGCTGCTCGAGGTACCGCGTCTCGGTCTCGTTCGCGGTCAGCTCGAGCGCACGCCGGTAGGCGGCCGCGGCTTCGTCCCGGCGGCCGAGCCGGCGGCAGAGATCTGCCCGCGCGGCGTGCAGGAGGTGGTACTCGTCGAGCACGTCGATCTCGTCGATCAGCGCGAGCCCTCTGTCGACATCTCCCGCCAGGGCCACCGCGACGGCGCGATTGAGCCGCACCACTGGCGAGGGATCGATCGCCGCCAGCGCGTCGTAGAGCGCGGCGATCTCGGGCTTCGGCCGGTCCTCCGCGTGCGCCGCGGCGATCGCCGCCTGGAGCTGGTACGAGCCGGGTCGCCGCAGGGACACCGCCCGGTCGAGGACGTGGAGGCCCTCGTCGATACGTCGTTGATCCCACAGCGACCGGTCCTGGTCCTCGAGCAGGATGATCTCGCCGTCCTCCCCGACGCGGGCGGCCCGACGGGAGTCCTGCAGGAGCAGGAGCGCGAGCAGGCCGAGCACCTCCGGCTTCGTCGGGCATGAGGACCGCGAGCAGCTTCGCGAGGCGGATCGCCTCGTCGCACAGGTCCGTGCGCACGAGCTCGACGCCTGCGGTCGCCGCGTAGCCCTCGTTGAACACGAGGTAGAGGACCGCGAGCACCGGCCGCAGGCGTTCGGGCAGCAGGTGGTCGGGCGGAACGCGGAACGGGATACCCGCCCCTCGGATCTTCCGCTTGGCACGGACGAGCCTTTGCGCCATCGCAGGTTCGGCGACGAGGAAGGCGCGCGCGATCTCGCCTGTCGTGAGCCCGCCGACCTCCCGCAGCGTCAGCGCAACACGGCTCTCGGCCGCGAGCGCCGGGTGGCAGCACGTGAACACCAGCGCGAGACGCTCGTCGGGGATGGCGCTCACGTCGTCCTCCTCGACCGGGAGCTCCTGCAGACGCCCGATGAGCTCGGCCTTCTGCTGGAACACCTTCTCCCGGCGGATCCGGTCGATCGCGCGGTTCCGGGCGGTCGTGACGATCCACGCGCCGGGATTCCGGGGCACGCCGTCGCGCGCCCAGCGCTCGAGCGCGGTCGCGAAGGCGTCCTGCACGGCGTCCTCGGCAAGCTCGAGATCGCCGAGGACGCGCGTGAGGATCGCCACCGCATGCCCCCATTCCTCACGGAAGACACGCTCGACGTCCTGCTGCATGCGGCCGCTATTGCAGCACGGGGCGGATCTCCACGGAGCCGTAGCTGGTCGCCGGCACGAGCGAGGCCAGCCGGATCGCCTCGTCGAGGTCCGGGAGATCGAGCGTGAAGAGCCCGCCGATGATCTCCTTCGTCTCCGCGTAGGGGCCGTCGGTGACGATGCGCTCGCCGTCCCTCACGCGCACGACCTTCGCCGTCCGGCGCGCATCGAGCTCCTTGCCCGCGACGTTCGGGTCGGCCTTGCGGAGCTCGTCGAAGAGCTCCTGCCACCTCGGCATTTCCTCCGCCCGTCGGCGCGCCTTCTCCTCGTCCGACAGGTCCACCCAGGTGGCGTCGTCGCCGTAGATGAGCATCGCGTAGTTCACAGCTGTTCCTCCTCGGGATCGGCGTACGCCGGGCGGACCTCGACGGCCCCGTACTCCACCGCCGGGATGCGTGCTGCCCAGTCGAGAGCCTCGTCGAGCGACGCGCAGTCGAAGACGTAGAAGCCTCCGAGCGCCTCCTTCACCTCCGCATACGGGCCGTCGGTGACGAGCAGCTCGTCGTCGCGGACACGCACCGTCGTCGCATCTCGCGTCGAGCCCAGCTCGTTCCCTCCTGCAAGCACGCCGGCCGCCTCCGCTTCGCGCGAGATGGCGCCGTAGCGGGCATACGCCTCCTTGCGCTCGTCTTCGGTGAGCGTGTCCCAACCTTTCTCGTCGGCGTAGATCAGCGCCACGTATTGCACGTCGCCTCCTTCATCGCTTTGCACCGGATAGACGAGCGGGGAGCCGTCGAATCGACACTACGCGAGCATTCGCTCGAGGAGTGCGCGCGCTCCGGCCTTGTCGAGCGGCTCGTTGAGGTTCCCGCACTTCGGGCTCTGGACGCACGACGGACAACCGGCCGCACACGGACAGCGCCGGAGCATGCGTGCGGTGTCCTCGGCCCAGTCCTCGAATCGGTCGAAACCGCGCTCGGTGATCCCGACGCCGCCCGCGTGGCCGTCGTAGACGAAGATGGTCGGTCGGCCGGTCTGGTAGTGGACGTTCGTCGAGAGCCCGCCGATGTCCCAGCGGTCGCACATCGCCCAGAGCGGGAGGAGCGCGATGAGGCTGTGCTCGGCCGCGTGCAGCGCGCCGAGGAGCTTCGGCATCTGCTCGAGGCCCATGAGCTGCTCCGGCTCGGGGCAGAACCAGATCGCCTCCGTCTCGAACGTCGACTCGGGCATGAGCATGGGGACGACATCGAGCGTGGAGCCGTCGCGGACGGTCTTGCGCGCGTAGCCGACGACCTGCTCGGTCACCGAGACGCGGCCGAAGTGGAGCTCGACGCCGAGCGCGCTCGAGGACCTCTCGCTCGACTCGATCGTCGTCTCCGACTCCTTCTTCGCCTGCGTGTACCAGTCGACGCTCGCCGGTGTGACGACCGCAACTCGTTCCTCGAGTGAGAGCGACTCCACGAGATACTGCTCGCCGAGGTGGAGGTAAACCGCGCCCTCGTGCACGGTCGAGTACACGCGATCGCGCTCGACGAGGCCGAGAAGGGATCCTGTGTCGCCGTCCACGACCGTGAACGCCTCCGCGTCTCCCGATCGCAACGAGATGCGCGCGGCAGGGTAGTCGCGGCCCTTCCAGACGTAGCCGGCAGGCGTGCGCTCGAGCTCGGGAAGCACATGCGCTCGGCGTAGCGCCTCGGATCCGAGGATGGCGGCGTCATCCTCCTCGAGCGGAGCCTCGAAGGCTGCGGCGAGCACGTGCGGGTCGAGAATTCGCGGGCTCGCGTGATCGAGGATGGCCGCCTCGACCCGCCGCGAGAGGAGCGCTTCCGGCTCACGTGCGAAGAACTGATCGAGCGCGTCGTCGCTCGCGACGAGGATCGCCAGGCCGCGCTCTCGGCGACCGGCCCGTCCCCACTGCTGCCGCAGCGACGCGACCGTCCCCGGAAAGCCGACCGATATGGCGCAGTCGAGGAGCCCGATGTCGATCCCGAGCTCGAGCGCATCGGTCGCCGTCACGCCGAGCAGCTCGCCTTCGACGAGCCGCCGCTCGATCTCGCGGCGCTGTTCGGGCGTGTAGCCCGCCCGGTACGGCGCCAGGCGGCGCGCGGTCGCGATGTCGACGCGCTCGGATGCGAAGCGATGGATGAGCTCTGCGGCCTTGCGGCTCTTCGCGAAGCAGATCGTGCGGAGTCCCCGGGACGTGAGCTGGGCGAGCAGTCGTGATGCGTCGCCGAGGGGGCTCGCACGGAGGCCGAGCTCGGCGTCGAGGAGCGGTGGGTTCCAGATGACGACCTCCCTTTCGGCGCGCGCGGAGGTGTCGCGGTCGATCACGGTTGCACCTACTCCGGTCAGGTCGAGCGCCAGCTCGCCTGGGTTCGCGATCGTCGCGGTGGCGAGCAGGAACTGCGGCTCCGCGTCGTAGAGGCGCGCAACGCGCCGGAGCCGGCGGAGCACGTTCGCGACGTGCGAGCCGAAGACGCCGCGGTAGACGTGCGCCTCGTCGACGACGACGTAGCGCAGGTTCGCAAGAACGTCTCCCCAGCGATCGTGATGGGGAAGGACGCCGATGTGAAGCATGTCCGGGTTGGTGAGGACGGCGTTCGACCACTTGCGGATCTGCCAGCGCCGCTCGCTCGGCGTGTCGCCGTCGTAGATCGCCGGGCGCAGCCCCTTGAGGCGCAGCTCGGCCAGGGCGCGCGCCTGGTCCTGCGCGAGCGCCTTCGTCGGATAGAGGTAGAGCGCCCGCGTCTTCGGCTCGCGCGCGATTGCGTCGAGGACGGGAAGATTGAACGCGAGCGTCTTCCCCGAGGCCGTGCCTGTCGTGACGACGACGTTCTCGCCACGGCGTGCCGCCTCCCACGCCTCGGCCTGGTGCCGGTACAGGGCTGTGACGCCGGTAGCGACGAGCGCCGACGCGACCCGCGGGTCGAGGTCGTCGGGAAGCGGCTCGACCCGCGGTTCGCGCGCCGGCTCGATGCCCGAGTACGCGACCTCCTCGCCCTCGAGCAGGTCGGCCCAGCTACCGGCGAGCGTCGTCAGTCGGCCGGTCGCTGGCCGGAGCAGAGGAGGTTCATCCAGGCGATGCCGTCGTCTCCGATCTCGGCGTACGTCGTCTGCTCGAAGACCGCGGGCCGTCCTTCGTCGTCCGTTTCGCGGATGCGCCAGCGGAGCTTCACGAGGTCGGCGAAGTCCTCGTAGCCCGACTCGGCGATCTCTCCGTCGCCCGACCACATGCGGAACCGCTCCGCGATCGCCTCCGGACCCTTGAGCTCGCGGAGCGCCGTGGGGACGAGGCCGCGGAGCCGGCCGTCGGGGATGAAAGCCTTACCGACCGCATCGAAGTCGTGTTGCGCGAGCGCTTCGAGGAACCGGCTCGCGACGTCGCTCGCCTGCGCAGTGCTCATGCGGCGAAGGTAGCAAGGTCAAACGAAAGGCGAAAACGCGCGCTCGAACCTCTCCCGGGGCTGAGCCCCGTAGACCGTCGCCCTCGGCTCGCCGTCCGCGAACAGGATCACCGTCGGGAGCGAGAGAACGCCGTAGCGCCCGGAGAGACCGGCCTCTTCGTCGACGTTCACGCGCACGAGCCGAACGCGTTCCGCCCACGCTTCTGCGATTCCGCGGAGGTGCGGCTCGATCGCGTCGCACGGCTTGCACCACGGTGCCCAGAAGTCGACGATCACGGGGACGGGCGACCCGAGCACCTCGTTCCTGAACGTCGCCGCGTCGACGGTCTCCACGACCTACAGCTTGCCGGTGAGCGCTCGCAGCCGGAGCAACGGCACCTTCCATATCGCCTCCGCCACGATCGACCCGGTCATCTTCGACGAGCCGGCGCGTCGCTCGACGAACGTGATCGGCACCTCCCGCACCCGCAGCCCCGCTCGGCGGACGCGGTACGTCGTCTCGATCTGGAACGCGTAGCCGTGGGCCGACAGCGCGCCGAGGTCGATCGACTCGAGCGTGGCGCGGCGGAAGCACTTGAACCCCCCCGTGAGGTCGCGTGTGCGCAGGCCGAGGAGGATTTGGGCGTAGAGGCAACCGCCGCGCGAGACGATACGGCGCACGATGCCCCAGTTGGCCGTGCCTCCTCCGGGTGCGTAGCGGGAGCCGAGGACGAGGTCGGCATCGTCCGTCGCCGCGATCAGGCGGGAGACGTCCTTCGGGTCGTGGGAGAAGTCGCAGTCCATCTCCAGGACGAGCTCGGCGCCTTCTGCAAGCGCCCATCGGAAACCGGCGATGTACGCCGGGCCGATGCCCTCCTTCGTCGCGCGATGGAGGACCGACACCCACGGGTGCTCGGCCGCCAGCCGGTCGGCGATCTCTCCCGTGCCGTCGGGCGAGCCGTCGTCGATCACCAGCACGCGGTCGCGCGCGGTGTCGAGCACCCCGCCGAGCGCCTCGATCATCGCCTCGAGGTTCTCGCGCTCGTTGTACGTCGGGAGGCACAGGACCGCGCGAGGCATCGCCGTATCATCGCGGGATGCCTCAGACGTTGCCCCGAAACGGCGAGCTCGCGGACCAGCTGGACCTCCTCGCCGACCTCTCCGAGATCCTCGAGGAGGAGTCGTTCAAGGTCATCGCGTACCGGCGCGCCGCGGGACGCATCCGCGAGTCCGCGGTGCCGATCGCCGAGCTCGCGCTGGAGGGGCAGGCGAAGCAGCTCCCTGGCATCGGCAAGACGATCGAAGCCAAGGTCGTCGAGGTCGTCGAAGACGGCGAGATGCACGCTCTCACGAAGCGACGTGGTCTCGTCCCGGCAGGGGTCGTCGACTTCCTCCGCCTTCCCGGAGTCGGCCCGAAGACGGCGGCGCGGATCTGGACGCAGCTCGGGATCACCAGCCTCGACGGCCTGAAGGACGCGGCGTCCGAGGGACGGCTGCGCGACCTCTCGGGCATGGGCGCCCGGAGCGAGGAGAAGATCCTCAGAGCGCTCGAAGCCGGAGTGGGCGACAAGTCCGACGCGCGGCGGCTGCTCGGCCAGGCGTTGCCCGCGGTCAGGCGCGTCGTGTCCGAGCTCGAAGCGCACGCGGCTGCGGTCGCCGTGTCCGAAGCGGGCAGCGTTCGGCGTCGCCGCGAGACCGTGCGAGATCTCGATCTCATCGCGACCTCGAGCGATCCGCCCGCCCTGACCGCGGCGTTCTGCGACGGCGAGTGGGTCTCGGAGGTGGTCGCTCGAGGCGACACGAAAGCCACGGTCATCGGGCACGACGGCCTGCGCTTCGACCTGCGCGTCGTCGAGGCAGCTTGCTACGGCAACGTGCTGCAGCACTTCACGGGCTCGAAGGACCACAACATCGCGCTGCGCGAAGAGGCCCAGCGCCGCGGGCTCTCCATCTCCGAGTACGGGGTCACCGACGTCGAGTCCGGCGAGGTCGTCACGCATGCGACGGAGGACGAGTTGTATGCATACCTGGGCTACGGTCCGATCCCGCCGGAGCTGCGTGAGGGCACCGCCGAGATCGCGGCCTCCCGCGACCACGCTCTTCCCACCCTCGTGCAGGTGGCCGACCTGCAGGGCGAGATGCACTGCCACTCGACCTGGTCCTCGGACGGCAAGAACTCGATCGAGGAGATGGCGACCACCGCCAAGGCGCGTGGCTACCGCTTCCTGTGCATGACCGATCACTCGCACTACCTGCGCGACGGACGTCTCGAGGCGCAGTGGAAGGAGATCGATAAGCTCAACGGCGGTCTTGGCCGGTTCACCGTCTACCGGGGCATCGAGGTGAACATCAGGGCCGACGGGTCGCTCGACGTCGAGGACGACGTGCTGGCGGAGCTCGATTGGGTGATCGCATCGCTGCACACGTCGTTCGATCGCAGCCCGACCGAGCGCATCGTCGGTGCCATGGACAACCCGCACGTCGACTGCATCGGTCACCTGACGGGCAGGCGACTGTTGAAGCGCGACGGCGCGGCGGTGGACGTCGAGCGCGTGGTCGCCCATGCGCTGGAGACCGGAACCGCGCTCGAGATCAACTCGCAGCCCGACCGGCTCGACATGCGCGACACGCACGCCAGGCTCGCCGGCGAGGCCGGGGTTCGCATTCCCATCACCACGGACGCGCACTCGGTTGCGGGCGCTCGGATACGCGGAGCTCGGCGTCGCCCAGGCGCGACGCGCTTGGCTGACGAAGGACCAGGTGCTGAACACGCGCCCCTGGCGCGAGATCGTGAAGCTCCGCGCGTGAGCGACTTCCGCGCCGACGGGGCGCTCGCACTCGAGTGGGTCGCGTCGTATCTCGAGCGTGTGGGCGAGCTGCCGGTGCTCTCACAGGTCGAGCCGGGCGCGATCCGGTCCGCTCTGCCCGGCTCGGCCCCCGACGAGCCCGAGCCGTTCTCCGCCGTGCTCGAGGATCTCGACTCGATCCTCCTTCCGGGTCTCACCCACTGGCAGAGCCCCCGCTTCTTCGCCTACTTTGCGACGACCGGATCCGAGCCGGGTGTGCTGGCAGAGCTGCTGATCGCCGGCCTCAACCAGGTGGGGATCCTGTGGCGCACGTCGCCCGCGCTGCAGGAGCTCGAGGAGCTCACGGTCGACTGGCTGCGTCAGCTCGTCGGTCTGCCCGACGAGTTCCGAGGTCACATCGAAGACACGGCGTCGACCGGAGTTCTCGCGGCCGTCATCGTCGCCCGGTCACTCCGCCCCGATCGCAACGTGCTCGTGTGCTCGGAGCATGCGCACTCGGTGGGTGAGAAGGCTGCGCGCCTCCTCGGCCTGGAGCTGCGGAAGGTGCCGACCGACGACGAGTTCCGCATGCGGCCCGACCTCATGCGTGCCGAGGACGCCTGCGCGGTCGTCGCCACGATCGGCACGACGGGTATGGCGTCGGTCGATCCCGTCCCCGAGATCGCGGATCGCTGCGCGGCGGCGGGCACATGGCTGCACGTCGACGCAGCGTATGCAGGCTCCGCCGCGATTCTGTCCGAGCTGCGGCAGCATTTCGCGGGCTGGGAGCGCGCGGACTCCGTCGGCGTGAACCCGCACAAGTGGCTCGGCGTGCCGATGGACTGCTCGGTGCTCTGGACGCGGCGCCAGGACGACTTCCGCAACGCGTACAGCCTCGTCCCCGAGTTCCTGCGCTCGCCGGACGACGCGGTCAATCTGAGCGAGGTCTCCATCCCGCTCGGGCGCCGCTTCCGTGCGCTGAAGCTGTGGGCGGTCCTTCGCTGCTATGGACGATCCGGACTCCAGGAGCGATTGCGCGAGCACCTTCGCCTGGCCGAGCTGTTCGAGGGCTGGGTACGCGACGAGCCGGGCTGGGAGGTCACCGCGCCGAGGCACTTCTCGCTCGTCTGCTTTCGGCTCGAGGGGTCCGACGAGCGCAACGAACACCTGCTCGAGCACGTGAACGCCTCGGGCGAGGTCTTCCTCTCGCACACGCGATTCGGGGACCGCTACCAGCTGCGCCTGGCGGTCGGGAGCTTCCGGACGACCGAGGGCGACGTCCGCCTCGCGTGGGACGTGCTCAGGCGCGAGGCTGCAGCGCTCTGAGGTAGAGCCGCAATGCCCGGAAGACCCGCCCGCCGTCCGGGCTGGACGCGAAGCGGCCGCGCGCGTAGAGGCCGTCGTTCGTCCGCAGCGCCGCCTGCGCGCGCGCCACGTCCGCCGGCGCCGCGCCGGCTGCTTCGAGATCGACGCTCGACGTCAGAACCCGGGCCGAGCCGTTGACCTGCCCTGCGCGATACGAGAAGCACGGTGCGCGGATGCAGCGGATGCCTGTGTCGACGACCCGGTAGTAGCCGCCGCTCACCGTTGCGGTTCCGGCGGGCGCGTACACCGCCCACACGCGAAGCCGGTCGAGGACGCGGTCGCCGAACCTCTGGCCGAGCTCAACCGCCCCGCGCACGAGTGCCCCCTCGGGAAGTTCGGCTGTGTACGGTCGGCCGTTTCGGTCGACGGTGTGCGCGACGTAGCAGCGCGGTGCTGCCTGCCCGTTCCCACAGCGCGTCCGCACGCCGTTCGCGAGTGCGACCCAGTAGCCGCCGCAAAGCGGGCTCGGGCAGAGCCTCGGGTCGTGTTGCACCATGAACATCGACGTGCCGGTGGGCGGCGTGCGCGCCGGAGCGCCGGCAGCGGTGATTCCCGCGACGGCGAGCAGGATCGCCACGAGACCGAACCGACTGGCCATGCTCGTACGATACGTCGGTGCGCCTCGTCGCCATCGGGCTCGCGGCGGGGGTCTTCTCCGCCTTCTTCGGGGTCGGGGGAGGCATCGTCGCCGTGCCGCTGCTCATCTTGGTCGCGGGCCTTCCGGAGCGTGTGGCGACGGCGACGTCGCTGCTCGCGATCGCCATCACCGCGAGCGCGGGTGTCGTGGTGTTCGCGCTGCGTGGAGAGGTCGAGCTGGGGTACGCGGCTCTGGTCGGGCTGCCTGCGGCCGTCGGCGCGCTCGCGGGAACGACCTGGCAGCAACGGGTTCGGACGAGCACGTTGACCTACGGCTTTGCCGTCGTGCTGAGTGCGCTCGGGATCTGGCTGCTCGCGACGTGAGCGTCTCGACGATCGTGCTTGCGCTTGCGCTCGGCCTGGCGGCGGGCGTGCTGGCCGGAATGTTCGGCGTCGGGGGCGGCATCCTCTTCGTGCCGACCCTCGTGGCGCTCGGGCTTGGTCAGCTCGAGGCGCAAGGCACCTCGCTCCTGGCAATCCTCCCCACGGTTCTCGTCGGCGCCTGGAACCAGCAACGCTACGGGAATCTCCGGGTGCGGACTGCGGTCGTTGTCGGCCTCTCGTCGGTCGTCGGCGTGGAGATCGGGGCGCGCCTCGTGACGGCGCTGCCGGAGACGAGCTTGCGCCGGCTCTTCGCTGTCCTGCTCTTCGCTGTGGCCGCGCAGCTCGCGTGGCGTACGCGCCGGAGGGAAGCGCGCTACCCTGATTCGCCGTGATTCGCCTCGCCGTCGCGGTCGCCCTCGCGATCGTCGCCTCGGCCACGCTGGCTGCTGCCGCGCCGCCCCCGAAGAGCGCGAGCACGGACGCGACGGCCTTCCTCGTGCGCATCACGGTCCCGGGTCAGGCCCCCATCTCCCTCGGAGACCTCGACTGGCCCGAGTCCACGACGGCCGACGTCCAGTCGTTCCAGTATCCGGCGGACGGCTCCGTACTCAGCGTGGGTCGTTCGCGCGCCGCGGTGTTCGCCTCCCCCGGGGCTGCTGCCGCAACCCAGTCGTTCGCGGAGGCGATCGTCGTCTCGCTCTTCAACGGAGAGGTGGTCGCCGGCAAAGTTACCGCGTCGGTTTCCGCCGGCGCGAGTGCCCGGTCGGTCGGCTCGGACACGTCCGCCTCCGAGGTGCAGGGGCTGAGGGCGCTCGGAAGCGATGTCGGCGCCACGCCCGGCACCAGCGCGTCGCTCGGGGACTGGGGAACGCTCACGGTGCTCTCGACGAGCGGAGGGACCAGGAAGAAGGGCCCCCCCGCGGCGCAGGCCACCGTCACCGCTCTTCGCGTGCACCTGACCGCCGACCACGGTGGCCTTCCCGCGGGAAGCGAGATCGTCGTCGGCAACGCCCAGGCGACGTCCGTCGCGGACGTGAGCGTCCCGCCGCCGCCCGTCAAGCCAGGTGAGGATCGGAATCCCCCGACCCCGAGTGGCGGCCGGAATCGGCTCCCGCCTGCGCCCGAGCCTCAGGTCGGCGGCGAGGTGCCCGGAGGGCCCGTACGTGTCGCGCCCGAGGTCTCGGCGCGACTCTCGTCGGGCGGCTTCGTCTTCCCCGTGTTCGGGACGGCGTCGTTCGGCGACAGCTTCGGCGCCGCGCGTCCGGACGTGCCCAGCGGCTGGCATCACGGCGAGGACATCTTCGCCGCAGCCGGGACGCCGCTGCTCGCCGTGGCGGACGGCACCCTGCACACGATCGGCTTCAACCGGATTGGCGGCTACCGGCTCTGGCTCCGTGACAACGAGGGCGACGAGTTCTACTACGCGCATCTCTCTGCCTACTCGCCGCTCGCGGTCGAGGGGCGGCAGGTCAAGGCTGGAGACGTGATCGGGTTCGTGGGCGCCACGGGAGACGCCGACGGCGGTGCCCCGCACCTCCACTTCGAGATCCACCCGGCGTCGATGGCGGGGCTGGGCTACGACGGGGTGGTCGCCCCGTACTCGATCCTCCTCGCCTGGAGACGGGCGGCGGACATCTCCTTCTCGGCGGGACGGGTCTACCAACCGACCGGACCGGGCGGCGCAGTGCTGCCGCCACCCGGTGCGGTCCTGCTCGAAGCGGACGACATCGCCTCCACGAGCGGCCTCGTGCCCGGTGCCCTCGAGAAGGCGCTCCGCCGCTAGGAGCGACTACTCCGGCTCGGAGCCGTTGCCGGCGGGCGCTGCCGCGTCGGCCTCGGCGGCGAGCTCGGCCTCGAGCTCTTCGAGCCCCTCGCCGTTGCCGGCGATCTGCTCCGTGACCCAGTCGCGCGTCGCCTGACCTGTCCACGGGTTGTACAGGACGCCCAGCGTCACCCCGGTGAGCAGGATGATGCGATTGCGCGTCTTGTGGCCCTTCTTGGGCTTGCCCTTGAGCTTGTCCGAGGCCACCGACAGGTCGTCGACGAGGTGCTGGATCTGCTTCTGGAAGTCCTTCTCGGAGACTTTCTCGGCCTTCCCCTTGAGCCCGCGACCCTTGGCCATCTGTCCATAGATGCCGCGCGCCGCGACGAACGCGGCGAGGAGGTCCTCGCGGAGCTCCGGATCGGTCATCGCGCGCTGGATGTACGGCTTGAGCGCGTCCGGCGAGAGCGTCGAGCTCGTCTTGGTCTTCGCCATGCCTGGTACCACCTTTCTTCGACTCGGCTTGGAAGTATGTCGGCTACGATCGCCCGCGTGCGGGCCCTGCTGTACCTCGCCCTCCATCCGAAGCGGCTCCTCACGATGGTCGGCGGCATCCTGGGCGCCGCGATGTACGTCTGGATCGCAGCCGTTCGCGCCGCACCGGGCGTGCGCGAGCGCAAAGCGGCCGCGCGACGGGTGTGGCACGAGCGCGAGCGGAGGCGCCCATAGCCCTACGCGGGACCGGCGTCGCTTAGCATCACCGCGTGCAACCGAAGGGGCTCATCTGCGCCGGGGGCGAGGCGACGCGCCTCGGCGAGCTGACGCGTGTCGCGAACAAGCACCTGCTTCCGGTCGGGAGCTGGCCGATGATCTACTACCCGCTCCAGCTCCTGCAGCTGGCCGGCATCACGGACGTCCTCCTCGTCACCGGAAAGGGCCACGCCGGGCAGATGATCGACCTGCTCGGGGACGGCCGGCTAGCGCCGCGGGGAGGGGGCGACCCGATCCTCGAGCTGGATCTCACCTACAAGGTGCAGACCGAGCCGGGCGGCATCGCCCAGGTCGTCGGCATGGCGGAGGACTTCGCCGCGCGGCTCGCCGCTCGTGGTCGTCCTCGGCGACAACATCTTCGAGCATTCGCAGTCGGCGACGCTCCAGGAGTGGGCGGACGACGGGTCGCGTGCCCGGATATTCGTGAAGCAGGTCGACGACCCGGAGAACTTCGGCGTCGTCGTCTACGACGGGGACGGGCACGTGTCCGACATCGTCGAGAAGGCGGGAGTGGTAGACATGAGATTCGACTCGCCGCCATCGCAGCATGCCGTCGTAGGTCTCTACTGCTACCCGCCGGACGTGTTCGACCTGATCGCGACGCTGCATCCCGTCGGCTCGAGGCGAGCTGGAGATCACCGACGTGAACCGGCACTACGCCCTCGCCGGCCGCCTGGACGCCTCCGAGGTGGAGGGTTGGTGGGAGGACGCGGGCAAGCACTGGCAGCACCTCGCCGACATCGGGCGCCGGATCGAGCAGACGGGCGTGAACAAACGGGACGCCGGGTGATAGACGGCGTACGCCGGATGCCGCTCCGTCGGTACGAGGACGAGCGGGGCTGGTTCTGCGAGCTCCGACGAGACAGCGAGCTCCCGAAGCCGATGCGGCAGACGAACGTCTCGTTTTCCCGGGCCGGCGTGATCCGCGGGCTCCACTACCACGAGCGCGGTCAGGACGATCTCTTCGCGTGCCTCCAGGGCACGGCGCGCGTCGTCGTTCTCGACCGGGCGACCGGCGAGCCGTTCACCGAGGACATCGGCGAGGACAACCCGGTCGCGATCTACATCCCTGGAGTCCACGCGCACGGGTTCGAGGCGCTTACGGACATCCTCTTCTGCTACCACGTCACCGCCGAGTACGACCCGAGCGACCCTGACGAGCACACAGTTCCCTGGAACGACCCGCGCGTCGCGTCCCTATGGAGCACGAGCACCCCGATCCTGTCCACGCGGGACGCCGCCGTCGAGTCCTGATCACGGGCGCGGGCGGCCAGCTCGGGCGCGCGCTGCAAGGGGCATTCGCCGGCGACGACGTCGTTGCGTTGACGCGCGCCGACTGGGATGTCGCTCACCCGGCGAGCGCCGCCGTGGCACGGAGTGAACCCGGATCTGGTGCTGCACGCGGCGGCGTGGACGGACGTCGACGGAGCGGAAGCGGATCCGCAGGGAGCCGCTGCGGTCAACATCGCCGGTGTCGCCCACGCGGCCGCGCTGAAGGTGCCGCTCGTCACGTTCTCGACCGACTACGTCTTCGACGGCCGCAAGGGCTCGCCGTACGTCGAGTCCGACGGGCCGAACCCTGCCTCGGCGTACGGGAGGACGAAGCTCCACGGCGAGGCGGCCGCAGGTCACCGGGCCTGGGTCGTGCGGACATCGTGGCTGTTCGGGCCGACCGGTCACAACTTCGTTCGCACGATGCTTCGGCTCGGGGAGGAGCGCGACGAGGTCGCCGTGGTCGACGACCAGCGGGGCTGTCCGACCTTCGTGGGGCATCTGGCCGCTGCCGTGCGCGAGCTCGTCGTCGACGACCTTCCGAAGGGCCTGTGGCATCTCGCCGCCGATGGGGACTGCACGTGGGCGGACTTCGCCGAGGCGATCTTCGAGGACGCCGGACTGCAGTGCCGCGTCCGTCGCATCTCGACCGTCGAGCTCGAGCGACCCGCACCCCGGCCCGCGTACTCCGTGCTGCGAAGCGAGCGGGCGGGAGCTCCGGTGCTGCCGGACTGGCGCGAGGGGCTGCGGGCCTGCCTCGCGGAGATGGACGGCTAGTCATCTAGCCTTCCGCGGATGCGTCTTCTCGTCACCGGCGGCGCCGGGTTCATCGGCTCGAACTTCGTCCACTACTGGCTCGAGCGGCATCCCGGCGACGAGCTCGTCGTCTACGACCTGCTCACGTACGCGGGGAATCGCGAGAACCTGGCGGCGGTCGAGGACCGGATCGCGTTCGTGCAGGGCGACATCTGCGAGCGCGAGCTCGCGGAGGCGACGCTGCGCGAGCACGGCACGGAGTGCGTCGTGAACTTCGCGGCCGAGTCCCACAACTCGCTCGCAGTCGTCGATCCGACGCGCTTCTTCCGCACGAACGTCCTCGGGACGCAGACGCTGCTCGAGGCATCACGAGCGGCGGGCGTCGAGCGCTTCCACCACGTCTCGACGTGCGAGGTCTACGGCGACCTCGCGCTCGACAGCGACGAGGTGTTCACCGAGGAGTCGCCGTACCGGCCGCGCACGCCGTACAACGCGTCGAAGGCGGGCGCGGATCACGCGGTGCGCGCCTACTTCGAGACGTTCGGTCTTCCGGTGACGATCACGAACTGCTCGAACAACTACGGCCCGTTCCAGTTCCCCGAGAAGGTCATACCGCTCTTCACGACCAACGCTCTCGACGACGAGCCGCTCCCGATGTACGCGTCCACCCAGAACAAGCGTGAATGGCTGCACGTGCTCGACCACTGCGAGGCCATCGATCTCGTGCTGCATGACGGGCGCGCCGGCGAGACGTACAACGTCGGCTCCGCGGTCGAGGCGACGATCGAGGAGATCGCGGATCGCGTGCTCGAGCTCGCGGGGAAGCCCGCCTCGCTGAAGACGATCGTCCCGGATCGACCGGGTCACGATCGCCGGTACCTCCTCGATTCGACCAGGATCTCCGCCGAGCTCGGCTGGAAGCCGTCGCGGGGCTTCGACGACGGCCTGGCCGAGACGGTCGCCTGGTATGCGGGCAACCGAGACTGGTGGGAGCCGCTCAAGGCTCGCGCCCTCGTCGAAGAATCCGCGTGGCAGTAGCTTCGACGGTGCTCTTCCGAACTGAGCGCGGCTCCAATCCGCACTCGCGGATTCCAGCCTTGTGCAAGGCGCAGACTGCCTGGAAATAGCCGATTTCGCTCAAGGCCGGACGGTTCCGGCCGAGAACACAAAGAACTCATCGATCGGAGCTACCCTGGAGCGTCCGTGCGCGCCTTTCTTGCGGCAATTCTCGTCGTCCTTCTCCTGACCGTCGTCGGCGCGGCGTCGGGGCTCGAGGCCCCGGCGTCGTCGTATGGCGAGGCCGTCTTCGTCGTCTCCGGGCGTGGGTACGGCCACGGGGTCGGGATGAGCCAGTACGGCGCCTACGGCCAGGCGCTCGCCGGACGCACCTATGACCAGATCCTGTCCTACTACTACACGGGGACGCAGCTCGGGAGGGCGGGGCGCAAGGAGCTGCGCGTATTGCTCGGCGAGGGCCGTCAGGCGGTGACGATCTCCTCGTCGGTGCCTTTCACGGCGGTCGACGCGACAGGCGAGGCGTTCGCCCTGCCGAAGGGAACGCTCACGCTCCGCTCCGACCTCTCGCTCCCCTCCGCCGCAGGCCCGGTCGCGGCCGTGCAGCCACTCGTCCTGCGTCCGGGCAAGAAGGCGCCGCTCGGGCTCGACGGACGCCTCTATCGGGGCAAGCTCGAGCTCGTTCCGCAGGGTGGCTTCCTACGCGTCGTCAACGTGATCCCGCTCGAGAGCTACCTCCAGGGCGTCGTCGCGGGCGAGATGCCGTTCAGCTGGCCCGCGGAGGCGCTGAAGGCGCAGGCGGTCGCCGCGCGCTCGTACGCGATCGCGAGCCTCTTGAAGGGGAAGCCGTACGACCTCTACTCGGACGTGCGGAGCCAGGCCTACCTCGGCGTGGGCGGCGAGAAGCCGTCGACGACGAAGGCGGTCACCGATACTGCCGGCCAGGTCGTTCTCTACGGCGGGAAGGTCGCGACCACGTACTACTTCTCGAGCTCGGGTGGGAAGACGGCGAATGCGGCGGACGTGTTCGGCTTCAGCGTTCCGTACCTCGTCTCCCGGCCTGATCCGTGGGACAAAGCCTCGCCCTACTTCCGCTGGGGCCCCGTGCTGCTCGGCGCACGCACGCTCCAGGCGAAGTTGACTGCCGACTCGCGGGTCATCGACGCCACCGGGATTGCGACCCCGTCGGGCAGGCTCCGCACGCTTACGCTCCAGACCGCGACCGGCCCGGAGCAGGTACCCGCTTCCGTCATGCGCACCGCACTCGGCCTGCGCTCGACCTGGCTGACGATCGGCGTGCTGCGTCTCGACAGGCCGACGGGCGGAGCCGTGGTGTTCGGCTCCAGCGCGACGCTGGGCGGGGTCGGGCGAGGGCTGGGGACGCCGAGGCTCGCGTCGTCCGCCGACGGGACCTCGTGGGCTTCCGTCACGCCCGTCAGTCCCGACGCGACTGGCGCTGTGTCCGTAGGCGTGAAGCCGCTGCGCACGACCCGCTACCGGCTGGAGGCGGACGCCGGAGCTTCTCCGGCTCTGCTCGTCCCGGTCGCTCCCCGCGTGACATTGGCGAGGCCGACGCTCCTCGAGCCCGACGTCTTCACCGGCACCGTGAGACCGAGGCTCGCGGGGACGGTCGTGGCGATCGAGCGCAAGCGCGGAGCGACGTGGACGCTCGTCGATCAAGCGGTCGTCGACGGGTCCGGAGCCTTCAGGGTCGAGCTCGACGCCGTTCCGGTCGGCACGTATCGCGCGCGGACCACCGCGAGCCGCGGATCTCGCGGGCGGAACCTCGCCCGACGTCCAGGTGACCGCATGAGGCGCCTGACGCTCGTTGCCGTCGTCCTCTTCGCGTGGCTCGGCCTGCCGGCGAGCGCGAGCGCGGCCCGTGTCGCTGTCGGTCTGGCGCACGGAGCCGACGCGCACACCGTGGCGAACGCGATCGCAAGACGGACGGGAACGCGGCCCGAGAGCCTGCAGCCGATCCCGGCGCTCGTCGCCGACGTTCCCGCCGGAGTGTCGTTGCGTGGGATCGCCGGTGTCCGTTACGTCGAGCCGCTCGTGACCCGGCATCTCGCGTTCACTCCCACCGACCCGCTCGTCTCGAGGCAGTGGTACCTGACGTACAGCGGCTTCTACGCGCCATGGATCACGCTGCCGTCGTTCGAGCGGATCCCCGTTGCCGTCATCGACTCGGGAGTCGATGCGGGCCATCCGGACCTCGCCGGCAGGGTCCTGGGCGCGAAGAGCTTCGTCGGCGGATCCGCGCGCGTCGACACGCTCGGCCACGGGACGTTCGTTGCGGGCCTGATCGGCGCCGGCGTCGACAACGGCGTCGGCATCGCCGGGCTCGCTCCCTCCGCCCAGCTGCTCATCGGGAAGGTCGTCACCAAGTCCCGGTCGATCCCCGTGGAGGCGGAGGCGAAGGCGATCCGCTGGGCGGTCGACAACGGGGCCAGGGTGATCAACATGAGCCTCGGCGGGATCCGCGATCCGCTCGACCCCGATCGGGACACCTTCTCCCGGCTGGAGGCGGATGCGGTTGCCTACGCGATCTCGAACGGCGTCGTCGTCGTGGCGGCGGTCGGAAACTCCGACCAGGCGCCGACGAGCCCGTGGAAGTACGCGAGCTATCCCGCCGCGCTTCCGCACGTCCTCGGCGTCAGCGCGATCGACGACAAGGGCGGAGTCCCCTCCTTCTCGAACCGCGATCCGATCTACAACGACATCGCCGCCCCCGGGCTCGGCATCCTCTCGGTCCTCCCGCGCCCGCTCACGGCCCGGTTCCCGAGCTGCTCGGAGCAGGGGTACTCGAGCTGTGGCCCCGACGAGTACCGCGAGGCGCAGGGGACGTCGTTCGCCGCGCCTCAGGTGACTGCCGCAGCCGCAGTGCTCCTGAGCCTGCACCCGACCCTGCGTCCCGAGCAGGTCACGAAGATCCTGGAGTCGACCGCGACCGATCTCGACGCCGACACCTGCGACGGCTGTACCGAAGGTCGCGACTCGTACTCCGGCTGGGGGCGGCTCAACGTCGCCGCTGCCATCGCCGCGCTCTCGACGCCTCCCGGACGGGATTTCTACGAGACCAACGACGATCTCGGCACGCGTTCGTACCCGGTCTCCGGCTCCAATCGCCGGCTCCGCGCGCGCGTCGACTTCTGGGACGACCAGGACGACGTGTATGCGATCCACCTGAACCGGAACCAGCCGGTGTACGTCGGGCTCACGGGCTCGGACTCGAGCGTCGACCTGAGTCTCGCGTTCTGGCGACCACAGGCCAGCTCCATCGAGCGGGTGTCGGACTTCCGGTTCCGCGTTCGCACGTCGGTCCGGCCTGGCGCCCGCCAGTACCTCTCGTACCGCCCACGAGTCGCCGGGACGTACTACGTCCAGGTCCGGGTCTCGAGCCCGGGTGCGACCCGCTACCGGCTCGCGATCGTCAAGGGCTGACCGACCGCCGGGCGGCGGCTACTCGGACTGGAGCAGCTCCTCTTCCGACACGTCCCGGAGCACGCGTGCCGGGTTGCCGACGACGATCACGCGCGGCGGGACGTCCTTCGTCACGACGGCGCCCGCCCCGACGAACGCCTCCTCCCCGATCTCGACCGCCGGGCAGAGGATGGCGCCGCCGCCCACGCGTGCGCCGCGGCGGATGGTCGGTCCCTTCATCAGCTCGTGCCGCTTGTCAGTCCGACCCATGAAGTTGTCGTTGGTGGTCACCACGCAGGGCGCGATGAAGACGTGGTCCTCGAGCGTCGAGTACGCGGTGATGTATGCCTCGGCCTGGATGCGCGTCATCGCGCCGATCGTCGTGTCGTTCTCGACGAGGGAGCCGCGGCCGAGCACGACGTCGTCGCCGACGGTCACGCGCTCGCGGACGCACGACTGGTCGCCGAGGATGACGCGGTGACCGATGCGCGAGCCGGCGAAGACGATCGCGCCGGTGGAGATCACCGTGCCGTCGCCGACCTCGGTCGGAGGCAGCGGCTCCCGCTTCGCCGTCGAGCGCGGCGAGAGGGTGGGCTGCTTCCCGACGACGGCGTTCTCGAGCACCTTCACGCCCTCCCCGAGAACCGTGCCCGGGTAGACGACGGCACTCGGGTGGACCTCAGCCGCCATCGAGCGACCTGGTCAGCATGTCGAGGGCACGGACGACCCGCGCGCCGTCACGCGCCACCTGTGCGCGGTCTCCGTCGCCCGCGACGAGCGCGAGGAAATGCCGGCACTCGAGCCTCAGCGGCTCGTCGGTCGCGATCTTCGGAATGTGGATGTCGCCGGTGCGCGTCTGCCACTCGCCGTACGTGTTCACCGGCTTCCAGGGCGCCTTCTCGTAGACGGTGACCTTGCGGTCGAGCTCCATGTCGTCGAAGACGGCCATCTTCTCGGCGCCGACCACGGTCATCTTCCGCATCTTGTGCGGGTCGAGCCAGGAGAGGTGCATGTGCGCGATCCGGCCGGACGGAAAGCGGAGGTAGCAGAACACGACGTCCTCGACTCCCGGCTGCAGGAAGTCGCGTCCGAGCGCGATCGCCTCGACGGGATCCTCGTCGAGGAGATAGAGGATCACGGAGAGATCGTGGACGCCGAGCGACCAGAGCGCATTCTCGTAGGGGCGGATCCGGCCGAGGTTCTGCCGGTTGCCGTAGACGCAGAGGACCTCGCCGAGCTCGCCCGTATCGACGAGCTCCTTCAGCTTCAGCACGCCCGGGTGGTAGAGGAGCAAGTGACCAGGCATGAGGACGAGGTCGCGCTCCTCGGCGATCGCCACGAGCTCGTCGATCTCCGCTGCGGTCATCGCCGGTGGCTTCTCCACGAAGACGTGCTTTCCGGCCTCGAGCACCCGCTTCGCGAGCTCGTGGTGGGTCGGTACGGGAGTCGCGAGGACGATCGCGTCGAGCTCCGGGTCCTCCAGCATCTCGTCGAGCGAGTCGGCCCAGCGAGCCTGCGGATAGCGCGCCGTGAATTCCGCGGCCTTGCCGTCGGCCGGGTCGCTCAGCCATGTCAGCTCGGCGAGATCGGCGAAGTTTCGCGCGAGGTTCTTCCCCCACTCGCCGAGGCCTGCCTGCCCCACCCGGACGGTCAAAGCTTCCAGACCTTGTCGGACTTGCTTCCGCTCGCCCCGGTGGCGTTGCGCAGGTCGACGACGAGCACGGAGTCCTCGATCAGGGCCTGGTAGTCGATCTCCCTGTGGTCCGTGACCACGACGACGCAGTCGTACGCGCCCGGCTCGAGCGGCGACGAGCTCAGCGTGATGCCGTTCTCGGAGAACGACGGCACGTGCGGGTCGTGGTAGGAGACCTCCGCCCCCGCGTTCTTGAGGAGCGCGATGAGCTTGATCGCCGGCGATTCGCGCGTGTCCGAGATTCCCGGCTTGTACGCGACGCCGAGGACGAGGATCCTCGAGCCGGAGAGCGACCGCTGCCTCGCGTGGTTGAGCGCCTGCGAGACGACCGAGCGGCAGAAGTACGGCATCGACTCGTTGACCTTGCCCGCGAGCTCGATGAACTCCGTATAGAAGCCGAACTCGCGCGCCTTCCACGTGAGGTAGAACGGGTCGACCGGGATGCAGTGGCCGCCGAGTCCCGGCCCCGGCTGGAACGACATGAAGCCGAACGGCTTCGTCGCGGCCGCGTCGATGACCTCCCAGACGTCGATGCCCATCCGGTCGCACAGCTGGGCGAGCTCGTTGACGAGCGCGATGTTGACCGAGCGGAAGATGTTCTCGAGCAGCTTCGTGAGCTCGGCCGCTTCTGGAGACGAGACGCGGTAGATGTTGTCGATCGCGGAGCCGTAGAGCGCAGCGGCCGACTCGGTCGAGCCCTCGTCGACGCCGCCGACCACCTTCGGCACGGTCTTCGTCGTCCAGTCCTCGCGGCCGGGGTCGACGCGCTCGGGCGAGAACGCGAGGTGGAAGTCGCGGCCGGCCTCGAGCCCACTACCCCGCTCGAGGATCGGTTGTACCTGCTCCCGGGTCGTCCCCGGGTAGGTCGTGGACTCGAGGACGACGAGATGTCCAGCTCGCAGCCGCGTCGATATCTGCTCGGCGGCAGAGACGAGGATTCGCAGGTCGGGCTCTCGCTGTCGGGAGAGCGGCGTGGGGAGGGCGACGAGGATCGCGTCGGCGTCGCGGATCTCGTCGTAGTCGGTCGTCGCTGCCACGAGACCGTCGTCCACGAGCTGCTTGAGCACGTCCGTCGGCACGTCCTCGATGTAGCTCTCGCCGGCGTTGAGCTTGGCGACCCGCTCGGGATCGACGTCGACGAGGAGCACGCGCTTGCCCGCATCGGCGAACGTGCGTGCGAGAGGGACGCCGACGTACCCGGCTCCGACGATGGCGACGTCGCACTTCATCGGCTCGGGATCGTAGCGACGAGCACCTGCGCGATCCGCTCGGAGGCGTGGCCGTCGCCGTACAGCACCGGCCTGCTCGCGGGCATCGTCGCTGCCGCGACCGCTGCTGCGATCGCCTCCGGGTCGGCGTCCACGAGCACGTTTGCCCCGACCGCCACGGTGTCGACCCACTCCGTGGACGGGCGGACTGTCACGCACGGGACGCCATACCAGTAGGCCTCCTTCTGCAGGCCACCCGAGTCCGTCACGATGACGCGAGCCTGGGACGCGAGGGAGGCGAGCTCGAGGTAGCTGAGCGGCTCGATGAGGCGCACGTGCGGCCCGAGTGCCAGGCCCTCCTCCTGCATGCGCGCGCGCGTTCGTGGGTGGACGGGGAAGACGACCATGCCGTCGATTCGGTTGAGGCCTTCCACGATGTTCCCGAGGCGGGGCTGCTCGACGTTCGCCTGCCGGTGGATGGTGACGACGACGTACGACCCCGGGTCGTGCGGTACCGGGAAGGCCGCGCGGGCGAGCGGCGCGAAGAGACGGCTCGCATCGGCCATCACGTCGCCGACGACGTAGATGCGACCCATGGCTCCCTCCTCCTGGAGGGCCCGGCGCGATCGGTCGTCCGGGCAGAAGAGAAGCCATGCGAGCCGATCCGCTTCGATCCTGTTGTGCTCCTCGGGCATGTCGAGATCGCCGCTTCGGAGCCCCGCCTCGACGTGCGCGAGCGGAACGGACGCATCGGTTGCCGAGCGTGCGCCCGCGAGCGTCGAGTTCGTGTCCCCGTAGACGAGCACGAGGTCCGGCGACTCCGCGGCGACGCGCTCGGCGATCGCCGGCTGCATCACCTTCGCGTCGGCCGTGTGCAGATCGAGCCGGTAGCGCGGCTCCGCGAGCCCGAGCTGGTCGAAGAAGACCTGCGACATCGTGTGGTACCAGTGCTGCCCCGTGTGCAGCACGACCTCCTCCACACCCGCGTCGCGGAGCGCGGCGGAGAGCGGCGCGGACTTGACGAACTGCGGCCGGTTTCCGACGACGGTGAAGACCTTCACGCGCCGAAGCCTACGAGTGCGTCTGGAGGGCGCGGCTCAGGCAGTACGACGGATGTGGCCGGTCTCGTCCTCGATCGCGAACGCCGAGTCGATGAGCGCGTCGATCGCTCGCCGCCCGCGCTCGAGGTCGTCCGGAGAGAGGAGGTTCTCGATCGTCGCGCGCAGCTGGTTGCGAGGCATCACCGAGAGGAGCGTCGCCGCGCGCTCGACCAGCTCCTCGTCGGCGTCGTCGGCGTCGGCGTAGACCGGAGCGGCCACCTGCGACGTCTCGTAGCGACTGAGGCGCGACGCGATGCCTGCAACGTGGAACTCCCCGCCGTCCTCGTACTGCTTCCCCACTCGACGCTCCCCTCCCACAGACTCCCGACTCAGTGTGGCACACCACCGTTGCGTCGTCCTGTTGCCCGTGAGTTTCCGAGCGGGAACGAGGCGGCTCGGCGCCGGCGATCGCTCACCGGCGCCTGCCGTGGTCCTTCTCGTCAGTCGATGGTGAGCGGAACCGGGCGGATCTGTCCGCGAATCTCGCCGCCTGGGTTCTTCCGCGTGTGGACGTTGACATAGGCGCGACCCGCAGCAAGCGCGGCGAGGTTGGTCGCCGTGAGGGTCGCGGTTCCCCGCTGTCCATTTCGGCACGGGCCGCAGAGCGATACCGCAATTGGTCCGGGTCGGCCGACGCGTCCGATGTGGATGTGGGCCGCGATCGCTCCGCCGGTCAGACGGGAGAACCGAAGACGCCATGCGATGGTCCCACCTGTCCCAAGCTTCACGAGCGTGGCGTTGAAGACGCCCGTTGCACGTCGGACGTTGCCCTTGGGCTTCGGCACCTCCTGACGCGAGGTGAGGGTCGTTGCGATGCCCGCCGTCGTCGCGAGCTGACCCCGGATCTCGCCGCCGGGGTTCGTAGGCGTGTGGACGTTGACGTAGGCGGTGCCGCCCTCGATCGCAGCAAGCGTCGCTTCCGTGAGGTTGCCCGTCCCGCTGAGCGGGCTCGAGCAAGGTCCGCACAGGGCAAGCACGACAGGCCCGGGTGAGCCTGGCGCTCCCGTGTGGATGTGGGCGGCGATGGCGTTGCCTGTCAGGCCGTCGAAAGCCAGCTGCCACGAGATCGACGCGCCGCCCGAGTCGGACTTGGTGATGGTCGCCGCAAATGTTCCCCGCGCGTTGCTCAGGTCACCGGACGGCGCCGGCACCTCCTGAGCAGCGTTCATCACGGTGCGTACTTGGATTGCCGTCGCCTGAGGTCGCGCCGAGGCACCAACGGTGCCAGCAAGCGCGATCCCGAGCGCAATGGCGGGAATGAGTGCGGTAGGTCTCAAGGACTCCTCCCTTCGCGGACTGGTGGTGCGACTGACTCCTCCGACGGGAGTACGCGAATTTCGTGGGCCTGGTTTCCAGCGTGTCGTCGGAGCGGCCGTCCCCGAACGGCGTCGCCCCTATTGCACGATGAAGAAGCCGAACATCACGCTCTCGTGCGCCGCGCAGTAGTACTTCCACTTGCCCTTCTAACGCGTACTTGCCCGCCTTCAACTTGATCGGCCTCCCCCTTGTACGATCGCGAGCTGCGACTGGATCGTCCGCTGCGACTTCTGTCAGAACGTCGAGTTAGCCGAACTGGCGATCCGGCGCTTAGCGAGAGTGCGCGGGCGGCTGTCCCCGGTTGACCTGGATTCACCTACCGGACGTGTCGGCCTCCAGTTTGTGCTCGAGCTCGCGGAGCCGACGACCGAGTGGCATCTTCGAGGCCCTGTCGGTGTGCAGGGTGTCGAGCGCGCAGGCCAGGAAGCACGCTGCGCCCAGCGATGTGTTCCAGTTGGCCGCCGCCTGGTCGAGCATCGATCCGGTCGACGGAACGACGTACCCCGCGACAGCCGAGATTCCGAAGAAGACGCAGCCGAGCAGGTTGACTGCCGCCTGCCACCATCCCGAGCCGCCGCGCACCGGCAGCCATCCACGACGCGCCGACGCGCGGTAGGCGATCGCGCCCGAGACGAGGAAGCAGATCGACCCGCGCCAATCCGGCCGCCAGACGAGCTCGTTGTACGCGGGGCTCGTCAAGGCAGTGTGCATCGCTTGGTACGTCGTGACGTTGAAGAACAGCGTGCCGGCGGATTGGACGACGGCGGCCCACCACGCCGCGCCTCCGCCACCTGGGGAGTGGCGTTCGGACCAGGCCAGCCAGCTCTGTAGCCCTCCGCCCGCCGTGAACAGGATCGAGCCGACGAAGAAGGTGATGGCGTCGGCCGAGTCGCCGACCAGCTGCGCGTAGCCGGGGAACGGACCAATGAGGAAACACGTCGACCCGAGGGCAAAACAGAGGGCCATCCAACGCCTGCGACTCATGAACCGACGCTCGATCTGTCCGATTCGGGCGACATGCCCGAACACTGGCACGGGGTCAGGACCGTGCCCGAGGGGTCCCGTCGCTCCGCTCCAAGAATCCCGAGAATGACCTGTTCAGGCTGCGGAGTAGTTGCGCTTCAGGAAGCGCGGGTCGGTTCGCTGGCCGCTGCCGACGCGCCCTTCCGCGGGACGAACCCATGGGTAGTGGCGGAGGCCGAGACGGTACTTCGGCTCATCGCCTGTGGGGCACGACGAGCGCGGCGAGAATCCCCCCGGCAAGCAGGAGTTGCACGTTTGCCGAAAGCCGCCCCTCCCGGTGCCAGCCAACGCGGTCGTGAAAGAGCTTCCTTCCGCCCGGACGCAGGAAAGGGAGGACGTGCTCGAGGTCAGGGGTGGAACTCGCCGCAGCGCCGAGCGTCGCCGGATCGAGTGGGCCTCGCCGCGCGGCGAGGAGAAGGACGCCCGCAACGCCGCTGCCGATCTCGAACCGACGCGAGTGAAAGTCTTGGTGCGGAACGCGGTCACCGGCGATGTGGAGAATCGGCCCCAGGAGGAGAGCTGCGAGCCGCGAGCCGCTGGCGGCCCCGGCCGCAGCGCCTGTCGCAACGTGGAGGGCAACGATCACGGTGCCTAACTAGCAGATTGCCCCGGCGTTCGATCCCATCCGCGACTACGAGTACTGTCGGGTTATGGAAGACGCTGATCGTGAAGTGCTCGAGTTCATCGGCGATCAGGGGAAGACGGTCGAGCAGGTTGCCGACCGCTTTCAAGCGTTCGACCTGGAGCGCCTCGTTCGAGCCGAACTGGTTCGGCCGCGTCGGACCAACCCTGGCAAGACCCAGTCCCGGCGCGCTCCGCCGGCGCCCGACCCCACGTTCTACGTTCTCACGTCTCGCGGAGCCGAGGCAATCGGCCTCGAACCGCACACGCTTCACTCGGACTGATGACCGCCGCAGCGGCCTCGGTAACTAGACTCTCGAGGTGGGGAGAGTGCAGGAGCGAGCAGCCGCGGAGCGTCAGGCGAAGCTCGAGCACATCCGTAAGCAGGTTTCCTCGGGCGCTCTCGTGATTCGCCAGATGACGCACGCCGAGCGGGCGAAGTGGGACAAGCAGCACGCGAGCCTCGATGCCAGCTTCACCCCAGCAGAACGCACTCGCCGCGACTCTGCGCTCCGGAATCGGCGCCAACGCGCCGAGCGCCTTCTCGGGCTCGCTCGTTAGCTAGCCCGACCGACACGTCTATTGCCCTTCTGCTGTCCCCCAGACGCGGAGACCAGAGGAGCTACTCATAGAAATGCCCCGTTTCCAGGGCTTTAGAGAATGGGCCGTGAAGGATTCGAACCTTCGACCTTGGGATTAAGAGTCCCCTGCTCTACCAACTGAGCTAACGGCCCCGCGGCGGACAAGTGTAGCCCCGCTCCTAGGGCTCTAGCCCGGTGCAGCCGCGCAGGCGCTTCCAGGACGCGACCTCCGAGCGAGCCTCCGCTCCCGCCAGCGGACGCGGCGTGCCGTCGACGATGCGGGCAGGCTCCCAGCGGTACCCGCTGACGTTCCGACCGTCTACGGTGACGAGCAGGACGCCGGTCCGTGTCGAGAGCTCGCTCGTCCCGTACCAGACGAAGTTGCCGAGCCCGTAGTCGACGAGCGCGCGGTCCATGTGCCCCGCTCCCTGGACTCGGTGTGCGTGACCTCCGACGACGACGTCGGCCCCGGCGGCGACGAGCTGCCGGGCGAGCGTGCGCTGGTTGACGGACGGGCACTGCGCGAGCTCGATGCCCCAGTGCAGGAACACGACGACGGTGTCCGAGCTGCGGCGCGCCGCTCGCACTTCCCGCAGGAGACGCGGAACGTCCTTCGCGGAGGCGAGGCCGGGTTTGTGCGGCCCCGCGGTCCAAGCCGAGACGAGCTCGTCGTCCAGCACCTGCGTTGCCCCGATGACCGCGATCCGCTGTCCGTTGATCGTGCGCCGGTAGGGGCGGTACGCCTGCTTCGCGTTCAGGCCGATCCCGATGACGGGGAAGCGGTAGCGCCTGGCGGCGGCGAGCGAGTCGCGCAGGCCCGTCTCACCGAAGTCCATGCCGTGGTTGTTCGCCATCGAGGCGACGTCCACGCCCCCGGCGCGGAGCGCCGCGAAGGCGCTCGGCGGGGTGCGGAAGACGAACTCCTTCGCGCTCGCCGTCCCGTGTGTGGTCACCGCCGTCTCCAGGTTCACGACGGCGAGATCGGCGCGGCGGAGCACCGGCGCGATCGACGCCATGACCAGCGCAGGGTCGGAGGCGAGCTCGGCGCCGACCGTTCCCTCGAAGTGCACGTCGCCGCCGAAGGCGAGAACGACAGGTCCCTTCGCGGCCGTAGACGGTGTTGCGCCGGTCGCTCCGGCGTCGTCGCCGACCTCGGCGACGAGCAGCGCGACGCCCGCGACGGTGAGCGCGAGGACGGCTCCGAGCTTTGCGATTCGAGGCACGAGAAGAGGGCGAAGGGGCGGCAGGTTCGGGGCTCACGATAGCCAGCTCTTGAAGTAGGCTCGGAACCGGTGCGCAAGGGGATCGCTCAGCTCGTCGCGATCGGCGTCGTCATCGGCATCGTGGTGACGCTCGTCGCGGTTCTCTTCCAGTGGCTCCCGACCTCCGCGAGCGAGGAGTTCGACCGAATCCAGGATCTCTACTGGTTCGCGACCGTCATGTCGATCGGCATCTTCTCGCTCGTCGCCGCAGTCGTCGTCTACTCCGTGTGGAAGTGGCGCGTGCCGGCGGACGACGACTCCGACGGTCCGCCGATCCACGGCAACACCGGCCTCGAGATCGTGTGGACGGCGGTGCCGGCGCTCATCGTGATCGCTCTCGGCATCGTGAGCGCGTTCGTCCTCTCCGAGAACGGCCAGGCGGGCCCGAACCCGCTACAGGTACATGTGATCGGGCAGCAGTTCGCCTGGAAGTTCGAGTACCCCGAGGAGGGCGACTTCCAGACCGGCGAGCTCGTCATTCCCGTCGGGCGGGAGACGAAGTTCACGATGACGTCGGTCGACGTCATCCACTCGTTCTGGGTGCCGAACTTCGGCCAGAAGATGGACGCGGTGCCCGGCATCGAGACGACGATCCTCGTCACGCCGACGCGTACCGGCGAGTTCGCCGTCGTATGCACCGAGCTGTGCGGTCTCGGACACGCGACCATGCGCGCGAAGGCGCGTGTCGTGTCCCAATCCGAGTTCGACAAGTGGATCGCGGAGCAGAAGGCGTGACGGCTACGCATCCGGAGCAGGCCGACCAGTACCCCGCGCACTTCGAGCCGCCACGCGGCTCGACCTGGCGGCTCGTCTTCGGGCCCGGGCTCGTGCGCGGCGCGTGGATGGCCGTTCTCGGCTTCGGTCTCGGGACGGCGCTCGTGTGCCTGCTTCGCTTCTGGTGGGGCTGGGATCCGGTGTGGAACACGCAGGTCGTTCTCCTCGTCGGCGGAATGGTCGTCGCGCCGATCTTCTTCCTTGGCGGCATCGGCGCGTTCGACTACTGGCTCTACTACCTCTCGGGGCGCCCGACCCGTCCGGAGGACCACTCCGGTCACGGCGCGCACTCGTGGAAGGACTACTTCCGGGTCAACACGGACCACAAGGTCATCGGCGTCCAGTACCTCGTCACGACGTTCGTGTTCTTCGTGATCGGCGGCCTGATGGCGATGTTCTTCCGTGCGGAGCTCGCGCAGCCCGGGCTCCAGTTCGTGGACTCGCAGACGTTCAACGGGCTCGTCTCGGTCCACGCGACCCTGATGATCTTCCTCTTCATCATCCCGGCGTTCGCCGGGCTCGCGAACTTCGCGGTGCCGCTCATGCTCGGCGCGCCGGACATGGCGTTCCCGCGGCTGAACGCCCTCTCGTACTGGTTGCTGCCGATTGCCGGGATCATGTTCGTCTCCAGCTTCCTCGCGCCCGGCGGCGCGTTCGCCTCCGGCTGGACCGGCTACGCGCCGCTTTCAGAGGGGCAGCCGCTCGGCCAGACGTTCTTCAACATGGGCGTTCAGTGGGCGGGTGCGTCGAGCATCCTGACCGCACTCAACTTCCTCGTGACGATCATCACGATGCGTGCCCCGGGCATGACGTTCTGGCGCATGCCGCTCCTCGTGTGGGCGAACTTCACGACGTCGCTGCTCGTCGTCCTCGCGACGCCGTTCATCGCGGGCTCGCAGTTCTTCGTGATGTTCGACCGGGTGATGCATACGAGCTTCTTCACGCCCGACAACGGCGGCTACGCGCTCGGGTACCAGCACATCTTCTGGTTCTACAGCCACCCGGCCGTGTACATCATGATGCTGCCCGGCTTCGGGATCGTGTCCGAGGTCATCTCCTCGCAGTCGCGTAAGCCGATCTTCGGCTACCGGCTGATGGCGCTTTCCCTGCTCGGGATCCTCGTGCTCGGATTCTCGGTCTGGGCGCACCACATGTTCGTCGCGGGCATGGCCGATTGGCTGCGCGTCCCGATGATGGTCACGACGCTCCTGATCGCCGTGCCGACGGGGATCAAGGTCTTCTCGTGGATCGCGACGCTCTGGCGCGGCCGTATCCACCTGACGACGCCAATGCTCTTCGCGCTCGGCTTCGTGACGATGTTCGTCATCGGCGGCCTCTCGGGCATCTACCTCGGCTCCGTGCCCATCGACATCGCTGCCTCCGACACGTACTTCATCGTCGCGCACATCCACTACGTGCTCTTCGGCGGCTCCGTGTTCACGATCTACGCCGGCGTCTACTACTGGTTCCCGAAGATGACCGGCCGCATGTACGACGAGCGGCTCGGGAAGTGGCACTTCTGGCTGACGTTCGTGAGCTTCAACGCCACGTTCTTCCCGATGCACTACGTGGGGCTGCGCGGGATGCCGAGGCGCGTCTCCGACTACGACCAGGCCTTCGGCGACATGAACCTCTTCATCTCGATCTCGTCGTTCGTGCTCGGCGCCTCGTTCGTCGTGTTCGCCTACAACATGATCATCAGCTGGTCGCGCGGCCCCGTGGCCGAGGCCAACCCGTGGCACGCCCGCACGCTCGAGTGGCAGGTCTCGTCGCCGCCGCCGATCTTCAACTTCGACGAGATCCCGCAAGTCGTCGGGGGGCCCTACGAGTACGGCGTTCCCGGCGCACGGCACGCGATCCTTAGCCCCACGAAGGAGGCGGCGCAAGAGGAGGTGCACGCGTGACCGAGGCGACCTCCGTTCTCGTCGTCGCGAACGAGACGCTCGTCGGCGACGAGCTCGTCGACACCCTCCGGACTCGCGCGGAGCGCAGGCCCGTCAGGGCCACCGTCGTTGCTCCCGTGACTCCGCCCCGCGAGGGCTACGTGGTCTATCGCGACACGCGCAGGGCCGCCGCCGCCCGTCGGCTCGACCGCACGCTCGCCTGGCTGCGTCTCGCCGGCATCCCCGCGCACGGCGGCGTCTACGACGACGATCCTCTGACGGCGGTGAAGGATGTCCTCGCATCGGAGGACATCGACGAGATCGTCGTGTGCACACATCCGGCTACGAAGTCGGGCTGGCTCCGCAAGAACCTCGTCGACGAGATCCGGAAGGCGGCGGGCGATCGCCCGGTCGAGCACGTCGTCTCGGACGTCAGCGGTCGCTCGGCCGCCAACGTCCTCGTCGTCGCGAACGAGACCGTGCTCGGCGAGCCGCTGCTCGACCGTATCCGCGCTCGGGCCGAGGAGGGCCCAGCGAGCTTCCTGATCGTCTGCCCGCAGAGCGACCCTTCGCGCGGCGAGCATCCCGAGGCCGAGCGCAGGCTCCGCGCTGCGCTGTCGATCCTCCGTTCGGAGGGCCTCGAGGTCCACGGCCAGATCGCGCACCCGGACCCGTTCGTCGCGGCGATGGAGGCCGTCGAAGACGATCGCACGGACGAGCTGATCGTCTCGACGTACCCGGGTGAGCGTTCGGGTTGGCTGAGGCGGGACCTCGTCGGCCGGCTCCGCGCGCAGACTGGCCTTCCCGTCCAGCACGTCGTCGTCGACGAGCTCGTGGGAGCAACCGCATGAGCGCGCACGCGGAGCCGATCCACGCGGGCGAGCACGACGAGCATCACGGCCCGCCTACCGCGAATCAGAGCTCCCGCGTCGACGCACGGACGCTGGGAATGCTGCTGTTCATCGGCTCGGAGATCATGCTCTTCGGGTCGTTCTTCGCCGCCTACTTCTTCGTCCGCGTCGTCAATCCGAGCGCGCCGAGCGAGTGGCCGCCTCCGCCCTACGAGTTCCCGGTGTTCGTGGCCGGCGTCAACACGTGCATCCTCGTGACGTCGAGCTTCACCATGCACTGGGCTCTTCAGTCGATCAAGCGCGGCGAGCGCAAGGCGTTCCTCGCCGGCATGGTGCTCACCTTCCTGATGGGGCTCGCGTTCCTGTGCACGCAGGTCATCGAGTACCTCAACGTCGGCTTCAACACATCAGCTCGGAGCGTTCGCTTCCGTCTTCTTCGGCCTCACCGGGCTCCACGGCGCGCACGTCGCAGTCGGGCTCAGCCTGCTGCTCATGGTCATCATCCGCGGCTTCCGGGGGCACTTCTCGCCGGAGCATCACCATGGCGTGGAGCTCCCCGGGATCTACTGGCACTTCGTCGACGTGATGTGGATCGTCGTGTACACGACGGTCTACCTCCTCTAGGGGCCACCCTGAGCGTTCAGCGCAACTGATGGAGAGCCCGTTTCGGAGCGAAGAGGCGGCCTTCCGGTTCTTGCTGATCACGATCGGGGCGTTCGCGCTCATCGTGGTCGCGTCGTGGATCTCGGCGCTGCTGGGCTTCATCGTGTTCCTCGGGCTCTCGGCCGCGGCTGTCGCCGTCTATCTCCGGCAGCGCGGTCCCGTACCCGATCCGGAACACGTCGAGCAACTTGGCGGCGCGGGAGAGCGACGGGTGCTCGTGATCGCGAACGAGACCGTCGGAGGTCAAGAGCTGCTGAGCGCGATCAGCACGCTCGCGCTCAGCCAGCAGACGCAGTTCCTCGTCGTCTGCCCCGCTTTGAATTCACGCCTGAAGACCTTCACGTCCGACGAGGACCCCGCCCGGGAGGCCGCGCAGCAGCGCCTCGAGGAGACGCTCGCCCGCCTCGCCTCCGTGGGGATCGAAGCGCGCGGAGAGGTGGGCGACGGCGACCCGCTCGTCGCCGTCGACGACGCCGTCAGGACCTTCGGACCGAACGAGATCGTCCTCTCGACCCATCCTCCCGGGAAGTCGAACTGGCTCGAGCGCGGTGTCGTGGAGTCGGTGCGCGCGCACTACGACGTGCCCCTCACGCACGTCGTCGTCGACCTCGAAGCCGAACGACGCTAGTCGCGAGGTCGAGCGTCGATCCGGTCGCGCAGCGACCGGCTGTAGGGATCTTCGCGCGACCGGAAATCCGGCGCCTAGCCGGTTTCCTGTCTTGCGCACTAGCTTGGATTACTTGCCGGCGACGGACGACACGTAGTCTGCGACCGCCTGGATCTGCTGCGGGTCGAGCGTGCCCTTGAAGGATGGCATCGCGCCGCCTCCGTTCGTCACCTGCGTGACCACCTTGTCGCGTGTCGGCTTCACGCCGTCGAGATTGGGCCCGACGGTGCCGGTCGTCCCGGCGTCGGCGAGCGTGTGGCACGAGCCGCAGTTCGCGGTGAAGATCGACTTCCCGTCGGTCGGCTTCACTGCGGTCACGCCCGTCCCTGCGACCGAGCCGACGTAGGTCGCGATGTCGTCGACCGCCTGGCCCTGGTTGTCGACGCAGAACCCCGGCCCTTCGACGTCGTCGCAGGACGGGAGCGTGGTGTCGACCTTGGGCATCCCGGGCGCGCCCGTGGACGGGTTCGTGATCGGGAACTTGATCTGCTTGGCGACCACCTGCGTGAATGTGTCGGACGTCATGCCCACATCGCGTGACTGCGCGAAGGCATCGTCGAGGTTGGGGCCGACGGTCCCGTTCGTCCCGGCGTCCGCCAGCGTGTGACAGCCGCCACACGCTTGCACGAAGAGCTTCTTGCCCGAGCCCTGGCTGCCCGAGCTGACGTACCCGCCCGTGCCGCATCCGGCGAGAGCGAGGATCAGCGCACCCGCGCACGCGACGGCGACCAGGACGACGGGCCTCACGGACGCGAGTCTAATGAGTCGCGCGATCGTTCAGAGCCCGTGCGACCGGCTTCAGGGTCTTCGCGCGACCGGAGATCCGTCGCTAGCGGATCTCCGGTCTTGCGCACTAGCCGTACTTCTGCAGCTGCTTCAGGAGCCGCCGAACCTCGGGCGCGGTCGGGTCGTCCGGCGCGAGTTTCAGGAACGCCTTGTACGCGGCGATCGTCGTCGTGACGTCACCCGCGGACTGAGCGGCGGACGCGAGCTCGAGCTGCACGCTCGGGTCCTTGGGGTGGAGCTGCGTGATCCTGCGGTACTGCTCGACGGCCTGCGCTGCCGCCCCCTGCGCCTCGGACGACGCGGCCGAGATCTCGGACTCGTAGCTCGTGCTCACGGCGTTCGTGATCGGATCGGGCGTGAGCGGGCTCCCGCCGATCTGGTAGATCGTGTCCCGGATACCGCCGGGAGCGAGGTAGGCGGAGCGGCACTGGAAGATCTGCGCCCGGTCCTGCGCCGCGGACGCTTTCTGGAGGTAGAGCGCTGCGAGCTCGCGGAGCGCGTCGGTGTCCCTCGGGCGAAGCTGCGTGTAGCTCGTGAGCGCCCCGATCGCATCGTCGGTGCGGCTCGCGGCCTGGTACGCGGTCGAGAGATCCTTGAAGGCCTGCGCGTCCTTCGGGTTGTCGAGCGTCTTCTGCTCGGCCTTCGAGATCGACGGCTGCCCGCTGCCACCCGCGGCGTTTCGGATGGCGTCGCCGAAGCCGATGCCGCCGGCGCCGACCCCGAAGCCGACGAAGCCGAGGGCGAAGACGAGCGCGAGGAACAGGAACATCCACTTCGCATGCCTGCGAAGCCTGGGGAAGAACATGGTGTCCTCGATTACGACATCGGACCGGCGTGTTGCAGCAGCCGGCCTCGTGCGCTGCGCGCGGCGGCGATCAGCTCGAGCCATGTCTTCCCTCCCTTCTCATACCGCGGTTCGCCGGACACGAGAGTAGCGACGACGCCCCGAGGCGAACCTCCGAGAACCGCTCCCGTAACAGGATCTTCCCACGGGACGAACGCCGTGTCGCCGAGGGAGAGGACGGTGAGATCGGCCTGCTTTCCGGGTACGAGCGATCCCCGCGAGCCCTCGAGCCCGAGCGCCCTGGCGCCTCCGAGCGTCGCAAGCTCCAGCGCGTCGGCGGCGGTGAGCGCCTCAGGCCGTCCCTCGCGCGCCCGCGCGCCCATGATCGCCGCCCGCATCTCGTCGAACATGTCGAACGACGGGGTCGACGCCGGGCTGTCGGTCGCGATGCAGACCCGAATGCCGGCGTCCCTGAGCTCGCGGAGCGGCGCGACGCCGCAGCCGAGGATCGCGTTCGACCGCGGGCAGTGCGCGACCGCGACGTCGTGCTCGGCGAGCAGCGCGATCTCCTCCTCGTCGGCCTTCACGCAGTGTGCCGCGACCACGTTCGAATCGAGGAGGCCGGATTCGGCGAGCGCGCGGATGCCGGTCGTGCCCGGCGGAGGCACGAGCATCTCAGCGAAGGACTCCCAGGCTCCGCCGCCGGTGCGCAGGAACTCGGTCTCCGACTCGCTCTCCGCCAGATGGGTCGCGATCGGGAGCCCGAGCTCGGCACATGCCCGGTACAGCTCGACCGTGCACGTGTACGGGGCGTGGGGTGAGATGCCCAGTCGGACGTCCTGCGACAGCGCGTCGGCGATGCGCTCTCGCGTCGGCTCGAAGCGGTCGCGGATGGGGTCGTCCGTCGTGCCGAAGACCTCGAGGTAGATCGTCCCGCGGAGGCCGAGCTCCGCACACGCCGTCGCCGCTGCTCCGCTGAAGCTGCAGTCGCCCACCGTCGTGATCCCCGAGCGGAGGCAGTTGAGCACTCCGGCGCGTGCGATCGCCTCCATGTCGGCGAGATCGATGCGCTGCTTGCGCTGTACGTGCAGGCCAATCCAGTCTGCGAACCCGAGCCCGTCGCCGAAGCCGACGTAGACGTCGTACTCGAGATGCGTGTGCGCGTCGACGAAGCCGGGGAGGATCACCGACTCGACGTGGTGGATGTCGCTGCCCAGATCCGACCGCGCGCCGACGGCCGCGATGAGGCCGTCGTCGTCGATCAGCACCGCGCCGTCGGCGACCGGCGGCCCCTCGACGGGGACCACCCAGTCTGCGCTGATGGATCTCACGTACCCGCTTCGGCGAAGTCTTCGTCCCAGCCGCGGTTCCAGCGGCGCTCCATGAGCACCGCGAGCCAGATCGACGCCTCGTACAGCACGAGGAGCGGGATCGTCTCGAGCGCGAGCGACACCGGGTCGACCGTAGGCAGGAGGATCGCGAACACGAGCAGCAGGACGTACGCGATGCTCCGGTTGCTCCGCATTCGCTTCGTCGTCAGGACACGAAGCCGCACGAGCGCGAGGACGAAGATGGGCATGAGGAAGCCCAGCCCGCCCGCGAGCAGCGTGAGCGCTGCGAATGAGTAGTAGTAGCTCGCCCTGATCTGGATGTCGTAGATGTTCTCGTCGTACGACGTCAGGAAGTCGAGCGCGCGGGGGAGGACGACGTAGTACATGAAGAGCACGCCGAGCACGAACAGAGCCGTCGCGAGCACGACGAAGACGAGTACGACGCGCTGGAAGTGCGGCTCCACCGCCGGCGCGAGGAACGCCCATACCTGCCACAGGATGATCGGCAGGGTGATCGCGATCGCCGCGATCAGGCTGACCTTGACCGACACGGTGAACGGCTCGACGACGCCGAGGGTCACGAGCTTCTTGTCGTCTGGAAGCGGGCCGGTGAGCCACTCCATGATCCGCTCGTGGAAGGCGAACGTGAGTGCGAACGCGGGGACGATCGCGAAGAGCGCGATGATCAGTCGCGAGCGGAACTCGTCGAGGTGTTCGACGAGCGTCGCCTCTTCGCCGTGGTCGAGGCGGCGTGGGAGCCACCGGCCGAGCACGTGCGGTCTCCCTTAGGAGACGGTCTCCCGCTCGCTCTCCGGAGCAGACGACTGCTCGGATGGCTTGAGAGCGTCCACGATCGCGCGCTTGTCCTCGTCGCTGAGAGTCTGCAAGTCCTGCGCGATCTGGCTCGCGCTCGGCGAGCTGGTCGTCGACGGGAGCTGGGCGGGCGGCGACGGCTCAGGCTCCGTCACGCTTGCCTCCATGCCCGACACGCCGTCCTTGAACTCGCGCATGCCCTTGCCGAGCGAGCGTCCCATCTCGGGCAGCCGCTTCGCCCCGAAGACGAGCAGGAGCACGAGCAAGAGGATGATCAACTCGGGGAATCCGACGCCGAAAGGCACACGCTCACCTTACCACCGGCCGAGTTGTGCAAGCGGCCGCGCAGCCGGTTCGCCGGCAGCGGGCGAAGCCGCCTGCAGACAGGGTCCGGCTACCATGCGGCGAGTAGGCGGGTAGCCTGCGTTTGGAAAGCGTTTCAACGCTCACGGAGGTCACTTCTCGGTATGGCGCAGCTCGAGATCAGGAATCTGCACGTCGCTCTGGAGGACGGCACCGAGATCGTCAAGGGTGTCGACCTCGAGGTCGATCTCGGGCAGAAGCACGCGATCATGGGCCCGAACGGGTCGGGCAAGTCGACGCTTGCATACGCGCTCATGGGGCACCCTGCGTACGAGGTGACCAAGGGCGAGATCCTCTTCGACGGGGAAGACCTGACGGAGCTCGGCGCCGACGAGCGCGCGCAACGTGGCCTCTTCCTCGCGTTCCAGTATCCGCACGCGATCCCGGGCGTCACCGTGACGAGCTTCCTCCGGAGCGCGATCAACGCGAACCGCAAGGCGGCGAGCGGCGGCGAGGAGGATCCGGTTCCGATCCCCGAGTTCCGCACGAACCTGCTCGCGGCCATGGAAGACCTCAAGGTCCCGCGCGAGCTCGCGTCGCGGTACTTGAACGACGGGTTCTCCGGCGGTGAGAAGAAGCGCGTCGAGATCCTGCAGATGGCGATGCTGAAGCCGAAGATCGCCGTGCTCGACGAGACCGACTCGGGTCTCGACATCGACGCGCTGCGGATCGTCGCGAATGGCGTGAACAAGCTCGTCGGGCCGGAGACCGGCGCGCTCGTGATCACGCACTACCAGCGTATCCTCGACTACGTGACACCGGACTTCGTGCACGTCTTCGTCGACGGGCGCATCGTCGCCGACGGCGGCCCTGAGCTCGCGCACAAGCTCGAAGCCGAGGGCTATGAGGCTTTCGGTTCGAACGGCAACGGAAGAGGGCCCTCATGAGCAGCACCCACGAGACCGACGTCGTCCGCGAAATCCGCTCCGACTACAAGTACGGGTTCTCGAACCCCGACGCAGCGAAGGACTACTTCTTCAAGTCGGGGAGGGGCATCTCGCACGAGGTCGTCGAAGCGATTGCCGAGCACAAGAAGGAGCCGGAGTGGATGCGGCAGTTCCGGCACAAGAGCCTCGACTACTTCTTCGCTCGCCCGATGCCGAGCTGGGGAGCCGATCTCTCCGGAATCGACTTCGAGAACATCTACTACTACATCAAGCCGACCGAGAAGCAGGCGGACTCCTGGGAGGACCTCCCGGCGGAGATCCTCGACACCTGGGACAAGCTCGGGATCCCGGAGGCGGAGAAGAAGTACCTCGCCGGCGTCGGGCGCCCAGTACGAGTCCGAGGTCGTGTACCACAAGCTCCAGGCCGACCTCGAGGCGAAGGGCGTGATCTTCCTCGACATGGACACCGCGCTGCGAGAGCACGAGGACATCGTGAAGCAGTACATGGGGACGATCATCCCGCAGAACGACAACAAGTTCGCGGCGCTGAACTCCGCGGTCTGGTCGGGCGGGTCGTTCATCTACGTGCCGCCGGGAGTCCGGATCGAGATGCCGCTCCAGGCCTACTTCCGCATCAACGCGGAGAACATGGGCCAGTTCGAGCGGACGCTGATCATCGTGGACGAGGACGCGTACGTGCACTACGTGGAGGGCTGCACGGCGCCGATCTACTCGTCCGACTCGCTGCACTCGGCGGTCGTCGAGATCGTCGTCAAGCGCGGTGGGCGCTGCCGCTACACGACCATCCAGAACTGGTCGAACAACGTCTACAACCTCGTCACGAAGCGCGCCGTCGCCTACGAGAACGCGACGATGGAGTGGGTGGACGGCAACCTCGGCTCGAAGGTGACGATGAAGTACCCGGCGATCTGGCTCATGGGTGAGCGGGCGCACGGCGAGGTGCTCTCGATCGCTTTCGGCGGGAAGGGACAGCACCAGGACGCGGGCGGGAAGGTCGTCCACGTCGCTCCACGCACTACGTCCGTGATCACGTCGAAGTCGATCTCGAAGGACGGTGGCCGAGCCGGCTACCGAGGACTCCTGCAGGTCGCGAAGGGCGCAGTGGGCTCGAAGTCGAAGGTCGTCTGTGACGCGCTGATTCTCGACGAGGAGTCGCGCTCCGACACGTACCCGTACATCCAGGTGGACGAGTCGGACGTCGATCTCGGGCACGAGGCGACCGTCTCCAAGATCGGCGAGGAGCAGCTCTTCTACCTCATGAGCCGCGGTCTCTCCGAGGCGGAGGCCTCCGCGATGATCGTCTCCGGGTTCGTCGAGCCGATCACGAAGGAGCTCCCGCTCGAGTACGCGGTCGAGATGAACCGCCTCATCCAGCTCCAGATGGAAGGCTCTGTCGGTTAGGAGCCGGGGTTTGGCCAGTCCTATCAGCAAGGTCGACGCGATCGGCATCCCGTCGTCGGATGCCGAGCGGTCGCGGGAGTTCTACGTGGAGACCCTCGGGCTCCGCCCCGACGAGCACTCTCGCCACGAGTTCTGGGTCGATCAGACCTGCTTCGAGATCTGGGAGCCTGCGCGGGAGCTCGGAGTGGAGTACGAGCCCCAGAAGACGAGCATCGCGCTCCTGCACGTTGACGACGTCGAAGCGGCGCGCGAGGAGCTCGAGGCGAAAGGCGTGCGGTTCACGGGCGAGACGTTCGACACCGGCGTCTGCCACATGGCTCCCTTCGTCGATCCGGACGGCAACGAGCTGACGCTGCACAAGCGGTACGCGCCGTATGGCGCGAGGTCGGGCGCATGATCGACGTCGAGCGCGTCGACTACATCCGCGTTCCGGTCACCGACATGGAGGCCGCGAACCATTTCTACGGCGAGCTCCTCGGCCTGAAGCGCAACCCGAACTCGCCCGACGACGACTGGGTCGAGTACGAGGCCGGCAACGTCACGCTCGCGGTCATTACGCCGCACACGCACGACTACGAGTTCTCCGCCCTCCCGCCGTCCACGATCGCGCTGCGCGTCCGAGACGTCGCCGCGGCGAAGGAGAAGCTCGAGGCCGCTGGTCTCGAGGTCGGCGACATGTGGGACTCCGGTGTCTGCAACGGCGCGGGCGTCAACGATCCGGCCGGGAATCGCATCCTCCTCCATCGCCGCTACGCGCCGTACCCCGACGGGACCACGCCGTGACCGATGTCCAGCGCGTCGACTTCATCGCGGTGCCGACCCGGGATCGCGAGCGCTCCGCTCGGTTCTACAGCGAGACTCTCGGTCTCGAACGCAACTCGAACTCGACCGACACCTGGATCGAGTTCGAGACGGGGAACGTCACGCTCGCGCTCGTCACGCCCGAGGACTTCGGAATGGACTTCGCGCCGCTTCCGTTCGGGTCGATCGTCCTTCGCGTTCCCGACGTCGAGGCGACGAAGGAGCGGCTCGGCGGAGCGGGCGTCGAGTTCCAGGGGGAGACCTGGGACTCGGGGGTCTGCAACGGCGCCTCGTTCTTCGATCCGGACGGAAACGGCCTCGCGATTCATCGCCGCTACGCGCCGTACCTCGATGGGACAACCCCGTGATGCAGGTCGAGCACGTCGATTTCGTCTCCTTCCTCACGCGGGACATCCCGAGGGCGAAGCACTTCTACTCGGAGGTCCTCGGGCTCGAGCTCGAGAGCGAGGGCGAGAGCGACATGGAGCTCCGCGCCGGCCAGGTCACGCTCGACATCTTCGACCCTTCGAGCATCGGGCAGCCGTTCGCGCCGTCGCCCGCCGGGCTGGCGTTGCGCGTGGGAGACGTCGACGCCGCTCGGGCCGAGCTCGAGGCCAAGGGCGTGGTCTTCGACGGCGAGACGATCGAGACGAGCGTGTGCCGGCAGGCCTGGTTCAAGGATCCGGACGGGAACGCGCTCATGCTCCACAGGCGCTTCGACGTATGACGCGGCCGGAACTCCTCGAGCGCTACTCAGCGCTGCCGCTCCCCACGACGAAAGACGAGCACTGGCGCTTCACCGACCTCAAGGACTTCGACCCGGATGCGTGGGTCGCGAACGGCGCGAGCGAGATCGCAGCGCCGGCGACCATTCTCGAGCTCGACGCATCCGGGAGCGCGCACGTCGGTGAGGCGGGTATCGAGATCGTGTCCGCCCCTGAAGGCGTCCGCTTCGAGCCGCTCCCCGAGGATCACGAGCTTCTCTACTCGCTCGTCGGCTGGGACGAGAAGTTCGCGGCACACAACGCGGCGATGTGGACGAACGGGCTGCTCGTGCACGTCCCGCGCGGAGTCGTCCTCGACGCGCCTCTCTACGTCCGGGTTGCGAACTCGGTCGACGGCGGGTCGTTGTTCTGGCGCCTGCTCGTGGTGGCCGAGCCCGAGAGCCGCTTCACCCTCATCGAGGAGTACGCCTCCGCAGCGCCCGACCTCTCCGCGTACTCCAACGCGGCGGTGGAGATCGTCGTCCAGCAGGCCGCCAAGGTCGAGTACGTCTCGGTGCAGAACCTGTCACGCGCGACGTGGCACTTCGCATCGCATCACGCGCGCGTCGAGCGGGACGCGGAGCTCGACTGGGTAACGGCTGGCTTTGGATCCGCGAAAGGGAAGATCCGCATCCAGAACGACCTCGCCGGCCCGGGCGCGACGTCGCGGGTGACGGGCGCGTACTTCGCGGACGGCACGCAGCACCTCGACTACGACACGTTCCAGGAGCACATGGCCCCGTCGACGACGTCCGATTTCGCTTTCAAGGGCGCGCTGCGCGACACGGCGCGGGCGGTGTGGCGCGGGATGATCCGAGTCGAAGAGGGCGCCCAGAAGACGAACGCGTACCAGGAGAACCGCAACCTTCTGCTCTCGAAGACGGCACACGCGGACTCGATCCCAGGGCTCGAGATCATGGCCAACGACGTTCGCTGCACCCACGGGGCGACGCTGGGCCAGGTCGACCGTGAGCAGCTCTTCTACCTCATGACGCGCGGCCTTACGCGTGCCGAAGCGGAACGGTTGATCGTGCGCGGGTTCTTCCAGGACGTGCTCGACCGCGTCGAGCTCGAGCCCGTGCGCGACGCGCTCGCGGCGGCGCTCGAGGCACGCATCCCGCAGGCATAGCGTCGATCGGGCATCATCGGTCGATGACGCAAGTCGCCGTGCCACGCCTTCGAGGTGTCTTCCATCTCTACGCGTTCGTCGCCGCCGTCGTCGCCGGGACGCTTCTCGTCGTTCTCGCCGATGGGTACCTGGAGCGGTTCGCGGTGTGGGTATACGCGGTCGCTCTTGCGGCGATGTTCGGTGCCAGCGCGCTCTACCACCGTTACCCGTGGCGGAGCCCGACGGCTCGGCTGCGCGCTCGACGGGTCGACCACGCGATGATCTTCGTCTTCATCGCGGGCACGTACACGGCGTTCGCGCTCGTTGCCTTCACCGGACCGGCGCGTGCCGTAGGCCTGCTCACCGTCTGGGCCGGAGCCGCTCTTGGCATCCTTCTGAACCTCGTCTGGATCGACGCGCCTCGGTGGCTCTCGGCCGTCGCGTACCTCGGCGTCGGATGGGTCGGGCTGATCCTGATCCCGCAGCTCTTCCCCGCCCTCGGGGTAGCGGCCGCAGTATTGGTGATCGTCGGCGGTGCCCTGTACAGCGTCGGGGCGCTGACGTACGCGAGTGCCTGGCCAAACCCGTTCCCGACGATCTTCGGGTTCCACGAGGTGTTCCACCTGCTCGTCATCGCGGCTGCGGTGACGCAGTTCGTTGCGCTCTCGCTCGTCGTGCTCTGAGCAGCCCGCGCTACCCTCGTCTCATGGAGACCAAGCTGCAACTCACGGACGAGGAGTGGCGCGAGCGTCTGACTCCCGAGCAGTACGAGATCCTCCGGAACAAGGGCACGGAGCGAGCCTTCACCGGCGCCTACTGGGACGACCACTCGCCCGGCGTCTACCGCTGCGCCGCATGCGGCGCCGAGTTGTTCCGGTCGGATACGAAGTTCGAGTCGGGCAGCGGCTGGCCGAGCTTCTTCGAGCCCACGTCGCTCGACAGCGTCGTGACCGAGTCGGACACGAGCTACGGGATGGTCCGCACCGAGGTCATGTGCGCGACCTGCGGGGGTCATCTCGGGCACGTCTTCGACGACGGGCCGGCGCCCACGGGTCTTCGCTACTGCATCAACTCCTGCGCGCTGGACCTCGAGAAGACATCCTGACGGCCGCTATCGTCGGCGCATGACGAGCTGCTGCCGCAGCCGCGCCTGCGAGCAGATGTTCACGAAGCGGGTCGCTCGCAAGGACCTCGCGCGCTACCGGAAGCGGGGTCTCGACCGACTCGAGCGTCGGATGGTGGACAGCGCCGCGGCGGGAGGGCTCGCCGGCGCGCGCGTGCTCGAGATCGGAGGCGGGATCGGGAAGCTCCAGGTCGAGCTGCTCGGCGCGGGAGCTGCGACTGGCGAGGTCGCGGAGCTCGTGGATGCGTACGAGCCCTATGCCGAGGAGCTCGCGCGCGAGCGGGGCCTCGAGGGGCGCACGTCGTTCGTCGTCGTCGACGTCCTCGAACAGTCGGACGCGGTTGAGCCGGGCGACGTCGTGGTGCTCAACCGCGTCGTCTGCTGCTCGCCCGAAGGCATCGACCTTGTGGCCGCGGCAGCCCGACTCGCTCGCCGAACGCTGGTCCTGAGCTATCCGAGGGACGTCGCGTGGGTCCGGCTCGGGGTTCGAGCGATCAACCTGGTCCAGCGAGTGCTCGGCCGCTCGTTCCGCGTCTTCGTCCACTCGCCTTCCGCCTTACACGCCGCTGCAGAGGCTGAGGGCCTCGCGTGCGCGGCGACCGAGCGCGGCTCCCTGTGGGAGTTCACGACGCTGCTGCGGGGCGCCGAGCGAGGAGCGCTCTAGCCTCAGGCACGTACTCTTGCGTGATGGATGAGCTCGGACTGTTTCCGCTCGGTCTCGTCCTTCTCCCCACCGAGAAGCTCCCGCTGCACATCTTCGAGGACCGGTACAAGGAGCTGATCGGCGAGTGCATCGAGCACGAGACCGAGTTCGGGCTCGTGTACGCCGACGATCAGGGAATCCGCGACGTGGGAACGCGTGCTCGTGTCGCCGAGGTCCTCACGCGCTTCGAGGACGGCCGGCTGAACGTCCTCGTCGAGGGTGGTGAGCGATTCCGGCTCGACGAGCTCACCGACGGCTCCTCGTACGCGACCGGCCAGGTGAGCGCGGTCGACGACGACGACGACTCGGCGGACGGCGCCGTCATCGCGGAGGCGCTGCGTACGTTCGGGGTGCTCCGCGAGATCACAGGGAGCGAGGTCGACGCTCCGGATTCCGAGTCGCCTCACCTCTCCTTCGCGCTCGCGGCCAAGGTGGAGCTCCCGCCCGCGCAGAAGCTCGAGCTCCTGCGCGAGGTCTCCGAGCGACGCCGGATGGAGATGGTGCAGGAGATCCTCGAGGAAGCGGTGCTCACCGCGCAGCGCGTTCGGCGCGCCGCGAGGCGGGCGGCGACGAACGGCCGGGTCGACCTGGGGTGAGCCGGAGCGCCAGGGGTACGATGGCGCGATGGCAGTGACGACGACACAGGCGAAGCTGGACGCCCACCGTCTACGGGCGGACTTCGCGGTCTTCGACGAGCTCGTCAACGGCAAGCCCGTCGCGTTCCTCGATTCGGCGGCCTCGGCGCAGAAGCCGCGCCAGGTCCTCGACGCGATGCGCGACTTCTACGAGCACTCGTACGCGAACGTCCACCGCGGGGTCTATCGGCTCGCCGAGCGCGCCACCACCGGCTACGAGACGGGCCGGGCGAAGGTCGCCGGCTTCGTCAACTCTCCCTCCGAGCGAGAGGTGATCTTCACGCGGAGCGCGACCGAAGCGCTCAACCTCGTCGCCTACGCATGGGGTCTCGACAACCTCGGACCGGGCGACGTCGTCGTCGTGACGGACCTCGAGCACCACTCGAGCTTCGTCCCCTGGCAGTACGTCGCCGGCCGCACCGGCGCAGCCTTCAAGGCGATCCCGATCGACGAGCACGGAGAGCTGCAACTCGATGCGCTCGAGGAGATCGAGCGCGAGGGCACGGTGAAGGTCGTCGCGTCGAACCTCGTGTCGAACACGCTCGGCACCGTCAATCCCGTTCGCGACCTCGCGGCGTGGGCCCACGAGCGCGGAGCGATCATGGTCGTCGACGCCGCGCAGGCCGCGCCACACAGGTCGCTCGACGTGCAGGCGCTCGGCTGTGACTTCCTCGCGATCTCCTCGCACAAGATGTGCGGCCCGACCGGCATCGGGGCGCTCTGGGGTCGCCGCGAGATCCTCGAGGAGATGGCGCCGTTCAACCTCGGCGGCGAGATGATCAGGTCGGTGTCGATGGAACGGACGACGTGGAACGAGCTGCCGTACAAGTTCGAAGCCGGCACGCCGGCAATCGGCGAAGCAGTGGGCTTCGGCGCTGCCGTCGACTACGTGCTCGATGCGGGCCTTGCCGCGATCGAGGAGCACGAGCACGAGCTCGTCGAGTACGCGCTCGGCCGCCTCGGCGAGCTGCCGTGGATCACGACCTACGGCCCGTCACCCGAGCACCGCGCCGGGATCGTGTCGCTGAACGTCGAGGGCGTCCATCCGCACGACGTCGCCCAGGTTCTCGACTGGGAGGGCGTGGCAGTCCGGGCGGGGCACCATTGCACCCAGCCGCTCATGTCCAAGCTCGGTGTGTCTGCCACGGTGCGCGCGAGCTTCTACCTCTACTCGATTCCCGAGGAGGTCGACCGGCTCGTCGCAGGCCTCCAGAAGGCCAAGACGTCCCTCGGGTAGCCATGTCGGAGTTCGATCAGCTGTACCGCGAGCTCATCCTCGATCACTACAAGAACCCGCGGAACCACGGCCTGCTCGACCCGGCCGACGCGCAGGCGGAGGGGCAGAATCCGCTGTGCGGTGACGAGATCTTGGTGTCCGTGCGCCTCGGTGAGGACGACGTCATCGAGGAGGTCGGCTTCGACGGGCGCGGCTGCGCGATCAGTCAGGCGGCGACCTCGATGCTGAGCGACCTCGTAAAGGGGCGGTCCGCCAAGGACGTTGCTGCCATGCCGAAGGAGGAGCTGCTCGACGAGCTCGGGATTCCGCTCACGCCGGTGCGGCTCAAGTGCGCCATCCTCGGACTCGGCGTGCTCAAGGTCGCGCTCCACAAGGCGCGGGGGACCCCGCTCCCCGAAGAGTGGGGCACCTCCGTCAACGAGCTCGTGCTGGAATAGGCGGTGGCGGAAATCGAGGTCGGTGCGCTCGCGCGCGGCGAGATGCGCCTCGTGCAGGCCGGCTCGCTCACGATCGGCGTCTACAACTGCGGGGGGCGTCTCCTCGCGATCGAGGATCGCTGCTCGCACGACGACGGGCCATTGTGCGAGGGCGAGTGGGACGAGGAGGCGTGTGTCGTCGTGTGCCCGCGGCACGGGTCGCGCTTCGATCTCGAGTCCGGAATCCCGATGTCGTTGCCCGCGTTCCAGGCCGTGCCCACGTTCCCGGTCTCCGAGCGCGAGGACGGCAGCGTCGTCGTGGAGGTGGCGGACTGATGCTCGACGAGAAGGTGTTCGAGGTCCTGTCCCGTTTGGAGGCGGAGAACGACGCCGAGCGAGCCGCAGGGCTTCCCGCAGCGCAGCGTTCGCGTCAGGTCGAGGCGACGACCGGACGCTTCCTGTTCGCGCTCGCGGCGTCGCAGGCGGGCATCGAGGTGCTCGAGATCGGCGGCTCTCGTGGCTATTCGACGATCTGGCTCGCCGCGGGAGCACGGATGCTCGGCGGTCGGGTGACGTCGCTCGAGAAGGATCCGCTCAAATGCTCGGCCTGGCGCTCGAACATCGCCGCAGCGGAACTCGAGGAGTGGACGGAGCTCGTGGAGGGCGATGCGGTCGAGACTCTCGAGGCGGCCGCAGACGTCTTCGACCTCGTCTTCCTGGACGCCGAGAAGGATGACTACGAGACGCTGTTCGGCCTTGCCCGGCCGCTGCTCGAATCGGGTGGCCTCGTCGTGGCCGACAACGTCCTCTCGCACGTCGAGACGCTCGGGGCATACTCAGCCGCGCGGCAGGCTGATCCGACGCTCGCGAGCGTCACCGTCCCGCTCGATCGCGGGCTCGAAGTCTCGGTCGTCCTGGCATAGCGACCAGCCGCGAAGGCGGCCGCGTCGTCAAAGGACGCGAGATTCTCGAGCTGGGCCGCGCGCGGCGCATCGAAGAGCTCACACGGCCTCCTCGAAGGGGCTCACGCAGAACGAGCTCGCGACCGTCAACGAGGCCGCTCGTATCGTCGGGCGAAAATGAGCCCTCCCTCCATCCGCTCGAAGTGCGTATGCTGGCGCTACCGCGGAAAGGAGGTGGTCCGGCTTGAACGATGACAGTACGGGCAGTGGAGGTACCGGCGGGTAGAGGCGTGCCCCCGGGACCACCGGGAATCGCCTAGCCAGCGTAGGGGGCTCGCGACTCGCGCTGCGCGGTCCGATCGACGAGACGTTCGCGTCTCCGGGCCGGCGCCGGAAGCGCCTCTACCAAATCCAACGCTGGTATCCGTTGTGAGGGGCCGTGGTGACGCGGCCCCTCACCGTTCTCGGGAGGTCAGGCTGCGACGGAGACGGGCGCCACTTCGCTGGCGAGCCCAGCGATGTGTGCCCGCAGGCGCTCGGCCACGAGTGCGCTCGGGCCGCCCTCCGACTCGTTGTAGGAGTCGTGCGCTCTCGCGATCGGGAGATCGGGGCCGACCACGCGCGCGCCTGCGATGCCGAGCACGCGACGGAGGTCCTGCTGCGCCCAGAGCGCGCCGTACTGGCCCGTGCTCGCGCCCGCGACAGCGACGGTCTTGTTCAGGAGCGCCGCCTCGCCGCGAGGTCGCGACGCCCAGTCGATCGCGTTCTTGAGCGCGCCGGGGATCGTGCCGTTGTACTCCGGTGTCACGAAGAGCACGGCGTCGGCATCGTCGATCCGCTCGCGCAGGTCGCCAACGGGCTCCGGCTCCACGCCCTCGAGGTCCGCGTCGAAGTGCGGAAGCTCGCCGAGCCGGTCGTAGAGCTCGACCTCGACGCCCGCCGGCGCAACGTCGGCCGCAGCCCGGGCGAGGGCCGTGTTGTACGACCCTGCCCGGAGGCTGCCGGAGATGGCGAGAATCCGCATTTGGGCTACGCGACCCTCGTCGCGGCGAAATACGCCCTCAGCACGACCTCGTTCGGGAGGAGGAAGGCGCCGCCCGGAAGGGGCGCGTTCCACTCGAGACCGAAGTCCGTGCGGTCGACAGTGCCGGCGAGCTCGAGACCGATGCGCTCGTTGCCCCACGGGTCGTTCGCCGGGCCGACGAGCTCACCGCGGAGCTCGACGGGGTTCGTGATGCCCTTGATCGTCAGGTTGCCCTTGACGACGAGCTCGCCGCCGTCCGTCTCGACCGAGGTCGACGTGAAGCCAAGCTCCGGATAACGCTGCGTGTCGAAGAAGTCGGGCGACTGAACGTGGGCGTCGCGGTCGGCGTCGAACGTCGTGATGCTCGTCGCGTCGACCGTGCCCTGGATCGAGGCGTCGGCGCCGCCGGTCGCGGTGCCGGAGAAGCCCGGAACGCGACCCTTGATGGTCACGAGGCCGAGCTTGCGGACCTCGAACTCCAGGGATGACCACGACGGGTCGATCGACCACGTTCCCGAAGGGATGACGGTGGCCGAAGTCTCTGCGAGGATGGACATTGAACTCTCCTTTGTGTCCGCTACTATTGAGTACGCAAACAAATGTACAGGAAGATAGATGATGAGTCAAGTATTGAGTGAGCAATCTATTGCGGTCGAGTCGTTCGTGTCGCTCGTTCGCGCGTACACGCACGCGACGCGCCATCTGAGCGCGCAGTTGACGGCCGATCACGGGCTGACGATCTCCGACTACGAAGTGCTGCTGAGACTCGCGCGAGCGCCCGACCGACGGATGCGGCGCGTCGACCTCGCCGGGCAGGTGCTACTCACGGCGTCTGGGATCACGCGGCTCCTCGACGGGCTCGAGCGAGCGGGGTTCGTCGAGCGCGGGTTGTGCGAAACCGATCGGCGCGTCGTCTATGCGGTTCTCACCGACGACGGCGTCCAGAAGCTCCGGGAGGCCTCGAAGAGCCACGTGGGGCAGATCGAGGAGTACTTCGACTTGCGCTTCGAGGAGGAGCAACTCGTGGCTCTCAACACGCTTCTCGTGCGTATCGAGCCCGGCGACGCAGGCGACTGCGCCCCGCCCGAGTAGCGCGCGTCAGTCGTCAGTGAAGTTCTGCCAGTAACGGCTCGGCGTTGGGCCGCGCTGTCCCTGGTACTTCGAGCCGATCCCCGCCGACCCGTATGGGCGCTCAGCCGCCTCGGTGAGTTGGACGAACGAGATCTGGCCGATCTTCATGCCGGGATAGATCGTGATCGGCAGGTTCGCGACGTTCGAGAGCTCGAGGGTGACGTGGCCGTCCCAGCCGGGATCGATGAAGCCGGCCGTGGAGTGGATGAGCAGTCCGAGCCGGCCGAGCGAGCTCTTGCCCTCGAGCCGTGCGACGAGGTCGTCGGGCAGCGTGACGCGCTCCAGCGTCGAGCCGAGGACGAATTCGCCGGGATGGAGGATGAACGCCTCCTCGTCGGCTACCTCGACGACCTCCGTGAGGTCCTCCTGCTTCGCCTTGACGTCGATGAACGGGTAGCGCGAGTTGCGAAAGACCCGGAAATAGCGGTCGACGCGGACGTCCAGGCTCGAGGGCTGCATCAGCTCCGGCGTGTACGGATCGATGCCGATCCGGCCCTCCTCGACGAGGCGACGAATGGTGCGATCGGAGAGGACCACGCGGCGATTCTACGAGGGCTGCGGTATGGTCCACCCCCCGGTGTCGATGTTGTTCCCACCCATCGACCCGAACGAGCGCTTTCGCGAGCGTCGGGCTGCGGCAAGACGGAGGAAGCGCCTCAGGCGCAGCGCGGTCCTGTGCGCGTTCTTCCTCGCGATCGGCCTGCTCGGAGTGGGCGCCCGCTTCGTCGGCTCGACCGAGAGCAAGGCGCCGGTCACGGATCTCGCGACGCTCGCGACGGCTCCCGGGTCCGGGCCGAGGACGCTCCCGATCGAGCTCCGTGGGGTACACGTGACGATGGCGGTCGCATCGTTGCCCGGGAAGCTCGACGACTACCTCGATCTCGAGCACGACGGACTGACGGCGCTCGAGCTCGACGTCAAGGACGAGAACGGGGAGGTCGCGTTCGCCCCGTCCTCGGTGCGTCTCGCAAAGTCCTCGGGCGCCGCCCGCGACTACTACGCGCCCCGGGTCGTGGCGCGTCGTGCCCACGAGCGCGGCGTCTACCTCATCGGACGGATCGTGGTCTTCGAGGACCCGGTGTTGTCGCGGGCGCGGCCAGACCTCGCGGTCCGGGGGACGGACGGGTCGGTCTGGCGCGATTCGGCCGGGCTCGGCTGGACGAACCCGTACGACAAGCGGGTCTGGAAGTACAACGTCGACCTCGCAGCCGCCGCCGCCCGCGCCGGGTTCGACGAGATCATGTTCGACTACGTCCGCTTCCCGTCGGACGGCGACGTCGGGCGCACGGTCTACCGCAACCCCGCGTCACTCGGAAAGCGGGAGGCGATCCCCGCGTTCCTCCGCTATGCGCACAACCGTCTCGGCGAGTACGGCGTACGCGTGTCCGCCGCCGTGTTCGGGCTGTCGGCGGCTCGCGATCTCGGCATCGGTCAGCTCCCGAAGCGCATGGCGCCGTACCTCGACACGATCTATGCCATGACGTATCCGTCGCTCTTCGGGCAGGGCGAGCTCGGGCTGCGGGACCCCAGCATGACGCCTGGCGCAACCGTCGCGCGAGCCCTCCGCAAGTTCGAGATCGCGCTGCGGGGGCAGGACACGCTCCTCGTGCCGTGGGTGCAGGACTTCAGCTTCAGCGTCCCGTACGGCATCGACGAGGTGCGCGCGCAGGTCGACGCCGCGCGGCTCTCGGGGGCGAAGGGCTTCATGCTGTGGAACGCCGAGTGCGTCTACACGGACGGCGCGCTCGCGCCCGCCTAGCTCGTCACGGCGCTAGGCGCTCCGCACACCAGCCGTCGAGCGCCTGAACGTAACGAACCCGATCGTGCAGCCGATCGTCGCGGTGCGTCCAGAACTCGATGCTGCTCGGAAGGATGCGATAGCCGCCCCAGAACGGCGGCAGCGGCACGTCTGCGCCTGCGAAGCGCTTCTCGGTCTCGGCGACGCGTGCGGCGAGCTCATGGCGTCCGCTCAACGGCCGCGACTGGTGTGATGCCCAGGCCGCGAGCTGGCTGCCCCGCGGCCGGGTCTCCCAGTAGGCGAGCGATTCCTGGTCGCTCGTCTCCTCGACGGCGCCCTCGATCCGCACCTGCCGGCCGAGCTCCCACCAGTGGATCACCGCGGCTGCACGGGGATTGACGCGCAGCTCGTCGCCCTTACGTGACTTGCGGTTCGTGAAGAACGTGATGCCGCGCGCGTCCAGCCCACGCAGGAGGACGACGCGCGCCGAGGGTCGCCCGTCCGGGGTCGCCGTTGCGAGCGTCATCGAGTCCTGGTGCGCCACTGCGGCGCGCCCTTCCTCGAGCCAGGCTGCGAGCAGCTGCATTGGGTCGGCTGGGAGCTCGTGGTCGGCCATGCAGCGACAGGATGCTTCACCGACGTGTCGGACGGTTAGGCTGAGATACGTGGCCACGACCCGCGTTATCGAGATCCGCACGGAGATTCCGGGCCCACGTAGCCGTGAGATCCTCGAGCGCGAGCGGCACGCGGTCGCGCGGCCGCTCATCGTGCACGAGCCGATCGTCGCCGATCGCGCGCGAGGCGCCACGATCACGGACGTCGACGGCAACACGTTCGTCGACTTCGTCGGCGGCGTGGGCGTGGCGAACGTCGGGCACAACCACCCTCGCGTCGTCGCGGCGATCGTCGAGCAGGCCGAGCGGTTCCTGCACACGGACTTCACCGTCGTCCCGTACGAGGGCTACGTCGAGCTCGCCGAGCGGCTGGGTGTGCTCGCCCCGATCACCGGCGAGACGCGCTGCGCGTTCTTCAACGCCGGCGCCGAGGCGGTCGAGAACGCCGTCAAGCTCGCGCGCCTGTACACGAAGCGCCAGGCCGTCATCGCGTTCGAGGGGGCCTTCCACGGCCGCACGATGCTCGCGCTGACGATGACGTCGAAGACGTACCCGTACAAGAAGGGGCTCGGTCCGTTCGCGCCCGAGGTGTATCGCGCCCCCTACCCGAACGCGTACCGTGGGCTCGACGCGGCCGAAGCGCTCACGGCCCTCGAGAGGCTCTTCAGGACGCAGGTCTCCGCCGACGACGTCGCGGCGATCGTCTTCGAGCCCGAGCAGGGAGAAGGTGGCTTCATCCCGGCGCCGCCCGAGTTCGTGGCGGGGTTGCGCGACGTCTGCGACAGACACGGCATCGTGCTCGTGGCGGACGAGGTGCAGACGGGCTTCGGGCGAACGGCTCGGATGTTCGCGATGGAGCACTTCGACGTCGAGCCCGACCTGATGATCGTCGCCAAGTCGATTGCAGGCGGTCTGCCGCTTTCTGGCGTGATCGGCCGCGCCGAGATCATGGACGATCCTCACTCGGGCGCGATCGGCGGGACGTTCATCGGCAACCCGGTTGCGCTCGCGGCCGCGTGCGCCGTGCTGGACGTGTTTGCAGAGGAGCAGCTCGTCGCGCGGGCGCAGATCCTCGGAGACGCGGTGCGCGCGCGGATGCTCGCATGGCAGTCCCGCTGGCCCCAGATCGGGGACGTTCGCGGGCTCGGGGCGATGCTCGCGATCGAGCTCGTCGAGGATCCCGAGACGAAGAAGCCTGCCCCGGAGCTGACGGAGGCGGTCGTCCACGAGGCCCTGCAGCGCGGGCTGCTGCTCCTCAAGGCGGGCGTCAACGGCAACTGCATCCGCGTGCTCTGCCCGCTCACGACCTCGGAGGCGGAGCTCGACGACGGGCTGCACGCCTGGGAAGAGGCGCTCGGCTCCGTGCTCGGGTAGCAGCAGCGACGCGCCTGGGCGACACTTCCTCCGTGCCCGCCGCGGAGGAACGAAAGCTCGTGTCGGTGCTCTTCGCCGATCTTGTCGGATCGACCCAGCGGGCAGGAGGGGAGGATCCCGAGCGCGTTCGTGCTCGCCTCGAGCGCTTCTACGACGCTATGTCGGAGGAGATCGAACGTACCGGAGGCACCGTCGAGAAGTTCGCGGGCGACGCGGTGATGGCCGTCTTCGGTGCACCGGCCGCACTCGAGGATCACGCGGAACGGGCGTTGAACGCAGGGTTGGCCATGCAGACGCGCCTGCACCAGCTCTTCGGCGGTGATCTCGAGATGCGAGTGGGGGTCAACACGGGCGAGGTCGTCGTCGGCGTGCCGCGCGAGGGGAGCTCGTTCGTCACGGGGGACGCGGTGAATGTCGCCGACCGCCTTCAGAAAGCGGCCCAGCCGGGCGAGGTGCTCGCCGGCGAGCGAACCGTGGCGGCCGCCGCCGGCGCCTTCGAGCTTGCTGCGCCGAGACACGTGGAAGCGAGAGGCAAGCCGGACGGCGTCGTCGGCATTCCGGTCCTCAACGCTGTGGGCTCGATTCGTCCGCGGGGCGTGAGCGGACTTCGTCGCGTGTTCGTCGGCCGTGACAGCGAGCTCGAGCTGCTGCGCGCCACGTACCGCCGTGCGTGTGCAAACGAAGAACCGCACCTTGTGACGATCGTCGGGGAGCCGGGCGTGGGAAAGTCGCGTCTCGTCCACGAGCTCTGGGATGTGCTTGTGGCGGAGGAGCGCTGCCCCGGTCGTTCGAACCGGCCGTTGTCTCGCCTACGGCGACGGCATCACCTACTGGCCGCTCGGGGAGATCGTCCGCGAGCACTTCGGGCTGCGCGAGGGTGCCACCGTCGAGGATGTGACCGTAGCGCTCCAGGGACGCGAGATCCTCGGGCTCGCGCTCGGGCTCGACGTTGCTCCTGAGCTTCACCCTCTCGATGCCCGCGAGAGATTGCACGCGTCTGCCGTTGCGTTCGTCGAAGAGCTCGCATCCGCGTCTCCCACGGTCGTCCTCGTCGAGGACATCCACTGGGCCGAGCCGGACCTCCTCGATCTTCTCGAGCGCGTCCTCTCGGATGCTCGGGCGCCTGTCCTTCTCTTGACGACTGGTCGGCCTGAGCTGTTCGATCAGCGCTCGAGCTGGGGATCGGGACGAAGGAACACGACCGTCCTCTGGCTCGACCCTCTCGCTGCCCCCTCGGCGGCGCAGATGCTTGACGAGATGCTTCCTGCCGTACTTCCCGACGATCTTCGGGAGCTTCTCGTGCAGCGAGCCGGGGGCAACCCGTTCTTCCTCGAGGAGCTCGTCGGTGAGCTGGTCGACAGTGGCGCGCTGGTCCGGCACGTGGAGGGGTGGTCGCTGGGAGAGCGGGACGCTGACTTCTCCATGCCGGATACGGTCCACGCGGTTCTCGCAGCGCGCATCGACCGACTTCCGCCTGTCGAGAAGTCCGCGCTCCAGGCCGGAGCGGTCGTCGGGCGTGTGTTCTGGCGGGCGCCGGTCGTTCATCTCCTGGGCAGCGAAGACCCTGTCTTCGAGCTTCTCGAGGAGCGCGACCTGATCGTCGCAAGCCGGGTCTCCACGATGACGACCGACCCCGAGTACACGATCAAGCACGCACTCACGCGCGAGGTCGCGTATGGCTCGATTCCGAAGGCGCAGCGAGGTCGTCTGCACGCGGCGCTCGCCGAGTGGCTCGAGGCCAGCGAGCTCGGCACCGACGAGCGAGCATCCTTTCTCGCGTACCACTACTCCCAGGCGGTCGATCCCGAGGATGCGGATCTCGTCTGGGGCGACGAGCTGGAGGAGCTCGGCCGGATTCGTGGGCGCGCGGTCTCATGGTTGCGACGCGCGGGCGAGCTTGCCCGAGGACGCTACGAGCTGGACGAGGCCGTGCAGCTCCTGACGCGCGCCGTCGAGCTCACGAGTGACGATCACGAGCGAGCCCGCCTCCTTCGGGTGCTGGGGGAGGTACATGCGCTCCGCTACGACGCGACGGGCTTGCGTGACTCGCTGACGAGCGCACTCGAGGGCCCCCTGGAAGATGCCGAACGGGCGGACACCTACGCCTTTCTCGCTTTTCAGGCGTCTATCCGGTCCGCGATGTTCCCGATCCGTCTCGACCGGCACCAGATCGACGGGTGGGCCGAGAACGCGCTCGCGCTCGCGGCCGATGGCACTGAAGCCAGGGCTCGCGCGATGCTCGCACTGGTCAACATCGAGCCTTCCCTGGCAACCGACGAGGCGCTCGACGAAGCCAGTGCACTCGCCGAGTCTCTCGACAGCCTCGAGTTGCGCTCGTTCGCCCTGGGCGCTCGCAGCCAGACGGCTTTCGAGAAGCGCCGGTACACGGAGGCGGCGATGTGGAGCGATCAGCGACTCGAGCTCATCGACCGAATCGACGATCCCGATCATCGGTGTGAGGCGTACGAGAGTGGAGCGCCCGTGGCAGCGGCGCTCGGAGACTTCTCGAGGGCGAGGCAGCTCACTGCTCTTCACGACGACCTGGCGCGGCGGCTCTCCGCGCACCACCGCGTTCACACCGTGTCGCTCGAGCTGGAGCTCGCGGATGCCATCGGGGACTGGACGGGACTCGTGTCGGAGACCGCACGGGTCTGGAATCTCGTCTCGGCGAACCTCGCCACGCCGTGCGTCAGGAACCCGCGTGACCTCCTCCTCTGTGCTGCCGCCCACTGCGTCTTGGGCGACGAGTCGCGAGCGGCCGAGCTCGAGCGAGACGCAATGCGGGTCGCGGGAGAGGGCTTCGCGTCGTACCTGGGCGGGCCGATGCTGCGAATCGCGCTCGCGCGCGGGGATCGGTCGAGTGCGGAGCGTCTCGTCGACGTACCCATCGAGCGCACGAACGTCTGGGGTGTCGGCGCCCTGGTCGCGAGGCTCGACGTGCTGGCGGCCTTGGGCCGGTCCGACCTCGTCGAGAGCGAGGCGCCGACATTGCTCGAGGATGCGTCGATCCTCGAACCGTTCGCTCTGCGCGCGCTTGGCGCAACGACGAGGCGATGACGACTTGCTTGCGAAGGCCGACGAGCGCTTCGCGTCACTCGGGCTCGACTGGCACCGCTCGCAGACCGAGCGGTTGCTCGCCGGCATCTAGTAGAGAAGCGACGAGCGCCGTGCGTGGCGCTCGAGGGCAAGCTCGACGAGCCGGTCGAGGAGCTCGGCGTAGGGGACGCCGGCGGCGTCGAAGAGCTTCGCGTACACGCTCGTCGCCGTGAACCCGGGGATCGTGTTGATCTCGTTCACGATCACCTCGCCGTCGGGACGGACGAAGAGGTCGATGCGGGCCATCCCCTCGCACTCCGTAGCGACGAACGACTCCACCGCGAGCTGACGGACGCGCTCGTCCGCCTCGGGCGAGATACGCGCAGGGATCACGAGCTCCATTCCGCCCTCGTCGTACTTCGCCGAGTAGTCGTACCAGTCGGCGTGGGCGACGATCTCGCCGACGACCGACGCCACCGGATTGCGGTTGCCGAGCACTCCGCACTCGACCTCCACGCCCGGCACGCCTTCTTCGATGAGCACCTTGTCGTCATGCCGGCGAGCGAGCTCGACCGCGGACGCCAGCGCCTCGGGGCCGTCGACCTTCGAGATGCCCACGGACGAGCCGAGCCGCGCAGGCTTGACGAACACCGGGTAGTCGAACGGGTGCTCGGGCATGTCGCCGTCGCGGAGGGTGACGTTCCGCGCAACCGGGATGCCGCGGTCGCGCAGCACCGCCTTGAAGAGGTCCTTGTCCATGCACAGCGCCGAGGCGGCGACACCGGCTCCGACGTAGGGCACGCCCGCGAGCTCGAGCAGTCCTTGCACCGTGCCGTCCTCACCGAACGGCCCGTGCAGGATCGGGAGCACGACGTCCACCTGCCCCAGCATCGCGGCAGGCGGCGAGCCGGCTACGACCGGCAGCGTCTCGACGCTTGTCTCGGGGAGCTCTGCCCGGGAAGTGGCGGCAAGCTGCCAGCGCCCGCCGCGGTCGATCTCGACGAGTGCCGTCTCGTACCGGTCCGGGTCGAGCGCGGCGACCACCGATCGGGCGGAGGCGACGGAGATGTCGTGCTCGCTCGAGCGGCCGCCTGCGAGGACCGCCACGCGAACGCGTTGGCTCACGGAGTCGTTGTCGTCGTGGTGGTGGTGGGTGCGACGTAGCGGCCCACGAACAGTGTCACGAGCGCGTTCGGCTTGGCTTGCGTGCCACCGACCGGGTCCTGCGAGATCACGATCCCGTCGAACGACGAGTCCTCCGTGTCCTCGAGGGATACGCGTGTCCGGAATCCAGCCGCTTCGAGCGTGGTCTGCGCGATGGCGACGTCCTGCGTCGTGACGTCCGGGACCGCCGACGTGGACGGTCCCTTCGACACGGTGACCGTCACGGTCGATCCCTTCGAGCCCTCGGAGCCGCCGCTCGGCGTCTGGCCGGTGACGATCCCCGCCGCCTGGTCGGAGTCCTGGTCGATACGGGAGACGTTGAACCCGGCGCGCTGGAGCTCGGACGCCGCCTGGTCGTACGGCAGGCCGACGACGTTCGGGACGTTGACGGGCTTCGGGCCCTTCGACACGTTGATCCGCACCTGCGTGCCCTCGACCACCACGAGTCCTGCGGCCGGCGACTGCGCCGTCACGGTGCCCTGGTCTCGATCCGAGTTCACCTCGACCACCTGGGCATCGAGACCGGCCCGGGTGAGCTCCGCGACCGCGTCCTCGGCCGTCTGGCCGACGACGCTCGGGATCGTCACCTCGGGCTTGCCGGACGAGACGTCGATGCGAACCACCGTCTGCTTGCCGACCTTCGTCCCCTCGGTCGGGTTCTGTGCGAAGACGGTGCCTTCTGCGACGTCTGCGTTGGACACGCGATGCACCTGCGGGACGAGGCCTGCGTCCTCGACGTTCTTCACGGCGAGCGCTTGCGGGATGCCCACGACGTACGGCACCGCGACGGTCTCGGAGCCCTCGAGCTGGCGCTGGATCGAGTCGTAGAGGAAGAAGCCGCCGAGAAGGAGGGCCAGCACCACGCCGGCGCCGACGAGCCACGGCCACAGCGGCCGTCCGCGCTTGGGGGGCTCGTACTGAGCGGGCAGCGGACGACGCGTGATCTGGGTCGCGGCGGTCGCGTCGATCGCGCCGCCTCCGGCGAGCACCATCGTGGCGGCCTCGGCGGTCTCGGCCGCGACCCGGCCGCCACGCGCGACGGTCTCGAGGTCGGCGTCCATGGCAGCCGCGGACTGGTACCGGTCGGCCGGCTCCTTCGCGAGCGCGCGCAGGACCACGAGATCGAGGTCGCCCGGCACGTCCGACCGGAGCTCGGACGGTGCCGGCGGGGTCTCCGCGAGGTGCTTCATGGCGATCTCGACCGGGCTGTCGCCCGTGAACGGCACCTGCCCTGTGAGCAGCTCGAAGAGGACGATCCCGGTCGAGTAGAGGTCGGAGGTCTGGTCGACCGGCGCGCCGCGGGCCTGCTCCGGGGAGAGGTACTGCGCGGTGCCGATGATCGCGCCCTCCTCGGTCATCTGGCTGGCGCCTGCGCGCGCGATCCCGAAGTCCGTGACCTTGACGACACCCTCCTGGTCGACGATGACGTTGTGCGGCTTGATGTCGCGGTGGATGACGCCGTTGCGGTGGGCGTAGCGCAGCGCGGCGAGGATCTGGCGCGTGTACGCGATCGCGACCGGGACCGGGCAGAGCCCGCGCGAGCGGATGAGCTCCTTCAGCGTTCGACCCTCGACGTACTCCATGACGATGTAGTACGAGCCGTCGAATTCGCCGCGATCGAAGATCGAGACGATGTTCGGATGCGAGAGACCGGCGGCGTGCGTCGCCTCGCGCCGGAAGCGCTCGACGAACTGGTCGTCGTTCGCGTAGCGCGAGTGCAGCATTTTCACCGCGACCCGACGCCCGAGCTCCTGGTCCTCGGCGAGGTAGACGTCGGCCATGCCGCCGCCCCCGAGCTTGCGCGCGATGCGGTATCGCCCTGCGAAGAGGGTGCCGGAGAGGGTGTCCTGAGTCGTCATGAAGTCGTCAGCAAAGAGTGCCTACGTTAGGGATTCTCCGTCCGCTGCAGGATTGCCTGCATGACCGCTCGTGCGATCGGTGCGGCGGTCGTGCCGCCGACACCACTTTGGTTCTGCAGCACGACCGCCACCGCGACCTCCGGAGGCGATGTCTCGTCCTTCCCGGCGAACGCGATGAACCACGTCGTGTTCGAGCCCTCGATGCCGGTCTCCGCGGTCCCCGTCTTCCCGCCGACCGAGTATCCGGGGATCTGGGCAGCAGTCCCGGTCCCCTCGCGGACGACGAGGCGCATCATCGCAGCGACTTCGTGTGCGGTCCGCTTGCTGACCGCCTGCCGGATCAACGTCGGGTGCTGCTCCTCCACGACTCGTCCTCCCGGAGCAACGATCCTGTCGACGACCTGCGGCTCCATGAGCCTCCCCGCGAAGCCGAGCGCCCCGGCGACCATCGCCATCTGCAGCGGCGTCACGAGCATCCGCTCCTGGCCGAACGCGAGACGGCCTGCGTCGACGTCTGAATCGAGCTTCGGGTAGTAGAGCCTTCCGTTGCGGTAGAGCCCGCTGGGCTGGCGCTCCTCCGCGGGCGTCTCGAGCGGGGGACGCTCGTAGAACCCGAAGCGTTTCGCCGTGTCGAGGATCCGCTTCGCGCCCAGCTTGAGGCCGATGTTGCAGAACACGGAGTTGACGGAATGCACGAGACCCGTGACGAGGTTGAGCGTTCCGAAGACCTCCGGGCCGTTCTGATCCGCGAAGTTGTGGACCTGCTTGCCGTACACGGTGCAGTAGCCGGGGTCGTGGAAGGACGACCCGGGTCCGAACTTCCTCGACTCGAGCGCAGCGGAGGCCGTGATCACCTTGAACGTCGAGCCCGGGATGAAGAGCCCGGCGCTGGCGCGATTGAGGAGGGGGGCGGCGGGTGTGCAGTTCGCGGTGATGCTCGCGATGCGGCCGTAGTGATTCTCGACGTCGTTGGGATCGAAGCCCGGCGACGACGCCATGGCCAGGACCTTCCCCGTCCGCGGGTCGAGTGCGACGACGGCGCCGCAGTTCCTCCCGAGCTGCTCGTTCGCCGTCGTCTGGGCGTCGAGGTCGAGCGTGGTCACGACGTTGTTCCCCTGCACGGGCCGCCCATGCAGCTCGTCGAGCGCCTTGTCGACGAGAGTCGAGAGGTTCTGGTTCGAAGCGGTGAGGTAGTCGTTCAGCGACCGCTCGAGCCCCGTCCGCGACCGGCCGACCGTGGAGTAGCCGACCACGTGCGCGGCCAGCGGTCCGTACGGGTAGCGGCGGAAATAGAGGGTCTTCCCGCCGATCTCGCGCTCGCGATTCCGCGCCAGCCGCTTTCTCGGCTCGAACGAGAAGATGAGCCCGCGGTCGACCGAGAACTCGTGCACGCGTCGGATCGCGTTGTCCTGGCGTGCGGCCAGCCCCGCCGACGCCCACGTCTGCCAGTACGTCGTCATGACCACGAGTGCGGCCACGAGCGCGAGGGCGACATAGGTCAGGCGGACGATCTGGCGGTTCATCGCGGTTCGTTCGCCCGGTTCGAGACGAGGAGCAGCAACGCCAGGAGCACGAAGTTCGCGACGATGCTCGTCCCGCCGTAGGAGACGAACGGGAGCGTGATGCCCGTCAGCGGCACGACGCGCAGGACGCCTCCGATGATGATGAAGGTCTGCAGCGCGAAGCCGAACGCCAGGCCTGCGGCGAGAAGCTTCGAGAAGCCGTCCTGGGCCTGGAGTGCGACCCGCATGCCGCGGACGACGAAGACCATGAAGACGAGGAGCAGCGCCGCCGCGCCGACGAGGCCGAGCTCCTGGGCGATCGCGGAGAACACGAAGTCCGTGCGCAGGGCGGGGATGAGCTGCGTCCCGCCGACGGAGGTGAACGTCCCCTCACCGAGGCCCGTGCCCCCGAAGCCGCCGTTCGCGATCGAGTACAGGCTCTTCACGAGCTGGTACGAGGCGCAGTCCTGGCGGTACTCGAGCTTCCCGTTGAGCGCGCAGTAGACGCGCTCGTCCGTCCACGGGTGCAGCCAGATCGTGACCCGGTCCTGGACGTGCGCGATCGCGTTGTAGAGGACTGTGGCGCCGGCGGCGAAAAGTCCTAGCCCGACCGCGACGAAGAGCGCGCGGTCGGTCGCGACATAGAGCATCGCGAGAAAGATCCCGAAGTTGAGAAGCGCGCTGCCCAGGTCGTTCGTCTGGACGATCACGAGCATCGCTGCGCCCCAGATCACGACCAACGGGCCGAAGTCCTTCAAGCGCCCCTGCGCGATGACCTCGCGCTTTTCGCGCAGGTAGCCCGCGAGGAAGAGGATGAGGCAGATCTTCGCGAGCTCGCCAGGCTGGAACTGGAGCGGTCCGACGCTCACCCACAGCCGCACGCCGTTCACGCGCTCCCCGACGCCAGGGACGGAGGGCAGCAGGAGCAGCGCGACCGCCGCGACCCCGAAGAGGTAGCGATAGGACTCGAGCACCCGGTAGTCGTGGCGGAGCGCTATCAGCGTTCCGCAGAAGACGGCGACGCCCACGGCGACCCAGACGGCCTGACGGCCCCCGTCCTGGGCGTCGAGGCGGTAGATCGTCGCGATCCCGAACACCGTCAGGACCGCGGTGAGAGGGAGTAGCGCGCCGTCCGCGTACGGCACCGTCCTCCGTACCACCGTGTGCGCGACGAGGTAGAGCGCGAGGAAGAGCGCGCCCCAGGTGATCGCGCTCGCCGATACCTGCGCGTCGCGCGCGATCGTGACGCTCGCGAGCGCGATGCCCGCGAGCAGCGCCGCGACGATCAGTCCGGCGAGCTCGCGGCTGCGCGCGCTCACCGCCTGATGCCCCAGTACAGGACGAGGACGCCGACCACGAGGACGAGCACGATGAGGCCGAGCGCAGCCAGACGCCCGCCGGGTCCGGCGCCGTGCGTGCGGACTTCCCGCGAGACGGGGTCGGCTGAGACTTCGGCTGCCTGCACTGTCTCGGGCTCGCCGCCGTCCGTCGACGCCGGCTCGGGCTCCGGGTCCGGCTCGCCCTCGACCAGCTCGAAGAGGACGACGGTGATGTTGTCCTCTCCTCCCTCGGCGTTTGCGGCGGCGACCAGGGCCTCGCCGGCCGCTTCGGGGTCGCGCTCGGCGGCGAGGATCGTGGTGGCGATGTCGTCGGCGCCGAGCATGTCCGTCAGGCCGTCGGAGCAGAGGAGAAAGAGGTCGCCCGGCTCGGCGGGCATGGAGAAGACGTCGGCGTCGATCGCGCTCTCCGTTCCCACGGCCCGCGTGATCGCGGACCGCTGTGGATGGTGCTCCGCCTCTTCCGGGGTCAGCACGCCGCTGCGCACGAGCTCCGCGACGAGCGAGTGGTCGGTGGTCACCTGCTCGAGTTCCTCCCCGCGCAGCCTGTACGCGCGGGAGTCGCCGACCTGCCCGAAGACGATTCGGTCGTCTGCCGCGTCCACGAACGCGACCGTCACCGTCGTGCCCATGCCCGACGTGCCTGGATCCGTAACGGAGCGCTGCCAGACGCGGCGGTTCGCCTCCTCGATGACTGCCTCGAGGCTCGACTCGTCCATGACGGTCTGCCGACCCTCCTTCAACGCCGCCGCGGCTATGCCGGCGGCCACCTCGCCTGCTCGTGCGCCGCCCATCCCGTCCGCGATCGCGAACAGGGGAGGCTCGAACACGAATGCGTCCTCGTTGCGCATGCGGCGGCGTCCGGTGTCCGTGACTGCGGTCGAGCGGCCGATCCTCATGCCTGCACCTGCAGCTCGGTCGCGCCGATCTTGATGACGTCGCCGGCCTTCGCGATCCGCCCCTTCTTCAGTCTGGAGCCGTTCACGAAGGTCCCGTTCGTCGAGCCGAGGTCGTCGACCCACGCCCCCTCCGGGCGCGGCTCGATGCGCGCGTGCCGACTCGACACGTACTCGTCGTGGTCGAGCCGGATGCCGCTCTGCGCATCGCGACCGATGACGGTGGGCGCGGAGACCTCGATCGTGGCGCCCTGGACGAGCTCCGGGCTCGTGACCACGAGGAGGCGCGTCGGCCCGTAACCGTGCTCGGCACGCAGCGCGGCAGCCTCGGCGGCGCCGAGCACGATGCTCTCCTGAGGAGCCTGGTCCATGCCCTTCGTCGCGGAGCGGACGACGAGGATGATGAACCCGTAGAGGAGCACGAGGAACGCGACCTTGAGGATCAGGAGCGTTTCGTCGCTCGCGAGTGCCAGGAGTGTCACGACGGGAGCGAGCGACCGAACACGATCTCCGTGGAGCCGATCGTGATGCGGTCGCCGTCGCGGACTCGTGCGCGGTCCGAACGCTTGCCGTTGACCTCGAGCCCGTTGGTCGAGCCGAGGTCGACGATCCAGTAGGTGGCGCCTTCCTGGCGGAGCTCCGCGTGTCGCCGCGACACGTTGACGTCGGCGACGCGAATGTCGGCCTCCCGCGAGCGCCCGATGACGACGCTTGGTTGCGTGACCTCGTGCTTTCGCCCTGCCACGGTCAGTGTCACGATCTCGCGCACGGGCTCGGGCGGGGGCGTATCCGGCAGCTCGTCGGTGGGCGGCGCTGGCGCGCGGTAGATCATCGTCTGCGCCGGCTGCGCGATCGGGAGCTCGGGAGGCGGCGGCGGAGCGGCCTCGCCCTCGGCCGCCACGAGCCGCGTGGCGATGCCGAACTCGCCGACCGCGAGATCGTCGTCCGTCGTCACCTTGACACGCGGCGGGTCGAGCAGCGCGTACCGCTCGCGGCGGGCGTGCTCGGCGAGGTACTCCTCGAGCTCGCCGACGAGGGCCTCTTCGTAGCCGTCGAATTTCGCGCGGTCGTCGCGCGACAGATAGACCGTGTACTCGTTCGGGACGTACACGCGGGAGACCGACACGTTTCGGTGGTCGTCCATCTCCTTGACGAGCTTGCGCGCCAGCTCGATCGGCTGGACGTGCGTTCGGAAGGCGCGACCGAAGACCCCCTCGAACAGGCCCTCGATCTTCGACTCGATGCTGCGCAGAACGGCCATGAGCAGAGGTTTTCCGCGTCGAGTGTAGAGATCGCTCCGGTGAGGCCCGCTACGAGGAGCGGCGGAGCACGAAGGTCGAGATACCCGCTAGCGCCCATACCGACGCCCCGACGACGGTGCTCGCGACGCTCGCCCCGGCCAGCACGGACGCTGCGACGAGAACGAACCCGATCGCGGCGACGCCGAAGGGCGTCGAGCGGCGTGCCCATGGGAGGAGCGCGGAGACGGCTGCGACGAGCGCGGCGGCCGCGAACGTGACGGGGTGGGTCGCGAGCCAGCTCCACACGTCCGAGGTGGCGCCGAGGACGGGCGTCAGCGGCTCGATTCCCAGGCTGCCGACGGTACGGTCCGAAACCGGGAGGCCCTTGCCGGCGACGCCTGCGAGCAGCACCGCGGAGAGGACGGCCAGCGCGCCGTGGGCAGCGCGGCGCGTCGACCCCTGTGCGCGCTGCAGCACGAGCGGGACGAGCGCGAGCAGGCCGACCGCGGCGAGTAGGGGGCCGGTCACGAACAGGAGCCCGTGGCGCGCGTCGCGCCAGTTCAGGAGCACCCAAGCGATCGCGAGGGCCCCGTAGAGAATCGCCGCGCTCGCGGCGACGTTCCCGATCGGAAGCAGCGGGGCCGCGAGAGCCACGGCGAGCCCCGCACGCGGGTCGACCCAGGACGCGAGCGCCGCCGCCGCAACGAGACCCGCGACGAGCGCCGGCGGCCAGAACGGAAGGAGCGTCGCACCCAGGAGTGTTGCGACGATCGCGAGCCCGACCGGAACGACCCGTTGTACGTGGCGCTGTGCGGGAGAGGGCGTCTTCTCGTCGTCGTTGCGCCTCTTCGTACGCTGCTTCCGTGCCGGGCGCGACTGGGGTGCGCGCAGCGCGTTGCGCAGCTCCGCCGCGAGATCCGGTGCGGTCGGCCGGGCCGCGGGGTCGAGCGCGAGCGCGGTATCGACCGCGGCGACGAGACGACGTGGCAGCCCACGGCGCTCCGATGCGAGCGGCGGCGCGCCCGCCTCGATCGCCCGCGCGACCTCCTGGATCGGCATCCCCCAGAACGGATGGCGGTCGGTCAGGGTCTCCCAGAGGAGGACGCCCACCGACCACACGTCGCTCTGCGGCGTGGCGTCGTCCCCGGACAGGCGCTCGGGGGCGATGTAGGCGAGAGTGCCCGGGACGTCGCCGACGGCGGTGAGCGTGTCCGCGCCGTCGAACTGGGCGAGGCCGAAGTCGAGGAGCCGGATCGAGAGCTCGTCGCAGTCCTCGACGAGGATGTTCGCCGGCTTCACGTCGCGATGGACGATTCCCGCGCGATGCGCGTGGGCGAGCGCGTCGAGCACCTGTGCGGCGACCTCGACCGCGTTCCGGTCCGAGAGCGCGCCGGCCCGAATCGTCTCCCGCAGCGTCCTTCCGGGCACGTACTCGTAGGCGATATAGACGTGGCTCGCGTCGTGCCCGACGTCGTAGGCGCGCACGCAGCGGTCGTGACGCAGCCGCCGCGCGGCGAGTGCTTCACGCTCCGCGCGGGCGGCCGCCTTGCCCTCCCGCGCGATGATCTTCAGCGCGACGTCGAGGCCGGTCCGCTCGTCGAGCGCGAGCCAGACCGAGCCCGATCCCCCGCTTCCGAGCGGGCGCATGGGTCGGTAGCGCCCGAGAACGAGCTCCTGGGTGGATGGGACTGCCGCAACCGACGACACCGCACACAGTCTTTGCCGCCGCCCGGCCGACTCCTTGCATGCGGTCGAAACCCGTGCCGGAGAGCGGCTCTTTCCTATGGCTCCTCTAGAGTCTCCGAGGCGGCTGCATGAGTACGCGCGACGACGACATCCTGGATTTCGACTTCTCCGACGAGGAAGAATCGTCGTCGTGGGAGGAGCCGGAGGGGCTCGAGGCCCCGCAGCCGCCCGAGCGTGGGCGCCGGGGGCGTGGGTCCGGCTTTCGGCCGCCGCGTAACCTGACGCCGCTTCTCCGCCTCATCGGCCTCATCGCGCTGGCGATCCTCGTGATGGTGCTGCTAGTCGTCTGGGTGCGAGGGCTGCACGGAGGAGGCGAAGCTCGATCGCAACCGGACGTACCTGGCGGACATCGGCGCGATCGGAAACGCGTCGGCGCGGCTGGGCCAGCAGGTGTCGACGACCCTGACGACGCCGGGGCTCAACGAGGAGGATCTCGACGCGAAGCTCGGCGGCTACGTGCAGACCGCGGAGAACCAGATGCAGCAGGCCGAGGGCCTCAATGCGCCGGGGCCGATGGTGATTCCGAACACGGGCGCGGTGGAGGCGCTTCGCTACCGGGCGAACGGCCTACGCGGGCTGCAAGCGGCGTTCAAGGAGGCCGCCAACGAGACCGACGCGAGCGTCGCGGGCCAGACGCTGCTCGATCAGACCCGACGACTCCTCGCGAGCGACATCATCTGGATGGACTCGTTCCAGGAGCCGGCCAAGGTCGTCCTCGACGACGAGGGGATCGAAGGGCTCACCGTTCCGGCCTCCGAGTTCGTCACGACCGACGACCTCGTCCGCCAGAGCTCCCTGGCGGCGATCTGGCAGCGGATCCAGGGCGCCGCCACGGGCGGCACGACCACGGGCCTGCACGGGAGCGGGATCTCGTACGTGAAGGCATTGCCGAGCGGCCAGCTCCTCTCGACGACCACGGAGACCACGATCAAGGTCACGGACGCGCTCAAGTTCGAGGTCGGCGTCGAAGACACGGGCGAGAGTCAGGAGGTGAGGATCAAGGTCACCCTCACGATCCCGAAGCAGCCGGATTCGATCGTCAAGACCGCCACGATCCCGATCATCGATCAGGGCGAGACGAAGGCGGTGACGTTCACCGTCGGCGCGCTCGTCCCGTTCGGCGAGCAGACCACCGTCAAGGTCGACGTCGATCCGGTACCCGGCGAGACGAACACCACCAACAACACCGCCGAGTACCCCGTCATCTTCACGCTGTGAGCGCGGCGCTCGCGGTTGCCATCGCGGGCTGTGCGGTCGCCGGTCTCGCGCTCGTACTCGCCCTTGCGCTGTGGCGCCGAGTAGTGCGGATCAGGTCGGCGCAGTCGGTGCTCCTCGGGAACGGCACCGCCGACCTCCTCGAGTTCGCCGTCTCGCTGCAGACTCGCATCGACGACCTGCACCGAGCCGTCGACGAGGTTGCGGCGGGGCTCTCCAGCGTCGACCGCCGCGTCGACGGCTCGCTGACGAATACGGCCGTCGTGCGCTACGACGCCTACGAGGGGACCGGCGGGCAGCAGTCTGCATCGGTCGCGCTGCTGGACGCGACGCGCACCGGAACCGTGCTCACGGCCATCCAGGGGCGCGACTACGCACGGATCTACGTGAAGGACCTCGACCGGGGGCGCTCGTCGGTCGCGCTCTCTCCCGAGGAGCAGGAAGCCGTGGACCGCGCGATGGGGCGCTAGCGCTCAATTTTGCGCAAGATCGGAAATCGGCTAGCGCCGGATATCCGCTCGCGCGAACGTCCCTAAAAGGCGGTCGCGTCTCAGGCTGCAGCGGCCGCTTCGAGCCCGGGAAGGTACCGCCGCCACGTCTCCGGGACGTGGTCGGTCGCGAGGCGGATGAACAGTACGGGCGTCGGTGGGCGGGGCGGCGTTCGTAACGTCATGCTCGTCTCCTCGAGCAGGCGGTCGCCCTTCCGGTGGTTGCACGGCGCGCATGAAGTGACGACGTTCTCCCACACGGACGTGCCGCCGCGCGAGCGGGGGACGACGTGGTCGAGCGTGAGCCGGTTGCCCTCGGTGCCGCAATACACGCACTTCCAGCCGTCGCGCGCGAAGAGGACGCGGCGAGAGATGCGCTTGGTGACGCCACGGGGCACGCGGACGTACGTCACGAGCCGGATCACGTGCGGCCGCGTGAACGTGGAGGACGACGACCGAAGCGGCCGGCCGTGGCTCTCGAGCACCTCGGCTTTCCCCTTCCAGACGAGCACGTGCGCGCGTCGGAGCGAGCACACGTTCAACGGCTCGTAGCTCGCATTGAGGACGAGGACGCGCTCCACCGCGCGCGCAATGTAGCACCCGGATGTGCGGTTCTCGACGCGCTCGTTGCACGAATCGCGTGCATATTCTGCTACGTTCTCGCATACTATGAATCGGCGGGAGAGACAGGGCGCCATCCTCGAGCTCGTCCGCGAGCGGGCGCTCTCGACACAGGCCGAGGTTGCCTCGGCGCTACGCGAGAACGGCTATGACGTCGTCCAGACCACGGTCTCCCGCGACATCGCCGATCTCGGTCTCGTGAAGGTGCGCGCCCCGAGCGGTCGGCTCGTGTACGCGCCCGCCGGGGGAAGCGACGGCGACCGCTTGCGGGCGCTCGGCTCGGCGATGCGCCGGTACGCGATCACGGTCGAGGCGGCCGGGCCAGCTCGTGATCGTGACGACGCCCTCCGGGTATGCCAACGCGCTCGCACAGGCGATGGACGAAGCGGCTCATCCGGCGATCGCCGGGACGATCGCGGGCGACAACACGATCTTCGTCGCGACCCGTGACGGCGTGGCCGTGGAGACGCTCGGCGACGAGCTCGCCGGTCACCTCCTGCAGGGGGCGGCCGCGTGAGCCGCACGGCCGTCGTCGCCTATTCGGGTGGGCTCGACACGAGCTGCATCCTTGCCTGGCTGAAGGAGGACTGGTACGGGTTCGACGAGGTCGTGGCCGTGCTCGTCGACGTCGGCCAGGAGTTCGACCTCGAGGAGTCGCTCACCCGCGCTCGGGCTGCAGCTGCGGACGACGTCCTGCTCGTCGACCGCAAGGACGCGTTCGCGGAGGAGCAGTGCGCGCGCGCGATCGTCACGAACGCCCTGTACGAAGGGAAGTACCCGCTCGTCTCCGCGCTCTCGCGACCCGTGATCGCGCAAACGGTTGCCGAGATCGCGCTCGAACTGGGCGCCGAGGCGGTCGTGCACGGCTGCACCGGCAAGGGGAACGATCAGCTGCGGTTCGAGCTCGCCTTCAAGGCGCACTACCCGGGCGTGAAGGTCATCGCGCCGCTCCGGGACAGGATCTGGACGCGGGACGAGGAGATCGAGTACGCGATCGCCAAGGGGATCCCCGTCGTGCAGACGGCTGCCTCGCCGTACTCGATCGACGAGAACCTCTTCGGCCGCGCGATCGAGGCCGGCGTCCTCGAGGATCCATGGAACGCGCCGCCGGCGGAGCCGTACGCGCTGACGAGCGACCCGGTGGGCGAGCCGGCTTCGACCGAGGTCGTCATCGCGTTCGAGCGCGGCATCCCGGTCTCGCTGGACGGCGACGAGCGGCCGCTCGCGAGCCTCATCGCGACGCTCAACGGCCTCGCCGGCGCGTACGGGATCGGGCGGATCGACATGATCGAGAACCGCGCGGTCGGAATCAAGAGCCGTGAGGTGTACGAGGCGCCCGGCGCGATGACGCTGATAACCGCGCACTCCGCACTCGAGGACGTCGTGCTCACGAAGGACGAGGCGCGGCTCAAGCGACCGCTCGAGCAGCGCTGGACGGAGATCGTCTACGAGGGCCGCTGGTTCAGTCCCGCGCGCGAGGCGATCGACGCCTTCGTGGACGCGACGCAGGAGCTCGTCACCGGCGAGGTCCGGGTCGAGCTGCGGCCGAACGCGGCCGTCGTCACCGGCCGCCGGTCGCCGCACATGATCTACGCGACGGAGCTCGCCTCGTACGCCGTCGGCGAGACGTTCCCGCACGACGCCGCCGAGGGCTTCATCCGCATCTCCTCGCTCGAGACGGAATTGCACGCGGCGCGTCGGCGCGCGAAGATCGACGTGTGACGACTTGGGCGGGACGGGTCGAGGGCAGCCTCGACCCGGACGTGTGGCGGTTCCTGCGCGTCGAGGACGCCGAGCTCCTTCCGTATGACTGTGAGGCGACGGCCGAGCACGCGCGACGGCTTGCGGCGGCCGGGTTGCTGACGGCCGAGGAGCTCGACGAGGCGGAGTCGCGGCTCGCCGAGATCGCGCAGGATCCAGACGGCTACCTCGACTCGGACGAGGACGTGCACTCGGCGATCGAGCGTCTTCTCGGAGACGTCGGTCGCAAGATCCACGCCGGGCGCTCGCGCAACGACCAGGTCGCCGCCGCGTTCCGCATGTACGTGCTCGACGCGTGCGCGGAGGCGCGCGATGCCATCGACGCCCTCGCCCTCGTCGTGCTCTCCTTCGCGGAGGCGGAGGTGGAGACCGTCATGCCCGGCTACACGCACCTGCAGCGGGCGCAGCCGATCACGCTCGGTCACCACCTCCTCGCGTGGGTCGAGATGCTCGATCGCGACCGCACTCGATTCGCGGCTGCCGCGGAGGCCGCCGCCGAGAGCCCTCTCGGCGCCGGTGCTCTCGCCGGCTCGACCCTCGAGCTCCCGCCGCCACCGCGGCAGATGCGGAACTCGATCGATGCCGTCGCCGACCGCGACTTCGCGCTCGACTACCTGTACGCCGCGACCGTCCTCTTCACGCATCTCTCCCGTTTCGGCGAGGAGATCGTCCTCTGGGCGACGTCCGAGTTCGGGTTCGTGCGGCTGCACGAGTCGGCGGCGACGGGGTCGTCGATGATGCCCCAGAAGCTGAACCCGGACGTCGCGGAGCTCGTCCGCGGGAAGGCGGGGACGGCCATCGGCCGCCTCGCGGGCCTGCTCGCCACGGTCAAGGGCCTTCCGCTCGCGTACGACCGCGACCTGCAGGAGGACAAGTCGCCGGTGTTTGCGACGCGACGCGAGATCCGGCTCGCGCTGGAGGCGCTGACCGTGCTCGTGAGCGGGCTCGAGGTCGACCGTGCGCGGATGGCGAAGGCGGCCTCTGACCCGCTCTTGCTCGCCACCGACGCGGCGGAGGCGCTCGTGCGCTCGGGCGTGCCGTTCCGGGATGCCCACGAGCAGGTCGCTGCGAGCGTCCGAGACGGGACGTTCAGGAAGCCGCGAAAGGGAGCACGCCGCGCTGCACCCGGGCCCGACGGGATCCACGACGCGCTCGACGAGGCGCGCCACCGTTTCGTCGACAACCTCTGAGCTACGCAGTCTCCGACATCGCGAGCAGGTCCCCGCGCGTGATCTTCCCCACGAGCTCCGGATGGTCACGCCTGATGTGATCCTCGGCGGCCCGAAGCAGCTCGTCCTCGGTCTCACCCCGGACGACCTGTCCGCATTCGCAGTTGATCAACTTCACCGTGTTCCTCCTCTCTCAGTAGGTCAGGACGCTGTCGGCCTCGAGCGAGAGCTCCACGAGCTTCGAGGGTAGCGCCGCCTCGGCTACACCGTTCGGCTCGAGCCCGCGCGCCTTGCTCGACATGGCGGAGACGTACCACCGTGCGTTCCCGGCGCACAAGGCGTCGTAGGACTCGCGCAAGCTGCCGGTCCCGAGCCCGACGAGCGAGTCCAGCACGGACTCACGCAGGAGCTGGACGGCATCGCCCGCGAGGAAGAGCGAGACCTCGTGTCCGGCGTCCTGCGCCGACCGCGCGACGAGGAACGCGAGCGCGGCGCGCGTCGGGTGCTCCGGTCCGTTCGTGACGTTCACCAGGATGTTTGCCATGCAAAGAGTCTGGAGCCCGTTCCTTGTCGTAACCTTGGCGCGGCCTTGGCGACGCGTATCCACCTCTGTGGAGACCTCACCGCCGAGATCGAGGGTCGGCGCGTCGAGGCTCGTCTCAGGGGGCGGCAGGGGAGGCTCCTTTTCGGCTACCTCGTGCTCAACCGGGCGCGGCGTGCTCGACGAGACGAGCTCGTCGAGGCCGTCTGGGAGGACCACCCTCCGGCATCCCCGGACGCGGCCCTGTCGGCCCTCCTCTCCAAGCTCCGTCAGCTCTTCGAGCTCGACGGACGCGCCGATCTCCGCCTCGTGCTCCCAGACGGAGCATGGGTCGACGTCGAGGCCGCCGCGGACGCCCTCCATCGCGCGGAAGGCGCCGTCGCGCGCGGAGACTGGACGGCGGCGTGGGGCCCCGCGCGGGTCGTGCAGCACATCGCCGCCCGCGAGCTCCTCCCTGGCGAGGAGATGTTCTGGCTCGCCGAGCAGCGGGGGCGCCTCCGCGCCGCCTACGAGCGCTCCCTCGAGCTCGTCGCGCACGCATGTCTGGAGATCGGCGGCAGCGAGCTCGATACCGCGGAGCGTGCGGCCCGGACGCTCGTCGAGGTTGCGCCGTATCGGGACTCCGGCTATCGCTGGCTGATGCTCGTGCACGAGCGTCGAGGCAACCGGGCCGAAGCGCTGCGCGTATACGACGATCTGCGTCGGCTCCTCCGCGACGAGCTTGGGACGGCTCCGGCTCCCGCGACGCAGGAGCTGCACCGCTCGCTGCTCGACTAGTCCCTTACGAGAGCGTCGTGCACGTGGCGCTGGAAGTCGGCGATCCGCTGCTCGCTCTCCGCCTCTCGGTCAATCCGCAAGGACGACGAGTGCGTCGACTGCCACGGTGTCAGTCGCGCCGACGATGAGCGGGTTCACCTCGACTGACTCGATGTCAGGGTACGACACGCCGAGGTCGCTCAACGCAACGAGGGTTCGGGCGAGGATTCCGTGTGGGTCGTCGATCCCTGCGTCTGCAACGAGGCGCGCCGCCGCCGCGTCGTCCAGCGGAGCGCTCGAGAGGGCGACATCGTCGACGTTCTCCGCTGCGACGCCCCCTCGACCGACGGCGAGGATCGGCCCGAAGTCCGGGTCGCGCGTCATCCCACAGAGCACTTCGGCGCCGGGTGGAGCCTGACGCGCGACGAGCACCGCGCCGCCGAGGCGGCGAGCGGCTGCGGCTGCGTCCTCTGGCGTCTGAACTCCGAGCACGACGCCTCCCACGCGTGCCTTGTGCGCCGGGCCATCCGATTTGACGACGACCGGAGCGCCGATCTCCTCGACGGCCGCGGCTGCCTCCTCGGGCGACGTGGCGCGACGACGTGGCGCGAAAGGCACACCGAAGCGCTCGAGGACGAGCGACGACTCGTGCTCCGGCTGCGGCCCCGCTCCGTCGAGTAGATCCGAGATGTCGGGGGGAGGCGGTGCGGCCGCGCTGGCGGTGAGCGGGCGCCGCGACGCGACTCGGGAGAGCGCCAGCATCGCGTCCCGCGGGCCGCGCAGCAACGCCACGTCGAGCTCGCGGGCAAGCTCCTGGAATCGACGCGGCGGGTCGGCGCTGTGGACGGTGGTCATCGCGCAGAAGAGCCCGGGATGCTCGCTCGCGAGTCGCGCCAGCGTCCGGAGCGTGAGCTCGCACCATTCGTCGTTCGTCTGGTCGCGGAACTGGGAGAGATCCGCCAGCGCGACGAGGACGTCGAACTCGCCGGATGCAGCGAGCAGCTCGAGCGACCGCGGGTACACCTTCGTCTCGTCCCCGATGCCCCACGCGTCGAGCGGGTTGCCCGGTGTCAGGAAGTTCGGGAACGAGTGCGTCAGCGAGGAGGCGAGCTCCGTCGACGGCGGCTCGAACGGCATCCCCGCCGCCTCCGCCTGGTCGGCGAGCAATGCGCACTCCCCTCCCGACTCCGAGATGCCCGCGATCCGGTTTCCTGCCGGCCACCGCGCCCGGCCGAGGACCTCGAGCGTCTCGATCAGCTCGTGGAAGTCGCCTACCTCGATCGCTGAGTGTCGGCCGAGAACCGCCGAGAACGCGCGCTCGGATCCCACGAGTGCCCCTGTGTGCGACAGGGCGGCGCGCGCCGCCGCTTCCGAGCGGCCCACCTTCAGGCAGACGACGGGCTTGCCGGCCTCGGCACAACGCGCCAGCGCGTCGACGAACGCCGTGGTCGTCGCACCGTCTCCAGGAAGAGGCCGACCGCGCGCGTCCTGGGATCGTCCGCGAAGAACGCAAGGAAGTCGGCCGCGTCGGTCACTGCCTCCGCTCCCGAGGACACGACGCACCGCAGACCGATGCGCCCGCCCAGAGCGAGGAACGCGTCCGCGATCGATCCCGACTGGCAAAGGACGGCGACGTGGCCCGGTGCAGTCGTGTCCTGTGGGCGGCCGTTCCACGCTGCCATACCGCCGGGGACGTAGATGCCCATGCAATTCGGGCCGAGCAGCGTGGCGCCGAGGTCACCGGCGCGGCGCGCGAGCCGCTCGGTCGTGGGCAGCGCCTCCGCGCCCGCCTCCGCTCCGACACCAGGCACGACGAATGCACGCACGCCCGCCGCTGCCGCCTCCTCGAACGCGCTCTCGACGCGCTCGTGGTTGACCATGAGGAACGCGCACTCGGGTACCTCCGGGAGGCCCGCGACGCTCGGGAAGCAGCGCAGCCCCGCGACCTCCTCACGGTTGGGGTTCACCCCCCACGCCCGGACGCCGCTCGCGACGACGGTCTCGACTGCCGCGACATTGCGCGGAGATGCGCCGACAACGGCGATCGAGCGCGGCTCGATGAGTGAGGGGATCCCCGCCATCCGCAGGCATTCTCGCGACTAGGATCGCCGGCCATGACCCACGAGAAGCTCGTCGAGATCCGCTGGAGCGACGTCGACGCCTACATGCACGTCAACAACGCCGTCTACGCCACGTATTTCGAGGAGTGTCGCGACGAGTGGGTGGAGCTGGCGCTCGGCGACGCCGGCGACTCCTGGGACTTCGTGCTCGCCCGGGTCGCGATCGACTTCCGACGCGAGCTCCGCCTCGAGGACGAGGAGGTCGTCGTCTCGTGCGTCCTCGAGAGGATCGGCAACTCGAGCCTCACCCTCCGCGAGCAGGTCCGCACGCGCGACGGCGACCTGGCGGCCGAGGCAGAGGCTGTTCTCGTCGCCCGTGACCGCGAGCTCGGCCGCTCGCGCCCGCTCTCCGAGGCGGAGCGCCAGGCGTTCGAGCGCGCTCTGTAGGCTGGCTTGCCTTGATCGTCCCTGAGCTCCCCGCCGACATCCGCGCGCTCAAGGAGGCGGTGGGCCGCTTCGTCGAGACGGAGGTCATCCCGTTCGAGGTGCGCATCGCCGCCGCGGGCTCGATCGACCACGGTGAGCTCGCGGCCCTGCGCGCGAAGGCGCGTGCAGCCGGCTTCGCGATGCTCAACATGCCGGCCGAGCTGGGCGGTCGCGACCTGTCGATGCTCGGCCAGGTCGCGCTCGAGGAGGAGTCGGGCAAGGCGACGAACGGCCTCGGCTTCGCCGTCGTCGACCGCGGCCCCCGCGAGCTCTACGACATAGCGACGCCGGAGCAGATCGATCGCTACGTTCGGCCGATCGCGAACGGCGAGTACCGCGAGGGCTGGGCGCTCACCGAGCCGGGTGCCGGCTCCGACCTCACCGGCCTCGAGGCGACCGCGACGCGGGAGAGCGACGAGTGGGTGCTGAACGGCGAGAAGTGGTTCGTCACGAGCGATGGCGACCCGGGCGTCTACATCGTCCTCGCGGTCGCCGAAGGCGAGCAGACGCTCTTCCTCGTCGACCCAGGCGCGCCGGGGCTGGAGATCCGCCGCACGCCGTCCTTCCTCCACGATCCGTACATCGACCACCACCCGGAGATCGTGTTCAGCGACTGCCGCGTGCCCGACGCGAACCGCGTCCCCGCGAGCGGCGAGGCGGGCGCGAAGGAGTGGATCCTCGTCGAGCGCCTCTTCATCGCGGCGCGCTGCTGTGGCGCCGCCCTGCGGCTCGTCGACCTGACCGCGGAGTGGGCGAAGGAGCGCGAGGCCTTCGGCTCGCCGATCGCCGAGTACCAGGGGATCTCGTTCCCGCTCGCGGACTCGCTGACCGAGCTCCACGCCGCCAGGCTGCTCACGTACCACGCGGCGCACGCGTTCGACGAGCTCGAGGACCGCAAGGTCGTCCACGGGAAGGTCTCGATGGCGAAGCTCTACGCGTCCGAGATGGCCGGCCGCGTGGCCGACCGGGCGGTGCAGGCCCTCGGAGGTCGTGGATACATGGTCGAGAACCCCGCCGCCCGCTTCTACCGCGAGCTTCGGGTGGACCGTATCTGGGAGGGAACGAGCGAGATCCAGCGCTCGATCATCTCGCGCGGCGTCTTCAAGCGCGGCGCGGCTCCGTATCTGAGCTGGAACTGACTCGGCGCGGACCGGTGTGACGTGACGCCGCTCCGGCGGCGTACTCGTTTCGTCACCGACCTAGCGGAGGTTCCCGATGAAACGAGTCCTTCTCCTCACGGCCGCGGGGCTTGCCGTCGTCGCTCTCGCGGGCGCCGTCGGGCTGCCCGATCTCGCCGGCGCCCAGGACGCCACGTCCGAATCCGACTCGATCACGGTCGCCGGCGTCGGGACCGTCGACGCGGTGCCGAACGAGGCGCAGCTGTCGTTCGGCGCCGAGACGCGTCGTCCGACCGCTCAGGCCGCGGTCGCCGCGAACGCGGACGCGATGCGGAAGATCATCAACGCGCTCAGGCAGGCCGGCGGACGCGAGCTGGCCACCCAGTGGGTGAGCGTCTACCCGTACACGGACGACGCGGGGCAGGTCAATGGCTACGCCGCCTCCAACAGCGTCTCGGCCGTGAGCGACGTCGAGGATGCGCCGAAGCTCATCGACGCCGCCGCCGAGGCGGGCGCGAACCAGATCAGCGGACCCGGGCTCAGCTCGTCGAACGCCGAGGCCCTCTACCGGCAGGCGCTCGCGAAGGCGGTCGACGCGGCGCGGCTCAATGCGGAGGCGCTCGCGAAGGCATCCGGGCGCTCGCTCGGCGCGATCACCTCGATCGTCGAGGGCGGATCAACGTCCCCGGAGCCCATGTACCGGACGGCTGCGCAGGCCGCCGACTCCTCGACCCCGATCGTCCCGGGCGAGCAGAAGACCTCGGCGACGATCAGCGTCACCTTCTCCCTCCGCTGAGGCGGCACGGGGCGCCGCGGTCTGGCCCGCGGCGCCCCAGCCAGCAGCACTTCGAGATGATCTCGGCGTGTCCGAGCCGGTTACCTTCGAGCGAAGCGCTCGCGTCTCCACCCTCGAGCTCTTCTTCGACCTCGTCTTCGTCTTCACGATCACCCAGCTGACGAGCGTGCTCGTCGCCGGCGGCGACGCGGCCGCAGCGGTGCAGGTCGTCGTGATGCTCCTCCTCGTCTGGTGGATGTACGACGGCTACGCATGGCTCACGAACGCGATCGCGACGGATCGCCTCCGCTACCGGATCGCGCTCATCGGCGGAATGGGCGGCTTCCTGATCGGCGCGCTCGCGATCCCGGATGCGTACGAGAGTGACGGACTCGCCTTCGGGCTCGCCTACCTCGCGGTCGTGCTGCTGCACGGCGCGATGTACGTGAAGGGGACGTCGGTCTCGGAGGTCGCCGCGATCCTGCGGATCGTCCCGTACAACCTGACGACGGCCGGGCTCGTCGTCGTCGGCGGTGCACTGGGAGGCGACGCCCAGTGGGTGCTCTGGACCGGGGCCGCCGTCCTGATCTGGTGCACGCCCTGGCTCACCGGCACCGAAGGGTTCCTCGTCTCGGCGTCGCACTTCGTCGAGAGGCACGGCCTCGTGATCATCGTCGCGCTCGGCGAGTCCGTCGTCGTGATCGGAGTCGGTGCCGCCGACCTTCCGCTCGACTTCGAGCTCGTCGTCGTCGCGCTCCTGTCGCTCGCATTGAGCGCCTCGCTGTGGTGGCTCTACTTCCGGGGAGAGGACGATGTCGAGCGCGCGATGGAGGAGGCCGAGCCGTCGAGGCGCGCCCGCCTTGCAGTCCTGGGGTTCGGGTACTGGCACTACGGGCTCCTGCTCGGCGTCGTCGCCGTGGCCGCGGGGCTGAAGAAGGCGGTCGGGCATCCGTACGACGAGCTCGACACGTGGGTCGGCCTCGAACTCGCCGCCGGCGTCGCGCTCTTCACCGCCTCCACGGTCGGGTTCCGTGCGACGCTCGGTCTCGGGATCAGCCGTGAACGGCTGCTGGCGGCCGCCGTCGCCCTTGCGACGATCCCGGTCGGCCTCCACTGGTCGGCAATGGCTCAGCTCGTCGCGCTCACCGCGATCGTCGTGGGCGCACTCGTGATGGAGGCAAGGCCGGGCGTTTGACCTCGTCCAACCCGGTCGCTAAGGTGCCGGGCTGTGATGCTCTCCGCGCGTATCTGAGACACCGGTTGCCGGGGCCCACCGACAGGGCCGGGCACTGGTTTGCACGTATCTCGCTACGCAGTTCTTCGAAGGAGCATCAGGTGATCGACATAGAGGAAGCAGTCATGGAGGCCGTGCCCGCTCGGAAGGGCGTAGCCGTCGAGGTGCACGAGCTGCGCAAGGTGTTCCGGCGCAAGGATTCCCGCAAGCGCAGGGAGCGGCGCGGCGAGAAGCCCGTGCGGGTCGCCCTCGACGGCGTCTCCTTCACGATGGAGAAGGGTGAGACGGTCGCGATTCTCGGCCAGAACGGCTCGGGGAAGTCGACGCTGGTCCGCCTGCTCTCGACACTGCTGCTGCCGGACGGGGGTTCGGCCCGGATCTTCGGCTTCGACGTCGTCTCCGACGAACGGGCGGTGCGACGTCTCGTCAACCGCGTGTCGGTAGAGGCGTCCTTCTTCAAGAAGATGTCGTCGTCGGAGAACCTCGGCTACGCGTCGCGGTTCTACGGCATGACGTCCAAGCAGACGCGGCACAGGATCCCGGAGATCCTCGAGCGAGTCGGCTTCCCTCCGGACCGGCGGGGTGAGCCGATGGAAGCGCTCTCGCGCGGCATGCAGCAGAAGGTCGCCCTCGCGCGGGCGCTGCTCACGTCGCCGGTGCTGCTCCTGCTCGACGAGCCCACCACGGGCCTCGACCCGCGCTCGAAGCTCGAGGTGCAGGAGTTCATCCGCGAGATCCGGACGACGCACGACTCGACGATCCTGCTCTGCACCCACGACCTCGACGAGGCCGAGGCCCTCGCAGACCGAGTCGGGATCCTCGACCGCGGGAAGCTGCTCGCTCTCGAGCCTGTGGACGATCTCAAGCGCCGGTACGGGGCCGACACGCTCGAGGAGGCCTTCTTCGCCGCAACGGGTCGCGAGTTCGAGGCGGAAGGTGACGACAACGACGACGACAGGGAGGTGTTCGCATGAAAGCGATGTGGGGAACGATGCGGGCCGAGCTCGTCGGAGCCGGCGGAGTCGTCGAGCGCAACGCCTACCTGACGAAGCGCTACATCTGGTGGGACGTCGCCTGGTTCATCTGGACCGTTGCGAACACGCTGACGATCGTGTTCATCGCCAAGGGCGTCGAGTCGAGCGGCGTCGAGTTCGACGTGAACGAGTACATGACGTACCTGCTCATCGGAGCCGTCGTCTGGGCGTACCTCGGCATCCTGTTCGGATTCCTGATGGAGACGGTCGCGTGGGAGCGCTGGGAAGGGACGATCGAGTACACCTTCATGGCGCCTCTCTCTCGCGCGATGCATCTCGCCGGCCAGGGCGTCTTCGCGATCCTCTACGGCGTCGTCCGCGCCGTGTTCCTGTTCGGCGTCTGCGCGCTCTTCTTCAGCCTGTCGATGCCCGACGCGAACTTCGTCGCGGCGCTCGTGATCCTCGCCATCTCGTCGATCTCGTTCATCGGGATCGGGATCATGACCTCGGTCCTCCCGCTCATCTCGCCGGAGAAGGGGACGCAGCTCGGCTTCATCGCCCAGGGGACGCTGCTCGTCGTGTCGGGTGTCTACTACCCGGTGAGCGTCCTGCCCGAGTGGATGCAGTTCCTCGCCAAGTTCTCGCCCGCGACCTACGCGCTCGAGGGCATTCGCCGCGCGATTCTCGAAGGCGACGGGCTCACGGAGCTCGGTGACCAGATCTGGCCACTCGTGCTCATCGGCGTCGTCTCGATTCCGCTCGGCCTGTGGGTCTTCCGGCGCGGCGAGCTCTACGCCAAGAGGCACGGGAAGCTGAAGAGGAGCGGCTGACGTGACCGAGCACACTGTCCACGTCGACGGCCTGGTGAAGGTCTTCGACGTCCCCGAGCGCGAGGCGGGCCTTCGGGCCGCGGCCAAGGGTCTCGTCCGCCGCAAGACGCGCGAGGTCAGGGCAGTGGACGAGATCTCCTTCTCGATCGAGCCGGGTGAGGTCGTCGGGTTCCTCGGACCGAACGGCGCGGGCAAGACCACGACGCTGAAGATGCTCTCGGGCCTCGTGTATCCGACACACGGCGAGGCGCGCGTACTCGGCCTCGTTCCGTCGAAGCGTCAGCGCGAGTTCCTGAGCCGGATCACGCTCGTGATGGGCAACCGGAACCAGCTTCAGTGGGACCTGCCCGCGCTCGACTCGTACGAGCTCAACCGCGCGATCTTCCGTATCCCTCGCGAGCAGTTCATCTCCACGCGAGACGAGCTCATCGAGCTCCTCGAAATCGGCGATCTCGTGCGCAAGCCCGTCCGGCAGCTCTCACTCGGCGAGCGGATGAAGGCGGAGATCGTCGGCGCTCTCCTCCACAGCCCGCAGGTGCTCTTCCTCGACGAGCCGACGATCGGGCTCGACGTCACGATGCAGAAGCGCATCCGGGCATTCGTCGCCGACTACAACGCCCGCTACGGAGCGACCGTCCTGCTTACGAGCCACTACATGGCGGACGTCGAGGCGCTCTGCAAGCGCGTCATCGTCATCCACCATGGACGCATCCTCTTCGACGGCCAGCTGGCAGGACTCGCCGACCAGTTCGCCGCGTACAAGACCATCGGCGTCGCTCTCGAGAACGGGCAGGCCGATCTCTCGGGCTACGGAGAGGTCATCCACCGCGACGGCGACTGGATCACGCTACGTGTGCCCAAGGCCCAGACGTCGAGCGTCACCGCGAGGCTGCTCATGGATGAGGAGGTGCTCGACCTCAATGTCGAGGATCCGCCGATCGAGGACGTGATCGAGCTCGTCTTCGCCCAGGCGAGGCCTGCATGAGCGTGCAGCCGATCGCCGTCCCAGCTCGCCGGCCGGGCGGTCTCAGCTCGATGGTCGCTTTGTACCTCGCGACGATGCGGATGGCGGTGCAGGAACAGTTCCAGTACCGGACCGCGAACTACTTCTACATGCTCGGCATGGTCGCCGAGCCGATCATCTACCTCGTCGTCTGGACGACGATCGCGGACCAGCAGGGCGGCTCGGTGAACGGGCTCTCGGCCGGCTACTTCGCCGCGTACTACATCGTCTGGACGCTCGTCCGGAACATGAACATCGTGTTCGGAGCCCCCTACTGGGAGCAGCGGATCCGCGAGGGCGATCTGAACCGGGACCTCCTGCGCCCGGTGCTGCCGCTCCATTACGACATTGCGTACTTCGCGGGCTGGAAGTTCGTGGTCATCGTCCTCTGGATTCCCCTCGCGTTCGCGCTCTCGCTGCTCTTCGATCCCGCGCTCGATCCGAACGCCGCCCAGATCGCGACGTTCGCGGTCGCGATCTGGGGCGCGTACCTCATCCGCACGATGATGCAGGAGAGCCTCGGGATGCTCTGCTTCTGGACCACGCGCGGGGCCGCCATCTTCGACCTGTTCATGGCCACCGAGCTCCTGCTCTCGGGACGCCTCGTCCCGATGCCGCTCATGCCCGAGTGGGTGCAGGAGATCGCGCGGTTCCTGCCGTTCCAGTGGGCCTTCTACTTCCCGATCGAGAGCCTCGTGGGCGACATGTCGAACACCGAGCTCGTACGCGGTCTCGGGGCGCAGCTTCTGTGGATCCTGATCGGGCTCGGCACCTTCCGCATCGCCTGGCGCTTTGCGATCAGGCGGTACAGCGCGGTAGGCGGATGACATGAACGCGATTCGTGTCAGCTGGCTCTACCTGAAGCTCGGGGTGCTGAACGAGCTTCAGTACCGCGTCAATTTCTTCGTCTCGCTCCTGCAGATGGCGATCGCGCTCGTGACGGGTCTCGTCGTGCTCGCGCTCGTCTACTCCCACACGAATGAGCTGAACGGCTGGACGCAGCCCGAGCTCCTGTGCGTCTTCGGGATACAGATCCTGATGGGCGGGCTCATCAGGGCGTCGATCCAGCCGAACATGACGCGCCTGATCGAGGAGGTGCGCGACGGGAAGCTCGATTTCACGCTGACGAAGCCCGAGGACGCGCAGGTGCTCGTGAGCGTGCGAGAGGTGCGCATCTGGCAGCTCGTGGACATCGTCACGGGCTCGATCGTCCTCGGGGTCGGTCTCTCGCGGATCACCACCGGAGTCGGCATCCTCGATGCCCTGGCGTTCGGATTCGCACTCGTACTCGGTGCCGCGATGATCTACTGCTTCTGGCTCATCCTGGCCACCGCGGCTTTCCGCGTCGTGAACATGTGGCACGCGGTCGAGCTCTTCGACGGCATCTTCCAGACCGGAAGGTGGCCGATCGGCATCTACCCGCCGTGGCTCCGGTTCGGTGTGACGTTCCTCGTGCCGATCGCGTTTGCGGTCACCGTGCCGGCGGAGGCGCTCACGTCCCGACTCGACTGGCAGACCCTCGCCCTCGCGGTGGTCTTCGCCGTCGCGCTCTTCGCGGTCGCTCGCTGGTACTGGCGCGTCGGCCTGAGGCAGTACACGGGCGCCTCGGCGTAACCGATGGCACGCTGGCGAGCCGATCGAGTCTGGCTCGTCTACCGAAGCGCAGAGTCGCTCGCCATGGCCGTCGGCTGGACGCTCGCCCCCGTCTACTTCGTGCAGCAGGTCGGAATGGACCCGCTTCAGCTCGTCCTCACGGGGACGTTCATGGAACTCGCGTACTTCCTGTTCGAGGTGCCGACCGGTGTCGTCGCGGACTCGTACAGCCGCCGCACCTCCGTCATCGTCGCCCAGGTGATCATGGGGCTGTCGTTCGTGATCACGGGTCTCGTGACGGACGTGTGGATCATCCTCGCGGCCGCCGCTCTCATGGGCTTCGGCTGGACGTTCAAGAGCGGAGCGATCGACGCGTGGCTCGCCGACGAGGTGGGTCCTGAGCGACTTGGCCGTGAGTTCCAGCGAGGGGCGCAGGTCGCGCGCGCCTTTGCGCTGCTCGGGATAGCGGCCGCGGTCGGTCTCGCGCTCATCGATCTCAGGCTGCCGATTATCGCCGGCGGGCTCGTCCTCATGGCTCTCGGAGGGTTCCTCCTGGTCGTGATGCCGGAGTCCGGCTTCGAGCCTGCGACGAGCGAGGAGGTCTCCGCGCTTCGCTCCTTGTCGACCACTGCACTGCCGCGGAGGCCGCCTCGTGCAGAGCTCGGCCGATCCTGCTCTTGATCCTCTGCATCTCGTTCTTCAGTGGGATGTGGAGCGAGAGCTTCGACCGTCTTTGGGAAGCGCACTTCTTGACGAACATCGGCGTGCCCGAGTTCGCGGGCTTCGGCGCGGTGGTCTGGTTCGGTGTCCTGAACGCCGGCGCAATCGTCCTCGCGATCGCCGTCGCACAGCCACTCTCGCGCCGGTTCGCGCATGCGAGCTGGCGTGGCATGACGTTGAGCCTCTTCTGGCTCGATGTGCTGATGGCGTCCTCGACCCTTCTCTTCGCACTCGCCGGGAGCTTCGGAATTGCGGTGCTCGCGTACTGGGGTACGTGCGTCGCTCGCTCGCTCGCCGCACCGGTCTCATCGACCTGGCTGAACGCGAACATCGACGACTCGAGCGTGCGGGCGACAGTCATCTCGATGACGAACCTCGGGGACTCGGCCGGCCAGTGGGGCGGTGGCCCTGCGCTCGGGCTCATCGGCAACGCGTGGGGGATCCGGGCCGCCCTCGCAGCCGGAGGTGCGGCGCTCATGCCCGCACTCCTTCTCTATGGCGTCGCGCTCCGCCGAGGCGACGAGACGACCACGTTCGAGCCCGTTCCACAGCCGGAGATCTGATCCGCGACGCCTGCTAGAGTGCCGCCCGTCTGTGTGAGGCGACGTGGCCTCGGACGGGGAGCGTCCCCCGCCCGGGGTCTTTTTCGTTTTCAAGGGAGGTTTCATGGCACGACCAAGGGCTGCGCAGTCGAGGACTGCGATGGTGAAGAGCAAGGATCGCGCGACGTCCAGTCTGGCCGCGCGCCGGGCGGTGCTCAAGCGGATCAGGGACGAGGGCGTCGAGCACGTCCTCTTCTGGTTCACGGATCTCGAGGGGCACCTCAAGTCGTTCGCGATCACGCCGTCCGAGATGCAGGAGGCGCTGAACGACGGGATGGGCTTCGACGGGTCGTCGATCACCGGTTTCAACGCCATCGAGGAGTCGGACATGGTCGCCATCCCCGATCCGGCGAGCTTCCAGCTCCTGCCGCGTCCGCTCGACGACCACGGCCACCCGATCGGCGCGAACGTCGCACGCATGATCTGCGACGTCGTGACGCCCGATGGCGCGCCGTACGAGGGCGACCCGCGCTACGTGCTGCGCCGCGCGCTCGACCGCATGAAGAGCATGGGCTTCGACGCGTTCAACGTCGGTCCCGAGCTCGAGTACTTCCTCTTCGAGGACGACAAGGGGACGACGGCGCTCGACGAGGGCGGCTACTTCGCGATGACGGCGCAGGATGCCGCCACCGAGGTGCGCAACGACACGATCGCTGCGCTCGAGGCCGTGGGCATTCCGATCGAGTACCACCACCACGAGGTCGGGCCCTCGCAGCACGAGATCGACATGCGCTACGCGGACGCGCTCGCGATGGCCGACTACACGATGACCTATCGGCTCATCGTCAAGGAGGTCGCCGCGTGGCACGGCTACTACGCGACCTTCATGCCGAAGCCGCTGTTCGGCGAGAACGGCTCGGGCATGCACACGCACATGTCGCTCTTCCGCAGCGGCCGGAACCAGTTCTTCGACCGGCGTGACGCGCACCACCTGTCGCCGACGGCAAAGGGCTTCATCGCCGGCTTGCTCACGCACGCGCGCGAGATCTCCGCGGTCCTCGCGCAGTGGGTCAACTCGTACAAGCGGCTCGTGCCCGGGTACGAGGCGCCCGTGTACGTGGCCTGGTCCCAGCGCAACCGCTCGGCGCTCATCCGGATTCCGCTGTACAAGCCCGGCTCCGAGCAGGCGACGCGAGCGGAGATCCGCTGTCCCGACCCGGCCTGCAATCCGTATCTCGCGTTCGCCGCACTCCTGCACGCGGGCCTCGACGGCATCGAGAAGGGCTACGAGCTTCCGGATCCGATGGACGAGAACCTCTACCGGCTCTCCGCTGCCGAGCGTCAGGAGCAGGGCATCGTCTCGCTGCCCGAGTCCCTCGGGGAGGCGATCGACGAGCTCGCCTCCTCGGATCTCGTGCGGCGGGCGCTCGGGGATCACATCTTCCCGCGCTACGTCGAGCTGAAGCGCCGCGAGTGGGACGAGTATCGCGTCCAGGTCACGGAATGGGAGAAGGACAAGTATCTGGCGGCCTTGTAGAAGCCGCGCAACCGGGTCCATGTGAGCTGGATTCCGGTCTTGTGCACAAATTGGCACTTGAACTCAGCCGGCGAAAGTCGGATGATGCGCGCTGCAGGGATCGCCGCAAGGCGAGCGGTGAGCCCTGTATCTGACGGCCGATCGCGGGCTCCCTGGTGTGGAGCCCGTGGTCGTTCTGGTGTGGGGGACGCCTACGGTTCCCCCACGAGCCCCCTTCCCTCGACGTTGCGTGCATTTGGCCGCTCTCGGCTCTCTCGGCCGGCGAAGCCGGCCTTCGGCCTCCAGTGCTGGGCGACCGAGGGCGTCGAGCGCTAGTTCGGTTTGCCGGCCATCGCCCACACGGCGACGAGGGCAGCGGCGAGCACGACCCAGGCGATGACCATGGAGGCCTTGAGCAGGCCTGCTCCGTTGCCGCTACGGAGGCGCCGAACCCCGATTCCGCCGAGAATCAGCGCGATCAGGACGAGAAGTGCACTGGCGTCCGCGACGATGAAGCCGATCCCGATCCACGTCGGGTCGTCCGGAAGCTTGTCCAAGCCTTCCTTCGAGTAGATCCACTGCGCGCCGATGCGCATGACGACGTAGCCGGGCAGAGCGACCGCCAGCAGCGTCCAGTATCCGAGCTTGAGGAAGCGCACGTCGCCCCGCGCGAACAGGAGTCACGCTGGCCCCCGTCAGCAGCCCGCCGACCAGGATCATCGCCCCGAGGACGTGCACGAACAGGGGGAAGTTCCAGTCGGTCGGGCGGCTCAGTGCGAGCAGGCTCGTCATGCGCCGGGCTTCCAGATCATGTCGATGAGGATGAGGAGGAGCGCCGCGCTCGCCACCGCGTGCAGCACGAGGCCGTTCTGCGTGCGGTTGAGCGCGAGGAGCTCGGCGTTTGGCCCTGTCTGGCCCGCGGCCTCGAGCTCCTTCGCCTTGTCCATGCCCTTCTGGTACTCCTTGCCGGTGCGTCCGCCGACGCCTCCGGCGACGGCCCAGAGAACGATCGCGGCGATGATCCAGCCGTCCCAGATGTCGTAGCCGCCGAACGAGAAGGCAAGCCAGATTCCGAAGACGATCGTCCCGGCCGCGCCGATCCCGGTGCCGATCGTCCCGACTTTCACGATCGGCGCCATGCGGATCGTCCCGTCCGGCGTATCGGTGCGTCGGACCGCGACGATGAGGACCCAGAACACGATCATGCCCGCGACGTACGCGAACGCGCTCAGGAGATGCAGCGCGAGGATCCAGTCGTCGAAGCTCACGGTTGCGGGATCCTATTCCACCCAGGCAACGAGCCCAAACGCGACAATGCGTCGCTTGGACGCCACCGCCCGCCACCTGAGGCTCCTGACCGAGACGATCGCGGCCGTCAACTCGTCGCTCGACCTCCAGGAGGTGCTCGAGCTCGTCGCGAGCAAGGTCGCGGACGCGCTCGCGACGGATGCGTGCTTCGTCTACCTCTATGACGAGCGCTCCGACGAGCTGGTCCTGCGGGCGACGCGCGGCACCCGGGTCGAAGAGCTGACCCGGACGCCGCGGATGCGGCCCGGAGAGGGGATCACCGGAGTGGCGGCTGCGGAGCGGTCGCCGGTGATGCTGGCCGAGCAGGCGCACCTCGACCCGCGCTTCAAGCAGTTCCCGAACCTGCCTGAGGACGAGTACCAGTCCATCCTCGCCGTCCCCATCCTTGCCCGCGAGACGCTCGAAGGCGCCCTCAACGTGCGCACGCGCGAGCCGCGCACGTTCACGGAGGCGGAGATCGAGCTCCTCGTCGCCATCGCCTCGCAGGTCGCGCAGACGATCGAGCACGCGAAGCTGTACGAGCGCGCGCAACGCCGCGTCGCCGAGCTCGAGGCGCTCGCCCGCATCTCCGAAGCCGTCTCGGAGTCGCTGTACCTCGAGGAGTCGCTCGAGGCGATCGTGCAGACGACGATGGAGTCGCTCCACGCCACCGGAGCTGCGCTCGTCCTCGAGGACGGGAAGATCGCGTGGCCGGAGGGTCGAGCCGGCGCCTATGCTGTCCGCCTGCCGCTCCGTTGGAAGCGGCGCCAGATCGGCGAGCTCGTCTGCGACCGCGACGTTCCCTTCTCGGCGGACGACGAGGCGCTGCTCGAGGCGATCGCGCACCACGCGGCGGTCGCGCTCGAGCACGGGCGCGCGGTGATGCGCGGCGTGCTCGCTCAGGAGATCCACCACCGGGTGAAGAACAACCTCCAGTCGGTCGCCTCGCTTCTCCGGCTGCAAGCGCGGGCCGAGAACGTCGACGCCCGGAAGTCGCTCAACGACTCCGTCAACCGGATCCTCGCCATCGCCGCGGTGCACGAGGTGCTGACCGAGCACCGCGAGGACGACGTCGACCTGAGAGAGCTCGTCGATCGCCTGCGGGCGATGCTGGTCCAGGGGCTCGTCGCCGGGAAGGACGTGTCTGCGGAGCTCGAGGAGGTGTCGCTCGCGGGCCAGCAGGCGACGGCGCTCGCGCTCGTGTTCACGGAGCTCTTCCAGAACGCCCTCGAGCACGGGGGCCAGCACGTCTCGATCGCGCTTTCACAGCGTGGCGGCGAGGTGGTGCTCTCGATCGCGGACGACGGGCCGGGATTCGACGGCGAAGGCGACGGAATCGGGCTCTCGATCGTTCGTGCGCTCGTCCGCGACGAGCTGCGGGGCGAGCTCGCCCTCGGGAACGTCGACGGCCTTCGGGCCGAGGTGGTGTTCCCGGCGTGACGCGTGTCCTCGTCGCAGAGGACGAGACGCTGATCCGGCTCGACCTCAAGGGCCTGCTCGAGAACGCGGGTTTCGAGGTCTGCGCCGAGGCCCGAGACGGAGAGGAGGCGGTCGAGCTCGCGCGTACGACGGAGCCGGACGTCGCGCTGCTGGACGTGAAGATGCCGCGGCTCGACGGGATCGAGGCGGCGCGGCGGATCCTCGACGAGCGCCCGATCCCGATCGTGATGGTGACCGCCTACGGAGAACGGGAGCTCGTCGCCCGGGCGGTCGAGGCAGGCGTGTTCGGCTACCTCGTGAAGCCGTTTCGCGAGACCGATCTCCTACCCGCGATCGCGACCGCGACGGCCCGCCACGAGGAGCTCAGCGCCCTGCGGGAGGAGGCGGACTCGCTGGCCGAGGCGCTCGCCGCGCGCAAGGCCATCGAGCGGGCGAAGGGGATCCTCATGCAGCGCGAGGGCCTCTCCGAGAGCGAGGCGTTCGCGAGGCTGCGAAAGGCGAGCCAGATCTCGGGCCGTCCGCTGAAGGTCGTCGCCGAGGCGCTCATCGCGACGCTGGGCGGTGAGGCGAAATAGTGCGCAGCCGGAACTCCGCCGACGCGGACTCTCCTGTCGCGTGAACCCTGAAGGCGGCCGCTCCGCGGCCGCGTGTTCCCTCAGGTTGCGAGCAGCCGCTCCTCCTCGTGGCGTCGGTACAGCCGGCGGCCGAGCCACACCGCGAGCCCGACGAGGGCGAACGGCGCGAGGACGATGAGCATCCCGAGGGCGACCACGCCCTCCCATGCAAGGACGTTCAGCGCCTCGTCGACCGTGCGGTCGATGCGCGAGCGGGGAACGACCGCGCCCGACGAGTCCGGGGTCACGACGGTGAGCTGGATCGTGGACATGCGCGCTTCCGCGTTCGTCCCCGCGATCTGCGACCGGACGACGCGGAGCTCGCCGCGTAGGGCGCGGCGCCGTGCCTCGAGAGCTGCGGTCGTCTGCGCGTCGAGATCCTCCGACTCGAGCCGCGCCGTGATCCTCGTGATCTGCTCGACGAGCGAGGCACGCCTGCGCTGCAGCTGATCGAGCTGTTCCTGCAGGTCGTCGACGGTGACCTGCTGCGACACGATGCGACCGAGGGCCGACAGGCCGGCGATCGCATCCTGGACTCGCGCCACCGGCACGCGCACGGTCAGTGACGCACTCCCCTGCTCGCCCGTGACGACCGACGAGTTGACGACGTACCCTCCGAGCGAGCGTGTGAGGTCGAGCGCATCCTGAGCGGCGCGTGACACCGCATTCGAGTCCTTGACCTCGACGGACAGCGTCGCGCTCACCCGCTGTGCGCGAAGGCCGGCCGTCCCCGTGTCCGCGGCGCCGTAGGTGGGCTGGGGCGACGTTTGCGCCTCCGTCAGTCGGCGCCGCCTCTCCCGACCGGCGACCGGGCCGGCGACGCGGCAGTCGGAGTCGGGGCGTTCTCGCCACTGACGCGTGTCGGGACATCCGACCGCGTGAGCCCGACGACACCTGCCGCTGCGAGCGCGAGTGCCACTGCAGCCGGCACCGCGATGAGCGCGCCACGCCGGACCGGGAACCGCCAGCCCGCCCGGCGTGTCGGGGCAGGTTGTTCGGCGGCGAGCTCGCGGATACGAGTGCGGAGGTCCGCAGGTGCGGAGGGACGCAATGCCCGCAGCTCGTGAATCAGGTCAGACGACGACGTCATGGTCTCTCATCCTCTCTTCGAGCTTCGTCAGGGCGCGGCTCAGTCGCGTGGACACGGCCGTGGGCGTGATCCCGAGCAGGCGCGCGGCTTCGTCCCCGCCGAGATCGAGAACGATGCGCAGCGCCACGACCTCGCGCTCGCCCGCCGAGAGTGCCTGCAGGCTCTCGGCGAGCTCGGGCGAGAAGCCCTGGCCGAAGGTGGCGCTCACGTCATGTCGATCCGGGGCACCGGCCCTCTCCTCGCGCTTGCGACGGCGTGCGTCCGCGCGGAACCAGTCGAGGGCGGTCGAGCGTGCGATCGCGAGGAGCCAGGCGCGTGGCGTGCCGCGGCCGGGATCGAAGCGGCGCCACTTCCTGAGGGCCGTCTCGAACGTCTCGCCGGTCAGGTCTTCCGCGACGGCCCAGTTCTTCGTCAGGTACAGCAGGTAGCCGTACACGTCGTCGAGGAGCTCCTCGGCGACCGCGGCGAACGACGGCGTCGTCTCTCCGAGCCCGCGAGGAGCGTCGATCGTCACTGCATGCACGACCTCTGTACGCCGCCGGATACCGCTCGCGTCACGGTGTGCGCGCCTCGGCGAAGAGGACCTCCCACCGCTCGAGGAGTCTCGCGAGCTCGTCGCGTGCGGCTCGGTGCGCGCCGAGAACGTCCATGTTCGTCCAGTCGTCCGCAAGGGTGCGCTCGAGCTCGGCGATGCGTGCCTCGACGCGTGCGATGTCGCTCTCGAGGAGCTCGAGCTCCGTCGGGGCGCGCTTCGCGGATCGCGGCTTGGACGGCTTAGGCGGTCCTTCCGACCCGGACTGCGGCGGCACGACCGGAGGGACGGCCGCCTCGCGCTCGCGCTCCAGGTCCGCCCACCCGCCGTCGTACGAGCGCAGCCCGCGATCCTCGAACGCGACGATCCGGTCGGGCACGGCGTCGAGGAGCGCGCGGTCGTGCGAAACGAGCAGGATCGTGCCGGGGAACGCCTCGAGCGCTGCCTCGAGCGCCTCGCGCGACTCGACGTCGAGGTGGTTCGTCGGCTCGTCGAGGACGAGGAAGTTGCATCCAGAGGCGACGAGCAGCGCTAGCGCGAGCCGCCGCCTCTCGCCTCCGGAGAGCGCCGTCACGGACCGCTCGTGCGTATCCCAGCCGGAGAAGAGGAAGCGTCCGAGCAAGGCCTGTGCGCGGGGCCGCTGGAGGCCGGTCGCGGCGGCCGTCGCATCGAGCACGGAGCCCGACTTCGGGAGCTCGAGCGTGTGCTGCGAGAAGTACCCGGGCACGACCCCGTGACCGAGCACGATACGGCCGCCGTCGAGGGGATGTCCGTCGAGGATCGCGGCGAGCAGCGTCGTCTTGCCGGAGCCGTTGGGACCGACGAGCCCCACCTTCTCGCCCCGCTCGAGCGCCATGGTCGCGCCCTCGAGGAGCTGTTTCTCGCCTGCCGAGAGCGAGACGTCCTCGACCTCGACCACGATCCGCCCGCTGCGGGGAGGATCGAGGAAGTCGAACCCGAGCGTGCGCTGCCGTTTCGTGAGCGCCTCGACCTCTCGCCTCGCGTCGGTGCGCTCCTGCTCGAGCCGCGCGATCTGGGTGAGCTTCGCCTGCGCCTGCTTCGCCTTCGACTTCTTGTAGCGGAAGCGCTCGACGAAGCGCTCGAGCCGGGCGATGTCCACGGAGACGCGGCCCGCGGTTCTGCCGGCCGCCGCGACGCGGGCTGCCTTCTCCTTCCGCCACTCGTGCCACGGCCCGGAGAAGTAGTGGGCGCCTCCTGGGGCGAGCTCGAGCACCGAGGTCGTCACCGCCTCGAGGAACCAGCGGTCGTGGGCCACGAGGATGACGGCAGCGTCGATCGTCTCTAGCTCGCGCTCGAGCCATTCGAGGTTCTGGACGTCGAGGTGGTTCGTGGGCTCGTCGAGGAGGAGCAGATCGGGACTCCCGGCGAGCGCCCGGGCAAGGGACGCACGCGTGAGCTCGCCGCCGGAGAACGTCCCGAGCGGCCGGTCGAGCTCGTCGTCGGTGAACCCGAGCCCCCGCACCGAGGCGGCCGCGCGATCCCGCCACGCCCAGCCGCCCGCGTGCTCGAGGGAAGCCTGCGCGTCCGCGTAGCGCCGCAGCGTCACGTCGTCGTGGACGCCGTCGGCCATCGCAGCCTCGAGCCGGCGGAGCTCGGCTTCGAGTTCGAGGAGGTCGCGCGCGCCGGAGAGCGCGTACTCGCGGAGCGTGGCGTCGAAGTCGAGCGGCGGGCGCTGGTCGTGCAGCGCGAGCCGTGTTCCCTTCGCGAACGCGAGCTTTCCGCCCTGGATCGACGTCTCGCCTGCGATCGCGCGCAGGAGCGTCGTCTTCCCCGCGCCATTTGCGCCCGCGAGCGACAGGCGGTCCTTGCGACCGACCGTGAACGAGACGTTCTCGAAGAGCGGGTCGCCCGAGAACTCCTTCCGAAGCTCGGATGCGATGAGCACGGCCATGGCCGCACAAGGGTAGAGGGAGCGGCGAGCCGGCTAGGCGGTCTGGACCGTGTGGGCGACGAGCCGTCGCGCAGCCACGGCGATGTGCTCGGCGTCGATGCCCGCCGCCGCGATGCATTCCTCCGGCGTCCCCGACCGCGGCAACTCGCGCACGGCGAGCTTGACCACGCGCGGAGGCTCGTCGGTGTCGGCCACCGCCTCGAGCACCGCGTCACCGAGACCGCCCTCCGGCCAGTGGTCCTCGACCGTGACGAGACGACCCCCGGTCGCCTCGACCGCCGCGAGGATCGTGTCCGCGTCGATCGGCTTGATCGAGTAGGCGTCGATCACGCGTGCCGAGATGCCTTCCTCGGCGAGTGTGTCGCGGCCTTCAGCGCCTCGTGGACGGTGATGCCGGCGCCGATCAGCGCGACTTCGTCCGAATCGCTCGAGCGGACGACGCGGCTGCCGCCGATCTCGAACTCGTCGTCCGCCTCGTAGAGGACGGGCGTCGCCGGGCGCAGGGTGCGCAGATACGAGATGCCGTCGCGGTCGGCCATGGCGGCGACGAGCTTGGCGGTCTGGTTCGCGTCGCACGGATGGAGGACGGTCGAGCCGTGGATCGCGCGCAGGGAGGCGATGTCCTCGAGCCCCATCTGGGACGGGCCGTCCTCCCCGATCGAGACGCCGGCGTGCGATCCGACGAGGGCGAAGTTCGCGCGGCTCACGGCTGCCATGCGCGTGAAGTCGTACGCGCGGGAGAGAAAAGCCGCGAAGGTGGACGCGAACGGCCGCCAGCCGACCGCCTGTAGCCCGACCGCGGCGGCGACCATCTGCTGCTCGGCGATGTACATCTCGAAGTAGCGCTCGGGATGCGCCTTCGCGAACGTCTCTGCGAACGTCGAGTTGGACACCTCGCCGTCGAGCGCGACGACGTCGGGCCGCGCGACCCCGAGCGCGGCGAGCGCGTCGCCGTAGGCCTTGCGCGTCGCGACCTCGGAGCCGGGCTCGTACCGCGGCAGCTGCAGATCGCACCGAACCGGCGGCTGGCCTCGGCTTCGCCTCGGGCTTCGCGACGTCGACGTGGACGTCGCGCAGGCCCCCCAGCTCCGCGATCGCGGCGTCGGGATCGTCGAGCGGCTTGCCGTGGAAGCCGTTCTGGTCCTCGACCGCGGCGACGCCCTTGCCTTTCTTCGTCCGCGCGACGATCACCGTCGGGCGCCCGTCGTCGCGACTGCGCGTCCGAACGCGTCGTCGATCGCCCCGACGTCGTGGCCGTCGACCTCGATCGCGCGCCAGCCGAACGCCTCGCGCGCGGGCCACGTACGCGTCGAGGTCCCAGCCGACCATCGTCTCGCCCCGCTGGCCGAGCCGGTTCACGTCGACGATCGCGGTGAGGTTGTCGAGCTCGTAGTGGGCCGCGTGCTCGAACGCCTCCCACATCGAGCCCTCGGCCATCTCGCTGTCGCCGCACAGCACCCAGACGCGGTTCGGGAGCCGTCGAGGTATTTCGCCGCCGAGCGCCATCCCGACACCGATCGGGCAGACCCTGGCCGAGCGACCCGGTGGCGACGTCTACCCAGGGGATGACGCGGCGTCGGATGGCCCTCGAGCATGCCCCCGTACTTGCGGTAGCGCAGGAGCTCGTCCTCCGACACGACGCCCGCCGCGCGATAGATGGCGTACAGGAGCGTCGACGCGTGCCCCTTCGAAAAGACGAGGCGGTCGTTTGCAGGGCTCTTCGGATCGTCGAAGTCGTAGCGGAGGTAGCCGTCGACGAGGACGGCGAGCAGGTCGGCGGCGGACATCGCGGACGTCGGGTGCCCGGACTTGGCGGCGGCGCTCATCCGCACGGAGTCCACCCGGAACTGCTGGCCCAGCTCACGACGTTTCTCGGCCGCTGTCACCCGCGCCGTTCTACGGGCGTACCCGAACCGCTAACGTTGACGCGTGGCACGCAACAGGTTGCACGAGCTTTCCGAGCACGGAGTCAGCGTCTGGATCGACTCGCTCTCGCGCGAGATGCTCGAAACGGGCGAGCTGAAGCGCCTGATCCAGGAATACGCCGTCGTCGGGGTCACGTCCAATCCGACCATC
>CAVZNK010000003.1:0-202538 GCA_963776555.1 uncultured Gaiellaceae bacterium | reverse complement strand
CCTTATCGTCGATCGACTGCTCGAACGCTACGCGGAACGCCTTCCACTCATCGAGGGAGCGGTCGACGCCGTGCTGCGTCTCGCACGGTCGTTCCGGCTGGCGCTCGCGTCGTCCTCCAACAGGAGCGTCATCGACGCAGTTCTGGACACAGCGGGTCTCGCGGATTCCTTCGAGGTCACGGTCTCGTCCGAGGAGGTCGCACGAGGGAAGCCGGCACCCGACGTCTTCCTCGAGGCCGCGCGTCGACTGGGCATCCCGCCGGAGTGCTGTGCCGCAGTCGAGGACTCGGGAAACGGGATCCGAGCGGCGCATGCCGCGGGTATGCGGGTGCTCGCGATCCCGAACCGGCGCTATCCGCCGCCCGACGACGCTTTGGCGCTGGCCGACGTCGTGTTGCTGTCGATCGACGAACTCAGCAGGGCGGCCTGAAATGACGAAGGGGCCCCTTGGGGCCCCTTCGAAGCAGATGTGCCTGCGGCTATTTGCCGCGCGGCCCTTCTTGCACGACACGCCCGAGATGACGAGCTTGCCGGCCGGAATGTTGTCCTCGGCCGATGTGAGCGTGCCCGTTCCGAACACGAGGTAGTGCGTCGTCTTCCCGGGCTCGCATACGAGTCTTCGACCACTGGATTACCAGTGTCGTTGTTGAATACGACGCTGACCGTCCCGTCCGCGCCACCGTCTGGGCCCGGATGAACGATGTGGTAGAAGGCGCCGTTCGTACACTTGCTGCCCTGGCCGATGTAGTCGCCGAAATTGTCGGTATTCAGCGTGGCCGCAAGAGCAGCGGCCGGGATGGCGAGCGCAGCGACGATGCCGAGCAGCATCAGAATCTTCCGCATTCCTCCCCCTTATGGTCGGTTCCCCAACTCGACTCCCCATGAGCCGCGTGCACAGGACTTTAGGGCTCTCCCGACAGACTGTCAATCACGGGTTGTCGGGGATCGACGGTCCCTGCTTGATGTCGCGAAGGACCCGCCCACCGCTCGACGAGGTCGCGAGCGTAAGGTCGGTCCAGGTGACGTTGTCATCGCGACGCGTCTCGTGGAACCACCTGAGGGGGTCCACCTCGACCCGTAACCGGTAGCGACCGTCGGGGACGTTCGTGACGTCGACGTCCTGCCCCGGGAGCATGAACGGATAGAGGTCGCTCCAGCCCCAGCTGAGGCCCATGGCGACCGCGGTGTCACTTGTGCTGCTGCCACAGCTGTACCGCGAGTACACCGGGTCCTGTGACGCGTCGTCCGCCTCGCGGATCCCGTCGTAGTAACAGAAGCCGATCTTCGCGTCGGGCCAGCCCTTCGCGCCGGGGACGGGTCGGCCGTCCTTGCCCAGTGGCAGCAGACGGTTGATCGCGACGCGCTGTACGTGCCAGTGGTTGTGACCATCTCCGCCCCAGACGAGAGTCGCGGGTGTGCGCGCGACCTTTGCGCCGCTCTTCGAATACTGGATGTCCTGATAGACCGTCCAGTCGCCGACGACGCGCATCGCTCGCAGGACGAAGTCGCCGTCTCCGTTGTTGACGAGCAGTGTGCTGAAGCGAAGCTGCCATCGGTCGCCAGCCCTGACCAACTGAAGATTGAGCGGCGGTGCCGGGGCAATGTCGGGCAGCACGGGCTTTCCGACCGGCGGGTCCGGAGTCTTGATCGAGATGGACTGACCCCCGCCGCATCCCGTTCCAAGGAGGAGGACGGTGCCGACAATCGCTGCCGCAGCGAACGCCTTCATGCGGGTGAGTTATCGGCCGGGATCGTCCACGTCATGAAGGGGCTCTACCGAGCAGGACACACGCGTTGTGCCCGCCGAGGCCCATGGCGTTCGACAGCGCGACGTCCACCTGCACGCTCCGCGCCTCGTTCGGCACGTAGTCGAGGTCGCATTCGGGATCGGGGTTGCGGTAGTTGATCGTCGGCGGGAGGACGCCCTCGTGCAGCGCGCGGACGCACATCATCGCCTCGACCGCACCTGCTGCCCCGAAGCAGTGCCCCGTCACCGACTTCGTCGACGACACCGCGAGGTCGTACGCATGTGAGCCGAAGACGGCCTTGATCGCCTTCGTCTCCGCGAGATCGCCCTGAGGCGTCGACGTCCCGTGGGCGTTGATGTAGCCGACGCGATCGAGCTCCACCTCGGACCGGGTCAGCGCCGCGCGCATCATCTCGGCGACTCCCACCGACTCGGGATCCGGCTGGGCCATGTGGTGCGCGTCGTTCGAGGTGCCGTAGCCGAGGACCTCGGCATAGATCCGCGCTCCGCGCGCAACGGCACGCTCGAGCTCCTCGAGGAGCAGCACGCAGGCGCCCTCGCCCATGACGAAGCCCGCGCGTGTGGCGTCGAACGGGCGCGAGGCCAGTGTGGGGTCCTCCTCCTCGGCGACGAGCCCTCTCATCGCGCAGAAGCCGGCGAGGATCAGCGGATGCATGCATGCCTCGGTCCCGCCCGCGAGTACGACGTCGGCGTCGCCACGGCGGATCGTCTCGGCCCCCTCCCCAACCGCGTGCGACCCCGTGGCGCAGGCGGACACCGGCGCGTAGTTCGGCCCGCGCAGCCCGAGGTCGATCGCGATCTGCCCCGTCGCGGAATCGACGAGCACGTTCGGGAGGAACCACGGCGATACGCGGCTGTGCCCGCGCTCGCGGCGGACGTCGTCTTGCTCGAGGATCCCGAGGACGCCGCCGATCGCGGAGCCGACGAGGATGCCCGCCCGCGCCGGATCGACGCCTTCGACTCCGGCGTCGGTCCACGCCTCGCGCGCCGCGGCGACGGCGAGCACGACGTTGCGCTCGAGCCGCCGAGCCTCCTTCGGACCGACCACCGCCTCCGGCTCGAATCCCTTGACCTCGGAGGCGATGCGCACCGGGAAGTCCGAGGCGTCGAAAGACCGGATCCAGTCGATGCCGCTCCTGCCCGCGACGGCGGCGTCCCACGTGGACTGCGCGTCGAGCCCGAGCGGGGTGACGGCTCCGAGGCCGGTGACGACGACGCGACGCATGAACGAGAGAGCGTAGTAGCTTCAGGACATGGCCAGATCGCGTATCGGCCCGCGCGAACCGGTCGAGCGTCCGGCCGACCTGCACGCAGCCATCCCGTTCCCGCCGATGGAGGCGGAGCTCGTCCGCGAACTCCCGGAAGGCGACGACTGGCAGTACGAGCCGAAGTGGGACGGGTTCCGCGGCCTCCTCGAGAACGGCTCCGGCGAGCTGCGTCTGTGGTCGCGTAACGCCCGTCCGCTGCTTCGGTACTTCCCGGAGCTGCGACCGCTCGGGAAGCTCCTGCCGCCGCTCTCGGCGCTCGACGGCGAGATCGTCATCGAGCGCGAAGGCGTCCTCGACTTCGACGCCATGCAGATGCGGCTGCACCCGGCCGAGAGCCGCGTGAACAAGCTCTCGGCCGAGATACCGGCTCGGTTCATCGCGTTCGACGTGCTCGTCTGGAAGGGCGTCGAGGCCTGGCACGAGCCGCTGTCCAAGCGACGCGCACGGCTCGAGAGAAGCGTGAAGCGCTTCGAGCTCTCACCCGCGACCCGCGATCGAGACGAGGCGCTCGGCTGGCTCGACCGGTTCGAGGCGATCGGGCTCGACGGAGTGATCGCCAAGCGGCGCGATCTCGCGTACCTGCCGGGCTCGCGCGACGGCGTGGTCAAGGTGAAACCCGAGAAGACGGCCGACTGTGTCGTCGTGGGCGTTCGCTGGAAGGCGAAGCCGGAACGCATCGCGACGCTCCTGCTCGGGCTCTATCGCGACGACGGCGAGCTCGACTACGTCGGCTCGGCCGCAGTCGCGCCGGCGCGCCACGACGAGATCGCGAAGCGCGTCCTGCCGCTGCTCGAGAACGCGCCCGAGCGGCGCTTCTCCGAGCCGAATCGCTGGGGCGGGGGCGAGCTCGAGGAGTCGGCCGTGCGCCCCGAGCTCGTGGTCGAGGTCCGGTACGACAAGGTGCAGTCGAACCGGTTCCGCCACGGGACGAAGCTCATCCGCTTTCGGGACGACAAGGACGCGAAGCAGTGCACGTGGCGTGAGCTGCGCCCACCCGTGAAGTCCTCGGACTCGGTCGCCTCGCTGCTCGGCTAGCCCTTCTTCGCCCGCGAGGGCTGCACGCGCGCAGGCTCGCCGGGCATCTTCGGGAAGTTCGGGGGGTACGGCGCCTCGCCGATCCCTTCCTTCTCTTCGCGCTCGACCCACTCGAGGAGGACGCGGAGGTCGCAGACCGCGTCGTCGATGCCTGCGTGGACGTCTCCGAGCTTCGCGAACCGAGCCGGCATCGTCGCCATCGAGAAATCCTCGGTCTCGACTTCGGGGAGCTCGTCCCACGTGACGGGCGCCGAGACCGTCGCATCCGGCCGTCCACGCACCGAGTAGGCGGACGCGACCGTGCGGTCACGCGCGTTCTGGTTGTAGTCGATGAAGACCCGCTTGCCGCGCTCCTCCTTCCACCACGCGGTCGTCACCTTCTTCGGCGCTCGGCGCTCCACCTCGCGTGCGAACGCGAGCGCGGCGCGGCGCACGACCGGGAACTCCCAGTTCGGCTCGATCCGGCAGAAGACGTGGATCCCGCGGTTTCCGGAGGTCTTCGGCCAACCCGTGTAGCCGATCTCGCCGAGCAGCTCGCGCACGACGGCCGCGACCTTCTTCCCGTCGCGGAACGTCGTCCCCGGCTGCGGGTCGATGTCGATGCGCAGCTCGTCGGGATGCTCGGTGTCGCGCCTGCGCGAGGGCCACGGATGGAAGTCGACGACCGCGAGGTTCGCCGCCCAGACGACCTGTGCGAGCTCGGTGACGCACAGCTCGTCCGCGTGCCGGCCGGAAGGGAACGTGACCCGGGCGGTCTCGACCCAGTCCGGGTGGTGCTTCGGAACGCGCTTCTGGTAGATCATCTCGCCGGTCACGCCCTCCGGGAACCGCCGCAGCTGCGTCGGCCGCTCGTGCAGCGCCCGCACGATGCCTTCCCCCACCGCGATGTAGTACTCGGCGAGATCGCGCTTCGTCTTGCGCGCCTTCGGGAAGAGGACCTTGTCGGGGTTCGTCAGCTTGACGACCCGCTCCCCCACCTCGAGCTCGATGAACGGGCTCGCCATGCGCGGGACGCTAGCGCGCACGCTGATACATTCGCGCGGTTCGGGCAACTCTCGGGAGGAGCGATCTGATGCGCGTCGGTGCTCTTGTGGTCAGTCTCATGGTTCTCGCACTCGGCCTCGCGGCGGCCGCGACGGGTGATCCATCGGCTCCCGCCGCGATTCCCGGCTGCGCGAAGAGCAGCCTGAACCTCACCGCAGACGGAAAGCTCAGCCTCGCGACCGACAATCCCGCCTACCCGCCGTGGTGGGGCGGCGCGGAGAAGAAGCCCTGGAAGGTGAGCAACCCGGCGAGCGGCAAGGGCTACGAGTCCGCTGTCGCGTACGCGGTTGCGAAGCAGCTGGGCTTCTCCAAGGGGCAGGTCACCTGGTCGGCCGTGCCGTTCAACAACTCCTTCCGTCCGGGGAAGAAGCCGTTCGACTTCTACATGGCGCAGGTCTCGTACCTTCCGGCCCGCGCGAAGAACGTCTCCTTCTCGAACTCGTACTACTTCGTCAATCAGGCCGTCGTGGCGAACGCCGGCACGCCGATCTCTCGCGTGAAGACCGTTGCCGGGCTACGGCCGTACAAGCTCGGCGCCCAGGTGGGAACCACGAGCTACGACTACATCAACGACTTCATCAAGCCGTCGCAGAGCCCGGCGGTCTACGACTCGAACAACGACGCGATCTCCGCACTCAACTCAGGCCAGATCGACGGGATCGTGGTCGACCTGCCGACCGCGTTCTACGTGGTCGCCGCGCAGCTCGACCACGGGACGATCGTCGGCAAGCTCCCCCAGCGTGGCCCGCGGGAGCACTTCGGCATGGTGTTCGAGAAGGGGAATCCTCTCGTCAAGTGCGTGAACCGGGCGCTGAACCGCCTCTGGGCGAACGGCACCATGAAGGCGCTCCAGAGGCAGTACCTCGCGAAGGCGGGCGCCCCGGACCTCCGGTAGCGCCCTGACCGGCACCAGAGGCTCACGGATCCTCGGCTCGGCGTCGCCCGGCGGTGGCCGCCGGGCGGTCGCTGTCGCGGCCATCAGCACCATCGTCGTGATCGGCCTCCTCGTGGCCGTCGTCGTCAGGGCACCCGGCTGGCCGGACTTCAAGCAGGCCTTCTTCGATCCGACCGTCTTCCGGGATTCGTTCCCCGAGATCGCGCGGGCGTTCCTCCTCAACGTGAAGATCTTCCTCGTCGCCGAGGTCTTCATCCTGATCTTCGCGCTCGTCCTCGCGGTCATGCGAGGCTTGCCGGGACCGGTCTTCTTCCCGCTCCGCGCCCTCGCGACGGTCTACGCAGACCTCTTCCGCGGAATCCCGACCATCCTCGTCATCTACATCCTCGGGTTCGGCGTGACCGCGCTCCAACTTCCGCGCGTGCCGGTGTCCCCCATCTTCTGGGGGACAGTCGCGCTCGTCCTCGTCTACTCCGCGTACGTCTCCGAGGTGTACCGAGCAGGCATCGAGTCGGTGCACCCGAGCCAGGCCGCCGCCGCGCGATCGCTCGGGCTCAGCCACGGACAAACGCTCCGCTTCGTGGTCGTTCCCCAGGCGGTGCGCCGTGTGATCCCGCCGCTCCTCAACGACTTCATCGGGCTGCAGAAGGACACTGCGCTCGTGGCGTTGCTCGGCGTCGTCGAAGCGTTCCGGCAGTCGCAGATCGACGTCGCAGCGACGTTCAACTACACGCCGTACATCTGCACGGCCATCCTGTTCATCGCGATCACCGTCCCGTTGGCGCGGTTCACGGACTGGCTGATCGCGCGGGATCGCCGTCGTCAGCTGTCCGGCGGAGTCCGGTGAACCGGAACGGCGCAGCTCTCGCGCTCGAGGGAGTTCACAAGTCGTTCGGCAAGCTCGAGGTGCTCCGCGGGATCGACCTCGAGCTCGCCGAGCACGAGGTCGTCTGCCTCATCGGCGCGTCCGGCTCGGGCAAGTCGACGCTCCTGCGCTGCGTGAACCTGCTCGAGCCGATCGACGAGGGTCGTATCACGTTGCGGGGTACCGAGATCACCGCGTCGGGCGTCGACGTGAACGCGCTGCGGCGCGGGATCGGGATCGTCTTCCAGTCGTTCAACCTCTTCCCGCACATGTCGGTGCTCGAGAACGTCACGCTCGCACCACGGAAAGCGCTCGGGCTGCCGAAGGCGGAGGCCGAGGCGCGAGCGGACGAGCTTCTCGCACCGCTTCGGGCTCGCGGACAAGCGCGCCGAGTACCCGGACCGACTCTCGGGCGGCCAGCAGCAGCGGCGTCGCGATCATCCGCGCGCTCGCGATGCAGCCGGGCTGCTGCTCCTCGACGAGGTGACGAGCGCGCTCGATCCCGAGCTCGTCGCGGAAGTGCTCTCCGTCATCCGCGAGCTCGCCGAGGAGGGAATGACGATGCTCATCGCGACGCACGAGATGGGGTTCGCGCGCGACGTTGCCCATCGCGTCTGCTTCCTCGACGAGGGCGTCATCCTCGAGGAGGGGACGCCGGCGGAGATCTTCGGCACCCCGCGCGAGCCACGGACGCAGCAATTCCTTCAACGCATCGTCGAAGCCGGACGCCTCTAGACGTATCTTTAGACCGTGATCGAGGAATCGAGAAGCATGGACGTCTCGCTGGAGCCACTCGACGAGTTCGTCGTCGTGCAGCCCGTCTCGGATGAGTCGGAGACCCGGGCAGGGCTCATCCTCCCGGCGTCGGCGGCCGAGGCCGCCCCCTGCCGCACCGGCATCGTGACCGCGGTGGGCGCCGACGTGAGCGGCGTCGAAGCGGGTGACAAGGTCCTCTACCCGCGCGACACCGGCTACGACGTCCGCCTCGGCGGACTCGAGGTCAAGGTTCTCAAGCGCGAGCACCTCATCGCACGCATCCACGACTAGGCTACGCGCGTGTTCCTGCTCGCGACCGCTGCCGTCATCGTCTGGGTCATCGTCTGGCTCGTCGTCGCGTACCGAGTCATCCAGCGACACGACCTCGGCGTCGCCGCGAAGGTGCTCTGGATCCTTCTGATCCTCCTCTTCCCGATCGTCGGCCTGCTCGTCTACTTCCTCTGGGACGCGGCGAGATCGCGGACGGCTCCGGGCTGATCCTCCCCGCCTCCGCTGCAGCCGCCGTCGTCTGCCGGACGGGCATCGTCACCGGCGACAACGTGCTCTACCCGCGCGACGCGGGATTCGAGGTGTGGCTCGGCGGGATCGAGGTGCCAGTGCTGAAGCGGGAAGACCTGATCGCGCGAATCCACGACTGAATCGCTGCTGCGCTACTCGCGACCCAGTCGGCGCCGGATTCCGTCAGACTTACCGGTCCGATTCACAGGCGCAGGCCCGAAGGGAGATGAGAATGACCGCACGTAACCTGCTCGCGCTCGTCGCGGCGGGCGTGGCAGTCGTCGGCGTCGCGGCGACGGCGGCTCTCGCGACGTCGCAGGCGATCACACCGCCCCCGGCGATCAAGAGCGCGGGCAAGATCGTCTATTGCACCGATGCGACGTATCCGCCCGAGGAGTCGTTCAAGGGCTCCAAGATCGTCGGCTCGGACATCGACATCGGCACCGGCGTCGCCAAGCTGATGGGCGTCGGCGCGCAGTTCAAGAACACCGGGTTCGACGGCATCATCGCCGCGCTGCTCTCGAAGCGCTGCGACGCGGTCATCAGCGGCATGAACGACACGCCGGAGAGACGCAAGCAGGTCGACTTCGTCGACTACCTCAAGGTCGGCCAGTCGATCATGGTCAAGGCGGGCAATCCACTGCACATCAAGTCGCTCGAGAGCCTCGCAGGGCACTCGGTCTCGGTCGAGTCCGGGACGACGAACCGCGACTTCCTGGCCGCGACCTCGAAGGCGATCGTCAAGGCCGGAGGAGAGGCGATCAGCATCAAGACCTTCCCCAAGGACACGGATGCCTTCGCCGCGCTGAAAGTGGGCAGGGTGGATGCGTACTACGCGGACGCCCCGCCGGTCGCGTACTACGCCGCACACGACAAGACCGTCCAGGTGGCCGGCACGCCAGTCAACCCGATTCCGATCGGGATCGCGATGAGGAAGGGCGACCCGCTGCGCGCGGCAACGCAGAAGGCCATCGCCGTCATGAACCGCAACGGCACAATGAAGAAGATCGTCGCCAAGTGGGGCATGGCCAAGGCGGTCGTCCTGCTGAAGAAGTAACGAGAGCGGGAGGGAGCGCCCGATGCTTGCCGCGGTCGACTGGCACGTCGTCTGGGAACGACTGTTCCACCCCGACGAGATCTTCCTTCGGGCGCTCCTGACCACCGTCTACATCGCGATCGCCGCGCAGATCCTGGGTGTCGTCCTCGGCCTCGCCGCGGCGCTCATGCGCATGTCGCGCATCGCTCCGCTGCGCTGGCTGTCGGGGTTCTACGTGCTCATCTTCCGCGGCACGCCGCTCCTCGTGCAGATCTTCTTCGTCTACTACGGCGTCAACCTGCTGTTCGGCTTCGCGCTCATCCCGACGACGGTGAACTTCGGGCTCTTCACGATGGACGGCGCCGTCTTCGCCGGCATCCTCGCGCTGGGGCTCAACGAGGGCGCCTACATGCGCGAGATCATTCGCGCCGGAATAGATGCGATCGACAGGGGGCAGATGGAGGCCGCCCGCTCGCTCGGCATGAGGCAAGGGCTGGCGATGCGGCGCATCGTCCTACCCCAGGCGGCCCGCGTGATCGTGCCGCCGCTCGGCAACGAGTTCAACGCGATGATCAAGAACACGTCCCTCGTGTTCACGATCGGCGTGTACGAGATGTTCTCCGACGCGGAGATCCACTACTCGCAGACGTTCAAGCCGGTGGAGTTCTTCGGCGCCGTGGCGATCTGGTACCTCGTGCTGACGAGCGTCTGGACGGTCATCCAGGCCCAGATCGAGCGCAAGCTCGCCGCCAGCGAGCGCGCGGACGAGCTCACCCGCTGGGAGCGGCTGGTCGAGGCGTGGACGCCGGTGCAGGCATGGGCCCGCGGGGCACGCTAGTCCCGGACGCCGCCGTGCAGGCGGCGGACGTTGTCGTGCGAGCGATCGGCGTCCACAAGCGCTTCGGCCGGCTCGAAGTGCTGAAAGGCGTCGACCTCCAGGTGGCACGAGGCGCCGTCGTGTGCATCATCGGACCCTCGGGTTCCGGCAAGTCGACGTTTCTGCGTTGCGTCAACCATCTCGAGAAGATCGACGCCGGTCGGATCGAGGTCAACGGGCGCCTCATCGGATACCGCGAGCAGAACGGGAAGCTCATCGAGGACTCGGAGAAGAGCATCGCCCGCCAGCGGGCCGAGATCGGCATCGTCTTCCAGCGCTTCAACCTCTTCCCGCACAAGACGGCCCTCGAGAACGTCATCGAGGCACCCGTCCACGTGCGCCGAGTCCGCCGAAAGGAGGCGATCGCCGGCGCGGAGGCGCTCCTCGACCGCGTCGGCCTCGCGGACAAGCGCGACGTCTACCCCGGAAAGCTCTCCGGAGGACAGCAGCAGCGCGTCGCGATCGCACGGGCCCTCGCGATGAACCCGAGCCTGATGCTGTTCGACGAGGCGACGAGCGCGCTCGACCCCGAGATGATCGGCGAGGTGCTCGACGTGATGAAGGTGCTTGCCCGGGAGGGGATGACCATGATCGTCGTCACGCACGAGATGGGGTTCGCGCGCGAGGCGGCGGATCGCATCGCGATGCTGGACGACGGTCGCATCGTCGAGGAGGGTCGACCGGAGGAGTTCTTCGCCGCCCCGAAGGAGGAGCGCTCGAGGCAGTTCCTCTCGAAGATCCTCGCCTGACGACTGCATTAGGCTTCGCGCCGATGCTCGGGATGCTTCTCGCCTACACGTTCGGCATCGGCCTCGCCACAGCGGCATTGGTCGTCTGGATCGCCGTGTGGCTCCTCGTCGCGACGCGGGTGCTTCGCCGGCACGACCTCGGCGTCGGCGGGAAGATCTTCTGGATCGTCCTGATCCTCGTGATCCCGATCGCCGGTCTCTTCATCTACTTCATCTGGGACGCCGCGCGACCGCGGACGACGTAGGCGTTTGTACGGAGGGGGAGGGATTTGAACCCTCGAGGAGCTTGCACCCCTAACGGTTTTCGAGACCGCCCCGTTCGACCGCTCCGGCACCCCTCCGTGGGACGCACAGGGTAGCCGCCCCTTCGCAAGAAAGCGTCTCTCGGTCGTCGCGCGAATGGCGATCGGTGCTGGCCGATTGCCAATCTGCGCAAGAGCGGGACTACGGGAACCGGCCAGGTCGTCCGATATCCTGGGCGGTCCCTGGAGAGGTGGCCGAGTGGCTGAAGGCGGCGCCCTGCTAAGGCGTTACGGGTGGTAATCCGCTCGTCGAGGGTTCGAATCCCTCCCTCTCCGCTGAGTTGTCGCCCGGCTGGCACGCCGGGCACCAGTAGGCGGTTCGGTTCGCGTCGCCGAGTCCGCGTGAACGAATCGGCTCGCCGCACCGCGGACATCCGCGTCCCGCCCGTCGATAGACGGCGCGCCGCGGACGACGACCGGCTACCGCCGCCAGCATCGCCGTTCGTGCCCACGCGAGCGCGTCGCGCAGCTCGTCATCGCTGACGCGGCCGAGCGGCGTCCACGGCGACACGCGTGCATGCCACAGCATCTCGGCGAGCCACACGTTCCCGATCCCCGCGACGACGCGTTGATCGACGAGCGCCTCGCCCACGACCCGAGGCTGGTCCTCGCGGCGCAGCCGGCCGACGAGCTCCGCGAGTTCCGTGTCGTCCGCGAGCAGGTCCGGGCCGAGATCGTGCACGGCCGCGTCACCGCCCAGCGCGAGGACCGGCCCGTTCCACTGCGTCGCCTCCCACTCGCCGCCCCGGAGGACCAGCCACGGAGAGCCGATGCGCCGTGACCCGTCCGGCCGCTGCACCCTCCAGCGTCCGCTCATGCGGAGGTGGCTGCGAACGACGAGGCCGCCCTCGAATCGCAGCACGAGGTTCTTCCCGATGGCCTCGACCTTCTCGAGGCGGCGACCGTCGACAGCTCGCGCGACGCCCGTGACGAGGCCGCGCGGGTTCGGGCTCTCCGCTTCGACGCGCTCGCCGACGAGCACCTGCAGCTGCCGCGCGATCCGGTGGAGGGAGTCCCCCTCGGGCACGTCGCTCAGCCGTCGAGGGTCGCGTCGAGCTCGACCAGCGCGCTGAAGATCGCCTCGGAGAACGTCGGATACGGCTGGATGGTGTCGAGGAGGACGTCCATCGGAACCTCTGCCCGCACGGCGAGCGTGAGCTGGCCGAGCCACTCGCCTGCCTCCGGCCCGACCGCGATCGCGCCGACCAGGACACGGCGCTGCGCGTCGGCTGCGAGCTTCACGAACCCGGGTCGCTTCGGCCGCTCGTACGTCGACAGCCGCCCGCCGGTGATGTCGAAGCGAGCCGAGACGACGCCATCGCCGTCCATGCGGCCGACGCTCGCGACCTGCGGGTCGGTGAAGACGGCGGCCGGTATCGCCCGGTAGTCGGCGCGGACGTCGCGCCCTGCGAGGTTCGCGGCCGCCACCCGAGCCTGGTACTTCCCGAGGTGCGTGAGGAGGCCAACGCCAGCCGCATCGCCGATCGCCCAGACGCCGTCGGCCGCGCGCAGGCGATCGTCGACGGTGACACCACGATGGGTGACCTCGACTCCGAGCTGCTCGAGGCCGATCCCCGAGACGTTGGGTCGTCGGCCCGTCGCGACGAGGAGCCGCTCGGCGTCGAGCGCCTCGCCCGACGCGAGCGCGACGCTGACGCCGCCCGCGGTCGCCTCCACTCCCATCGCCTGCGTGCCCCGCAACACGCGGATCCCGTCCTGCTCGAAGCGCTCCGCGAGCAGCTCGCCCGCGTCCCGATCGAGCCGGGGGAGCAAGTGCTCGTTGTGCTCGACGATCGTGACCTCGGCGCCAATTCGCCGGAAGAACTGGGCGAGCTCGACTCCCACCGCGCCACCGCCCAGCACGAGCAAGCTCGCCGGGACGCTGCTCGCCCAGATCGCGTCCCTGTTCGTCCAGTACTCGACGTCTGCGAGGCCGTCGATCGACGGAACGGCCGGCCGGGAGCCCGTCGCGACGACGAGATCGTCGAACTCGAGCTCGCGCCCGCCGACGGCGACGACTCCGAGACCGGCGATACGGGCGTCTCCCCGAACCAGCTCGGCGCCCTGGCGCTCGAGCCAGCCGGCATGCCACGAGTCGTCCCGGCCGTCCGTCACCTGGTCGCGCCACCAGAGCACGCGCTCGACGTCGATCTCCCCGGTGACGGCTTCGGCCGCGCCCGGCGCGCTGCGCGCGGCTGCCAGTGCCTCAGTCGGCCGCAGGAGCGTCTTCGTCGGAATGCATGCGTAGTAGGAGCACTCACCCCCCGCGAGCTCGCGCTCGACGACCGTGATCCGGACTTCCGGATCGAGTCGCCGCAGCGCGCCGACGAAGTGCTCGCCACTCGAGCCCGCCCCGAGCACGAGCACCCGTCGGCCTGTCATCAAGCGGAGAGGGCGGGATTTGAACCCGCGACGCACCTTTCAGCACGTACGCGATTTCCAGTCGCGCTCCTTCGGCCGCTCGGACACCTCTCCACGAGGCGACAGCCTAGCGAGGCGTCGGAGCGGCTCAGCCCTGCGTGACGGTCGACACGTACGCCGCCACGTCCTTGATCTGCTGCTCGGTGAGCGTGTCCTTGAACGGCGGCATGACCTGCCCACCGTTCGTCACCTGCTTGACCACCGCGTCGTAGCTCGGCTTCAAGGTGTCGAGGTTCGGTCCGACCGTGCCCGTCGCATTCGCGTCGGCGAGCGTGTGGCATCCGGTGCAGCCGGCGGAGCCGGTGAAGATCGCCTTGCCGGCCACGGGGTCGCCCTCGGCCTGCGTCGGCTCGGTGCTGGTCGTCTCCGTCGTCCCCGTCTGGGTCGGCGGCGGGTTGGATTCCGTGCCCGTCGTCTGCTCCACCGCTGGCTCGTCCGCCTCGCCGATCTCGGCCAAAACCAGCACTGCGCTGATCTGCGCGACGAAGAAGACACCGACGACCGCGAGAAAGATGCCGAGTCGATTGCCCGGGAACGACGGCCGCGAGCGCGGGATGACGAGCGCTGCGACGAGCGCGAACACGATGAAGCAGGCCGCGACGACGACCAGCGCAGCCTGGTACCCGGTCAACGCCAGCAGCACGCGGCGGACGCTACCACGGTGTCCTGAGCATCGGTCCCGCTACTGCTCGAGCGGCGCCATGGTCAAGCCGAGGTCGCGCAACTGTGTCCAGTACAGCTCTGCGGGCTCCCGCTCACCCGACCAGACGATCGCCTGACCCGAGTTGTGGATCCGGTCCGCAAGGGACATCCCCTGGTCGTAGCTCACACCCGGAAGCACGTTCGAGAGGGCGTACGCGACGCCCTGGAAGGTGTTGTGATCGTCGTTCAGGACGATCACGCGCCACGCTCTCCCAACCCCTGTCCCGGAGCCGCGCCTCGCGCGCTCCCGCGGAGGCGTCAGCGTCGCCGGTGCCATGCGCGTGACCGTACCAGGGGCTGAGCTACGCTTTGCCGCCCGGGCGCATAGCTCAGCGGGAGAGCGCTCGCTTCACACGCGAGAGGTCCCTGGTTCGATCCCAGGTGCGCCCATCACGAGCCCAGCGGAGCGGCAGCCACTCAGTGATTGCGCTCGTCTGAGATGTGACGTGGTTCTTCACCAGTCTCGCGCGTTGCGATCCCAAGCCAGAGAACGAGCAACACGTCGAAGATGACGACCAGCCCGGCCGCAACCAGGACATACATCCACCACTGCACGGGGCGTGGCTTCGTGTCCGGTGCCGGCCCTCCTCCAACGGTCGGCGCTTCCCGTTACGGACGCCGCCACACCGCACCCGAGCCCACGGCCACACGAGTTGCCTTGCCTTCTGCCACTAGCTCGGCGAGAAGTTCTTCCGTATGCTCCCGATCGGGGACCGGATCGGAGCCCTCGGCGAGTAGAAGGGCGACCTCGGCGGTCGTGAGCCCGCCGGGGAAGAAATCGAGCAGCGGCTCGGGCGACTCCGGAGCCGGAACTCGCTCGAGCCCGGGAGCGAAGTTCGCGAGCAGGGTGTCGTAGGCGAGGAGCGGCTGCCAGCCTCCGGCGTGCGCGACGTCGTCCCCGCGACGGAAAACGACGGACGGCGCGGTGAACCGCACGACCCCGTCCGAGACCGCCGTCTTGTCCTGTGCCTCGGATGGCGTGCCGGCGGCGGATCGTGCGTCCGCGCGCTGTCGCTCGTACTCGGCGACGATATTCGGGTCGTCGATCGCGGCGGAGATGCGATCCGCATCGATTCCGTCCACGGCGCGCAGCGCCTGACGGATGCTTCCGACGTCGTCGAGGTAGACGGAGCCGGTGAAGTTCGCGATCTGGAGCGCGCGGAAGACACCCCACTCCGAGCCCGGATCGAACAGCGAGGCGGCGACGACTGCGCGGCAGCCCCGGCCTGTGCCGGCCGCGCGCGACTTCGACGCGACGAGGAACGGCATCCCGTACCGCGACTCGAAGACCTTCCAGCGGGCGAGCGCGCGCTCGGCGTCGTATGTCCGGATCGCCGCCTCACTCGCGTCCTCGCGCAGACCGATCATCACCAGTCGCCAGGAGAGTTGATCGCGGAAGCGCCACTCGAGCACGCGCAGCGCGGGGTTGGCCGAGTACGCCCAGGGGCAGCCGGCGTCTGAGTAGAGCGTCGCCTCGATCACTGCCGTCCCGATCGTACTCACGAGACGAGGTGGTACCCTCCCCCCGCTCGGCCGCGCTAGGTGGGGAGTCAGCGGTTCCCTGAACCCGAAATCCGCTCCATGCGGGGCCGAACGCCGTCCGAGGGACGGTTCGTCGGGACAGGGTCTGCGCACGTGGCGTTGACGATCGGGTCCCGCGCACTGGGAGCGTCCGAACCGCGTCAGGTCCGGAAGGAAGCAGCGCTAAGGACTCCCTCTCAGGTGCCGCGGCTCCGCCCGATCCGAGCAGGGCGACGCGGATACCTCCGGTGATACCGATCTCGACGACGGAGCGCGTGGCCGAGCGCTCTGTTTCTCTGCGCAGCCCGCGGGATCCGCGAGTGCGGATCCCGCGGCGCGAAGACCGCGGCAGGCGTCCGCTTCGCGGCCGCATGCCCGCTGCAAGCTCGACCCGGTCCCAGCTGATTGAATCAGCGCAGTGACGGCCCTCTACCGGAAGTACCGCCCGCAGGGCTTCGACGAGGTCGTCGGACAGGAGGCGGTCGTCCGGACCCTCCAGAACGCGGTCGAGCACGGGCAGGTGCGACAGGCATACCTGTTCGCGGGGCCGCGAGGGACCGGCAAGACCTCGATGGCGCGCATCCTCGCCAAGGCGCTGAACTGCGCGGGGACGCCGGGGCCCTCGCCGTCGCCCGACAAGACGTGTCCCATCTGCCTCGCGATCGCGAACGGCACCTCGCTGGACGTCGTCGAGATGGACGCCGCATCGCAGCGGGGGATCGACGACATCCGCGAGATCCGCGAGCGCGTCGTGCTCCAGCCGGTCGAGGGGCGCTACAAGATCTACATCCTCGACGAGGCGCACCAGCTCACGGACGCCGCGTGGCAGGCGCTGCTGAAACTCATCGAGGAGCCTCCACCGCACCTCGTCTTCGTCTTCTGCACGACCGAGCTCCAGAAGGTGCTCGCAACCGTGCGCTCGCGCTGCCAGACGTTCGTCTTCCAGCGCCCGAGGCTGCAGGAAGTCGTGACCCTCTTGCGCCGCGTAGCCGAGGGCGAGGGGATACAGGCGCAGGACTCCGCGCTGTCGCTGATCGCGCGTGCTGCCCGCGGCTCGTTCCGCGACGCCGTCTCGACGCTCGACCAGCTCGCTGCCGCGACGAACAACTCGATCGACGCGCAGTCGGTTCTGCAGCTCGTCGGAGCCGTGGAGGAGGAATCGCTCCTCCGGCTCTGCGACATGGTCGTCGACCGCGATACGGCCGGTGCGTTGCTCTTCGTCGAGGAGCTCGCGGAGCGCGGGCAGGACCTTGGCCGGGTGGTCACCGATCTCCTCGAGCACCTCCGGCACCTGCTGCTCGTCCAGCACATGGGCCACGTTCCCGAGTCGCTCCCGGTGACCGAGGACGCGAAGGACCTCCTTCGCGAGCAGGCGAACCAGCTCCCCGAGCCCACGGTGCTCCGCCTGATCGACCTCCTCGCGGTCGCGGTCGACGACATCCGGCAGGGCGCGGATCCGCGCCTGCCGCTCGAGCTCGCGCTCGTCAAGGTGACGCGTCCGCATTCCGACCTCTCCCGCGAGTCGCTCGCGCACCGCGTCGAGCTCCTCGAGGCCCGGGCGCCGGTCGTCGTGGCGCATGCCGAGCCCGCAGCCGAGCCTCCTCGCACCGGGCCCCGGGAGCGACCGGTGGCGCCGGATGCGCCCGAGGCGCCGCCGCCGGATGCGCCCGAGGCGCCACGCGTCGAGCTCGAGCAGGTGACGGATGCGTGGGATCGGGGCATCCTCGAGGCCGTGCGCGAGCGATCGATCCCCGTTGCGAGCCTCCTGACCGAGGCTCGACCGACCGAGCTCGCGGAGGACACGCTGACGCTCGAGTTCCCCGCCGGAGCGGATTTTCACCGCCGCCAGGTCGCCGAGCCGCAGAACATCGGGCTGCTGCGAGACGCGCTCTACGAGGTCACCGGGCGCAAGCTGGCCGTCGTCCTCGAGACCGGCGACGCAGAGCCCGGCGAGGAGCAGCCGACGGACGACGAGCCGGCCGGCGAGGACCTGTTCATCGCAGCGCTCAAGGAACGATTCGACGCCGAAGAGGTGGAGGGCGAAGACACATGAAGTTCGACATGAACAAGATGCTCCAGGAGGCCCAGCGGATGCAGGCAGAGCTCGCGAAGGCGCAGGAGGAGGCGGCGAGCGAGGTCGTCGAGGCGTCCGCGGGCGGCGGCATGGTGACCGTGAAGGCGAACGGCGCAGGCGAGGTCGTCTCGATCACGATCGACCCGCGCGCGATCGATCCGGACGACCCCGAGCTGCTTGCCGATCTCGTGCTCGCAGCTGTGAACGAGGCTCTCCGGTCGGCGCGTGCGCTGATGGAGTCGAAGATGGCCGGCCTCATGCCCGGCGGGCTCGGCGATCTCGGCGGCCTGCTCCCCGGGGCCTGACCGGCGTTCCGCGGGCATGTCCGGAAGCGACGGCTAGGCTGGCGCCGTGCTCAGCCCAGCCGTCGAGAATCTCGTGACGCAGCTGACGAAGCTGCCCGGCATCGGTCGCCGCACCGCGCAACGGCTCGCGTTCCACATCCTGTCGACCCGTCCTGAGGATGCTCTCGAGCTCGCACACGCGATCGAGGACGTGAAGTCCCGCGTCCGCTTCTGCCGCGAATGCGGGAACCTCACCGAGGAGGAGCTGTGCTCGATCTGCGCAGACGCCCGGCGCGACCGGACTCTCATCTGCGTCGTCGAGCAGCCCGTCGACGTCGTCTCGGTCGAGCGGACGGGCGAGTACCAGGGCCTCTACCACGTTCTCGGCGGCGCCCTCTCCCCACTCGACGGCGTCGAGCCGGCCGACCTGCGGATCGACGACCTCTTCGCTCGCGTCGAGCGCAACGGCGTCGCCGAGGTCGTCCTGGCGACGAATCCGACGATGACCGGGGAGGCGACCGCGGCGTACCTCGCGGACCGGCTCCGCGCCAAGGTGCAGGTCACACGGCTCGCGAGCGGGTTACCCGTCGGCGGTGACCTCGAGTATGCGGACGAGGTCACGCTCGGCCGGGCGCTGGCGGGCCGTCGAGCCATGTAAGGCGGCGCGGCGGATTCTTCCGCAAATTGCGGTCTTCTCGTATCCCCGAGGCTTGCATCCGGTGACGGCGTGTCATAGGTTGCACGCACTGAACCGGCGGGCCTTCGGGTCAGTCGGTTCAGTATTTTTTTGGGCTCTTTTTCCGGGTAGATCCGTACACTGCGGCGATGATCGACCCGGATCTGCGCATCGGCGTCGTCGGCGCGACCGGCGCCGTCGGGCGCGTGACGCTCCAGTACCTGCGCGACCGCGGATACACGAACATCCGGGCGTTCGCTTCGTCGCGCTCTGCAGGCGGTTTGCTCGGCGACCTCGAGGTCGAGGAGGCGACGCCCGACGCGCTCGGAGCGGGCGACCTCGACGTGTGCTTCTTCTCGATCGGCACCCAATGGAGCCGCGAGCTCGTCCCGATCGCACAGGCCGCGGGCGCCGTCTGCATCGACAAGTCCGCCGCTTTTCGGCTGGAGGACGGGATTCCGCTCGTCGTGCCCGAGGTGAACGGCGAGCGCGCGCTCGAGCACACCGGGATCATCGCCAACCCGAACTGCTGCACGATCCCGCTCACGATGGTGCTCGCGCCGTTGCACGACGCCGCGGGACTGCGCAGCGTGCGCGTGGCGACGTACCAGTCCGTCTCCGGTGCAGGCTCCGACGCGATCGAAGACCTGCGCGCCGAAGACCCCGACGACCACCTGCTGCGCATGGACTGGGAGTTCGACGGGGTCGAGTTCGACGAAGAGGCGAAGCTCCGCGACGAGACCCGCAAGATCCTCGAGCTGCCCGATCTTCCGGTGAGCGCGACGTGCGTCCGCGTCCCGTCGTCGTGGGCCATGCCGAGTCCGTGTGGATCGAGACGCGAAACGCCGCTCTCGCCCGCGGACGCAGAGCGCATCCTCGGTCAGGCGCCGGGCCTCCGGCTCGAGAAGGTGCCGAGACATGGGCACGCGATCGGCACCGACGACGTGCTGGTGGGCCGGGTGCGTGCCGACCCCGCCGCGGAGAACGGCCTCGCGCTCTTCGTCGTCTGCGACAACCTCCGCAAGGGCGCCGCGCTCAACGCGATCCAGATCGCGGAGCTGCTGGTCGGCGCGTCGCTGCCGAGCTACTTCGGGCAGAGAGCCAGCTAGCCGCCGCTCGGAGGCGCCGGCGTCGGCGCGGGCGAGAACGCTTCTCGGACGGCGCTCAGCACCTTCTCGCGAGTGCCCTCCTCGACCGGCTGCAACCCGCCGAGATCGAGCCGAGCGAGCTCGATTCGACCTGACGACCGCAGCGTCCGGAACCCGAAGTCGGCAAGGAAGTCGCGCGGGAAGACGGTGCGGTGGACGAGGAAGCGCTCGGCGGCAGGCGTCCCCTCCCGATAGCGGTACGCGAACGCCTCGAGCGCCCGCGCTCCCTTGTCGCGCGCCTCTCCGATCGCGGCGAGGAAGAGCGACTGCTCCACCCACGGCTGCGTTTCCGTGACGAGGTAGGCGCACGTGACGAGGACGGCGTCGTCGGAGGGAGGCCCGGCGGGAAGATCTGCGGCCCGAGGGAACAGCGACGCCGGTCCGTACTGCATCGATCCGAGCACGCGGCCGTCGTCGTCGCGGTAGACCGTCCCCCACGCCCCCCACTCCTCCTCCGCGCGCTCGATCCACTTGCGCTTGTCCGGCTCGCGGTTGCCGCGGCTCTGCCACCAGATACAGCTCTGACACACGGCCGGCGCTGTCTCGAGGGTGGCGCCGGTGAGGCCGGCGAGCCGCGAGGTCATTGCTTTGCAGGCGGCGCGCCGACGCGCTCGACGACCACGTCGACCGAGCCGACCTCGAAGTTCGCCATGCGCTCGAGGTACTCGGCGACCCGCTCCTGCACCAGCCGCGCGACGTCCTCGGCGCCTGCTCCCCACTCGAGCTCGAGATGGACGACGACGTCCCCCCTCTCGGCGTTGCCCGTGACCTCGGCCGCCTCACGTGTGAGGGCAGACACGCCTTCCACCTCCTGGGCGGCGTCGCTCGCGTAGCGGGCCAGGACGTCGGTGGAGATGACGGGCGCCTCCATCACGCCGATCGTACAACCAGCTCCGTCACCTCAGGTCTGGCGAAGAGCCGGAACGGGACGAATGTCGTCCCCAGCCCGGGCGAGACGTGGAGCTTCGTCCCTCCGTAGTCATAGAGGCCCTCGACGTCACGTGCCCGAAGGTGAGCGAGTCGCACCTTGCCTCCGGGATAGGGCACGACGATCTGGCCCCCGTGGAGGTGACCGGAGAGGATGAGCTGAAACACCGGTGGCGTCCGCCGGACGATTCCGGGGAAGTGGCAGAGGAGGATTCTGAGGTCGACTGACTCGTCGATCAGCTCGTGCGGGCGCGCCTCGCGTCGCGCATAGGTGCGAGGATCGACGCCGACGACCTGGACACGCCGGCCTCGTGTCTCGACGGTGATCGACTCGTCAGTCAGCAGCACGACGCCGGCGACTCCCCTGAGGGCATCGCCGTCGATGCGCTGCGAGAACGGGTCGCGACTGTCCGCGAAGTCGTGGTTCCCGAGCACCACGTAGCAGCCGCCGAGGCGCGCGAGGAGCAGCTCGAGCTCCGCCACTCCGGAACGTCGCGAGACGAGATCCCCCGTGATGCAGACGAGGTCGGGCTTCCGCTCGGCCACCCAGTCGACCGCGTCCGTGACCGCGCGGCGACCGCGCGAGGGGACGCCCAGATGGAGATCGGAGAGGTGGGCGATGCGCAGCCCGTCGAGCGCCGGCGAAACGCCCTCGAGCCGGACCTCGAGCACGCGCTTCCGGAGCCAGCCGGCCTCGAACCATCCCCAGCCGGCGACGGCCAGACCGGCGATGAGAACCGCGCATGCGATCACCAGGAGGATCACGAAGCGCGCATCCTTCCCGTCGGGCACAGCGTCACAGGGCCGCGATCACGGCCGGCCCTCGCGTTCGCCGAGTGCAGGATCAGACGGAGAGCTTCTCGGTCACGGGCGCGACCGAGACGACGTGGCGCTTGAACTTGAGCTCCGAGGAGTCGATGCCTGCCGCGACCCCCACCAGCTGCGAGAGGTGCAGGATCGGCATCTGGAAGTCCTTGCCGGTCTGCTTGCGGAGCTTGGACTGCCAGGCGTCGAGCGACAGGTGGCACAGCGGGCAGGGTGTGACCATTGCGTCCGCGCCCGCCTCCTTCGCCTGCTCGATCGGCTGGATGAGCTCGGCGAGCGCGACGTCCTCGCGGGCCTGGATGATCGGGAAGCCGCAGCACTTCATCTTCGCGGGGTAGTCGACGGGCTCGCCGCCGCAGGCCGTGATGATGCGCTCGAGCGACTCGGGCCTGTCGGGATCCTCGAAGCCGAGGAGCTTCGACGGCCGCAGGATCTGGCAGCCGTAGAAGGGCGCGATCTTGAGACCCTTGAGCCCCTTGTGAGCCGCGCCGAGGAGGAGCTCGTACCCCTCGCCCACCGAGATGAGCCAGAGGAAGTGCATGACCTCGACGCCGCCCGAGTATGGCGGCGCGCCCACGGAGACGAGGTTCTCGTTGACCCGCGCGAGGAGCTCGGCGTCGCCCTTCAGCGCGTGGTTCGCCTGCCGGAGGTTGAGCGTGCAGACGTTGCAGATGGTCATGAGCGTGTCCGCACCGGTCGCCTCGGCGTAGGCGAGGATGCGCGCGTTCAGGTGGAGGTAGTAGTCCGGCTCTGCCTCGTGGATGTCTCCTGCGCCGCAGCAGGTCACCGCCTCGAGCTCGATGAGCTCGAGGCCGACTTTCGGCGCGAGCGCCTGCGTCGACGTGTCGAGCTCTTTGGCGGAGAGCGCCGCGAGACAGCCCTTGTAGTACGCGACGGTTCTCACGAGGCAGGCTCCTCACCCGGGAGGTACGGCTTCGCGAACGATCCCTCGCCGTACGGGCCACGCGCCGCGGCTTCGTGGTTCCCACCCTCGTGCTCGAGGCGGCCGAGCGCTGCCTCTGCCTGCGCGATGCCCGCCGCGCCGTCCTTGTCTTGCGCCTTGACGAGGTCGTAGAGAGCGCGCGCCTCGCCGACGTGCTCGGCGACGTGTGGCGGGAAGGGAGGCGGCACCTTGCCGTGCCGCAGGAGGCCCATCGCGAACTTGACCTCCTTCAGAGACTTGGCCACGCCCTGCGTCTTGGGAACCAGCTCGGTCTCGCGGAGCCAGCCAGTCGTCTTCGCCGACGTCACGAACCACTTCGCGTGCTTCGCGCCCATGTCCGAGTCGATGCCGGCCTTCACCGCCTCGGCGCCGAGCTTCGCGATCGCGTCCCTCGGATCGACGCCCTTCGGGCACCGCTCCTGGCAGAAGTAGCAGCGCGTGCAGTCCCAGATCCCGTGCTCGTCCGAGTACGACTGGAGCCGTTCGACCGTCGCTTGATCGCGCGGATCGCCGACGAAGCGCATTCCCTTGGCGAGAGCCGCAGGGCCGAGGAAGTCCGGGTCGGACTCCATCGAGTTGCACTCCGAAACGCAGCAGCCGCACATGATGCAGAGCGACTCCTTGTGGATCACGTCCATCTGCTCCTGCGGGACGACGTGCTCCTTCTCGCCGGGGTCCGAGTAGCCGGGCTCGAGCCAGGGCTGGACGGCGCGGATCTTGCCCCAGAACGGCTCCATGTCGACGACGAGATCCTTGATGATCGGGAGATTCCCCATCGCGGAGATCACCGGGATCTGGCCCGCCTGTGCGATCTCGTACATCCGGGTCTTGCATGCGAGCACCGCGGCGCCGTCCATGCGCATCCCGCACGATCCGCAGATCATCATCCGGCAGCTCTTGCGGTACGCGAGCGAGCCGTCCTGCTGGTCCTTGACGATGTCGAGGCAGTCGAGCAGCGTCGCCTCCTCGGGCGCGTCGATCTCGTACTCACGCAGCGCGCGCTCACCCTTGACCGCGTCGTACCGCCAGATCTTGAGTGCGACCTGCATCAGTAGGAACGTACCTCGGGCTGCCACTTCGTCATGCGGACCTCCGCGTAGTCGAGCTCCGGCGCGCCGTCCACCCAGCGCGTCAGCGAGTGCTTCAGGAAGCGGTCGTCGTCGCGCTCCGGGAAGTCGGCGGGCCGCGAATGTGAGCCGCGGCTCTCCTCGCGGGCAAGCCCGGCCTGCACCATCACCCACGCGAGGTCGAGCATGGAGCCGAGCTCGATCGCCTGCGTGAGGTCGGTGTTGAAGACGTCGCCCTTGTCCTCGACGACGACGTGCTCGTAGCGCTCGCGCAGGCTCGCGATCGTGTCCAGCTGCGCCTCCATCCGCTCCGCGTACCGGAACACGCCGAAGTTCTCGAGCATCGACGCCCCGAGCTCGTCGCGGATCTTCCACGGACGCTCGCCCTCCGTGCGATCGAGCAGCGTGCGGAGGTCGCGCTCCGCGTCCACGAGCGGTGCGTCGGAGACGGTCGTCTCCGGGGCGACGAGTGAGTGCTCCGCGGCCGCCTGGCCGGCGCGCCGGCCGAACGTGATCGTCTCCATGAGCGAGTTGCCACCGAGGCGATTCGCTCCGTGGACGGAGACACACGCGACCTCGCCTGCAGCGTAAAGGCCGTCGATCTCCGTTCCTCCCCAGTTGTCGGTCGAGACGCCGCCCATGTGGTAGTGAGCCCCTGGCCGGACAGGGATCGGGTCGAATATCGGGGTCGACGCCGGCGAACGTCAGCGCGAGCTCGCGCGACCCCGGAAGCCGGGTGTTGATGCGCTCCGCACCGAGATGCCGGAGGTCGAGCAGCACCGACCCGGAGACGTCACGGCCGGCCTCGATCTCGGTCGTCTCGGAGCGGGAGACGACGTCTCGCGACGCGAGCTCGAGCGCGTTCGGCGCATATCGCGCCATGAACCGTTCGCCGTCGCGGTTGATGAGGAAGCCACCTTCGCCGCGGCATGCCTCCGTGATGAGGACGCCGCTCGGATAGAGGGTCGTGGGATGGAACTGCATGAACTCCATGTCCTTGAGCGGCACGCCGGCATGCAGGGCCATGGCCATCCCGTCGCCGTTGCACGCGTACGCATTCGTGGTCACCCGGTAGATCCGACCCATGCCGCCCGTCGCGAGCACGATCGACTTGCCGGTTACGAGCTTCAGGCCGCCGCGCACGAGATCCCAGCAGACGACGCCGACGCAGCGCCCGTCCTCGATCGCGAGACGCCATGCGAAGTACTCCTCGTAGACGTCCATCTGCCCTTGCTCCACCCGCTTCATGAGCTGCTCGTAGAGCACGTGAATGAGGACGTGGCCCGTGATGTCGGCCGAGTAGACGGTTCGCGGCGAACCCGCGGCCCCAAACGGCCGCTGCGCGAGCTTGCCCTCCTCGTTGCGCGAGAAGACGCAGCCCCAGTGCTCGAGCTGGTAGATGTCGCCGGGCGCCTCGTTCGCGAGCACCTCGATCGCGTCCTGGTCTCCGAGGTAGTCGGAGCCCTTGACCGTGTCGTACGCGTGCGTCTCGGGGCTGTCCTCGGCGGCGTTCCCGAGCGCCGCGTTGATACCGCCCTCGGCGGCCCCGGAATGGCTCCGCGTCGGGTGCAACTTGGTCACGACACCGACGCTCGCGCCGGTGTCGAAAGCCTCGATGGCCGCCCGCATGCCGGCGCATCCGGCCCCAACGACCACGACGTCGTGCACGGTTCGGACGCTACCTGATGACTTGCGCGGCCGCCCGCCCCGAACCCTCAGCTTCGAGCGAACGTCGCCCGCGCCCGCGTCACCGCGCTCATCGGGACGGTGCAGGTCTTCTTCGCGCCCCGGCAAGCGCCGCTCCACGAGCGGAGCTTCCACCCCTTCGCGGGCGCCGCGGTCAGCTTCACCGCGGTGAAGGACGGGAACGAGGCGGAGCAGCGAGGACGGCAGGTGATCCCCACGCGGGAGCTTCGAACCGTGCCCCGGCCGGCGACCGAGACCGTCAGGCGAAACGTCGCCGGAGCGAAGAGCGCCGAGACCTGCGCCCCGGGCGCGACCGTGACGCTGCAACCTGCGCTCCCCGAGCACGCACCGCTCCAGCGGACGAGCTTCATGCCAGGACCAGGCGTCGCGGTCAGGGCGAGCGCCTGCCCGGCGTTCCAGGTCGTCGCGCAGCTCGCCGAGCACTGCAGGCCGGGCACGTCGGCGGTCACGGTGCCGGTTCCCGAGACGTTGAGCGCGAGCGGCGCCTGGCTGTCGAGACGCACGAGCCACGCCGAGTCCTGCGTGTCGAGCCACCCGCCGGAGTGCCCGTAGTAGTCGTTGCGGCCGGGATCCAGCACCTTCGCCGACAACGGCTCGCCGCCGATCGCCGGATACATGAGGTCGCTCTGGTCGTCGCACGTATGGCCGCTGTCGTCGCCGGGACAGTCGTTCGGGGCGGCGCTCGGCACCGCTCCGATCGTGTGCAGGAACTCGTGGGCGGCGACGGCGGCGGTCGAGACGCCCGCGCACGAGCGGTAGTAGACGACCGCGACCCCGAACCCGCTCCCGTCGCTGCCGCCCTGACCGCAGATGTTGTCGTCGTCGATCGGACCGTCGTAGTAGACGAGGTACTTCGTGAGCGAGGACGTGAACCCGGCGCGCCCCAGGGTGTCGACGATCGCAGCGAAGCGGCCGGAGATCGGGGTGAGCTCCGCGCCGGAGCGCGTCGAGCGAACGGTGGTGACGTCCAACTGCGTCCCACAGGAGAACGTCGTGACGTCGTTGCGAGGCGTTCGCGTCGAGTCCTGACCCCGCCACCACGCGTCGATCTGCTCTGCGTCGGACTGCATCGTGCCCGCGACCGTCGCGAGGTTGTCTGCGCTGTCCGAGGGGATGAGGTAGATCCAGTGCACCGGGTTTCCGGCGACTCCGTTGGGCACGCGGTCCGCCTGAGCAGCGGAGCCGCACCACGCGGCGGCGGCGACCGCCGACGCCGCGTTCACGCGAGGGGCTCGAGGCCGCGCTCCGAGCTCCGGATCGTGGGGACGGACGTATGCGCGCGCGGGGCCGACGCGGCCGCCGCGCCACATGCGACGAGCGCGGCGAGCGCGAAGACCACGACGACGCGGATCACGGAGTCGTCACCGAGACCCGGACGCGCCCGACAAGCCCCTTCTCCGTAACGCGCACGAAGAGGGAGCGCTGGCCGCAGATCGACCCTTCCGCCTGCTTCGAGCGCTGTCCAACCCACTGCGCGCGCCGGACGACCGTGCTGCGATTCGCGCCGACGAGCGCGATGTCGACGTTTCCGCGTTGGGGCACCGTCGCCGAGAGTCGGTAGTCACCGTCCAGCGGCGTGGACAGCGGGATCCACCACACCTTGGCCGTCTTCTTGCCGAACACGCGGGTGAAGCCTCGCGTCGTCGGCCCCGTCCAGGGCTGGGTCACGTCCTGCTCCGCGGCCTTCAGGGCAGCGTCCGTCGGGAAGAAGCTCGAGTCGACGATCTGCCACGACCCGGTCGTGATTCCTGCGTCCCGCTCCTGCAGGATCCGATACGTCTCCGCCCAGGCCTCACCCGGGTTTCGCATGTAGTTCAAGCCCTCGTCTCCCGGATACGCCTCGCTGCGCGAGACCCGCGAGCAGACGTTGAGCGCACTCGCCCAGCGCTTCGGGCCCCAGTCGATCGCGGCCCAGGGCGGGTTCAGTCGGTGGTAGGCGATGTGGTGCCCGTACTCGTGTCGGACGATCTCCTCGGGCGTCGTGTCGAACGCCGTCTCGCCCGGCGCGACGAGCTGGTCGCGCGCGTAGCAGCCGAGTGCCTGCGTGCCGCAGACCTGCTGCACCTCGTCGAGCGTGAGGATGTACACGGTCAGCTGCGCGAGCTCGGGCCCGTGCGTCATGTGCGCGAGGAACTCGGCCCAACCTTCCGGTGTCGCGGTCTCGACCGGGAGCGCATCCGAGACGCGAACGTCGACGGTCTCGCCGGTCGACGCGGTGGTCGGGCCACCTCGATATGAGACCGCCGCACTGACAAGCTGCGCGGGACGAAGCTCGGTTCCGACGACCGTCCCGGATGCCCGTGCGAGGACGGGCGCATCGGGCAGCGTCGCGGCCCGACCCTGCACCGCGACGGCCCAGCGCGAGGACGAGAATCGCCCCCGAGAGAAGGGCGGCGAGCCGCCGCACGGTCGGAAGCGCCACCCGGCCCTTATAGCCGCGGGAGTGTGAACCGCAGGTTAGAAAGGGCCGTCAGCGCGGGCCAGCCGCTGCGACACTGGGCTCGACGTCGTCGAACCTGGCGAAGTTCGCGCGGAACATGGCTGCGAGCTCCGCCGCCTTCGCGTCGTATGCGCCAGGGTCCGCCCAGGTCGAGCGCGGATCGAGGAGCGCCGAGTCGACGCCGGGAACGTGCACCGGAACCTCCAGCCCGAACACGCGATCGGTGCGGTACTCGACGCTGTCGAGCTTGCCCGAGAGTGCGGCGTGCAGGAGATCGCGGGTCGCCTGGATCGGCATCCGGTGGCCCTGACCGTACGGGCCTCCGGTCCAGCCCGTGTTGACGAGCCAGACCTCGACGTGTGGATGCTCCCGCAGCTTCCGCCCGAGAAGACCTGCGTAGACGGACGGCGGCTGGGGTAGGAACGGTGCGCCGAAACAGGTGGAGAAGGTGGGCTGAGGCTCGGTCACGCCGATCTCGGTACCCGCGAGCTTCGACGTGAACCCCGAGAGGAACCAGTACAGCGCCTGATCACGGGTGAGCCGCGCGATCGGAGGCAGCACGCCGAACGCATCGGCGGTGAGCATCACGACGGCGCTCGGATGCCCAGCACGCTTCTCGGGACGAGCGTGTGCGATCTGCTCGAGCTTGTACGCGGCGCGTGTGTTCTCGGTCTTCGAGTCGTCGTCGAGATCGAGGATTCCTCGCTCGTCGACGACGACGTTCTCGAGCACCGTTCCGAAGGTACGCGTCGTCCGATGGATCTCCGGCTCGGCGTCCTCCGAGAGACGGATCACCTTCGCGTAGCAGCCGCCCTCGATGTTGAAGACGCCGGCGTCTCCCCAGCCGTGCTCGTCGTCCCCGATCAGAGCGCGTTCCGGGTCGGCCGAGAGCGTCGTCTTGCCCGTGCCGGAGAGCCCGAAGAACACCGCGACTTTCTCCTTCGCACCGACGTTCGCAGAGCAGTGCATCGGGAACACACCCTCCAGCGGAAGGCGGTCGTTCATGAGCGTGAAGATCGACTTCTTGATCTCGCCGGCGTAGTACGTCCCTCCGATGACGACCTCCATCCGCGAGGGATGCAGGCAGATGAACGTCTCCGACCGGGTCCCGTCCTCGTCCGGGTCGGCCGACACCGAAGGTGCGTGCAGGACGAGCGCCTGCGGCTCCATCTCCTCCAGCTCGGCGTCCGTCGGATCGATGAAGAGCGTCTTCGCGAAGAGCGCATGCCAGGGGCTCTCGCTGACCACGCGCACCGCGACGCGATGAGCAGGGTCGGCGCCGGCGAAGGCGTCCACCACGTAGACGTCGCCTTCGCCGAGGCGGAGTGCGACCTTCTGGCGGAGGCGCTCGAAGCGTTCCTCGGCGATCTCGGCGTTGACCTCGCCCCACCAGATCCGTGACTGCGAGCCGGGCTCGCGGACGATGAACTTGTCCTTGGGAGACCGCCCCGTGTGCACGCCGGTGTCCACGACGAGCGGTCCACCTTCTGCGAGTCGCGCCTCGCCGCGGGCGAGCGCGTGCTCGTAGAGCTGCGCGCTCGTGGGGTGCCAGTAGACGTCCCCACGCACGGAGATCCCGTGTTGAGCGAGCTCGTCCCGGTCGGGAACGATCGCGATCACGAAGCCTCATCCTACGCGGTTGCCGCGGGAGGCTGCCGGTTTACCGGTCAGCACGGGCGATCTCACGCCGAACCGTCCGCATGCGCGCAGAGAATCGGCCGATGACGCGCATCCCCTGGATCGTCCTCGCTCTCGGGTTCGCGGCGATAGCGGCGCCTACGGCCGCGGCCGACTACGCGGACGAGAACGCGCTCGCGCAGCGCCACGCACCCATCGTGCGGATCGTCGAGCAGACGGAGGAGTGCGGCCACGGCGAGCCCTTCGTGCCCACCGACGTCGACCTCCTCTTCGACGAGCCGACGGTCGCGCTGCGAGGCCCGTGGAATCGCAACGACCTCGTGAAGATCGCGCCGTCTGCGAAGGACCTCGTCGGCCGCTGGGAGTACCACCTCGACTTCCCCGGCGACCCCCTGGACCCCGGCTGCGATTACGAGCGTTGGGCAAAACGGCTGACGGCCGGCACGCAAGCCGGTCGTGTACGCCCATGTGGTCACCGAGCCGGAGCACCCAGGCAAGGTCGCGCTGCAGTACTGGCTCTTCTACCCCTTCAACGACTTCAACAACACGCACGAGGGCGACTGGGAGATGGTCCAGCTGAACTTCGACGCGGCGGACGCCGCCGACGCCCTCCATCGCGATCCCGTCGAGGTCGGCTACAGCGCACACGAGGGAGCCACGTCCTCAGCGTGGCGCGACGACAAGCTCGAGGTCGTCGACGGCACCAGGCCCGTCCTGTACCCGGCGGCAGGCTCGCACGCGAACAAGTACAGCGCCGCGCTCTGGCTCGGCAGCTCGGCCGAGGCGGGCGTCGGCTGCGACGACACCCGCGGCCCCCACCGGGAGCTCTCGCCGCGTGTGGAGACGATCCCGAGCGACCGCGCGGCTGCGGAGCGGTCGTATCCGTGGATCGCGTTCGAGGGCCGCTGGGGAGAGCTCCAGAAGGCGTTCTTCAACGGCCCGACCGGGCCGAATCTCAAGCAGCAGTGGACGCAGCCGATCACGTGGTCCGACGGCTGGAGCGACCGGAGCTACGCGGTGCCGTCGGGCGGGGTGTTCGGCACGAGCACGACCGACTTCTTCTGTGCCGCCGTCGCGCGCGGGTCGAGCGGCCTGATCAGGCTGCTGCGCAACCCGCTGCCGACGCTCCTCTTCGTGGGCGGCATCCTCGGGCTCGCGATCTTCGCGACCTACCGCGCGACATGGACGCCGATCGCACCGAAACGAGTCGGCCGCCGCCGCTCGTGGGGCCAGATCCTGTCGGCGTCGGGGACGATGTACGTGAAACGGCCCGGCCTGTTCCTCGGGCTCGGGGTGCTCCTCGTCCCGATTGCGTTCGCGATCACGCTCGTTCAGTGGCTCCTGCTCGAGGGGATCGACCTGGTCGGGGTGGTCACCGGCGAGGCTGCCGGAAGCTGGGCGCTGCTCGCGGCGATCGTCGGGCTGACGCTGACGTTGCTCGGTCTCGGCCTCGTCCAGGCCGCTGCGGCGTGCGCGCTCGTCGAGCTCGACGCGGGGCGTCCGATCGGAGCCGTCGGCGCGTACCGTCTCGCCTGGCAGCACATCCGGCCCCTGCTCGGCGCGATCGCGCTCTGGGTCGCAGTCTGGGTCGTGCTGACCGCGACGGTGTTCCTCATCCCGGTCGCGGTCTGGCTCGCCGTCCGCTGGGCCCTCGTCGCGCCGGTCGTCGTGCTCGAGGGCCGGCGGAGACCGTTGCCGGCTCTTCGTCGCAGCGGCGAGCTCGTCCGCCACCGCTGGATCCGGGTCGCTTCGCTCGTGGGCGTCAGTGGCGCGCTCGCCCTGCTCCTCGGGCCGCTTTTCGGCGCGATCCTCATCTTCGTCAGCGACGTGCCGCTGGCCTTCCTCAACATCGTCGCCGGCCTCGTCTACGCCCTCGCCATGCCGTTCGTCGCCCTCGTCACCGGGTACGTCTACTTCGACGGCCGAGCGCGATTCGAGCTCGAGCCGAAGGTGCGCGTTTCCGAGCTCCCGGCCGAGATCCAGCTCGAGGCGTGAGTCAGGCGAGCTCGGCCTCGAGCGGCTGGTCGCCCGCGACGAGCTCCGCGAAGCGTCCGCCGCGGTCGAGCAGCTCGTCGTAGGTCCCGATCTCGACGATGCGCCCGCGATCGAGCACGACGATCTGATCCGCGTCGCGGACCGTCGAGAGACGGTGCGCGATCGCGATCGTCGTCCGTCCCTCCGAGAGCCGCTCGAGCGCCTCTTGCACGAGCCGCTCCGTCTGCGTGTCCAGCGACGACGTCGCCTCGTCGAGGACGAGGACCGGCGGGTTGCGGAGGATCGTCCGCGCGATCGCCATCCGCTGCTTCTCGCCACCCGAGAAGCGATAGCCCCGCTCTCCGACCATCGTGTCGTAGCCGTCGGGGAGTGTCGCGATCAGCTCGTGGATCTGGGCTGCGCGCGCCGCCTCCTCGATCTCCTCGTCCGACGCGCTCGGCTTCGCGAAGCGAAGATTCTCGCGCACGGTCGCGTGGAACAGGTACGTCTCCTGCGACACGACGCCGACGGTGTCCGTCAGCGACGCAAACGTCAGGTCGCGGACGTCCACGCCGTCGATCGAGACGGTGCCTTCGGTTGCGTCGTAGAGTCGCGCGACGAGATACGCGCTCGTCGTCTTCCCCGATCCGGTCTCGCCCACGAGCGCCGTCTTGCTCCCTGGCGGCACGGTGAAGGAGACGTCCTGGAGCGTCCACGCCGCGTCGTCGTAGCGGAACCACACCGAGTTGAGTGCGACCTCGCCGCGCGGCGCCTGGACGGACTCGCTTCCTTCGACGATGTCGATCTCATGGTCGAGGTACTCGAAGATGCGGTCGAAGAGCGCGAGCGAGCTCTGGACCTCGATCTGCACTCCGAGCAGGCTGCCGATCGGGAAGAACAATCGCGTCTGGAGTGTCGTGAAGGCGACGAGCGTTCCGATCGTGATCGTTTGCGAGCCGTTCGCGATCGAGAAGCCCGCGAACCAGTAGACGAGCGCAGGCATGATCGCGAACGTCATCTGGATTGACGCCATCATCCAGCGACCCGTCATACGGCTTCGCACCTCGAGGTCGGCCAGACGTCGTGACTCGCCCTCGAATCGCCCGGCGAGGTCGTCCGTGCGCCCCATCGTCTTGCCGAGAAGGATCCCGGACACCGACAGCGACTCCTGCACGATCGAGGATACGTCGGCCAGCGATGCCTGACGCTGCGCCGTCACCTTCTTCCGCTGCGCGCCCACGCGCTTGGTGAGCCAGACGAAGAGCGGCAGGAGGGCGAGTGCGAAGGCGGCCAGCCTCCAGTCGAGCAGGAACATCGCGACCACGGTCGCGATCACCGTCGTCACGTTCGAGAGCACCGAGGTCGCGGTCGAGGTGACGACGTTCTCGATCCCGCCGATGTCGTTCGCGATGCGGCTCTGCACCTCGCCGGTCCGCGTGCGCGTGAAGAACGCGAGCGAAAGCCGCTGGAGGTGTCGGTACACCTCCGTGCGCAGGTCGTGCATGACGCTCTGGCCGACCTGGTTCGAGAGGAGCGTCTGGTACACGCCGATGATCCCCGTGACGATCGGGATCGCGACCATCCCGAGGACGAGCCAGGTGAGGAGCTCCATGTTCTGGTCGGGGATCGCGACGTCGAGGACCTCGCGGAGCAGGAATGGCGAGACGACGCCGATCGCGGCCGAGAAGACGATGAGCGCACAGACCGCGGATAGACGCGCCCGGTACGGTCGGAAGAGGGGGAAGATCCGGCGCAGGTTTGCCTTGCGGACCGCCGGATCGGCGGGCCGCTCCGCCGACACGTCGGGGGTCGAGGAGTCGAAGCGGCGCCCAGGCACGGCCTACAGCGTGCCTGGCGGCAGGCGACCCGCGCCACGCGGCGAACGTCGAGTCGTGGGCGCCGACGCCAGGATCGACCGCTTCCTCGAGCACGGAGGGCTCTCCGCTGCCACACGGCGTGCGTACGGCAGCGACCTTCGCGCACTTCGCCGGCTGGCTCGATGCACGCGGCGAGACGCTGGACGACGTCGACGCACGTGTGCTCTCGGACTGGGTCGCCGACCTCGGCAGCGGTCGTGACCGGCTCTCGGCGGCATCGATCTCGCGTCGCCTCGCCGCAGTCCGCTCGTGTCTGCGCTACACGTTCGGCCCGGCGCGCGTTCCGGAGGCGGCGCTCGCGCCGAGCAAATCGCGCCGGCTTCCGGACGCCCCGAAGCCGGCCGAGATCGACGAGATCCTCGAGCTGGTCTCGGGGACGTCGCCGCTCGCGCTCCGCAATCGCGCGCTGCTCGAGCTCCTCTACTCGGCCGGCCTGCGGAGCCAGGAGGCGGTATCGCTCGACCTCCGCGACGTCGACTTCGAACGCGAGATCGTGCACGTCCGAGGGAAGGGAGACAAGGAGCGCGTCGTGCCGCTCGGCGAGGAGGCGGCGCTCCACCTCGCGCTGTACGTGCGGACGGGTCGGCCCGAGCTGGCGACGGGCGCGAACGACGCCTTCTTCCTCTCGGCCCGCGGCCGCCGGCTCGATACCAGCACCGTCCGGCGCCTTCTCCGTCACCCGCACCGCCTCCGTCACGCGTTCGCGACGCACCTCCTCGAGGGAGGCGCAGACCTCAGGGTCATCCAGGAGCTGCTCGGGCACGCGTCGCTCTCGACGACCCAGATCTACAGCCACGTCGACGCGCGGCGCCTGCGCCGCGTGTACGACCGCTCGCATCCACGCAGCTAGACGCCGGAGCTAGGAGCACATGCGGCTGCGAAGCAGCCGCCTTTAGGGATCTTCGCGCGCCCGGAGAGGCCGCGCTAGCGGATCTCCGGGCCTGCGTACGACATACGCTTCGCGATCCGTGCCCGCGATCGCGTTCACGACCGCCAACTTCGTCGCCCGCGAGACCGGGTGGTCGATGCACGGATGGACGCACGGCGACCGTGCCACGCAGGAGCACTTTCGGGACCTCGAGACGTACGGGGAACGGCTGGACGAGGTCCTCGCGAGGGTGCGAGAGCTCGGGTTCGACACCGTCGATCTCTGGGGCGCGCATCTCGGGACCGACTGGGCCACCGACGAGCATCTCTCGGTCGCACGCGAGGCCCTCGCTCGGCATGGCGTGCGGGTGGCGACGTACGCGACGTGGGTCGATCCCACGAACGTCGAGCGAGCCTGTGAGCTCGCCCGTGGGATCGGAACGAGAGTCATCGGCGCCGGCTTCTCGGGCGAGCCGGAGGCGCTGGCGCCCGTCTTGCGCGAGCACGACGTTCGCCTGGCCGTCGAGAACCACCCCGAGCGCAGCCCGCGCGAGCTGCTCTCGAAGATCGAGCGAGGCGGCGCCACGTTCGGGGCCACGGTCGACACTGGCTGGTGGGGGACGCAGGGCTACGACGCGCCCCGAGCCATCGACGAGCTCGCCGAGCACGTGCTGCACGTCCACCTGAAGAGACGTACTCGCCAGTGCCCCTGCTCCGCGAGCCTTTCCCAGGCACCGACTGGGCACGCCCGCTCGCTGAGCTCGCGGAGGCGATCGCCGAAGGGCGCCCGCATCGCGCGAGCGCCGAGCAGGCCGCGCACGTGGTCGAGGTCATGGAGGCGATCGCACGGTCGCAGGCCGCCGGGAGCCCCGTCGAGGTGAGCTCGGAGTTCGAGCCGCCGCCGCCGATGGCCTGGGCCAGGTAGAGACGACCGGTCGGCTGCGATACTGGAGGCGATGCCTACCGAGGGGCATCTTCCCGGGGACCTGGGCTCGGCGACACTGGGAGTGCGCCTCCGCGTGTTGCGACGCTCTGCCGGCCTGACCCAGGGAGAGCTTGCGGGCGGCCGCTTCACGAAGGAGTACGTGAGCCAGATCGAGCGTGGGCGGACCCGGCCGAAGCGGGAAACGGTGGAGTGGCTCGCCGAAAGGCTCGGGGTCGATTACGAGCTTCTCGAGTACGGATGGAGCCGAGCTGACGCGCTGCGCATCGATAGCGCCATGAGCGAAGGGGAGCGCTTGCTCGAGGAGCGTCGGTACGCCGACGCCCTCCAGGCGTTTGCGTCCGCGCGCGGGGTTCGTGGCTTCGACGGGCAGATGCCGCAGCAGCGGCTACGGCTTCTCCGGGGCGAGGCATGGGCGCTGATCAGGTCGGGCGAGCTCGATACCGCCCTGAGCTTGCTCGACGAGGCGGCGAATCTCGTCGTATCGCCCGGGTTCGGCGACGCCGACCGTGCAGAGATCGTGTTCCTCGTGGGCGTGGTTCGCTGCTCACAGTCGCGGATCGCAGAGGCACTCGTTCTGCTCGACGAGGCGCTGGTGCTCGCCGAAGGCTCGGAGCTTCCCTCGGATCAACTGCGCTCCGACATCTTCCAGTGGCGCGCACGCTGCCATCGAATCAACCGCGACTGGGTTGCGGCGCACGAGGACGCCGAGCGGGCGCTCGAGCTCGCAGAGGCATCCACCGACACGCGCCGGATCGCCGACGCGCTCTTCCAGGCTTCCATGGGCGCTCAGCGTGACGGCCGCTGGGTTCTTGCTCGGAGCCACGCCGAACGTTCCCTGGAGCTGTTCGACCGGCTCGGCGACCGCGCAACGGTCGGTCGGCTGCTCAACAACCTCGCCGGGCTCAACCACCTGCTCGGAAACAGCGAGCATGCGGTGGCCCTCCTGCGGGATGCGTTCGAGATCTTCCTGGAGCTCGACCTGGGCGTGGAGGCCGGCTACGCGTGCTCGTCCCTGGCGGAGATCCTCGTCGAGGAAGGCGCGCTGCGACGAAGCCGAGGAGCTCGCACGCAGAGCGCTGAGCCTGCTGGGCGAGCGGCAGGACCACGTGCAGGAGATCGGCACCGCGCAGCTCGCTCTCGCTCGGGCACTGACGGGGCAGGGCCGACTGGGCGAAGCGGCGATCTGGGCGGAGCGCGCAGACGCGACGTTCGAGGACGCAAGCCTGACCAGCCATCGTTCCTACGCCTGGCTCGCACAGGGAGACATCGAGAGCGAGCGCGGTAACGACCGCGCGGCGGCCGATCTGTTCAGGCGCTCTGCGTTGGCCCTCCTCGACAGGGAGGAGGGCCAGGTACCGCCGCCGTAGCGGCGACACCCAGCCTCGATCAGGTTCGGGTCAGCTGCCCTCGAACCAGCCTGCGCCGAGGCTGGCGAGGATCCCTGCAACCATCGTCAGCGAGCAGACGACGAGGAGTCTGTTTCCCTTGTTCAACACGGCCGCAAGTCCTTTCGTGGGGGACGAAGAGGTCTCGCTCACTTGACAGGCCGTGCCCTCGTCCCGGCGACCCCCGCCTGGGGGATCCCTGTTCGAGGGTATTCGCGCCGGGCGGCGCGCGATCTACGCGTGACAGGGGCTCGAGCGGGCCATCAGCGTCCGCTGGAGCTCGTTCATGCGCGCCTCGTACGCCACGTCCTCGGCGTTTCCGAGATCGAAGTCGTGGAGTGCCGCCCCCTCCCACACGACGTCCGGAGTCACCCCCGGCCCCGACACGGCGACGCGGTAACGCGTGCCGTTCCCCGGTGGGCGGCGCTCGCCGTCCGTGGCGACGTGCGGGACGAACCCGTAGCAGAACGTCCCGTCCGGGTTGCGCGCTACGAAGCCGTTCTCGCGCCGCCAGCCGGTGCCGTACGCGGAGTCGAGCGTGTCCACGTAGAGGACCCGGCCGTAGGCGTCGAGTGGCACCCCGCTGGGCGTCGTGGCGTATCCGAAGACCGGAAGACCGCGGTAGGTCAATCGGCCGAAAAGGTGGTGCCAGCGGCCCCCGTAGCTCCAGTCGAGCCAGACCTCGAGCCGTGGGAGCGCCCCACGCCAGTGGGAGACGCGGAGCTCCCAGGCGGCGTGGCCCGGCTTCCAGGGAGGCAGTCCGAAGTTCGCCTGCGAGCGCTGCCACTTCTGGAGCGCCCAGTGCGATCCGTCGCGCATCGTGCACGCGCTGACGAGGTACGACAGCGGCGGGCCGCGATACGCGCCGCACGCGTTCCGGGCCGTCTTCCACACGGCCTTGCCTTGCGAGCGCCAGCCTCCCGAGTAGTCGATGCGAAACGCGGACTGTGCGGCGTCGATACTCGGAGGACGAGCGTTGATCGCGCCCCACACGAGCACGCGCTGAAGCCTGCCCTGACCGTGATAGGTGATCAACGCCCGGCCCGAGGACGAGACCGAGAGCCGCTCGCTCGACGTGTTCCGCGCGATCAGCTGCGACGCGCCGGCGAGGCTCGGCATCGCCGCGAATGCCGCCGCCACGGAGGCCAGCACGAGAGCCGCGCGGAGGAGCGGACGGCCGGCCGACGAATCCGTGCGGGCGCCGTGACTGCCTCCGACCCCGACGTCGAGCGCTTCCTGCTCATCCTTCAGGCCCGCCGGTCGCCGCGAACGGTCGACGCCTACCGGCGCGACCTCGCTGCGCTCCACGCGTTCGCCGGCAAGCCTGTTGCCGACGTCACGACCGAGGGACTCGAGACCTGGCTCGCTTCGATGCGTGCCGACGGCCTCGCCTCCTCGACGATCGCCAGGCGCGTGTCTGCGGTGCGTGCCTACTTTCGCCACCTCGTCCTTATCGGCACGCGCGAGGAGAACCCCGCTGCCTCGCTCCAGCTACCGCGCCGAGCCCGCACCCTACCGCGTGCGCTCTCGCCGGCTGAGACCGAGCGGCTGATCGACGCCGCGACGGGGACGTCACCGCGTGCCCTTCGTGACCGCGCGCTCGTCGAGCTGCTCTACGGAGCCGGCCTGCGCGTCTCCGAGGCTGTGGGCCTCGAGAAGAGCGGCGTCGCGATCGAGGAGCGCGTCGTTCGCGTGCTCGGCAAGGGCGGGAAGGAGCGGCTCGTGCCGCTCGGCCGCCCGGCCGCGGAAGCCGTGCGCCGCTATCTCGCGCTCGGCCGGCCTCACCTCGACCGCCGCTACCGGCCCGAGCTCTTCCTGAACGCCCGCGGCGGCGCTCTCACGAGAGCCGGCGCGTTCCTCATCCTGCGCAAGCTCGCCGACCGCGCCGGGCTCGAGCCGGCGCGAGTCCATCCGCACCTCCTCCGCCACTCGTTCGCCACGCACCTCCTCGAGGGCGGCGCCGACCTCCGTTCCGTGCAGGAGATGCTGGGCCATGCCGACCTCGGAACCACCGAGCGGTACACACACGTCTCGGATCGCCGTCGCCGGGACGTCTATTTCCAGGCGCATCCGCACGCCCGCCGGCGCACGCGCGAGCCGGACGCGACCGCCTGAGCTTCAGTCGACGGAAACGCGCACGCGCGCGCCAGCCCGAGCTGTCGATCGTGCGCTAGGAGCTGGGATCGCCGACGTCGAGCACGGCCTGCGCCTGCTCCTGGCGGTGGCGGCTCAGCCGCCCGGCGAGAGCTTCGTCGGACAAGGCCAGGATCTCGGCCGCCAGAAGCGCCGCGTTCACAGCGCCCGCGCGACCGATCGCCAGCGTCCCGACGGGTATGCCGGCAGGCATCTGCGCCGTCGAGAGCAGCGAGTCCAACCCGCCGAGCTGCGTGCCCATCGGCACGCCGAGGACGGGTCTGAGCGTCTTCGACGCGACCACGCCCGCGAGATGCGCCGCGCCGCCCGCGGCGGCCACGAAGACCTGAGCACCGCGCGACTCGGCCTCGAGGACGTAGGCGTGGAGCGCGTCGGGAGTGCGGTGAGCGGAGAGCACGCGCACCTCGTGCGCGATCTCGAGCGCGCGCAACGTCTCGACAGCGTGCTCCATGACCTCCCAGTCGGACCGCGATCCCATCACGACGGCGACCTGCAGCTCGCTCATTTCGCCACGGCCTTCTTCTTGAGAGCTGCGTGTACGGCGCGCGCGGTCTTGCGCACCTCCGCCTCCTCCTCGTCCGACTCGGCGATCCCTGCCAGGATCTGGATCGTGTCGCGCTGCGGCGTGCCGTTGCGCAGGCAGACGATCGCGAGCCGCCGAACAGCCGCGTTCGGATCGCGCGCGGCGAGCTCGTGCAGGAGCGGCCGGAAGGAGTTGACGTCGCCCGGATGGTTGCGCGAGAGGCTCTCGAGCGCGATGAGGGCCGAGCCGCGAGCGGCCGGGCTCTCGTCCTCGAGCCCGCGCCGCAAGAGCTCGAGCTTCTGCCGGAAGCGGAACTGCGCGATCGCCCGATAGCCCTGGGCGCGGACGCGGTAATCGGCGGCGCGCGCCGCCGCCTCGATCTCCTCGTCCCACTGCGCTCGCAGACGGGCGAGCGCCGTCTCGTCTCCCGCCTGTGCGAGGGCGTCCGCCTCGGCAGCCGCCTCGGCGAGCGTCACGAGAGCGAGCGAGGCGCGGGCCCGACGTAGCGGGCAGACGGCCTGAAGAGCCTGCCCGTCCGCTTCTGCTCGAGGATGTGCGCCGACCAGCCGGCGACTCGCGAGCAGGCGAACATGGCTGGCGCCAGGGGCGGCGGGATGTCGGCGATGTCGAGAACCACGGCCGAGTAGTACTCGACGTTCGTCTTCAGGGGGCGCTCGGGATGACGACGTTCGAGCTCTGCGAGGGCCGCAGCCTCGAGCCGCTCGGCGATCTCGATCTGCGGCGAACCGAGCTCACGAGCCGTCTCCTTGAGAATGCGCGAGCGCGGATCCTCCGCGCGATAGATGCGGTGCCCGAAACCCATGATCCGCCTGCCGGAGTCGAGCGTGTCGTTGACCCACTTCGCCGGATCGTCCATCGCCGCCACCTCTTCCAGCATCGGTTTCACGTACGCCGGCGCGCCGCCGTGGAGCGGTCCCGAGAGGGCGCCCACGGCAGACGAGAGCGCGGCGCCGCAGTCGGCGCCCGTCGAGGCGGTGACGCGCGCCGTGAACGTCGAGGCGTTGAGCCCGTGCTCCGCCGTGCAGATCCAGTACGTGTCGATCGCCGTGACGTGCCGCGGCTCCGCCTCGCCTCGCCAGCGAAGAAGGAACCTCTCGGCCGCCGTCCGACCCCGCTGTACGACATCGTCCGGCACGTCGTCGGATTCTCCGTCGGCGAGCCTGGCGGAGCGGGCGACGATGCCCATCATCTGGGAAGAGAGTCGCCCGAGGTCGATCCGGGCCTGCTCGTCCGAGATCTCGTTCAGCTTGTCGAGCCCCCACACCCCCGCCAGTCGCGCGGTCTCGGCCTGGAGGTCGGCCGGCGCATTCCCGGTGAGCCCCGACGGCGTGTGTGGCTCCGGAGCAGGCATGACGGACGAGAGATCGTCGTCGACGAGAAGGCCCCAGACGTTCTCGTACGGGTAGTGCCCGACCAGCTGCTCGATGTCGATACCGCGGTAGCGGAGCACGCCGCCTTCGCGATCGGGCTCGGCGATCTCGGTCTCGACCGCGACGACGCCTTCGAGCCCCGGCTTGAAGTCGGCGACCTCGCTCATCCGCAGGGGACGCTACCTGACCTTGATTCGTCGATGGTGCAGCTACGATCGCCCAGCCCATGCCCCATCGCGTCACCCTCATCCCCGGCGACGGGACCGGGCCTGAGCTCACGGAGGCGACGCGTCGAGTGCTCGAGGCGACGGGCGTCGACTTCGAGTGGGACGTGCGCCAGGCAGGACTCGACGTCATGGATGAGGCGGGCACGCCTCTACCGGAGGAGACGCTCGCATCCGTCAAGGACAACGGCGTCGCCCTGAAAGGGCCGATCACGACGCCGATCGGGACCGGCTTCCGCTCCGTCAACGTGGCGCTGCGGCACGAGCTCGAGCTGTACGCGTGCCTGCGCCCCTGCAAGTCGTACCCGGGTGTCCGCTCGCGCTACGAGGACGTGGACATCGTCATCGTCCGCGAGAACACGGAAGACCTGTACGCGGGGATCGAGTACGAGGCCGGGACCGACGTGGCCGAGCGAGTCATCGACACGCTCAACGGCCTGCAGACGAAACAGATCGCCGCAGGCTCAGGCATCTCGGTGAAGCCGATCAGCGCGGCAGCGTCCGCCCGGATCATCCGGTTCGCATTCGAGTACGCGCGCGAGAACGGCCGCCGCGCGGTCGCAGGCGTGACCAAGGCAAACATCATGAAGTTCACGGACGGGCTCTTCCTGTCCGTCTTCCGCGAGGTCGCCGCCGAGTACCCGGACGTCGAATCGCGCGAGATTCTCGTCGACGCGCTCACCATGCAGCTCGTGCAGCGTCCCGAGGAGTTCGACGTCCTCGTCCTGCCGAACCTCTACGGCGACATCGTCTCAGACCTCACTGCGGGCCTCGTCGGCGGGCTCGGCGTCGCTCCGGGCGCGAACATCGGCGAGCACGCGGCGGTGTTCGAGGCGACCCACGGGTCGGCACCGAAGTACAGGGGCCAGAACAGGGTGAATCCGACGGCGATGATCCTCTCGGGCAAGCTGATGCTCGAGCATCTCGGCGAGCGCGACGCAGCAGCTCGACTCGAAGCTGTCGTCGCCGGCGTGATCGCGGACGGCGAGCGCGTGACGTACGACCTCAAGCCGTCGCGCGACGATCCGAGCGCCGTCGGCACCGCCGAATACGCAGACGCGATCATCGAAAGGCTGGAGGCCTGATGCGAAAGAAGATCACCGTCGTCGGCGCCGGGAACGTGGGCGCGACCTGCGCCCAGGAGTTGGCGCGCCGCGACTACGCCGACGTCGTCCTCGTCGACATCGTCCCCAACCTCCCCCAGGGGAAGGCGCTCGACGTCAACCAGGCGGCGGCGGTCCTCGGCTACGAGCCGGTCATGGTCGGGTCGAACGGCTACGAGGAGTCCGCGGGCTCCGACGTCGTCGTCATCACCGCGGGCAAGCCGCGCTCGCCGGGGATGAGTCGCGACGACCTCGTCACGACGAACGAGTCGATCGTGTCGTCCGTGACGAAGGAGGCGATCAAGCACTCTCCGGACGCGATCCTCGTCGTCGTCTCGAATCCGCTCGACGCCATGTGCCACGTCGCGAAGGCGACCTCCCGCTTCAAGAAGCACCGCGTCGTCGGCATGGCCGGCATCCTCGACACGGCGCGCTTCTCGACGTTCATCGCGCAGGAGCTCGACGTATCCGTGAAGGATGTCACCGCAGTGGTGCTCGGCGGCCACGGCGACCAGATGGTCCCCGTCGTCTCCGCGACGAACGTCGGCGGCATCCCGCTCCCAGAGCTCCTGCCCAAGCGGCGCATCGACAAGCTCGTCGAGCGCACGAAGGTCGGCGGCGGCGAGCTCGTCTCGCTTCTCGGCACGTCCGCCTGGTACGCGCCCGGCGCCGCGGCGGCACAGATGGTCGACTCGATCTGCCTCGACGAGAAGCGCGTCCTCCCGTGCACCGCGTACCTCGAAGGCGAGTATGGGATCGCGGGGCTGTACATGGGCGTCCCCGTCAAGCTCGGCGTCGGCGGGGTCGAGGAGATCGTGAAGCTGCGGCTCACGGCCGACGAGAAGAAGATGCTGCGCGCGTCCGCCGCGGCCGTGCGCGACGTCGTCGGCGTGCTGAAGAAGAAGTAGCCGTGGACCTCGGTCTCGACGGCCGCACTGCCATCGTCTGCGGGGCGTCCTCCGGCATCGGGCTCGGTATCGCCGAGTCGCTCGCGCGCGATGGGGCGAACGTCGTGATGTTCGCGCGCCGGGGTGAGCTCCTCGAAGAGGAAGCCGCCCGTATCGGAGGGCTCGCAGTCCCTGGCGACGTCACGAGCGCCGACGATCTCGAGCGCCTCGTGCACGCCGCGGTGGAGAGGTACGGCGGCGTCGACGCCGTCGTGCACAACTCGGGCGGCCCGCAGCGCGCGGTCGCGACGGAGCTCGACGCGCGGAAGGTCCGCGAAGCGGTCGAGCTGCTGCTCGTATCGATCGTCCAGTTGACCGGCCTGTGCCTGCCGCATCTCGAGCGCAGCGCCGCGGGGAGGATCGTCACGGTTACGTCCTCGACGGTGCGCGAGCCGATCGACAGCCTTGCGCTCTCGAACTCGATCCGCCCCGGAATCGTGGGCTGGTCGAAGTCGCTCGCGCGCGAGCTCGGGCCGAAGGGGATCACGGTGAACTGCATTGCGCCGGGGCGCATCGACACCGAGCGGATCCGGGAGGTCTACCCCGACGGCCCGTCCGCCGACGATCTCGCAAGCATCCCGCTCGGGCGGCTCGGCACGACCCGCGAGGTGGGCGACGTCGTTGCCTTCCTCTGCTCGGAGAGAGCCTCGTACGTCAGCGGCACGGTCGTGCTCGTCGACGGCGCGCTCACGCGGAGCCTCTAGCCCTTGAAGCGATTCTCCGTCGCGGCTATGGTGCTCGGCGTCGTCGGGGTCGTCACGGCGCTCGCGCTGTGGTGGACGCCGGCGAACGACTTCCTCATCGTCCCCGACCAGGCGAAGCCTCTCGAGAACAAGGTCGAGGTCGAGGGCGGCCGAGCGAACGCGCAGGGCGACGTGTACTACGTCGACGTCTTCGTCCGCCGGATCCGCCGCCTCGAGCAGCTCCTCCCGTTCACACGCCCCGAAGGTGCGACGCTCGTGCCGGAGCGGGCGATAGCGCCGACAGGGACGACGGACAAGGAGCGAGACCGCCAGAACGCGGCAGACATGAAGCGGTCCGAGCAGATCGCGTCGGTCGTCGCGCTCCGGGCACTCGGCTACCACGTCGTGGCGACACCGCGCGGCATCCTCGTCACAGGCGTGTCGCCCGATGTGCCCGCGGCAAAGCTCGTCGAGCCGGACGACATCATCGTCGCCGTCGACAGCGTGCCAGTCCGAACTCCCGCACAACTCCGTCGCGAGATCGGGCGAAAGGAGCCGGGCGACGAGGTCCGCCTCACGATCCGCCGGAACGGCAAGGCGATGGACGTCACGGTACGGACCGTCGCGAGCCCGACCGACCCGTCGCGCGCGATCATCGGGATCCTCGTCGACCAGAACGCCAAGATCGAGTTGCCCATCGACGTCCACATCGACCTCGGCCGGGTCGGCGGGCCTTCGGCCGGCCTGCCGTTCGCGCTCGAGATCGCACGACAGCTCGGCCGCGACGTGACGCACGGCTGCCGGGTCGCGGCCACCGGAGAGCTGGCCCTCGACGGCAGTGTGCTCCCGATCGGCGGCATCGAGCAGAAGACGATCGGTGTGCGCCGAGCCGGTGTGGATTACTTCCTCGTCCCAGTCGGCGAAAACGCCCGCACGGCCCAGAAGTACGCGGACGGACTCGACGTCATCCCTGTTGACAGTTTTCAACAGGCGTTGCGGAAGCTGGCAACGAATGTCAAGAAATGCTGAATTTGCAGGTACTTCGTCCTCGCTGACAACAGGCGCAAATTGCGGCGAAATCCTCTCGCGCGGGGGTTGTCGGCCATCGGCCTCCCCGCCAGAATGCTGGCTGGCCGAGAGGGGCGGCTGATGACCATATGCCGAAGAAGAGACCAGTCACATGCGACGACTGCTACTTCCGCCAGGGAGGACTGTGCGCGCTCGCCGGCAACGTCCCGTGCCCGACCTTCCGGGCGACGATGCGCGGAGCGCTGACACCACCTCCGCAGCCACGCCTCGTTCCTCGGGCGCTCCAGCCTGCTCCTGTCGGCCACGCAGCCTAGACTTCGAGCGTGAGCTCGCAGGGAGCGCCACCAGCGCCCGAGAAGGACACCCCCTGGAAGTTGATCGCGTTCGCAGTCATCGCCGCGTACGCGATCCTTATAGTCCTCTTCAATCGCGAAGACGTCGAGGTCAGCTTCGTCTTCTTCTCGGCGCAGATCTCGCTGCTCGTCCTCATCCTGCTCTGCGTCGGGATCGGCTTCGCTGCCGGCTACCTGTTCGAGCAGCTCCGCGACCGCCGGAAGCGGCGCGCGTCAGCCTAGAAGTCGCATGATGCGCTCGACGCCTTCGGTGATGCGTTCTGGCGTCTCGTAGCTGAACGCGAAGCGCGCACTCGACGCGCCTCGCGGCGTGCCGGCCGTGAAGAAGCCCGGGCCGGCGATGAAGCTGACGCCCTCGCGCTCCGCAGCGCGTGCGAGGTCTGTTGTGTTTGCGCCAGGGTGCTCGAACCAGACGAAGTAACCACCGTCGGGTCTGCTCCAGGTCGAGCCCTCCGGCGCATGGACCTCAAGCGCTTCCAGCATCGCGTCCCGCCGCGCTCCCAGCTCGTCGCGCACGTGCTCGAGATTGGGCTCGAAGCGACCCTGAGCGACGAACTCGGCGACGATCGCCTGCGGCAGGAACGGCGGCGAGATGTACGTGGATACCGCGCGCTCCTCGAAGGACGCCGCGTCGCTCTCAGGCAGCACGAAGTAGCCCGTCCGCACTCCGGGAGCGACCGTCTTCGAGAACGACGACGTGTACGTGACGAGCTCGCCACCTTCGAGTTCGAGGAGGCTCGCCGGCGCCTCACCTTCGAAGCGGACGAGGCCGTAGGGATCGTCCTCGAGCACAGCGAGGCCGTGCTCGCGGACCACCTGCACGAGCCTCGCGCGGCGCTCGGCCGACAGCGTCCTCCCGCTCGGATTCTGGAAGGTGGGGATCGTGTAGAGGAAGGACGGCGGGTCGCTGCGGCTGCGCAGCTCGGCTTCGAGCGCGTCCGGGTCCAGTCCCTCGTCGTCCATCTCGAGCGCGACGATCTCGGCTCCATCCCGCGCGAGGATCTTGAGGGGCCGGTCGTAGCTCGGCGCTTCCACGAGGACCCGGCCGGGCCTCCGCGCGAGCTGCTCCGCCAAGTAGAAGACGAAGCCCTGGAGCCCACCGACCGTGAGGACGACGCGATCGGCGGGAACGCCGTGCCGCTCTGCGACCCACTCGCGGAGCGGCCCGTAGCCGCCTCCCGGCCCGTACGAGAAGACCCTGGTGCCGTCTCGCTGCGCGACGGCGTACGCGCACTCGGCGAGCTGGTCGACCGGAATCAGCTCGGGCGCCGGCGCGCCTCGCGCGAAGGAGATGGGCGCGCCGGACATCGATCGAGCCTACGCGAAGTGCGTGTCGTCGTCCGAGTACGGCGGGACGCAGCAGCAGAGAAGCCGCACACCCGCGACGCCGGCCGTGAGCTCGTGCCAACTTCCGGGCGGAATGAGGATCGCATCGCCGGCCGCGACCCGTCGTGTCTCGCCGTCGACCTCCAGCTCGCCCTCTCCGTCGACGATGAGGTAGATCTCCTCGCTGCGCCCGTGGTAGTGGCGGCGGGTCGCCTGCGCCGGCTCGAGCGAGGCCTCCGCGAGACTCTGAGCGTCCGTGTGGAGGTACTCGCGGATCGTCGATCCGTCCCTCGTGGTGAAGGGCGTCGCGTCGCGCTCGCGGTTGCGGACCAACACGCGGCGACTGTAGCCGTCGGCGCTTTCGCGCCCTCGGCTATCCGCGCGCGATCTCGGCGATGAGCTGGGCGGCCTCGGTCGGCGTCGTGCCGACGCGGATGCCGCGCGCCTCGAGAGCCTCCTTCTTGGCCTGCGCCGTGCCCGCCGAGCCCGAGATGATCGCGCCGGCGTGACCCATCGTCTTGCCGGGCGGAGCGGTGAACCCGGCGATGTACCCCACCACCGGCTTCGACATCTCCGCCTCGATGAACGCGGCCGCCTTCTCCTCCTCGTCGCCCCCGATCTCGCCGACGATCACGACCTGCGCGGTCTCCTTGTCGGCCTCGAACAGCGCGAGGATGTCGACGAAGGACGACCCGACGACGGGATCGCCGCCGATCCCGACGATCGTCGAGCAGCCGAGCCCGAGCTGCGCCAGCTCGTGCCCGATCTGGTACGTGAGCGTGCCGGAGCGGGACACGAGACCCACCGACCCCTCGCGAAAGATCTCGGCGGGAATGATCCCGACGTTCGCCTTCCCCGGCGAGAGCACCCCGGGGCAGTTCGGCCCGACGATCCGCGTCCCCCGCCCCTGTACGAACGCATGCAGCCGCAGCATCTCGTGCGCCGGAACGCCTTCGGTGATGCATACGACCGTGGCGATTCCCGCATCGATCGCCTCGTACATCGCATCGGCTGCGAACGGCGCCGGGACGAACACCATCGCCGTGTTCGCCGCCGTCTCCGCCACGGCCCGTGACACGGAGTCGAACACGGGGATTCCCTCGACGTCCTGTCCGCCTTTGCCCGGCGTGACACCCGCCACCACATTCGTCCCGTGCGAGTGGTTTCGCAGACCGTGAAAGCGCCCCTCCGAGCCCGTGAGCCCCTGTACGACCAGACGCGTCTCGGTGTCGACGAGTATCGCCATCAGGCCGCCGCCAGCTCCACTGCCCGCCGCGCACCGTCCAGCATCGTCGCCTCGGTCGTGAGATTCGGAAGCGCAGCCTCGGCGAGGATCTGCCTTCCTTCCTCGGCGTTCGTCCCGTCGAGCCTGACGACGATCGGAAGCTCGAGACCCATCTGGCCGACCGCCTGGAGGATCCCGCGCGCCACCTCGTCGCAGCGAGTGATCCCTCCGAAGATGTTGAAGAAGATCGCGCGCACCTGCTCGTCGCGCGTTATCACCTCGAGGGCGTCGACCACGCCCTGCGCGTCGCCGCCCCCGCCGAGATCGCAGAAGTTCGCGGGCCGCCCGCCTGCGAACGTCACGACGTCCACCGTGGCCATCGTGAGGCCCGCGCCGTTGCCGAGCACGCCCACTTCACCGTCGAGCTTGACGTAGGTGACGCCCTTCTCCCGCGCCAGGGCTTCGAGGGGATCCGCCGCCTCGACGTCGCGCATTTCAGCGATGGCGGGGTGCCTGAAGAGCGCGTTGTCGTCGACGGAGAACTTCGAGTCGAGCGCCCGCACGTCGCCGTCGGGCGTCACGATGAGCGGGTTGATCTCGCACAGCATCGCCTCGGTCGAGACGAATGCGTCGTAGAGCTTCCCTGCGATCGCGGCGATCTGCTTCTGCTCGCCGGGGTCGGTCGACGCCGCCGTCGTACACCAGCCTGCGTGCATGCCAGGGATGGGCTCCCTCGAGCGGATCGACGTGCAGGCGCACGAGCGCGTCGGGACTCGTGGCCGCCACCTCCTCGATCTCGATGCCCCCCTGCGTCGTGAACATGAACAGCGGCTTCTTCGCGCTCCGATCGAACGTGAGCGAGAGGTAGTACTCGCGCGCGATATCCGATGCACGTTCGACCCACAGCTTCCGGACGACGTGGCCACGGATGTCCAGGCCGAGGATCTCGCTCGCGCGCGCTTCGACCTCGTCCGGGTCAGCGGCAAGCTTGATTCCGCCCGCCTTGCCGCGTCCGCCGATGAGAACCTGGGCCTTCACGACCACCGGGTAGCCGATCTCCTCGGCTGCTGCGCGTGCCTCGGCCGGGGTTGTCGCGAGACGGCCCTCGGACACCGGGATCCCGTGGCGGCGGAAGAGCTCCTTCCCCTGGTGCTCGTGGAGATCCAAGGCGCGCGCGAGTCTACCGCCTTCGATCTGCAGCCAGTCAGCGTAGAGCGCGGATGCGGAGCGAAGTTTCGCTGCGATCTCTTCGCGAGCCGGCGATCTGCACTCGCGGATCCCCGGCTCTGCGGGAAGGCTCTGTGCGAGCATGCGCGCGGCGTGAGCCGGTCATCGATCATCGTCCTCCTGGCGCTGGGTGCCACGTTCGCGGGCTTCGTCTTCGCCTCGAACGAGCGGCTGCGCGGCGGCGAGTCCAAGGTCGCGCCCGCGGTCGCCGCCGGCCCGCAGATCGCAACGCTCGACTGGAGGGAGACGTACGGCGAGAAGGGTGAGCAGCTCGTCTTCACGGTCGATTCCCTCGAGGTCACGGAGTCGGGCTGGAACGCCCACATCGGCGTCGAGAACCGCACGAAGGTCGGCTGGGAGCTCGCGCCGGGCGCGACTCCCGAAGGGTCATTCGGCTTGCAGCTGTTCGAGACGGGCGACAAGAAAGAGCTCGACGAGCGAAATCGCCAGGGCACGCTGCCGGCGGTGCGCGCAGCGACGCGCTATGCACCGGAGCTCCCTCGGATTCTCGAGCCGAACCAGTCGTGGGAGGGGACGATGTCCGCCCCCGGGCCACTCGTCGCGGGTAGCTGGGCTCGCGTCGTGTTCGGAACCCTCATCGCGGTCGGCAAGCCGCCGGACGTGTTCGGCGAACGGGTCGTCTGGATCACCGATCACTCGTACCAGCTTCGCCTTTGAGGCGCGCGCTCAGACCACGCGTGCGGTGAAGGCGACCTGAGGCTCGGGCGCGGCGCCGCAGCTCGCCGGCACGACCGGGCCGAGGCGCGGCTCGGCGATCGCAACGTGCTCCCGCCCGGACGAGCCGCGGAACCGCACGGTGTCGCCGTCGACCTCGACGAGGTGGAGGTCGTCGATCCCGTCGAGCCTGTGGGCGCGGCGTACCGCGATGTCGGCCGCCTGGACAGCCGGGGGGTACGTCGTTCGGCCGCGGAAGCGATCGAGGTCGATCCGCCCTGCGAGCGCCCTCGCGACGACATCGGGCGCGTCGGCGGGGGAGACACGCCCGAACTGGAGACCGAACGGCAGCACGAGAACGTTGGCGGCAAAGCGGTGGCCGCCCTGGTGGGACGAGATCCAGACCAGCTCCGGATCGAGGCGCGCAGCCAGCGCGCCGTAGACGGCGGTACCGCGCAGCGCGCAGCACGCGTCCCGAGTTCCATGCCCGCAGACGAGAACGAGCGGCGCGGCGGTCGAGTCGGCTCCAGCCTGGTCGAGATCCCCGATGTCCTCGAGATCAGTGACCGCGAGCCGGCGCACGCTCGTGGACGTCTCGTCCGCATGCACGACGAACGCGAGCCCCCGTCCACCCCGGGCACGACCCGGGCGGCGGATGAAGAGGAGGCGCGAGGACGGCGTGCGCTCGAGCCACGCTCGCGCGGAGCGCCGAGCGGCCTCTGACAGCCCCTCCCCGTCGGACACGTCGCGCGGCCAGGTACCGGACACCTCGACGAGCAGCCAGCTCTGCGTCGTGCTCGCCGTGCCGCCGAGCGACTCGCCAGCCAGCGCCGAGAGATCCGCGCACTGGGTCGGAGTGCTCACGCCGGTGCGATCAGGCAGATGACCTGGCCGTTGGCGACCTGGTCTCCCGGTGCGACGTGGAGCTCGGCCACGACGCCGTCGCCGTGGGACACGATCTCGTTCTCCATCTTCATCGCCTCGACGACGCAGATCAGGTCGCCCGCGGAGACCGCGCTTCCCACGTCCACCGCGACGGAGAGGACGGTGCCCTGCATCGGACTCGTGACGGTTCCGGCGGCGTCGGCGACGAGGCCCTTGCTCCGCTCGCGATGCCGGCGGGCGAGCTCCGCCCACGGCGGCTCCTCCTCGTGGATGCGAACCTCGTGCCGGCGTCCGTCGACCTCGACGGCGACCACGTGCTCGCGTGTCGCCGCACGCGGCGTTCCGTCCGTAGCGCCAGCTGCGCTCGCTGGCCGATGAGGCAGCCGCTCGAGCTCCTGAGCTCTCAGCGCAAGCTCCTCCGACTCCACGAGGCCGCGGCACGTCGCCCCCTCGACGAAGCAGGGCGCCTCCAGGAGCGCGCGATGGAACCCGAGCAGCGTGGCCGGCCCCTCGATGACGAACTCCTCGAGCGCACGCAGCATCCGCCTCCTCGCGTGCTCGCGGTCGACGTCGTGCACGATCAGCTTCGCGATCATCGGGTCGTAGAGGTCGGAGATCTCGTCGCCGGCCCGCACACCGGAGTCGACGCGGACACCGATCCCGGCAGGCTCGCGGTAGGCGGTGATCCGCCCGGGCGAGGGACGAAACGAGAGCGCGACGTCCTCCGCGTTGATCCGGCACTCGATCGCATGCCCGCGGAGCTCCAGGTCCACCTGCCTCACCGACAGCGGCTCGCCGGCCGCGATGCGGACCTGCTCGCGCACGATGTCGATGCCCGTCGCCGCCTCCGTGATCGTGTGCTCGACCTGCACGCGCGTGTTCATCTCGAGGAAGTAGTACGAGCCGTCGGTGTCGAGGAGGCCCTCGATCGTTCCCGCCGAGCGGTATCCGACAGCGCGCGCAGCGTCGATCGCGAGACGCGCCGATGTGCGCCCGCAGCTCATCGTCGACCGCCGGAGACGGTGTCTCCTCGACGAGCTTCTGGTGACGTCGCTGAATCGTGCAGTCGCGCTCTCCGAGGTGAACGACGTTCCCGTGGAAGTCGGCAAGGATCTGCACTTCGACGTGCCGCGGGTCCTCGAGGTAGCGCTCGACGTATACGGCACCGTCGGCGAAGTACGCCTCGCCCTCGCGGCGCGCCGACTCGAACGCACGCTCGACCTCGTCTTCGGACCGCGCCACGCGCAGGCCCTTTCCGCCGCCCCCGGCCGACGCCTTGACGGCGATCGGATAGCCGACCTCGCGAGCCGCGTCGAGGACGTCGGCGACTGTCGCCGCTGGCGACATCGTCCCCGGAACGACCGGCACCCCCGCGGCACGCATGTGCTCGCGGGCTGCGATCTTCGACCCCATCGCCTCGATCGCCGAGGGCGGCGGGCCGATCCAGACGAGGCCCGCTGCCTCGACGCGCCGCGCGAAGTCGGCGTTCTCCGCGAGGAAGCCGTACCCGGGATGAATCGCCTCGGCGCCGGCACGTGCCGCGATCTCGACGATGCGGTCACCGCGGAGGTAGGACTCGGTCGGCGGTCCGGCGCCGAGCAGGTACGCCTCGTCCGCCGCGGCGACGTGCAGGCTGTCCCGATCGACCTCGGAGTAGACCGCCACAGCGCCGATCCCGAGCTCGTGGAGCGTCCGGAAGACACGAACGGCGATCTCGCCGCGATTGGCAACGAGGATCTTCGTGAACGCGGCCATGGGACGCGTATTCTCCAAGACGGTGAGCCTCCCGGACCAGCTGACGGTCGCCCGGATCGCCGCGGTCCCGATCGTCGTGCTCCTGTACGCGTGGAACTTCCCGAACCATGACTACTGGGCCACCGCCGTGTTCATCGTCGCCATGGCCACCGACCAGATCGACGGCTGGCTCGCACGCCGTCGGGGTACCAGCTCGGCGCTCGGCACCCTGCTCGACCCCGTCGCCGACAAGGTGCTCGTGCTCGCAGCGCTCGTGATGCTCGTCGGCGAAGGCGTCGCCCCCGCCTGGATGATCGCCTTGATCGTGGTCCGCGAGATCCTCGTCTCAGGATTGCGGCTCGCAGCAGTCGAGCGCGGCGTCGTTCTCGGAGCACGCGATCTCGGTCGAGCAAAGACGTGGGTGCAGGCGCTTGCAGCCGCGATCGCCGGGCTCGCAGCGGCAGGCGCGTGGAGCGAGAGCGTCGCGTGGTGGGCTGTCCTGGTCGCCGTTGTCGCGACGTGGGTCTCGGGCCTCGACTACGCGCGCGTCGCCCCGCGGGTACTCCGCGGCGAGAGCGCGTAGTCGGACTCGGTCTGGGAGCGCTCGACGCCCTCGAGCAGCGCTGCGAGGCGCCACGCGCCGCCGCTGGACGCATGGCCGGGGGCGTTGGCCCGCGACTTACGAAGAAGCGCGACGAGCGCCCGCTCGACAGGCTCCGCGAGCGGGGGATGGACGGAGTGCCTCACGGCGAGAGAGCCTAGAGGCAATAACCTGGCCAGAATGGACGATCGTCTCCGGCAGCTCTGGGACTTCGACGACCTCGAGGCGAGCGAGCAGCGCTTCCGCGAGCAGCTCGCGCGCGAGGACTCCGATGCGGGCCGCGCCGAGGTGCTGACGCAGATCGCCCGCATTCATGGCCTGCGCGGCGACTTCGACGCCGGCGACGACGTGCTCGGCGAGGCGACTCTGCTCGCAGGCGCGAGCGCCGCGGCGCGGGCACGTATCGATCTCGAGCGCGGGCGGCTACGCCGGTCGGGCGGCGATCGGGAGAGCGCGCTCCCGCTCTTCGAGTCCGCGTTCGCGGTCGCCCTCGAGGCCGAGCAGGACTACGTCGCAGCCGACGCCGCGCACATGGCGGCGCTCGCCGCCGACGGGTCGGGATTCGTCGCGTGGACGGAGCGCGGGATCGCGCTCGCCGAAGAGCGCGAGGACGCGTCCTACTGGCTCGGCCCGCTCCTCAACAACATCGGCTGGGAGTACTACGAGGCGGGCGAGTACACACAGGCGCTCGGCGCGTTCGAGCGGGCTCTGCAGGCACGCCGGCGCGAGCCGGAGAAGGAAGCGGCCGTCGAGATAGCGCGCTACGCGGTCGGGAAGACTCTGCGCGCGCTGGGTCGCCCGAACGAGGCGATTCCGCACCTCGAGCAGGCCGTCGCCTGGGCCGAGCGGGCGAACGAGCCCGACGGCTGGTTCCACGAGGAGCTCGCGGAGGAGTACGCCGCAGTCGGCCGGCTCGACGAGGCGCGCGAGCAGGCCCGGCAGGCGATCCCGCTCCTGGAGCAAGCCGATCCGTCCTTCGTCGAGGACGACGCGCGTCGCGTACGCCTCGCTGCTCTCGCCTGACCTACAGCGGAATGTTCCCGTGCTTCCGTCTGGGAGCCGGCTCGCGCTTTCCCAGCGTCGTCTCGAGCGCCGAGATCAGCACCGGCCGCGTGCGCCGCGGCTGGATGACGTCGTCGACGTACCCGCGCTCCGCGGCCGTGTACGGGTTGGCGAAACGCTCCTTGTAGTCGGCGATCAGCTCCGCGCGCCGTGCATCGGGGTCGTCCGCCTCCGCGAGCTCCTTCCGGAAGACGATGTTGACCGCTCCCTCGGGCCCCATCACGGCGACCTCGGCCGTCGGCCACGCGACGTTGAAGTCGGCGCGTATGTGCTTCGAGGACATGACGTCGTACGCGCCGCCGTACGCCTTGCGCGTGATGACCGTGAGCTTCGGCACCGTCGCCTCGGCGTATGCGTACAGGAGCTTCGCGCCGTGTCGGATGATCCCGCCCCACTCCTGCGCCGTACCGGGGAGGAAGCCGGGGACGTCGACGAAGGTGACGAGCGGGATGTTGAACGCGTCACACGTCCGGACGAACCGCGCCCCTTTCACCGACGCGTCGATGTCGAGGACGCCCGCGAGCGCGCCGGGCTGGTTGCCGACGATGCCGACGGCATGCCCGCCGAGCCGCGCGAAGGCGCACACGAGGTTCTCCGCCCAGTGCGCGTGCACCTCGAGGAACTGGCCGTCGTCGACGACGCGTTCGATCACGCCCTTGATGTCGTACGGCTTGTTCGGGCTGTCGGGGACGAGCTTGTCGAGCGCGGGATCCTCACGATCCGCGGGATCCGAGGGCGGCGCGTAGGGCGGTGAGTCGAGGTTGTTCTGCGGAAGGAACGAGAGGAGGTAGCGCGCCTCCTCGAGGCACGCCTCCTCGTCGCGCGAGGTGAAGTGCGCGACGCCGGAGCGCGTCGCGTGCGTCGCCGCGCCGCCGAGCTCCTCGAAGCTGACGTCCTCGCCCGTGACCGTCTTCACGACGTCGGGGCCGGTGATGAACATGTACGACGTCCCCTCGACCATGAGCACGAAGTCGGTGATAGCGGGGGAGTAGACGGCACCGCCAGCGCACGGGCCCATCACGAGCGAGATCTGCGGAACGACGCCGGAGGCCTGGACGTTGCGCCAGAAGATCTCGGCGTAGCCCGCGAGCGAGACGACGCCCTCCTGGATGCGCGCGCCTCCCGAGTCGTTGATGCCGACGACCGGGCAGCCGTACTTCACGGCCATGTCCATCACCTTGCAGACCTTCTCGGCGAAGACCTCCGACAGCGAGCCGCCGAAGACGGTGAAGTCCTGCGAGAAGACGAACACCTTCCGGCCGAGGACGGTGCCATAGCCGGTGATCACGGCGTCCCCCCAGGGACGGTTCTCGCGCATGTCGAACTCGATCTCGCGGTGGCGCACGAACCGATCGATCTCGACGAACGAGCCCTGATCGAGGAGCTTGTCGATCCGCTCGCGCGCGAGCAGCTTCCCCTGCTCGCGCTGGCGTTGGACATGCCGCTCGCTCGCGTGGTCGCCCGCCTCCGCGCTCAGCTCCTCGAGCCAGCGGAGCTTCGCGTCCGTCGTGTCGTGGATCTCCGCCATCGCGAGGAGCCTAACGCCGCTCTTGGAGGCCGGTGATAGCTTCGCCGCAGTGGGGAGCACGCCGATCGACCGGTCGACGACGTGGCCGTACGAGGACGGCGAGCCGGGCGCATTCACCTACTCGCGCTTCTCGAGCCCGTCGATCGCCGAGGCGGAGCGGGTGCTGGGCACGCTCGACGGAGGCGAGGCGCTCCTCTTCGCGTCCGGCTCGGCGGCCTGCACGTCGCTCGCGCTCGCGTTCCTCTCCCCCGGCCAGACCGTCGCCCTCGCCGAGGGCGCGTACTACGGCACCGGCGTCATGCTCGCCGAGCTCGCCCGTTGGGGCGTTCGGACGATCGAGTTCGACCAGACGGGCCCGCCACCCGAGGGCGTCGATCTCGTCTGGCTCGAGGCGCCGTCCAACCCCTTCCTGACGATGCCCGACTTCGACGCCGCCGTCGCACATCCCGCCCGGGTCGTCTGCGACTCGACCGCGGCGACGCCGCTCAACGTGAGGCCGCTCGAGCTGGGCTGCGACGTCGCCATCCATTCGGCGACGAAGTACCTCGCGGGCCACGACGACGCCCTCGCGGGCGTCGCAGTCTGCAAGGACCCTGCCGACACGGCACGGCTGCTCGAGTTCCGATCACGCACAGGGCCTGTCGCGGCAGCCGACACCGCCTGGCTCGTCCTGCGCGGGCTGCAGACGCTCGAGGTGCGTTTGGCGCGCCAGACCGATTCGGCACGCGAGCTCGCGCGAAGACTCGGCGAGCACGAGGCGGTTCGGGTCGTGCGCCATCCCGGGTTCGGCGGGCTCCTCTCGTTCGACGTCGCCGATGCCGAGGCTGCACGTCTGGTCGAGACCTCGACGAGGATGATCGAGAACATGACGAGCCTCGGAGGCGTCACCTCCCGAATCGAGGCACGCGCACGCTGGGAAGGGGAGCGCGTTCCTCCCGGCCTCCTGCGCCTCTCGGTCGGCCTCGAGGATCCCGAGGAGCTCTGGGCCGACCTCGAGCAGGCGCTCGTACACGCCAGATGAGCTTCCTCGACCGGATCCGCTACCACCGACCTCCGCAGACGCCGCAGGAGGCGGACGCGCTCGCACTGCGTCAGCTCGCGTCACGCGGCGCAAACATGACGAAGCCCCGGCACGTCATCCACTTCCTGCTGTTCGGCGACGAGGCGGACGCCCTGGCGGCCGCGGAGGCGATTCGGGGGACCTCGTGGAGCGCGACCGTCGAGCCGCCGACCGAGACGCGCGCCGAGTGGACAGTGCGGGCCGACGATGAACGCATCGTGAGCCCCGACACGATCGCCTCCTACCGCTCGTGGTTCGAGCAGATCGCCGCCCAGCACACCGGGGAGTACGACGGCTGGGAGGCGAAGGCGAAGCCCTAGACGCACACCGAGAGGAAGGAGCTGCCATGGCGGACGAACAGGTTCACGGACGGATCGAGGAGCTCGTCGCAGAAGAGCACGAGCTCTGGGAGAGCGAGGCTCGAGGCGTCGCCTCGGACGAGGATCGCCGTCGCCTCGAGGCGGTCAAGGTGTCGCTGGACCAGTGCTGGGACCTCCTGCGTCAACGCCGAGCGCTTCGCGAGGCAGGGTCCGACCCGGAGGCCGCCCGCCCACGCGAGCCGGAGGTCGTCGAGCGCTACGAGCAGTAGTCGATCCCACCGCACCGACCGAGACCGCGTCGTCCTGAGGGACGAGCGGAGAGGTACCGTACGCCCATGCTCTTCACCCGCAAAGCCGCGGCCATGCCCAAGCCGGAGGAAGCGCTTCCCGGTCGCGAGACGCCCATCCTCGTTCCCGGAACGCACCTCGTGCTCGGGACACCGATCGGCCCTCCCTTCCCCGAAGGCACCGAGCAGGCCGTCTTCGGCATGGGGTGCTTCTGGGGCGCCGAGAGGATGTTCTGGCGCGCGCCGGGCATGTACACGACCGCTGCCGGCTACTCGGCCGGGCTCACGCCCAACCCGACGTACCAGGAGGTCTGCACCGGCCGCACGGGACACAACGAGGTCGTGCTCGCCGTCTTCGATACGGACAAGACGAGCTACGACGCGCTGCTCAAGATCTTCTGGGAGGGCCACGACCCGACGCAGGGCATGCGGCAGGGCAACGACGTCGGCACGCAGTACCGCTCGGGCATCTACTGGACGAGCGAGGCGCAGCGCGACGCGGCGCTCGCCTCACGAGACATGTTCCAGGAGCAGCTCGCGGGCGCCGGCTACGGGCAGATCACGACCGAGATCCTCGAGGCCGGACCGTTCTACTACGCCGAGGACTACCACCAGCAGTACCTCGAGGCGAACCCGAACGGCTACTGCGGGCTCGGCGGCACCGGCGTCTCGTGCCCGATCGGCAGCGGCGTCACAACCGCCTGACTGTTACTCGGTCTGCGCGGTGACGGCTGCCGCCCGGCCGACGGCCGGCGAGTCGTCCGCCGTCGTCAACCTCTGAGAGACCCAGACCGGAATGATCGTGAGCAGGATGATCACGAACGCGACCACGTTCACGATCGGCAGCTGCTGTCCCTGCCGGAGGTTGTCGAGGATGAAGATCGGAAGTGTCGTCTGCGCCCCGGCGGTGAACGTCGTCACGATGACCTCGTCGAACGAAAGCGCAAAGGCCAGCAGTCCACCCGCCACGAGCGCGGTGGACAGGATCGGCCAGGTCACGAAGCGGAACGTCTGCCATCCGTCGGCACCGAGGTCCATGGATGCCTCCAGGAGCGAGGCAGATGTCCGTCGGAGGCGCGCGAGCACGTTGTTGTAGACGACCACGACGCAGAACGTCGCATGGCCGATGACGATCGTCCAGAACGAGAACTGGACGCCGGCGAACGAGAAGAAGGAGTTGAGCGCCATGCCCGTGATGATCCCCGGGAGCGCGATCGGGAGGAGGAGCACGAACGAAACCGAGTCCCTCCCGAAGAACGAGAAACGATGAATCGCGAATGAGGCCATCGTGCCGAGGGCGAGGGCAAGCGCCGTCGCGGCGAGAGCGACCTTTATGGATAGCCAGAGCGACGAGCGGAGGAACGGGTCGTGCCAGGCGACCTTGAACCAGTGCGTCGACCAGCTCGAGATCGGCCAGCTCTGGATCGGAGATCGCGTTGAACGCGTACAGCGCAATGATCAGGAGCGGGATCCAGAGAAACGCGACGACGAGGGCGGTCCAGACCCCGAGCCCGATGCGAGTCGCTCGCGACTCCATCACAAGGCCTCGAACGCGCCGAGCCGTTTTGCGACGGCGATGTAGGCGGCCATCACAGCGACCGGCACCATCGCGTAGGCGGCGGCGAACGGGAGATTCGCCGCGCTCTGCTCGGACACGATGTTTCCGATCAGGGTCGAGCCGGGGCCGCCGACGAGGAGGGGCAGTGATGTAGTCGCCGAGCGTCAGCGAGAAGGTGAAGATCGATCCCGCCACGACCCCGGGAAGGCCAGCGGGAAGACGACGCTCCGGAACGTCCGTGAGCCACTGTGCGCCGAGGTCGCGCGACGCCTCGAGCAGGCTTCCAGGAATCCGCTCGAGTGCCGCGTAGATCGGGAGAATCATGAACGGAAGCCAGACGTACGTAAACACGATCCACATGGCGGTGTTCGTGAACGCGAGCTGGGTATCTGGAAGACCGAACTCCGTTGAGAGCCCAGTTGAGGACGCCGCTCGACGAGAGGATGGTCGTCCACGAGTAGATGCGGACGAGGTAGCTCGACCAGAGCGGCAGCAACACCATCACGAAGAGAAACTGCGCGAGCTCTGCGACCCGCCACCTTCGCCATGAAGTATGCGAGCGGAAAGGCGAGGATCGCGTCTGCGACGGTGACCGCGGAGCCATCACGATGGTGCGCAAAGCAATTCCGGTATACCGGATCTTCGAGACGAAGATCGTCCGGTACTGATCGAGCGACCAGCGTGTGGACGATCTCGGCGGTGAACGAGTCGCTCGTCCAGAACGACGAGACGAACATCGCTCCGAGCGACGCCGCGTAGACGGCGATGAACACGCCGACCGGGAGGACGAGGAGTGCGAGGAGCTTCAGCCATGGCCTCCGCCAGAAGAACTCCCGAGAGGCGCAGCCCCGGGCCCCCCGGGGGGGGCTCGCCTCGTGCGACGTCTACTGCCAAGCGAGTCAGCCGGTAATCGACGCCCAGGCGTTGTTCCGGCCTGCCGATCCATGCTGTCGTTGCGACCGCCCCACCCGCAGGTGCTGACAGGTGTCTTCCAGAAGCGAATCGACTTCGGTACGAAGCGGGTGCGTCGAGGTGGTAACCAGCGCACGAGCCCTTCTGGATCTTGTTCATATAGGGACACGCCTTCGGGTTGACGGGTGTCTCGCCGAAGACGAGCGCCTGCTGTGCCTGCACTTGCGGCGTGGCCGCTACGCCATCCACAGGTACGCGCAGTTCGGGTGCGGCGCCCGCTTCGTGAGCATCCACGTGTCGGCCCAGCCGGTCACGCCCTCTTTCGGGACGATCTCCTTGACCGGCACCTTCGCGGCCTGCAGCAGGTTTGGTAGGGCCACGTCGCGCCGATGATCGAGTCGCCCGTCTTGTAGTCCTTGATGTTCTCGGCCGGGTACGCCGCCAGTACCGCTGAAGTTCGGCCGCTGCTGCCGGAGCAACGCGACTGCGGCATCGAACTGCGGCTTCGTCAGCTCGTACGGATCCTTGATCCCGAGTGACGGCTTCGTCTTCTGCAGGTAGAGCGCCGCATCCGCGATCTGGATCGGGTTGTTCGGGACAGTGATCTTGCCCTTGTACTTCGGTGCCGTAGATCGCCGACCAGCTCGTCGGGGCCGGCTTCACCTTCTTGGTGTTGTAGATGAGCGTGTTCGGCCCCCACTGCAGGCGAGACGCCGTAGTGGACGCCCTTGACCGTGTTGTGCGGCGGCGCTTCAACGCCGGCGGAAGTCCTTCCAGGACGGGATGAGCTTGACGTTCACGGGTGCGACGTCACCCTCGCAGATGAGCCGCAGGCTGGCATCGCCGGATGCGGAAACGAGGTCGTACTGCCCCGGTCGCCATCCGCGTCCACCATCTCGTCCGAGCCGGCGCCGTCCTTGCGCTCGACCTTGCAGCCCGTCTGCTGCTCGAACTTCTCGGCGAAGCTCGGTCCGTGTAGCCGGCCCACTCGACGACGCTCACCTGGCCCTCATCCTTCGCGTTCGCCTGGATCTCCTCGAGCGTCGAGCCGAGGCCCTCGATCTCCTTCTCGCCGACCCGTTCGTCGCCGCCGCCGCAACGGCGATGCACGACGCCGAGTGCGGCAACGAGCAGACCCGCCGGCCACCGCATCCGCTTCCTCATTGCTCCTCCTCGATTCGGTGAACTCCACTTCCGGCCGCCAGGCGAGGCGAACGCGCCTTCCCTCCCTCGCACGTACATCCGACGACGAGACCTCCTCGAGATTCTGCTGCAAGGCCACGAGCTGCCCCCCCGCGTCGAGCTCGACCCCGTAACGCGTGGCGGGCCCAAGGTATGACGCGCGTCCCTGACCACGTTCCCGGGCTCACCCTCGCCCGCATCCTCCGTCAAGTACGCGAATCTTCTCGGGCCGGACGGTGAACGTTCGCCCGTTCCGAGCTAGGACGTTCGACGTCCCGATGAAGCCGGCGACGAACTCCGTGCGCGGATGCTCGTACATCTCCGACGGGAGTTCCGCACTGCTCGATGCGCCCTTCGTTGAAGACCGCGATCCGGTCCGACATCGTGAGGGCCTCGTCCTGGTCGTGCGTGACGTAGACGAACGTGATTCCGAGCGCTGCCTGAATCTGCTTCAACTCGATCTGGAGCTGCTCGCGGAGCTTGAGGTCGAGAGCGCCGAGCGGCTCATCGAGGAGAAGCACCCTCGGATGATTCACGATCGCCCGAGCGAGCGCCACGCGCTGACGCTGGCCACCGGAGAGCTGAGCGGGCTTGCGTTCGCCGAACCCGGTCAAGCGCACCATCTCGAGAGCTTCCTGCGCGCGCCCGCGCCGCTCCCCCTTCTTCACCTTCTTCACCATGAGCCCGTACTCGACGTTCTGCTGCACGGTCATGTGCGGGAACAGCGCATAGTCCTGGAAGACCGTGTTGACCGGCCGATCGTACGGCGGCAAGCGCGAGACGTCCTCGCCGGCGAGCTCGATCGTCCCCTCGTCGGGAACCTCGAACCCCGCGATCATGCGGAGCGTCGTCGTCTTGCCCGACCCAGACGGGCCGAGCATCGTGAAGAACTCTCCCGCCGGGATGTCGAGGTCGACACCGTCGACGGCGACGACGTCCCCGTAGCGCTTTGTCAGGCCTCTGACGCTGATGTCCGGGGGCGCCGGAGCACCGTCAGGCGCCAAGCGACTCCTCCAGGATGGCGAGCCCCTCGTCCAGCTCGTCCGGCGCGATGTTGAGAGGGGGTAGCAGGCGGATCACGTTTCCGTAGAGACCGCACGACAGCAGGATCAGGCCCCGGTCGAACGCGGCATCGACGACGGCCTTCGCGTGGTCGGGCGTCCGCTCGACGAACTCGAAGGCGAGCATCGAGCCGAGCCCACGCACCTCCCCGACCTCGGGACGGCGAGAGGCGATGTCGTCGAGGCGGGCATGCAGGGTCGCGCCGAGCTCGCGCGCTCCCGCGAGGAAGTCGGGCTCGGTCACGACGTCGAGCACGGCGAGCGCGGCGGCGCAGGCCAGCGGGTTGCCCCCGAACGTCCCGCCGAGACCTCCGGGCGGGACCGCATCCATGACCTCCGCGCTGCCCGTCACACCGGCAAGCGGGAGCCCTCCGCCGATCGACTTCCCGAAGACGGTCATGTCGGGCTCGGCATCCGCGTACTGCTCGATCGCCCACATCGTCCCCGTGCGTCCGGTGCCGGACTGCACCTCGTCGTTGACCCAGAGGATGCCGTGCTTCCGGCACAGCTCCTGCAACCGCGCCGGATAGTCCGGCGGCATCGCCACGAAGCCGCCCTCGCCCTGGACCGGCTCGAGGACGACGCACGCGACCGTCGACGGGTCGACGTCCGCCTTGAAGAGGTGCTCGAGCGCGGCGATCGCGTCGTCCGACGAGATGCCGTGGTACGGGTACGGCGCCGGGGCGCGGTACACCTCCGGAGCGAACGGCCCGAAGCCGGCCTTGTACGGCCTCACCTTGCTGGTCATCGTCATCGCGAGCAGCGTGCGGCCGTGGAAGGCGTTGTCGAACGCGATCACCGCCGACCGTCCGGTCGCCCAGCGTGCGACCTTCACCGCGTTCTCGACCGCTTCCGCGCCGGAGTTGACGAGGATCGACTTCTGCTCTCCACCGCCGCAGGGCGACAGCTCCGCGAGCCTGCGGCATACCTCCACGTACGGCTCGTAGACGCCGATCATGAAGCACTGGTGCAGGTAGCGATCCGCCTGTTCCTTGATCGCCTCGACGATCGCAGCGTGCCGGTGGCCGGTGTTCTGGCAACCGATGCCACCGGCGAAATCGATGTACGTGCGGCCGTCGGGGTCGGTGACGCGGGCGCCTTCCGCCTCCGCAACGACCAGCCGCGGCGTCGACATGCCGGGCGCGACGTAGCGGGCGCGATCCGCGAGGATCCGCTCGGCGGCGGACGTGCCGGTCGGCTGCATCGCGGCAGTATCCATTGGCGGCGCGGGAATCCGCAACTGCGACCGCGTACGCTATGGCCGCGCGCCGGAGTAGCTCAGCTGGTAGAGCACCTGCTTTGTAATCAGGCGGCCGTGGGTTCGAGTCCCACCTCCGGCTTTCGATCGCGGGGGACACCTCTTGTCGTACGTCGTTCGGTCCGCTGTGCTCAGCCGTGCACGAGCTTGCCGCACTTAGCCGGCCGGCCGGCCAAGCGCGGCTTCGCGATCAAGGATTGCGATCGGAGGGCGTTCGCGGGAACTTATGACGTTCCAGCTGAAGTCAGGCAAGCACTTCGCGCGTCTTCTGGTGCGCGAGGATCTTCCGCTTGACGCGCTGCAGCGCGTTGTCGATCGTCTTCGTGTCGCACTCGAGCAAGTCGGCCATGTCCTCGTAGGAGTTGCCCTCGAGATAGAGGGTGAGCGCCTGGGACTCGAGCGACGAGAGCCCGGTGCCGAGGCAGAAGACGAGGCTCTGGAGCTCCTCGGTCGAGATCACGCAGACCGATGGGTCGTTGACGCCCGGGCCTGGAAGCGCGTCGCCGAGAGTGCAATCGCCCTCGGACTCCTGGCCTGCGGGCGTGTGACTGAACGAGACGTACGTGTTGAGCGGCGCGTGCTTGAAACGAGTCGCGGTCTTGATGGCGGTGATGATCTGCCGGGTGACGCAGAGCTCGGCGAAGCTCCGGAACGAGGTCTCCTTGTCGGGACGGAAGTCGCGCACCGCCTTGTACAGCCCGATCATCCCTTCCTGGACGAGGTCGTCGCCGTCGCCCCCGGCGAGGAAGTACGAGCTTGCCTTCAGCCGGACGAAGCCGGCGTACCGGCGCATGAGGTCGTCGAGCGCGTGCTGGCTCCCGTTCCGCGCCTTGAGGACGAGCTGGAGATCCTCGAGTTCTCGCTGGACTTTCTGGGCGGGCTTCAGTGCGGTGGCGGTGCGAGCGGCCATGCGTGCAAACCCCCATGTCGACGGCGTTACGTGACACCTGCCCGGGGCGATCATGCTGCCGTGCGTGCAAGTCTCACCTTGAAGTTGAGGGAGAACCTAGCACCATTGTGTGCGCGTTACAAGGGCTTTGCGAAAGATGCAGGATGCTAAGAACATACGTTCGCATGGTAGGTGCGGGTGACCGCACCACGCGCTACCCGCGACGTCTGCCACGATCTGCATATGGGCCTCACCGTGCTGATCGTCGACGACCACCCGAGCTTCCGTGCCTCCGCGCGCGCGATGCTCGAGTCCGAGGGCTTCGAGGTCGTGGGCGAGGCCGCGGATGGGGCGTCAGCGATCGAGGCAGTCGACCGCCTCGCGCCCCAGATCGTCCTCCTCGACGTCCAGCTTCCGGACATGACGGGATTCGACGTCTGCGCCGCGCTCGATGGTCGGAACGGCGCGACCCCGGAAATCATCCTCGTCTCGAGCCGCGACGTGTCCGACTACGGGGAAGAGCTCGTCGCCGCATCCTGCGCGTGCGGCTTCGTCCCGAAGGCCGAGCTGTCCGGCGAGGCTTCGTCGCCGAGCTCCTCCCGTGAGCCGGGCTCTCGTCGTTCTCGGGTCGCGCTCCTCGTGCTCGAGGCGGTCGTCGCTGTCGCGCTCATCGCGAGCGAGCGACCACGAGGCACGGTCGGCAGCGCCGCGGGTGGCGCGGCCGGCGGCACGCAGCTCGTCGGCGCGACGACCGAGACCGACTGGACCGAGATCGGGCTCGCGATAACGGCCGGCGTTGCGTTCGTCGTGAGCGGCCTCGTCGCGCTCACGCTCCGGCCGGAGAACCGGACGGGCATCTACCTCCGCGGCTACGGGATACGTCGTGGTTCTTCGGCGCGCTGCCAGCAGTCGAGCAACGATTGGCTCTTCACCGTCGGCTTCCTCGTCGGGAATCCTCGTCTGGGTCGCCGTTTGCGGCCCTCGTTCTCGCCTATCCGACAGGACAGTTCGAGACGCGGTTCCAGCGCGCTGTTCCCGATCGTCACCGGTGTAGTGCCTTCGCCGTGCCGGCGCTCGTCGCAGCGCTCTCGACTCGAGACCGGCGTCGGACTGTCCGGACGTGCGCCGACAGCGCCATCGCACTCGGGGCGACACGGATGCCGGCCACGTCACTCGATCTCTTCACCTCGGCTCGCGGGACTCTTCCTGACTCTGCGATCGCGATTACGATGCTCGTCCGCCGCTGGCGCCGCGCGGCACCGGCGCTACGCGCAAGCTCGCCTGGCCGGTGATCGCCGCCGGCATCGCCGCCCTGCCGGCGATCGGGTTGCTCCTCGTGAGCAACGAGATCTCCACGTCGGCCGGCGACGCGCTCCAACCGCTGTTCTTCGTGGCCTTCGCGGCCGTGCCGGTCTCGTTCCTCTTCGGCATCCTGCGCACTCGTCTGGCGCGCTCGTCCGTGTCCGAAGCTCGTCGTCGCGCTCGAGGCGGGCGAGCCGCTGCGAGCCGCGCTCGCCGGCGCGATGGGCGATCCGGAGCTCGATGTCGTGTACTGGCTCGACTGGAAGCGTGGCCTCGGTGGCGCCGGCTGGGTCGATCCGCAAGGGCGAAGCGTGCAGGAGCCGCGGCCCGACGAGCGCCGCGCCGTCAAGCTCGTCGAGCGGAACGGCGACCGTGTCGCGGCGATCGTCTACGACCGTGGCCTCGACGCCGAGCCGGAGCTGCTGGAGGCGGTTACGGCCGCAGCTGCTCTCACGCTCCAGAACGACCGGCTGCAAGCCGAGCTCCGGGCCGAGGTGGGCTTCATCACGACCGTGACGGATACCGCACCAAGCCTGCTCGTGAACATCGGGACGGACGGGCGCGTGCGCAACATCAACACAGCCGCGCTCGAGGTGACCGGACTTGGAGACGAGGAGCTCGCCCGTGGTGTGCACTTCTGGAACCTCTTCATCGAGCCGAGCGAGCGCGACGGCATGATCGCGCGCTTCCACGCACTCGCGCCGGACTACCCCGCCGGGGAGTACGAGAACACCTTTACGAACGCGCGGGGCGAAGTTCGTACGATCTACTGGCGTGCGGCTCCGGTGAAGGACGCCGCAGGGCGCGTCGTGAGCATCGTCAGCGGCGGCCTCGACATCACAGACCGTCGCAAGCGCGAGCTCGAGCTCGAGCGGGAGCGGGACGCGACCACCACCGCGCTCGAGTCGATCCCGAGCATCGCGGTCCTAGTCGATCGCAGCGGAACGATTCGCGACCGCGACGTCGACAACCCGCGCGTCGGCGCGAATCGCGCGTTTCGCCAGGCGCTCGGGTGGAGGGACCACGAGCTCGTGGGCCGCTCCTTCATCGACCTGATCGTCGAGGACGAAGACGGCCGCGCCGCCGCAGCCATCGCGACCGCAGCGGCGGGGGATGCGTCTGACGAGGTGGAGTCGGAGCTGCGCGCCACCGATGGGAGCGTGCGTGCGTTTCTGTGGACCGCCGTGCCGGTCGCGGACGTGACCGGCCGCACCGAGTCGCTCGTCCTCGTCTCGGGTATCGAGGTGACCGAGCGGCGCCTGCTCGAGGTGGAGAAGGAGCGCGAGCGCGCGTTCTTGAACGCGATCGCGAACAACGCGCCCAGCATGCTCTGCCTCATCGACGAGACCGGCGAACTCACGGAGGCGGGCGCGAACATCGCGTTCGAGCGAACCCTCGAATGGGAGCCCGCGGAGATCGGCGGCCAGATTCTCTGGGAGGGGTTCGTCGATCCCGAAGAGGCCGACGAGGTGCGCGCGCTCGTCGAGGCGGCGGTCGCCGGCGACGCGCCGAGAGAGCACGACAACACCTGGGTCACGCGCTCCGGGGAGCGCCTCTCCGTGGCGTGGACGGTGACGCGGCTCCCGGAGATCGACGAGCGCAGGCTGCTCCTCATCACCGGGGTGGACATCACCGAGCGGAAGAGGATCGCCGAAGATCTGCGGGCCTCGAGTGCGCGCCTCGTTCGCGCCGAGGATCAGGCTCGGCGCGCGCTCGAGCGAAACCTGCACGACGGCGCCCAGCAGCGGCTCGTCGCACTGTCCGTGGCGCTGCGTCTCGTCGAGTCGAAGCTCGGGTCGGATCCCGACGGCGCCACCGAGCTACTCGCGGGCGCACGCGAGGAGCTGACGCACGCGCTCGCGGAACTGCGCGAGCTCGCCCGCGGCATCCATCCCGCCGTCCTCACCGACCGGGGACTCCGCCCCGCCCTCGAGACGCTCAGGTCACGCGCCCCGATCCCCGTCGATCTCGTAGCGGACGACGAGCGCTACCCCGCTGAGGCCGAGGCGGCCGCGTACTACGTCGTGGCCGAGACGCTCACGAATGTCGCGAAGTACGCGCACGCGTCGTCTGCGAGCGTGCAGGTCGCACGCCAGAACGGTGCGCTGCACGTGACCGTGTCGGACGACGGTGTCGGGGGCGCCGACCCGGCGGTTGGCTCGGGCCTGCGCGGTCTCGTCGACAGGGTCGCGGTGCTCGACGGAACACTGGAGATCGACAGCCCTGCGGGAGGCGGAACGTCGATCCGGGCGAAGATCCCACTACCCGGCTAGAAAGCTCGACATACACTCGCCGCCGTGAACGCACTCCCTACCGGCACCGTCACCTTCCTCTTCGCGGACGTCCAAGGCTCGACCGCGCTGCAGCGTGAGGAGCCGATGCACTACGCCAATGCGATCGCGCTCCTCCGCCGCCTCGTGCGCGACGAGATCGCCGCGTGCGGTGGGGTCGAGTCGGACGCCGTGGGCGACGAGTACGTCGCGGCCTTCGCCGACGCGCGGAGCTCCGCAGACGCCGCGTTCGCGATCCAGCGCACGCTTCGCGACACGGAGTGGCCCGGAGACATCCGCGTGAGCGTGCGCATCGGGCTGCACACGGGCACGCCGTCGCTGACGGACGAGGGGTACACGGGGATCGACGTCGTGCGCGCATCGCGGATCGCGAACGCCGGTCACGGGTCGCAGATAGTCGTCTCCGCGGAGACGCTCTCCGCGCTCGACGGCATCGCCTCGCGCGACCTCGGAGAGCACCGGCTCGAGGGGCTCGCCGCTGCGGAGCGGATCCACCAGCTGCTCGCAGACGACCTCCCGCGTGACTTCCCTCCCCTTCGGAACACGATCTCGATGCTCGGTGCGGGAATCACAGTCGCGCTCGCGGACGACACGATTCTCCTGCGCGAGGGGATCGCTCGGCTCCTTGCCGACTCCGGCTTCGAGATCGTGGCGCAGTCCGACAACCCCGATGACCTCCTTCGGCACGTTGCGATGCACAAGCCGCAGGTCGCAGTCGTCGACATCCGCATGCCTCCGACGCACACGGACGAGGGTCTCCGCGCAGCCCGCGAGATCAGGGTGCGCTTCCCGTCCACGAGCGTCCTCGTGCTCTCGCAGTACGTCGAGGCGGCCTACGCCATGGATCTCTTCTCCGAGAGCCCAGCGGGGCTCGGGTACCTGCTCAAGGACCGCATCGCCGACATCGAGGAGTTCGCGCTCGCGATTCGCCGCGTCGCCGAGGGCGGCTCCGCGCTCGACCCGACCGTCGTCGGGGAGCTCCTCGGTCGCAGCCGCCAACACGACCCGGTCGCACGGCTCACGCCACGCGAGCGCGAGGTGCTCGAGCTCATGGCGGAGGGGCGCTCGAACCAGGCGATCGCCGACCGTCTCTTCGTCACGCTCCGCGCGATCGAGAAGCACGTGACGAGCATCTTCACGAAGCTCGACCTGCCCGCGACCACCGACGACCACCGTCGCGTCCTCGCCGTTCTCGCGTTCCTGCAGACCTGAAACACCGCGCCGAGTCGGATCCGGCGTAGCGCCTGCGCAGCGGACGCCTTCCAGGGATCTTTGCGCGACCACAGACATGGTGCGGGTAGCCGCACCCCGAAGACACCTGCCCGCCGCATGGCTCGCGCCAGCGCGCGGCGGGATCCTGGGGACACGTTCATCTGACCCAGGAAAGGAACCGAGATGTCACCTCTGAGGCACAGCACGAACATCGCGGCCCGAATGGGTCGCTGGAGTGCGAGACACCGTAAGACGGCGATCTTCGGCTGGCTCGCGTTCGTCATCACGGCATTCGTGATCGGAAGCGCCGTCGGGATGCAGACGATCGACGCCAACGACTCGAACGTGGGCGAGGCGCACCGCGGAGATCACATCATCCGCGACGGCGGCTTCTCGCTCGACGAGCAGTCCGAGTACGTCCTCGTCCAGTCGGAGAGAAAGACGGCTGCCGACCCCGCCTTCCAGGCGGTGGTGAACCAGGCGGTCGCGGCTCTCGAGCGCTTCCCGCAGGCGACGAAGCTCCGCTCGCCGCTCGCGCCGGGCAACGAGGGCCAGATCTCCGCGGACGGGCACTCGGCCCTGATCCAGTACACACCCAAGGGGTCGTACGACGAGGCCGTCGCCTACATCGACTCGATCACGGCCGCGACCGCCGAGGTCCAGAAGGCCAACCCCGACTTCTACGTCGGCGAGGCAGGATCGGCGTCGACGGGCAAGGCGCTCGACGAGATGTTCAACTCGCAGCTCGCACGTGCCGGGCTCCTCTCGATCCCGCTGACGCTCGCCATCCTGCTGATCGTCTTCGGATCGGTCGTCGGAGCGTCCGTCCCGCTCCTGCTCGCGCTCACGTCCGTGTTCGCGACCATGGGGCTCGTCGCGATCCCCAGCCAGTTCGTCCCGATGGACGAGTCGATCTCGGAGGTCATACTCCTGATCGGCCTCGCAGTCGGGGTCGACTACTCGCTCTTCTATATCCGCCGCGAGCGCGACGAGCGCCGCGCTGGAAGAAGCGAGTCCGCGGCACTCGAAGCCGCAGCCGCGACCTCGGGGAGGGCCGTCCTGATCTCGGGCATCACCGTGATGATCGCAATGGCCGGGATGTTCTTCTCGGGCGACAAGACCTTCATGTCGTTCGCAATCGGGACGATGCTGGTCGTCGCGGTCGCGATGGTCGGCTCGCTGACCGTCTTGCCGGCAATGCTCGCCTGGCTGGGCGACCGGATCGACAAGGTGCGCGTCCCGCTGCTCTGGCGCCTCAAGCATGAGGACGGCGAGCCTCGGGTCTGGGGCGCAATCCTCGACCGCGTGCTCCGGCGCCCGCTCGTCTCCGCGATCGGGGCCGCGGCCGTGCTCGTGGCCCTGGCCGTCCCGGCCCTGAGCCTGCACACCGCGAACTCCGGCCTCGACGCGCTGCCGAAGTCGATGAAGGAGACGCAGTCGTACAATCGGGTGAACGACGCGTTCCCCGGCGGAGCGACCCCTGCCGTCGTCGCGGTCGCGGGCGACACGTCGAGCCCCGAGCTCCAGGCGGCCGTCGCCGACCTGAAGAGGAAGGCGCTCGCCTCGGGCAAGGCGCTCCAGCCGATCCGGGTCGAGGTGGCGCCGAGCGGCAAGGCAATGCAGGTCCAGATCCCGCTCGTCGGGAAGGGGACGGACGGCGCCTCGAACGACGCGCTTCAGACCCTGCGTGAGGATCTCCTGCCCGCCACGCTCGGCACCGTCGGCGGGATCGAGTACGCGGTCACCGGCGACACGGCGGCGTCGAAGGACTGGAACGACGCCATGAAGTCGGCTGTCCCGATCGTGTTCGGGTTCGTCCTGGCGTTCGCATTCCTGCTCCTGCTCGTCTCGTTCCGGTCGGTCGTCATCCCGCTGAAGGCGATCCTCATGAACCTGCTGTCGGTCGCGGCCGCATACGGCGTCGTCGTCGCGATCTTCCAGTGGGGCTGGGGCGAGAACCTGCTCGACTTCCGGTCGAACGGCGGCGTCGCGTCGTGGCTGCCGATGTTCCTGTTCGTGATCCTGTTCGGGCTCTCGATGGACTACCACGTGTTCATCCTGAGCCGGGTTCGCGAGTACTACGACCGCGGTCTCGAGACCGAGAAGGCGGTCGCGCAGGGCATCAAGTCCACGGCAGGCGTGGTCACGAGCGCCGCGGTCGTCATGGTGCTCGTGTTCGGCGTCTTCTCCCTCATGCCGATCATCGACATGAAGGAGATGGGAATCGGCCTCGCGGCCGCGATCCTCATCGATGCGACGATCGTCCGGGCGGTGCTCCTGCCCGCGACGATGAAGCTGCTCGGCAAGTGGAACTGGTACCTGCCCCGCTGGCTCGAGTGGCTGCCGAACCTCGAGCACGAGCGCTCGGCGGAGCCTGTGCCGCAGCAGGCGGCCGTCTAGCAGCGTCGAGCGCCCCGGCTGCGTCGCGAGACGCGCCGGGGCGCTTCGGCGTCTACTCGCCCCGACGGAGGCGCTCGAGCTGCTCGCGCGTCTCCGCGTCCAGGCGGTCGCCGACGCGGCCGCCGGCGCCCTTCTGCTCGTGGTCGACGTGCTCTACGGGTCGCAGGTCGGCGAGAAACGCCTTCGACGCCAACTTGCGAACCTCCTGACCCGACGTCCAGCGGACGGCGTGGTCGGAGGAGACGACGCAGACGAGCTCGGAGTGGCGGTTCTCCGCAGCCAGACGCTCGAGCAGGTCGTCGGCGTGCGCGGTGAATCGGATCTGCAGCGGCCCGATCGACCGCTCCTCCCCCACGCCGTCGAAGACGACGACCCCACGCGCGCCACGAGCGGCGACGAAGCTCGCCAGCGTGTCCACGAGCTCGTCGCGCTCCGCGAACGAGCCGGCGTGCAGGAGGTTGTAGCCGTCGAAGAGGTAGAGGGTCGGATCAGCCATGCGTCACCTGCCCGCGCGTTGGCGGCGCGCCTCGAAGAGAAGCACGGCCGCGGCGACCGAGACGTTGAGCGACGACACCTTCCCGGCCAGAGGGATCGAGACCGTCGCGTCGCACGTCCGCCGCACGAGTGGGCGAACGCCCTTTCCCTCGGCTCCCAGGACGAGCGCGACGCCGCCCGTCAGGTCGGCGTCCCACATCGAGATGGACCCTTCCGCATCCGCCGCGTACGCCCACAGGTCGTTGCTCTTCACGTCTGCGAGGTAGCGCGCGAGGTTGGGGACGACGGCCACGGGAACGTGCTCGACCGCTCCTGCAGACGCCCGGCAGACGGCGGGGCTGACGCGGACGGCGCCGTGGGCGGGAATCACGACTGCGGTCGCGCCCGCGCCATCGACGCTGCGAACGACCGCTCCGAGATTGTGTGGATCCGTGACCTGGTCGAGGCACACGAGGAGCGGCGCGTCCACCCTGGCGAGCTCGTACGCATCGGCGTAGCGGAAGGGCTCGCACCAGGCGACGACGCCCTGATGATCTCTCGTGCCGGCGGCCTCGGAGAGAAGCCGCTCCGCCTTCACATGCGGTCGCGGCCCCGACTCCAGCCACGGGATCTGCAACACCGCCCGTTCGGTCACCCACGTCTCGAGCACCTGCCGCGGGCCGCGGTACAGCTCACGTGCAGCATTCCGCCCGTAGACGAGGTCGCGGGTGAGGGTCATCGGCGGCGCACGAGCCGGAACGAGTCGGCCTCGTCGCGCACGTCCCACCCGGCTTCATCGATCTCGGAGCGCAGGCGGTCGGCCTCCTCGAACTCGCCGGTTGCACGCATCATCATCCGCTGCACGGCGAGGGCGACGACGTCCTCGGGCGCCTCGTCGGACTCGGCGAGCGACTCGAGACCGAAGACGGCGAGCGCACGACGCAGGAGCTCGTGGTCGCGCCACTCGTGCATGACGGCGAGGGCCGCTGCTGTGTTGAAGTCGTCGTCGAGCGCGGCAGCGAGCCGGTCCCACGAGCCGGCCGGAGCGGGCTCGGACGCGTTGCGGAACACCTCGCGAAAGCCGTCTGCTCGCGCAGCAGCCGACTCGAGCGTCGCGTCCGTGTACTCGAGCGGCTTCCGCCAGTGCCCGGTCAAGAAGAACGTGAGGAGCGTCTCGCGACCCCAGCGGTCGAGCGCCGCCTTCAGCGATATGTCGTTGCCGACGGACTTGTGCATCTCCTCGCCCGCGAACGTGAGCATCCCGTTGTGCATCCAGAGCTGCGCGAACGGATGACCGAGCGCGCGCGACTGCGCGATCTCGTTCTCGTGATGCGGGAACACGAGGTCGAGTCCACCTCCGTGGATCTCGAACTCGGGCCCGAGGTGCTTCTCGGACATGACCGAGCACTCGATGTGCCAGCCGGGTCGCCCGCGACCCCACGGCGACTCCCACGAGGTGTCCTCGCCGGGCTTGTTCGCCTTCCAGAGCGCGAAGTCGCGTGAATCCTCCTTGCGCGGGTTCGGCTCCTGCTCCTCGACCTGATCGAGTCGCTGACCGCTGAGACGGCCGTATTCGGGATATCGCGTGACGCGGAAGTACACGTCTCCTTCGGACTCGTAGGCGAAGCCGCGCTCGATCAGCTCCTCGATCATCGCGATCTGGTCGGGAACCGTCTCGACGGCGGTCGGCTCGACGTTCGGACGTCCCAGGCCGAGACGATCCGTATCCTCGACGTACCACCGAGCCGCATCCGCGGCGAGCTGAGCGCTCGCGCCCGGAGCCGCGTCGTAGATCTTGTCGTTGATGTCGGTGATGTTGATGACGAGCTTGGTCTCGTACCCCGTCTTGACGAGCCAGCTCCGAAGCCACATCGCGAAGACGAACGGAACGGCGTTCCCGACGTGGATGCGCTGGTACACCGTCGGGCCGCACGAGTAGATGCGGATCGGCCCAGGCGGTGGAGGGAGATCGCGCGGTCCGCGGGTGTACGTGTCGTACAGGCGCATCGGGCGATCGTAGTCAGGCGCCGCGGGCGCGGGCTGCGCGGGCGAGCGCCTCCTCGCGCGTGACCGCCGCGAGCACGGCCGCCAGCTCCGGCCCCTTCGCGTTCCCGGTCAGCGCGAGACGGAGCGCGCGCAGGTCGCCGCCGACCGCCTTCAGCTCGCGGACGAGCGCGCTGGCCTCATCGTGGGAGAGTCGCTCGGGGGCCGGCGCGCGAAGCTCCGCGAAGCGCTCGAGCGTGAGCCGTGCGTCCTCGCCGACCTCGACCGGCTCCGGGGCGAGCACGAGCCGTGCGTACGCCCGTGCCTCCACGAGCGAGCGCGCGCCGCGCAGCGCAGGCACGACCTCGACCGGAGCCTCCGCAGCCTCCGCCAGCTCGCCGTCGGGCATCGAGGCGATGGCGTCCACCGCCAGGCGACGGAGCCGGGAGAGGTCGAGCTGGACGTCGTGCTCGGGGAGGCCGAGCTCGTCGAGATAGGCGCGGATGGCGGCAGCCGGGAAGCCGGCCTCGCGGAGATCCGCGACCGACGCGTGGCCGTGCCGCTTCGAGAGCTTCTTACCGTCCTCGCCGAGGATCAGGCCGTGGTGGATGACCACCGGCAGCCGCCCCCCGAGCGCGCTCGCGATCCTCGTCTGCACCGGAAGGTTCGGCCGATGGTCGTTCCCCCGGATGACGTGGGTGATCTCCAGCGCAAGGTCGTCCACGACCGACGCCAGCTGATATGTCGCCGTCCCGTCCGGACGCAGGAGCGTCGTCCCGTCGCGACCGAGACGCACGGAGCCGTCGTCGGCGCGCTCGGCGGCACCGGAAGTCAGCACGCCCCCGACAGCTTCCCGGTAGAGCGCGCCCCGCTCGCTCTGCCGCACGGGGCCGTCGTCGAACGCAACTCCGAGCCAGCCGAGGTCGGCGAGGATCGCCTCCTCCCCGCCCTCGACCGCTCGCGTGGGATCGGTGTCGTCGATTCGCAACAGGAGAGCGCCACCGTGCTCGTCGGCGAAGTGCCGGTTGGCGACCGCGGTGAGCGCGTTGCCGAGATGGAGCGAGCCGGTCGGGCTCGGAGCAAAGCGGACGCGCACGGTCATGCTGGGAATCTACGGCGTCGCGGCGCGCTCGGAGGACGCCGTCAGGCGTCGATCGGGACGTGGCCGGGCTCGGCGGTGACCCGGTCGAGCCACGTGCGGATCCCGCCGTACGGCTCGAGGTCGAACCCGCCCTCGTGCGCCACATGCGTGTACGCGTAGAGGGAGATGTCGGCGATCGAGTAGCGATCGCCCACGAGGAACTCCCGCCCGCCGAGGTGTCGCTCCATGGCGTCGAGCGCCGCGTAGCCTCCCTTCATCCGCTCGGGCAGGCGGTCGGTGAACCTCTCCGGCGTTCCCGAATACGCAAGCCAGAAGCGCGCGACGGCGATGTTCGGCTCGTGGCTGTACTGCTCGAAGAACTGCCACTGCAGCACCTGCGCGCGCTCGTAGCGGTCCGCGGGGACGTAATCGGTGCCGTCGCCGAAGTACCAGAGGATGGCGTTCGACTCCGCGAGCGGGCGACCATCGTCGAGGACGAGTGTCGGGACGCGCAGTCCCGGATTGAGATCGCCGAGCACCTCCGAGCGGTTGGATCGGTCGACCACCGACAGCTCGACCGTCTCGTACTCCCGACCAAGGTGGGCGAGCAGGAGGCGCACCTTGTAGCAGTTGCCCGAGACCGCCGAGTTGTACAGCAGCACGTCGACAGCCTAGTCGGGCGCCAGTACCCTCCGACCGTGGCGAGCGGAGCAGTGCAGCGGCTGACGGACGAGGAACTCGTCGCCATGCTCGAGCTCGCTCGCAAGTCGGACACTGTCGAGCTCAAGCTGACAGTCCCGGCGGCCGACCATCGCACCACGATCGAGGAGCTCGGCCTCGATCCGCTCGCTGCTCAGATAAGGCAGGTCTTCTTCTTCGACACGCCCGAGCTCGCGCTCAACGCCGTAGGCGTCGTCGTGCGGGCCCGGCGGATTCAGGGTAGGCCGGGCGACACGGTCGTCAAGCTCAGGCCGGTGGATCCCGGCAGCTTCCCTGCGGAGCTTCGCCTGTCGCCCAACGTGGGAGTCGAGGTCGACGCCATGCCCGGCGGGTACGTCTGCTCGGCGTCGCTCAAGGGCAAGACAGACGCCCCCGACGTGCGCGCGGTTGCCCTCGGGACTCTCGCGATCCGCCGGATCTTCTCGAAGGAGCAACGCGACTTCTTCGCGGCCCATGCCCCGGAAGGGCTCAAGTTGAAGGACCTGTCGATCCTCGGGCCGATCTTCGTCCTCAAGCAGAACTTCACGCACCCCGACCTGGGACGACGCCTCACCGCCGAGCTGTGGTTCTACCCCGACGGGTCGCGGATTCTCGAGCTTTCGACGAAGTGCACCGCCGCCGACGCCTTCCAGGTGGCAGCCGAGGCGCGGTTGTTCCTCTCGGCGAAGGGCGTGAGCCTCAACGGCCGCCAGGAGACGAAGACGAAGGCTGCGCTGACGTACTTCTCGAAGCAGCTCACGGCCGCGGCTAGCGCCGGCTAGCGGTACTCCGGGTTCACGAAGTCGAAGCGGCAGCCGGCGTCCCACAGCGAGCGCTGATTGCCGTGGGCGGGCAACCCGCCGGCGTCCTTCAGCATGCGCGCGACGTGGAGCAGGTTCCACGTCATGAACGTCGTGTTTCGGTTCGTGAAGTCGTTCTCCGGACCACCCGAGCCCGCGTCGAGGTACGACGGCCCGGGTCCCGCCTCGCCGATCCAGCCGGCATCGGCCTGCGGGGGAATCGTGTACCCGAGGTGCTGGAGCGAGTAGAGAATGTTCATCGAGCAGTGCTTGATCCCATCCTCGTTCCCTGTGATCAGGCAGCCGCCGACCTTGCCGTAGTACGCGTACTGACCGTGCTGGTTGAGGAGGCTCGAGCAGGCGTACAGCCGCTCGATGACGCGCGTGCACACCGACGACTTCTCGCCGAGCCAGATTGGCGAGCCGACGACGAGGATGTCCGACGCCTGCACGCGCTCGTACAGCCCGGGCCAGTCATCGGACGCCGCGCCGTGCTCGCGCATGTCCGGCCACACGCCCGGCGCCAGGTCGTGGTCGACCGCGCGGACGAAGTCGACCTCGACGCCGTTCCGTTCCATGATCGCCGTCGAGATCCGCATGAGGCCCTCAGTGTTCGAGAGCTCCGGTGACGGCTTCAGGGTGCAGTTGACGAAGAGCGCGCGCAGGTCGGAGAAGTCCCAACGGCTCGTCGTGCACAGCTCCTCCTGGAACGGGGTGAGGGTCATGCCTGCCTCCTTCTCGTTGACGTGCGTAGCGTCGCAGGCCGCGCCGCGCCTGTTCGTTTGCGCCAGTCAGCGATCGTAGGTCGTGAGCTCGATCACGTTGCCGTCGAGATCGGCGAGGTAGACGGAAAGTGCGTTTCCATGGTCTTCGGATCGGAACTCGACGTCCCGCTCCCGCAGGTGTGCCTGCGCCCGGCCGAGATCGTCCCGTCCGAGCATGAAGGCGACGTGGCGCAGGCCGGTCGACTCTGACCTGCGCTCGCCCGACTGCACCTGCGCCTGGAAGAGGGCAACGCATGCACCGAACTCGCCCATGAAGACCGGCTGGTCGTCGGCGCCCGGCCTCTCCGCGCTGCTCGAGTCCGAGCACGTCGCGGTACCAGGCGATCGAACGTGGGCGGTCGCCGACGTTCAGCGACACGTGGTCCAGTCGTTGCAGTTCGAAACCGTTCATCGCGAACCTCTCCTTTCCAGCGCTTCGACGACGTGAGCGGCATCCGTCTCGGCCATCATTCCCACATGCCCGGCCGCGCGAACGAACTCTTGCTCGCCTGGCACGAAGGGCACGAGCGAAACCTGCCGTGGCGCCGTACGCGCGACCCGTACGCGATCCTCGTCAGCGAGGTCATGCTCCAGCAGACCCAGGTCGAGCGAGTGGTCCCGCGCTACACCTCCTGGCTCGAGCGCTGGCCGACCGTGGAGGCGCTCGCGGCAGCGTCGCCGGCCGAGGTCATCCGCGAATGGCAGGGGCTCGGCTACAACCGCCGCGGGGTCAACCTCCACCGTGCCGCCCGGAGGATCGCCGAGAGCGGCTGGCCCGACGACCTCACGGAGCTTCCGGGGATCGGGCCGTACACCGCGGCCGCGGTGCGCTGCTTCGCGTTCGCGGAGGACGTGCTCCCGGTGGACGTCAACGTCGAGCGCGTGCAGCGGCGGACGGGCGCCGCCTTCACGTCGACCGCTGCGCAGGCGCTCATGGATCTCGGCGCGACCGTGTGCCTCGCGCGCGTCCCTCGCTGCATTGAGTGCCCGCTCGCGCCGGAGTGCCCGTCGCGCGGGATTCGCGAGGAGCCGACACGCAAGCAAGGACCCTTCGAGGGCTCGTTCCGGCAGCGTCGCGCGACGACGCTCAGGATCGTCGCCGACGCGCCGCGGGATCTCGCCATGCTCGACGACGATGCCGTGCGCTCTCTCGAGCGCGACGGCCTCGTCGTCGTGGAGAACGGGACGGTCGCGCTCCCGAACTAGACGCGGTGCAGGACCCAGACGTTGGGCTCCACGTGCGTTCCGATCCCCTCCTCGACGACCAGCGTCGCGAGCGCTCCCGGAAACACGTACTCACCGTCCTCGGGAAAGGACATGCCCGTCCACTTCGCCCAGTCGGTCGCCGGCCCACGGATCACCATCGAGCGCGGCGCCGACGCGATGATCGCACCACCGACGCGCTCGTGGATGCGAAGCCACGGGTCGAAGTGGGTTCCGTCGCCGCGCCGCCAGTGCATGTACCGCTCGATGGAGATGAGCGGGTAGCGCTCTTTCCACGTCGGGCGCACCGGGGCGATCACGCCGTTCGCCAGGCCGGCAGCGCGCGCGTTGTCAGTGAACGTCTGGATCATCCGGCTCGAGAGCCGTCTTCCCTGCTGGCCCGGGGCGACGCTGATCGCGATGGCCATGAGCGCGGTGTGCGGCGCGCCGGACGTGATCCCGCGGACGAACCCCTCGTCCCACCCGGACGGGAGATCTTCGGGCGTGCCGTCCCACGGCAGCGAGATCGCGTGCGCCTCTGCCAGGAGGTCGTCGCCGTCGACGAGCGCGACCTGGAAGTCCGGGAAGTCGGCGTAGAGCCGGTCCCAGTAGAGGTTGCCAGGCTCGTTCTCGTTCATGTACGCAGGGAAGGTCGGTCGCGTCAGCTCCTCGAAGCGGCGCTCGAGCAGGTCCGGCCGGTCTGCATACCGGACGATCTTCATCGCCGAAGGAGCGCCACGGCCTGGGCGGCGAGCCCTTCGCCGCGCCCGGTGAACCCGAGGTGGTCCGTCGTGGTCGCACGGACGGCGATCAGCTGCCGGTCGACCCCGACCGCTCCCGCCAAGCGCTCGGACATCTCGGCGCTGATCTCGCGGATGCGAGGCTCCTCCCCGACGAGCACGCAGTCCGCGTTGACGAGCTCCCAGCCCGCCTCGCGAACGTCGCGGTAGGCCTCCCAGAGCAGGTCTAGCGAAGACGCTCCGCGGTACTGCTCGTCACCGGAGGGGAAGAGCGAGCCGATGTCGCCGAGGTTGGCGCCTCCGAGGATCGCGTCGATGAGCGCATGGGCGACGACATCCCCGTCCGAGTGACCGGCGAGACCGCGTGGGTACTCGATCGAGACGCCGCCGAGCACGAGGGGTACGCCGTCCTCGAACGCGTGGGCGTCGTATCCGAGGCCGACTCGAAGCTCGCTCATCGCAGCGAGGCTAACGCCTCGGGCAGCGACGCGAGATCGTCGAGGCCGAGCGCCGCCTCGGGCGGGGTCCTCTGGAGACACCCCCAGGGCCCGCGCCTCACGTGGACCGCGACCATGCCTGCGGCGGCGGCTGGCAGCACGTCGTTGTCGACCCGGTCTCCCACGTATGCGACCTTCGCCGGCGGGGAGCCCATCAGCGCTGCGACTTGCTCGAAGAAGGCCGGATCCGGCTTGCGCACGCCGAGGCTCGCAGACGACGAGACGACGTCGGCCGGGAGAGTCGACTCGCGGGCCCACGCCTCGAGCACCTCGGTCTGGTTGCCGACGATCCCGGTGCGGAAGCCGAGCTCACGAGTGCGCCGAAGACAGTCGAGCGCGTCCGGATACAGATCCTCGAGCGAGTACGGCTCCTCATACCAGCCGGTCGGCCTTTCGATCCCGAGATGCCCCCAGAGCGCGGAGTGCTCTTCCCCGCGCGCGATGGTCACACCCAGCGCGGCCCAGACGACATGCGGCTGCAACCCCCCATGGTCCGCCAGGCGGCGCCACCACCGCTCCTCGTCGACGAGAGTCTCGCCGACGTCGAAGACGACGGCCTCTAGAGCCACGACTCGACGAGAGCCAGGTCGTCCGGAGTCGTGATCTTCAGCAGCCTCGGATCGCCCTCGACCACGGCAACCCGGCCTCCGCCGCGCTCGACGAGCGACGCGCAGTCCGTCACGCCTTCGAGATCGCCGGAGAACGCGCGCCGGAGGGTCGGCGCCAGAAACGCCTGCGGCGTCTGAGCCGCGACGAGTGCCTCGCGGTCGACGGTCTCCACGACGACGCCGTCGCGAACGCGCTTCAGCGTATCGGCGACCGGGAGCACGGGAACCGCTCCGTCGAACCCTTCGCCGAGCGGCACGAGCAGCCGCTCGAGCACGGCCTCGTCGACCAGCGGTCGCGCAGCGTCGTGCACGATGACGACCAGCGCGCGCTCGTCGACCTCGGCGAGCGCAGCGGCAACGGAGTCGGCCCTCGACGCTCCTCCCGTCACGCACGCGACGACCTTCGAGGCCGCGAGCTCCTCGGCGAGGAGAATCGACGGCTCCTCCCACCCCGGGGGAGCCGCGACGACGATCGCGTCGACGAGCTCGCACCGGTCGAGCCGGTCGAGGCTTTCCGCGAGGAGCGGCCGCTCGCCGAGAGCGGCGAACGCCTTCGGACGATCGATGCCGAGCCGCTCGCCGGAGCCGGCGGCGGCGATCAGCACCCAGGTAGCCCCGACTTCGGCGGAGCCCCCCGAGCGCTGCGCCATGCTACGCGCTCGCGGTTGCGGCCTTCGGCTTCGCGCGCGACTTGGCCTTGGGCTGGCCGGCTCGCGAGAGGACGTCGTCGAGCCAGGCCGCGGCCTCATCCTCGTCCATGTCCTTCGCGTACATGAGCTCGGAGGCGAGGATCTTCTTGGCCTTGACGAACATCTGCTTCTCGCCGGTGGAGAGGCCCTTCTCGTTGTTGCGAACGGCGAGATTCCGCACGACCTCGGCGAGCTCGAAGATGTTCCCGGTCTTCATCTTGTCGCGGTTGTGCTTGAAGCGACGGTTCCAGTTCTTCGGCATCTCGGTGGAGCCGCCGGAGAGTGTCCTGACGACCATGGCGACGGTGCGCTGGTCGATGACCGTTCGTAGACCTACCCGCTCCGCGTTCTCGCAGGGAACGTTGACGGTCATGTCGTTGTGGAGGATCTGGATCGTGAGGTACTCCCGCGTCTCGCCGAGAACCTCTCGCTTCTCCTTCCGGACGACCGTCCCCGCGCCGTGGTGTGGATAGACGACCTTGTCGCCGATGTCGAACAAGAGGACCTCCCCGATGTCGGTATCCGTCGCCTTCACGAAAAAGAACCGGCAGCGTCCTCCTGCCGGCGATCGGGTCACATCATAGCGCGTTCTTCACAGGCGATTAACGGAACCGCAACGCGTCAGCCGGGGCCTATGCAGCCTCCTGCGCCCGCGGCTTCGGCTCGAGGCCTGCCCTGAGCGCATCCTTCAACGTCTCGACGGAGGCGATCCTCGGCGTCGGCCGCGACGTTCCGCCCGGTGGAGCGACCACGGTCGCGATCCCGAGCTTGGCGCACTCCTCGAGGCGCCGATCGACCTGCGACGCCTGCCGCAGGCGCCCGGTCAGGCCGATCTCCCCGAAGACGGCCAGTCCCTCCCGGGCGGGCGCGCCGCGCGCCGCCGACGCGATCGCGAGCGCGACCGCGAGGTCCGCGCCGGGCTCCTCGATCCGCACGCCGCCCGCGACGTTCACGAACACGTCCGAGCTTGCGAGCGGGACGCCGGCATGCCGTCCGAGCACCGCGACGATCATCGCCAGTCGTTTCGGATCGACACCCGTGCCCACGCGGCGCGGCATCGCGAGCTCGGTGGGGGCGACGAGCGCCTGTATTTCGAGCAGCAGCGGCCGCGTCCCCTCGAGCGCGCAGCCGACGGCTGCGCCCACCTCGCCGGGATGTGTCGTCCCGAAGAGCTGAGACGGATCCGGCACGCCCGACGAGCCCCGCGGCCGTCATCTCGAACACGCCGAGCTCGTTCGTCGAGCCGAACCGGTTCTTCGTCGCACGCAGGACGCGGTGCTCGTGGTACCGGTCGCCCTCGAACTGGAGGACGCAGTCGACGAGGTGCTCGAGGACACGAGGGCCGGCGACGGTGCCGTCCTTCGTCACGTGGCCCACGAGCACCGTGGCCACGCCTGCCTGCTTTGCGATGCGAAGTAGCCGCCCGGCCGCCTCACGCACCTGCGCGACCGAGCCGGGAGCGGAGCCAAGAGCCGAGGCGTGGAGCGTCTGCACCGAGTCGATGACGCACACGTCGGGCCGCTCGACCTCGAGCGTGGCGCAGACGGCGTCGAGCTCCGTCTCGGCGAGGATCTCGACCGACTCGGTGCCCCCGAGTCGCGCGGCCCGTAGCGACACCTGAGCGGCGGACTCCTCACCGGTGACGAGCAACGCGCGACGACCGCCGCGCGCGATGGCGCCGAGCGCGGTGAGAAGGAGCGTCGACTTCCCGACGCCTGGCTCTCCGCCGACGAGCACGAGTGATCCGGGCACGAGCCCCCCGCCGAGCACGCGGTCGAGCTCCGGAACGCCGCTCGAGATTCGCGCCGACTCCTCGGCGGCGACCGATCCGATCGGGACCGGCTTCAGCGCAACGGCCGCCGCCCGCTCGGTCGTCGAGCCGTGGAGCTCCTCGACGAGGCTGCCGAAGGCGCCGCAGCCAGGGCACTTGCCGAGCCAGCGGCCCGTGGTCGTGCCGCACTCGGCGCACGTGAACTGGACGGTGACCTTCGGCACCCGGTCAGTCTAGGAGTGGGTCCCGATGCTTCCGGTCACGAAAGTGCGCCTATTTGCTTGAAAGTCGGCGAGCAGTGGTTAAGAGTGCCGGAGACCGAAGGCAGACGTCGACGAAAGGACTGGACGCATGGACAGATTGAAGGCCCTAGGGCGAGGGACGCAGCTCATGTTCATCGCGAGCGTCCTGCTCCTCATATTCAGCTTCTTCAACTGGCAGGAGGTCAACTTCGACCTCGGCCCGCTGGGCTCCGGAAGCGCCGGCGTCAGCGCGTGGGACGACCTCGGCGGGATCATCATGGGGATCCTCACGATCGTCCTCATCGCACGGATCGTCGCGCGCATGGCAGCCGTCGACGTTCCCATCCCGGTGTCGTTCGCGATGACGAGCGTCGTCCTGGGAGTTCTCATCTTCATCATCGCGTTGCTCAAGAACCTCACCGACGACTACTCGACGTGGGCGAGCTACGTCGGCGTCGTGCTGGCGTTCCTCGTCGCCGTCGGGGCGTGGCTGGAGGTCCAGGACGCAGGCGGTATGGAGTCACTGAAGACCGAGGCGTCGAGCTTGGGCAGCTCGGGCGGCGGCGCGGCTGTCGCCGCGTCGGCCCCGGCGGCGCCTGCACCCGCACCGCCCGCGCCTGCACCGCCCGCGCCTGCACCGGCAGCGCCCGCACCGCAGGCCGAGTCCTCCGCACCCGCCGGGGCGACGGAGTCCGCCGCGAGCGAAGCGGCGGACGAAGGCTCCGGCGCGGCCGAGACGGCATCCGACGCGGCGGGCGAAGCTGCGGATGCGACGAGCGACGAGCCGTCGAGCGAGCAGGGCGCCTAGGCGGGACCCGCTCGGCACCCGGCGACGTCACGGCGCGGTCCTGCGCCGTGACGTCGCCCGCGTGAAGATCCTGCAAATACTCCGGAATACCCCTTTCGGCGCATTCCGGAGTACCCTGAGGCGAGTACCGATCGGAGAGCGGCCGTCCGAGGTCGATTCCACCCGCCGAAAGGGAATCCGATGGCGAAGTTCAAGGCCCTGTCACGAGGCACACAGCTCGTCCTCGTCGCCGGCCCACTGCTGTTCCTGAGCCTCTTCTTCACGTGGCAGCACGTCTCGGTCGACTACGGCCGCGCTGGCGTCGCGAAGCTGGCGCTCGACGGCTGGGACGCGTGGGGCCTCCTGCTCGCACTCCTCGTCATCGCGACCGTGGTGCTCGTCGCCCTCAGGAACCTGACCGACGTGGAGATGTCGGAGGACATTCCCTGGCAGACGGTCTGCCTCGGCCTCGGCGTGACGGTCGCGGTCGTGGCGGTCGTCAAGAACTTGACCGACGCAAACTCGTCGTGGGCGAGCTACGGGTTCGTCGCTCTGGCGGTGGTAGTCGCTGCCGGCACCTATCTCGACTGGAGTGCGGAGCGCAGGGCCGCGCGGCCGGCACTGGGGGGAAAGCGGCGCGGGCTCAGGTCAGCCGCTTGACGAGCAGCATCCGGTCCTCGCCCGGCCCGTCGTAGTCCGGGACGACCCGGTCGACCTCGAAGCCCATCGCCTCGTGAAAGGCGACCGAGCGCTCGTTCGCGGGCGACGTGACGCAGCGCACGACGGTGCGACCGTCCGCCCGAACCTCCTCGAAGAAGCGCTCGTACAGCGCGCGGCCCAGTCCGTCACCCCGTGCGCCGGGATCGACTCCGACGAAGTGGATGTACGCCTCGTCGTCGGCCGTCTGCGAGAGAAAGCCGCAGACGAATCCGAGTAGCTCCCCGCCGTCGTCCTCGGCGACGAAGCTCGTCCCCTCGAAGTGGATGAAGAAGAGCTTCGGAAGCATCGGCGCCATGTCGCGCCCTTCCCACCAGACGTTGATACGCCCGATGACGCGTCCGTAGTCGGACGGTTTCGTGTGGCGGATGCCGATGCCGCTAGTTATCCGACGGCTCGTCGACGAGCTCGGCGAGGTCCGCCAGGACCGTCTCGTCCGTAGGCGCGCCCACGCCTGCAGGCACCGGCGTGCCCTCGATCACGCGGATCTCGACCGGCGGCTCACCCTCGGCGGGATCCTCGCGGCGATCGACGATGAGCGTCGATCCCGGCGCGAGCTCGCGGCCGAGGATGAAGTCCGCGAGCGGGTCCTCCAGCATGCGCTGGATCGCACGGCGGAGAGGCCGCGCGCCCATCGCCGGGTCGTAGCCCTGCTCGACGAGCAGCTCGCGTGCCTCGCCGGTCAGCTCGATCACGACGTCGTGCTTGCCCATCTCCTCGCGGACGCGCTTCATCATCAGGTCGACGACCTCGAGGATCTCCGACTTCTCGAGCTTGTGGAAGACGATCACCTCGTCGATGCGGTTCAGGAGCTCGGGCCGGAACACCTTCTTGAGCTCCGACATGACGCGCTCCTTCATCTCGTCGTACGAGAGGCCCTGCTCGTCGCCGATCGAGAAGCCCAGCGTCTGGTTCTTCGAGATCTGTGCAGCCCCGAGGTTCGAGGTCATGATCACGATCGTGTTGCGGAAGTCGACCTTCCGCCCCTGCGAGTCGGTGAGCTTCCCGTCCTCGAGGATCTGCAACAGGATGTTGAACACGTCCGGGTGCGCCTTCTCGATCTCGTCGAGGAGCACGACCGAGTACGGCTTGCGGCGCACGGCCTCCGTCAGCTGTCCGCCCTCGTCGTAGCCGACGTAGCCTGGTGGCGAGCCGACGAGCCGCGACACGGAGTGCTTCTCCATGTACTCGGACATGTCGACCTGGATGAGCGCATCCTCGTCGCCGAAGAGAAACTCGGCGAGCGTGCGGGCGAGCTCCGTCTTCCCCACGCCGGACGGGCCGAGGAAGATGAACGAGCCGGTCGGGCGCTTCGGATCCTTGATGCCGGCGCGTGCGCGCCGGATCGCCTTGGACACGGCGACGATCGCCTGGTGCTGGCCGATGACGCGCTTGTGCAGCTCGTCCTCCATACGGATGAGCTTTTGCGACTCGGCCTCGGTGAGCTTGAAGACCGGGATCCCCGTCCACATCGAGACGATGTCCGCGATCTCGTCCTCGCCGATCTCCGGCTGCTCCTCGTCGGCCTGGTTGCGCCACTCCTCCTCGAGCTCCTTCTTCTTCTGAGTGAGCTTGCGCTCCTTGTCGCGGAGCTGCGCGGCCTTCTCGAACTCCTGCGCCTCGATCGCGCCTTCCTTGTCGGCGCGGACCTTGTCGATCTCCTCCTCCAGCTCGCGATAGCGCGGCGGCGCCGACATCGTCGCGATGCGGACGCGCGAGCCCGCCTCGTCGATGAGGTCGATCGCCTTGTCGGGGAGGTGCCGGTCCTGGATATAGCGGTCGGCGAGCTGCGCAGCGGCACTGAGCGCCTCGTCGGAGATCTTGCAGCGGTGGTGCGCCTCGTAGCGGTCGCGCAGGCCGCGCAGGATCAGGACGGTCTCGTCGATCGACGGTTCCTCGACACGAACCTGCTGGAAGCGTCGCTCGAGCGCCGCGTCGCGCTCCAGGTACTTGCGGTACTCGTCGAGCGTCGTCGCGCCTATCGTCTGGATCTCGCCGCGCGCGAGGGCCGGCTTCAGGATCGACGCTGCGTCGATTGCACCCTCGGCAGCGCCGGCGCCGACGAGGTTGTGGAGCTCGTCGATGAACAGGATGATGTCGCCGCGCTGGGTGATCTCCTTCATCACCTTCTTCAGGCGCTCCTCGAACTCACCGCGGTACTTCGAGCCCGCGACGAGCGCCGCGAGGTCGAGGGTGTAGATCTGCTTGCCCTTCAGGATCTCCGGGACCTGGCTCGAGGAGATGCGCGAGGCGAGCCCCTCGACGACGGCCGTCTTGCCGACACCCGGCTCGCCGATCAGCACGGGGTTGTTCTTCTGGCGGCGCGAGAGGATCTGCATCACGCGCTCGATCTCGGTCTGGCGGCCGACGACGGGGTCGAGCTTCCCCTCGACCGCGGCCTTGGTCAGGTTGCGGCCGAACTGGTCGAGCAGCTTCGAGCTCTTCGTCTTCTCGCCGGGAGCGACGCTCGCGCCCGACTGGCGGCGGCCGGGGCCCGAGAGCATCCGGATGATCTCGTTGCGGATCTTTTCCGCATCCGCGTCGAAGTCGAGCAGGATCCGCGCAGCGACGCCCTCGTTCTCGCGGACGAGCCCGAGGAGGATGTGCTCCGTGCCGATGTAGTTGTGGCCCAACGAGAGGGCCTCGCGCAGCGCCAGCTCGAGCACCTTCTTGGCGCGCGGCGTGAATGGGATCTGGCCGGTGGTGACCTCGTCGCCCTGACCGACGATGCGCGCGACCTGGGCGCGCACCTCTTCCACCGTGATGTCGAGCGACTCGAGGACGCGAGCGGCAAGACCCTCCTCCTCGCGCAGCAGTCCGAGCAGGATGTGCTCCGTGCCGATGTAGTTGTGCTTCAGGGCCCTCGCCTCGTCCTGGGCGAGAACCACGACCTGCCGTGCCCTCTCGGTGAATCGCTCGAACAACTCCCTCGACGCTCCTTTCGATCGATTTCCGGAGTGCCGCCTCGCTCCCCGGGTCGAAGGGACTGTCTGATCGTAGCCGACTGGTCTCGTTGCGAGTCTCACACGAGGTTCGCCCGACGTCCTCGGTACCCTTCTCGACCGTTGAGCAACAAAGCCTTAATCACGGGCGGCGCCGGCTTCATCGGGTCGCATCTGTCGGAACTCTTGCTCGACGAAGGCCACGAGGTCTGGGTGCTCGACGACCTCTCCACCGGCTCGCTCGACAACATCGAGCACCTCCGCGAGCGTGAGGGATTCCACCTCGTCGTGGACTCGGTCCTCCACTGGTCGGTGGTGAACGAGCTCGTCTACAAGTGCGACGTCGTCTACCACCTGGCCGCGGCGGTGGGCGTCAGACTCATCGTCGAGCAGCCGGTGCAGACGCTCGTCACGAACCTGCGCGGCACCGAGATCGTCCTCGAGCACTGCCACCGCTTCGGAAAGCGGGTGCTCGTCGCGTCGACGTCCGAGGTGTACGGCGATCACCGCGAGGAGAAGCCGCTCTCCGAGACCGATCGACGCATCTACGGGCCGACGACGCAGAAGCGCTGGGCGTACGCCGACTCGAAGGCGATGGACGAGTTCCTCGCACTCGCCCACCATGCGGAGCACGACCTCGACTGCGTCATCGTGCGGCTCTTCAACACGGTCGGGCCGCGGCAGAGCGGTCAGTACGGGATGGTCGTCCCCACGTTCGTGCAGCGCGCACTCGCGAGCGAGCCGATCGAGATCCACGGGGACGGCGACCAGACGCGCTGCTTCTGCCACGTCGCGGACACGATTCGCGCGCTCTCCGGCCTCATGGAGAGCGGAGCCTCCGGCCAGATCTACAACGTCGGCTCGGAGGAGCGCATCTCGATCAACGGTCTCGCCACACGTGTGAAGGAGCTCACCGATTCCTCATCGCGGGTCGAGTACGTCGCGTACGACGACGTCTACGGGATCGGCATCGAGGACATGCTCCACCGGATCCCTTCGACGGCAAAGATCAGGGCTGCGATCGACTGGTCGCCCGAGCGAACACTCGACGACATCCTCAGCGACGTTCTTGCGTACGAGCGCGGCCGGGTCGAGGCCGCCGCCTAGCCTGGCGCTTCAGGCCGCTTCGACGCGCGGCTCGCGCTTCCCGAGCGCGACGCCGAGATCGGTGCACGCGCCGGCCACGAGCAGGTCGCCCACGTCGTGTGCCTCGAGTGGCGGGGCGAAGTGGAACCCTTGCCCGACGGAGCACCCGAGCCTCCGCAGTTCCGTCGTCTGCGCCGCCGTCTCCATGCCCTCGGCGACGAGAGCCACGTCGAGCGTCTGCGCAAGGTCGACGATCGCCTGCACGAATCCCTGCTGCGTCGTGTCCGCATCGAGTGCGTTCACGAACGAGCGGTCGACCTTGAGGGTGTGAACTGGGAGGTCCTGGAGCAGCGAGAGCGACGAATACCCCGTGCCGAAGTCGTCGAGTGCGAGGCGTACCCCGAGCTCCGCGACGCCCGCGAGCACGGCCCGAAGCTCCTCGTGACGGCGTGCAAGCACGCTCTCCGTGATCTCGAGCGTCAACACCTCGGGCGGAAGGCCGGACTCGTCGAGTGTCTGCCGGACGTCCTCAACGAGGATCCCCGGACGCACTTGGCGCGTCGAGATGTTCACATTGAGCGTCAAGGCTTCTGCACCTGGCGTCTCCCGACGCCAGGTGGCGACCTGCTTGCACGCTGTGCGGAGCACCCACGCACCGAGCTCGACGATCTTGCCCGTCTCCTCGGCGACCGGGATGAAGTCGTGCGGCGACAGGAGCCCGCGCGTCGGATGGTTCCAGCGCACGAGAGCCTCGACCCCGACGACGGCATTGCTCTCGAGCTCCACGACGGGTTGGTAGTGGATGACGAACTCGTCGTCGCAGACAGCACGGCGCAAGTCGGCAACGAGCTCGAGCCGACCAACGAGGTCCTCGGCCATCCGCGGCGCGTACATGACGTACTGCGCCTTCCCCGATGCCTTCGCGCGGTACATGGCGACGTCCGCAGCGCGCAGGAGATCGTCGGCGACCTTGCCGAGCGCGATGCCGACGCTCGCCGTGACGAACACCTCGCGACTCTCGATCTCGAACGGGCGCCGCAGAGCGCCGACGGCGCGCTCCGCGGCGTCGACGGCGGTCGAAGGACCGGCGAGATCCTCGATGAGCACGGCGAACTCGTCACCGCCGAGACGGGCGACCGTGTAGCTGGGCGACAGCGCCTCCCGAAGCCGAACGCCGACGACGCGGAGCAGCGTGTCTCCGGCGGCGTGTCCCAGCGTGTCGTTGACGCCCTTGAAGTCGTCGAGGTCAAGGAAGAGCACCGCGACATCGGGCCGCACTCCCTGGCTGCGCAGGACGAGCGCGTGCTCGACGCGGTTCGTGAACAGCGCGCGGTTGGCGAGGCCGGTGAGGGCATCGTGGAACGCCTGATGTCGAAGCTGCTCCTCGGCATCCTTCCGCGCGGTGATATCGAGCAGATACCCCTGAAGAACCTGGCGGTCCCCTTCGGCCACGACCCGCGCCTCGTCCTGCACCCACAGGTAGCGACCGGCGCGCGTGCGGAGCCGGTACTCGATGAACAGCGGTTCGCCAGTCGCGTGCGTCCGCTGGTGCGCGGCGAGGACCCGTTCCCGGTCCTCGGGATGGAGGAGCTCGAGGAAGAGCCCGTCGTTCTGAGCCCACTCCGTGACCGAGTAGCCGAGCATCGGCTCGATCTGGGGGCTCGTGTAGATGTTCGAGCTGACGTCGTCGAGGCGGTCGATGTAGACGCTCAGCGGAAGCTGCTCGACGAGCGAGCGGAAGCGCCGCTCGCCGACCTCGTGGTCCGGGGCGGCGACGGAAGCCGTGTCGGGGCGCCCGTTCGCGCGCTCGAATGCCGCATCGCTGGTCGGCCGCTCCACCACCGCCTGCAAGAGATCGTCCTCCCGGGGATCGCAGGCGACCCCTCGATCGGAGTACGTCGTTCGAGCGCCGCGTTTAGGATCGCCCGATGGTCGAGATCGACACTGAACGCGAGCGCCTGACCTGGGCCGAGTTCGGCGAGGCATCGCGCGATCTCGCGCGGCAGGTCGCGGACGACGGATACGCACCCGACCTCGTCCTGTCGATCGCCCGCGGCGGGATGCTCGTCGGCGCCGCGCTCGGATACGCCCTCGACGTGAAGAACGCGTGGACGATGAACGTCGAGTTCTACACCGGAGTGGACGAGCGGCTCGACGTACCGATGATCCTGCCTCCGGTGCCGGAGCTCGTCGACCTCGAGTCGGCGCGCATGCTGATCGCGGACGACGTCGCCGACACCGGTGAGACGTTGAACCTCGTCAAGGACTTCTGTGCCGGCAAGGTCGCCGAGGTGCGATGCGCCGTGCTCTACGAGAAGCCGCGCTCCGTGGTGGAGTGCGAGTACGTCTGGCGACGCGCGGATCGCTGGATCGACTTTCCGTGGAGCGCGCAGGCGCCCGTGGTCACCGCACGCGTCTAGCCAGCGAACCTACGGAGATACGACCTTCGAGCGGGGCGGCGCAGAGATCGTGACCGGCTGGTCGAACGCAAGGAAGGTCATCGTCTGGACGGTCGTCCCGCCGCCCGAGGCGGGCATCGAGAACCTGAGACGACGAATCCGTCTGTCACCGTCGATCCAGACGTCGTACGGGGTGCGGCCGAGTCGCACCCCGGTCGCGCGCTCGATCGCCGCAACCTGGCGCCCGTACGCGGGAATCGCACGGGCGACGCGCCGGATGTCGATGACGGCGCGGTATCGCGCCGTCGGGGTGCCGGCGACCACTTCACCACCCGTCCGCGTCGTCGACACGAGCCCGTGCTCGAGCGGACCGAACGTCTGCGACGTGTTCATGAGCGACGAGAAGTCGACGCCGATGCTCGCCGCTTGCTGCGAGAGGTCGATGCGGAGCCACGTCTTGCCCCGTGGCAGCTGAGCCTGAAGAACGGGCGATCGCATGTACATCACGTAGGCGCCCGCCTCCCTGAGCAGGATCGCATCCATCCGGGTGGTCAGGCCCCGCGCGCGGATCCGCATCGAGAGCCTGATGCTCGTTCCTTTCTGCACGCCCGTACCCGTCACGGTGCTCCGCTGCCCGGCAGCCGTGGTCGTCACCGCCAGCTGGAGCGACATGCTCTTCGCAGCTGCCGTCCGCTGGGTCGCGACGATCACCGGGTTCGTCGCCGCCTGAACGAGCGCAGGAAGCGCCAGTGCCAGGGTGCAGACTGCGAGGAAACGGCGCATCCAGCTCATGGTACGAGCAGCCGTGCCAGGCGCCACCCCCACGCGAGGAGGCTCGCTACCGCGAGGAGCGGAGCGCTGGGAACAGGATCACGTCGCGGATCGTCTCGCGACCGGAGAGGAGCATCACCAGCCGGTCGATCCCGAGCCCGAGACCGCCCGTGGGTGGCATTCCGTACGACAGCGCCTCCACGTAGTCGGGATCGCCACGTACCCCCTCTACATGCGCTGACTGCTCGTCGAAGCGGCGCTGCTGCTCCTCGGCGTCGTTGATCTCCGAGTACGCGTTGCCGAGCTCCATGCCTGCGGCGAAGTACTCGAAGCGCTCGGTGAGCGTTTCGTCGTCGTCGGTCACGCGTGCGAACGGCGAAAGCTCGACCGGATGCCCGTAGACGATCGTCGGCGCGATCAGGCTCGGCTCGACGAAGTGCCCGAACGCGTGGTCGACGAGCTGCGGCCAGTCCTTGTCCGCCTCCGTGTCGACACCCCGCTCGGTGAGCCAGGCGCGGAGCTCGGACTCGTCGCGCGTCCACAGCTCGTGCGCGTCGAGGGCCTCGATGAAGCCGACGCGGCGCCACGGCCGCTTCAGGTCGACCTCGCTGCCGCGAAACTGGACGACAGTCGTACCGAGAGACTCGAACGCGACCAGCTCGAGCATCGTCTCGATCCGGTCCATCGTGTCGCGGAAGTCCGCGTACGCCTCGTACCACTCGAGCATCGTGAACTCGGGCTGGTGCTTGTACGAGACGCTCTCGTTGCGGAAGTCCTTGCCGATCTCGTAGACGCGCTCGAGGCCGCCGACGATCAGCCGTTTGAGGTAGAGCTCGGTCGCGATGCGGAGATAGAGATCCGCGTCGAGCTCGTTCGAGTGCGTCATGAAGGGATGGGCGAACGCACCGCCGTACCGGGGCTGGAGAACCGGCGTCTCCACCTCGACGAAGCCCTCTGCGTCGAGGTAACCGCGGATCGCCGAGACGACCTTCGTGCGGAGGAGAAAGAGCTCGCGCGCGTCCTCGTTCATCAGCAAGTCGAGGTATCGCTTGCGGTATCGCGTCTCGACGTCCGTGAGCCCATGGAACGTATCGGGAAGCGGATTCCGGTTCCGGGCGAGCACCGTGAGCTCATCGACTGCGAGCGACGGCTCGCCGCGCCGGGACTTCGCGGGTCGACCCGATACGCCTACGAGGTCGCCGAGGTGGACCTCGACGTCACCGATCCGCCCGGTGTCGCACATGAGCTGGATTCGGCCCGACCGGTCGACGAGATCGAGGAACACGAGCTTCCCCATCTCGCGCCGGGCCAGCACCCGCCCGGCGAGCCGCCGGGTCGCGTCGAGCTCGGCTCCGGCGTCGATCGCATCAGTGGCGCCGCGCACCTCCGCGACGGCGTCTCGGTCGGGAAAACGCTTCGAGTCCGCCATGGCGGCCGAGTCTAGACGTCGTCCGATTCGCGGAGGATCCAGCGAGCGCCGCCGACCCGCGAGATCGCTCGCACGGCGGACGGGCTAGCACGCGAGGCGCACGGAGGGTCGCTCGACGCCAACGATCTCGGCGTCGAGGCCGCGCTACGCGGCCTTGATCTCCATGATCTTGAACTTCACCTTGGAGCCGCGCGGCGTGACGACCTCGACCGTCTCACCCTTCTTCCGGCCCATGATCGCCTTGCCCACGGGTGACTCGTTCGAGAGCTTGTTCTCGGCGGGATTCGCCTCGGCCGACCCCACGATGAAGTACTCGGTCGTCTCCTTCGCGTCGACGTCGCGCAGCCGTACGACCGCACCGATGGACACGACGCTGGTGTCGACGCGCCTCTTGTCGATCACTTGCGCGTTCGCCAACCGGTCCTCGAGCTGTGAGATGCGGTGCTCGAGCATCATCTGCTCGTTCTTCGCGTCGTCGTATTCGGCGTTCTCGGCGATCTCGCCGAACTCGCGTGCAGCCGCTATGCGCTCTGCGATCTCTCGCCGCTTGGTCGTTCGCAGCACGTCGAGTTCGCCCGTCAGCTGCTTGTAGCCCTCAGGAGTGAGGATCACATCCTTCACGAAACGCCTCCAGAGACGAGATTGCGGGGCCCCCAGGCCCCGACAACTGCGGAATGGTAGCTACCCCGTTCGAGAGGCGTCAAACGGTGCGCCAGTACCATCCGGGGCCGTGGTCGACCTTCGTGAGCCCTGGCGCATCGGCCCCGTCGAGGTGCCGACCCGCCTCGTCCTCGCCCCGATGGCAGGTGTCAGCGTGCAGGCGTTCCGCCGCCAGGGCCGTCGCTACGGCGCAGGGCTCGTCTGCTCGGAGATGGTGAGCTGCGCCGGCATCGAGCACCGCAACGAGAAGACGCTCGGCTACCTGCGCGTGGCCTCCGACGAGCATCCGCTCGCGATCCAGCTCTTCGGCTCGGAGCCGCAGCCGATGGCGGACGCCGCGCGAATGGTCGCCGCCGTCGGCGCAGACATCGTCGACGTCAACTTCGGGTGCCCCGTGAAGAAGGTGACGAAAACGGGGGCCGGGGCGCACCTGCTGAACGACCCGGACCGCGCCTGCCGCATCATCGGCGCGATCGCCGAGGCGGTGGAGATCCCCGTCACGGTGAAGCTGCGCCGGGGAGTGCAGAACGGCTCTCGGGCCGCGCTCGAGCTCGGCCCGCGGCTCGTCGAGGCTGGCGCGTCGTCCCTTACCCTCCACCCACGCTCGGCCCAGCAGATGTATACGGGAACGGCCGACCATACGCTGACCGCGGAGCTCGTCTCGCTCGTCGACGTCCCGGTGGTCGCGTCAGGAGATGTGACGTCGAGGGCACACGCGCAGAGGGTGCTCGCGACGACCGGCGCGGAGGCCGTCATGGTCGCCCGCGGGGCGCAGGGGAACCCCTGGGCCCTGCGCGAGATCGTCGACGACGACGCGGCCGAGCCCTCGCGCGAGGAAGTCGCAGCCGAGCTCGTCCTCTTCGTCCGCGAGACCGTGCGCGAGCTCGGCGAGCGGCGAGCGTCGGGCTTCCTCAAGAAGTTCTACGGCTGGTACCTCGGCCACGGTCGCTTCCCGAAAGAGTTCAAGCAGGAGCTTCTCCAGCTCTCGTCGACGGAGGAGGTCGAGCGCCGGCTGCTCGCCGCCGCGCCGGGAGCGTTCGAGATCGTCGAGCGGCTCGAGGCCGAGACCCCGTCGGGCGCCGACGTGACGCTCGAGCTCCCCGTCTCGATCTACGGCGGGGGCTAGTCCTCGGCGGAGCCGGCGAGCGCGGTCGCGACCCCGAGGCCGATGTACACCGTGCCGGTCACGTAGCGCTGCGTCCGCACGAAGCGCCGCGAACGTCTGAGCATCCCGCCGGCCGTACCCGCCGCGAGTGCCCACAGCGAGTCCGTGACGAGCCCGAGGAGAGCGAAGAGCACGCCGAGGAAGGCGATCTGCACCGCGGGATGCGGCGCGTTCGGGTCGACGAACTGCGGCAGGAACGCGAGGAAGAACAACGCAGTTTTCGGGTTGAGCACGTTGACGACGATGCCCTGCGCGAAAGCGCGCCCGAGGTTCCGCTCGCCGCCGAGCGCGATCTCGGTCTCCGCCTTCCGCGCGAGGAGCGTCCACAGGCCGAGCCCGATCAGGTAGATCGCCCCCGCGATCTTGACCGCGGTGAACGCCACGGCGGAGGACAGCACGAGGGCGGAGAGACCGAGCGTCGCAGCGGTGATGTGCACGAGCGTCCCCACGTGGATGCCCAGTACCGAGACGAGTCCCGCGCGACGCCCGTGCTCGATCGAGCGCGCGACGACGTAGAGGACGGCCGGCCCCGGCACGAGCAGGAGCGCGAGCGCGGCGAGGACGAAGAGCCCGATTGCGGGCGGATCGGGGATCATCGGTTGAGGTCCCAGACGATTCGGACGCCCTCGAGGGTGAGGAACGGGTCGATCCGCTCGATCGTCTCGGAATGCGGGGCGACGAGGTCGGCGAGGCCCCCCGTGGCCACCGCGCGAGCGTCCGCGCCGAGCTCGCCCCGGATGCGACGGACGATGCCGTCCACCTGACCTGCGAATCCGTACACGAGCCCGGACTGGAGGCCACCGACCGTCGTCTTCCCGATGACCGCCGGGGGCACCGAGTAGTCGACCTTCACGAGCCTCGCGGCGCGCGCGAAGAGCGCGTCCATCGAGATCTCGATGCCCGGCGCGATCACGCCGCCGACGTACTCGCCGGCCGGCGACACGACGTCGAAGTTGGTCGAGGTCCCGAAGTCGACGACGACGACGGGCGCTCCGTACCGCTCCTTGGCAGCGACGGCGTTCACGATCCGATCCGGTCCGACCTCGCGTGGGTCGTCGTAGCGGATGGGGATCCCGGTCTTCACGCCGGGCCCGACGACGAGCAGCGGAGCGTGCGCCCACTTCCGCGCGAGCTCCTCCCACTCGCGGACGAGCACCGGCACGGTGCACACCAGGCAGATGCCGTCGACGCTCTCGAAGTCGAGGAGGCCCGCCAGGAGCACGCCGAGCTCGTCGGCCGTGCTCGAGCGCTCGGTCGCGAGCCTCCAGTGATCCGCGAGCTCGCCGTCGCGATACTGGCCGAGCACCGTCTGCGTGTTGCCGACGTCGACCGCCAGGAGCATCGCGGAAGTGAATCAGAGGGCTGGACCGGCACGTCGTCACAGGCGTCACAAGGTTGTGGAGGGCGACGCCTCGAGCCGAGACGCCTCCGACGGCCCGGCCAGGCCGGCGAGCGGCTTCGCGCCAGCTCGCTCGTGCGCCGAGCGCAGCCGAGCAGGGCGACCCCGAGGGGCTAGCGCCTAGAGCGCGTCGTCGTCGGTCGAGAGCGGCTGGCCTATGCGCTCGGCGAGCGCCTCGGCCGTGAGCGGCGGCTCCTCGCCCTCGACGCGAAGCTCCTCCACCGTCACGTCGCCGGAGGTGTAGACCTCGGCCTTCGGGATGATCCGGCTGGGCCGGTTCTTGTCCCACACCCACACGTCCTCCATGCGGACGTGGAAGAACGGGTAACTCACCTGTGGCAACGCCTCGAGATCGAGCTTGTTGCAGAGGTACGTCGCGTCCTGCGTGAGGACGCAGTACCGGAAGAGCGAGAAGACGGCCGAGTACTCGCGCTTCAGCGAGAGCTCGAGCTCGGCCTCGTACTCGTCGAGATCGTCGAGGTGCGACATCGCGGGTCAGTCTAGCGCCGCGAGTGCGTCCACAACCCGCCCGATCCCGGGAATCGTGAGCTCCGGATCCAGCTCCGCGAGGGGCTCGAGCGCGAATCGGCGCTCGTGGAGCCGCGGGTGCGGGACGCGCAGGCCGGGCTCGTCGATCTGCTGGTCGCCGTAGACGAGCAGGTCGAGATCGACGAGGCGCGGCCCCCAGCGCACGTCGCGTACGCGGCCCAGCGTGCGCTCCACCTCGAGAAGGCGTTCGAGCAGCTCTCGAGGCGGCAGGCTCGTCTCGACCGCGACCGCGCCGTTCAGGAACGGCGGCTGCTCGACGAGGCCCACAGGCTCGGTCTCCCGCAGTTGCGAGACGGCCTGCACGTCGATGCCTTCCGTCTCCGCGAGCAGGTCGACGGCGCGCAGCAACGTGATCTCGCGCGGCCCCAGGTTGGCACCGAGCGCGACGTATGCGAGGGTCATCCGCGGGAGCGCTCGACGATGACGGCCGCGTGGTCGACGGGCGGGTCGAGCACGACGTCCGGCTTCCGCACACGGACGCGTGCACGCGTGACGGCGGGGAACCGTTCGATGATGCCCTCCGCCACGGCGCCGGCGAGCCCTTCGAGGAGCAGGCGCTCCTCCCCGCCGAACACATCCCGCACCAGCGCGGCCAGCCGCCTGTAGTCGACGGTGTCCTCGATGCGGTCGCTCTCGGCCGCCTCGCCCTGCACGTCGACCCAGAGGTCGACGAGGAAGCGCTGGCCGAGGCGCCGCTCCTCCTCCAGGTAGCCGTGGTGACCGAACACCACCAACCCCTGTAGCTCGATGGTCATGCGGTGATCCTCCCACGCTCGACCGCGACCGCGACGGCGAGCGCCTCCACCGTCTCCCGAACGTCGTGTGCGCGCACGATCGAGGCGCCGTGGGCGTACGCGGCCACCGCCGCCGCTACCGACGCGGCGACGCTCCCCGTGGTCGCGGTCGGATCTCCCACGACCTTGCCGAGCGTGCTCTTCCGGGACACGCCGATGAGTACGGGTCGCCCGAGCACGAGCAGCTCGTCGAGTCGCCGGAGCAGCTCGAGGTTCTGGTCGGGCGTCTTGCCGAAGCCGATCCCGGGATCGATGCAGATCCGTTCCTCGGCGATCCCGCGCTCGACCGCGAAAGCGAGGCGCTCCTCGAGGAATGCCAACACATCGCCGACGACGTCGTCGTAGTGGGGAGCGACCTGCATCGTCCGCGGCTCGCCCTGCATGTGCATGAGACACAGGAATGCGTCTCCACTCGCAACGACCTCGGCCATGGCCGGGTCGCCGCGAAGGGCCGTCACGTCGTTCACGAGCACCGCGCCGACCTCGAGCGCCCGCCGCGCGACCTCCGCCTTCGAGGTGTCGATCGAGACAGCGATCCCACGAAGGCCCTCGAGGACCGGCTCGACCCGCTCGAGCTCCTCGTCCACGGACACGGATGCGGCGCCCGGCCTCGTGGACTCGGCGCCGACGTCGACGAGCGCAGCGCCCTCCGCGACGAGCTGCAGGCCGTGTGCCACGGCGTCACCCGGGTCGACGAATCGCCCGCCGTCCGAGAAGCTGTCGGGCGTGACGTTGAGCACGCCCATCACGGACGGCCTGGGCCACCTCTCCTCGAGCGCCCTCCACACGGCGTGGAGCGTAGCTCCGTCTGGTCGTGCGACCAGAATCGAGTGCCATGGACACACCTGCCTCGAACACCGGCCCGCTCGGGCAACCAAGGGGAATCGGCTTCGCGATCCTCATGACGATCATCACGATCGGGATCTACTCGCTGTACTGGGTCTTCAAGACTCAGGAGGAGGTCAAGAACCACTCCGGACAGGGCGTGGGCGGAGTGCTCGGCCTCGTGATCTACATCGTCGTCTCGATCGTCACGTGGTTCCTCATCCCGTCCGAGGTCGCGAAGATGTACCGCCAGGACGGGCGCACGGCTCCCTTCACCGGGTGGACGGGTCTCTGGCTCCTGCTGCCGATCGTCGGCGCCTTCGTCTGGTTCATCAAGATCCAGGGCGCCCTCAATCGCTACTGGGAGTCGAAGAGTGCCGGAGGCTCGTTGCCCATGAACGAGCCCGGCGTCGCCTAGCTCGGAGAAACCATGCGCGGTAGGACCACGGCCGTGGTCCTACCCGCGCTCGTGGTGCTCGCACTCGTAGCGATCGTCGGCATCGCAGCGACCGGATCGACCCCGCACGGCTCCGATCGCTCGCGCGCACCCTCGGACTCATTCCTCGACGCCCTGTTCACGCTCTGGCTGGTCGCGGCCGCCGCGGGTGGTGTGCTGCTCGTCTACGGCCTCATGCAGCGCAAGGCGATCGCGCAGGAGCTCGCTTCGGGCCGCTACCGACGGACGTCTCTCGGCGCGTGGGTGGCGTTCGTTCTCGTGCTCACCCTGGTGGTCGGGATTGCCCGTTACCTGAACCTGCGGCCCAAGCCGCGGCGGGCCGTCGAGGAGGAGCCGACGTTCAGCGCCGGGCAGCTCGCGCCCACCGGGCCGAACCACAAGCCGATCGTCGACTACCAGCCGGCGATCTCCTGGCTCGCGGTCGCCGCCGTCGTCGGTCTCGCCGTCGCCGCCGTCTGCGCCTACGTCATCTCGCAGCGGCGCTCGCGCGCGGCGGCCGACGCGAGCGAGGACCTCGCCGAGCAGCTGGCGCTGGCACTCGACGACGCGCTCGACGACCTCCGCGCCGAGGCGGATCCACGACGCGCGATCGTCGCGGCGTACGCACGCATGGAGCGTGTGCTGGCCGCGAGTGGTGTGCCGCGACGCAGTTCCGAGACTGCCGACGAGTACCTCGGCCGGGTGCTTCGCGCGCTCGCACCCGACTCCGACGCCGTCGCGCGCCTGACAGGCCTGTTCACGCAGGCTAAGTTCTCGCACCACGACGTCGACGCGACGATGAAGGAGGAGGCGATCGAGGCCCTCGAGCAGGTACGCGACGAGCTGCGACCCTCGCCGGACGGGCAACCGGCGTCCGCGAGTACCTCGACGGCCGCCGAGGCGGGCTCGTGAGGCCGCACGTCCTCGGTGCCGCTGAAGTTCCTCGTCCTGCCGACGGTCGCTTTCGTGGTCGTCGCTGCGCTCGCCCCGGGACGGGCCGGACTCGCCCTCCGCGTCTACGCGCTCGTCGTCTGCGGGACGGCGCTCGTCCTCGCGCTGCTCGCGCTTCGGCGCGCGTTTCCGCCGGAGCAGCCGCTACGTGTCGACCGGCGCGCCCAGCCGGAGCGACGGACCCCACCGTCGAGCCTCGCGCGCATCGAGCACGAGGCGGCCCTGGGCGTCGCGGGCTCGTTCGACCTCCACTACCGACTCGCACCGCGACTGCGCTCGATCGCCTCGGGCCTGCTCGAGTCGCGACGACGGATCTCGCTCGAGCGCCAGCCCGAGGCCGCGTGCGACGTCGTCGGCGAGAGCACGTGGGCGCTCGTCCGACCCGACCGCACCGCGCCCGACGACCGGCTCGCACGCGGGATCCCGCCGGAAGAGCTCGCTCGTGTCGTCGACTCGCTGGAGGCGATCTAGTCGATGGAGCTCGCACAGGTACACGAGCTCTCCGGCCGCGTTCTCGACGAGGTGGAGAAGGCGGTGGTCGGAAAGCGCGAGCCACTCGAGCTCGTCTTCCTCGGCTTCCTCGCCGACGGGCACGTGCTCCTCGAGGACTATCCCGGCCTCGCGAAGACGCTGGCGGCGCGGTCGTTCGCCCAGGTCCTCGACATGGAGTTCGCGCGCATCCAGTTCACGCCGGACCTCATGCCGTCGGACGTCACCGGCTCGTCGATCTGGAACCAACGTGACGGAGACTTCGAGTTCCGGCCCGGACCGATCTTCACCAACCTCCTGCTCTCAGACGAGATCAACCGCGCCCCACCGAAGACACAGGCGGCGCTCCTCGAGGCGATGCAGGAGCGCCAGGCGACGATCGAGGGCTTCACGCACTTGCTGCCGTCGCCGTTCCTCGTCGTCGCGACCCAGAACCCGATCGAGTACGAAGGGACGTACCCGCTTCCGGAGGCGCAGCTCGACCGCTTCCTGCTGCGGACGGCCTTCGGCTATCCGACCCGCGAGGACGAGGTGAACGTGCTCGCTCGTCGCATCGAGCGCGCCTCGGACGACGTCGAGCTGCGGAGCGTGATCGATCGGGAGACGCTCCTCGAGATGCAGCGCGCCGTCGAAGGCGTGCACGTCGCCGACGAGATCCGCGAGTACTGCGTCGACCTCGTCACCGCCACGCGCACGTCGCAGAGCGCGGCAGTCGGGGCGAGCCCGCGTGGCAGTCTCGCGCTCCTGAAGCTCGGTCGCTGCCGGGCCGCTCTGAGCGGCCGCGACTACGTCCTGCCCGACGACGTCAAGGCGATCGCGGTCCCGGCGCTCGCACACCGGCTCGTGCTCCGCCCCGAGCTGTGGGTGCAGCGGATCACGGGTGAGGACGTCGTGCGCGAGGTGCTCGAGACGGTCCCGACACCGCGCGCGGAGGATGTCCGGCAGCGCGCGCAGACGTGACCCGTACGGGCAATCCGCGACTCCTCGGATACGCGACGCTAGCCGCGCTCGGGCTGATCGGGGCGCTCGCGCTGCGCCGCCCGGAGCTCGCTGTCCTGGCGACTCCCTTCGCGCTCGCCCTGGCGCTGGGCACCAGGGGACCAGATCCCGGCCTCGAGGCCACCGTGACGTTGAACGACGAACGGACGGTCGAGGACGCCGACGTGCCGATGATCGTGACCCTTCGCGCCGAGCGTGAGGTCGACCGCGCCGAGGTCACGGTCGAGCTTCCCGGAGGTGTCGAGCTCGTCGACGGCGATGGCGCTCACAGCTGTCGCCTTCGCGGGGGAGAGCAACGCGAGCTCGAGCTCACGATCCGCTGCACGAGCTGGGGCGTGTACGACGTCGGCGAGGTGCGGGTTCGAGCGCGAGACGCGCTCCGTCTCGTCACCTGGACGGCGCGCGTCGAGGCGTCGCATCGCCTCAAGGCGTACCCACGGCCGGTCGCTCTCCGTCGGCTCCTCGCGCCGATGCAGACGCAGGCCCTCACCGGGAGCCAGGTCGCGCGCGCGAAGGGAGACGGAGTGGAGTACGCGGATATCCGCGACTTCGTACCTGGCGACCGTGTGCGCTCGATCAACTGGCGCGCCTCCGCGCGTCGCGCTGCGCTCGTAGTCAATGAACGCCACCCGGAGCGGAATACCGACGTCGTGCTCTTCGTGGACAGCTTCACGGACGTTCGGGGAGCCGGGCGCAGCCTGCTCGAGGACGCCATCCGCGCCGCGGCTTCCCTCGCGACGAAGTACCTCGAGCGCCGCGACCGGGTCGGCCTCGTCGGCTTCGGGGGCGTCCTGCGCTGGCTCCAGCCGGGCATGGGCACGTCGCAGCGCTACCGCCTCGTCGAGACCATGCTCGAGACGGACGTCGCGCCGACGTACACATGGCGGGACGTCAACATCATCCCAGCGCGAACGCTGCCGCCCGCGGCGCTCGTCGTGGCCCTCACCCCGCTCGTCGACCCGCGGTTCATGGCTGCGCTCGAGGATCTCAGAGGACGGCGGTTCGACATCGCCGTGGTCGAGCTCGATCCGGTGCCGCTCGTCCAGCCGGGGCGAAGCGACGTAGAGCGGGCCGCATATCGGCTCTGGCTTCTCGACCGCGAGGCGCGTCGCGCGCGCCTCGAGAGCCGCGGCATCGGGATCGCGAGGTGGGGCGACGACGAGCTCGACACGGTGCTGGAGGAGGTGAGGACGTTCAGGCGCCACGCGCATCCAGCACGCGCCTAGCGACGGGGCTGGGCTCGGTCACGAGCCTGCTCGCTGTCGCCGCCGTCCCGCTCGCGCGCGGCGACGACACGTTCCAGGCCGTCGACGTGAGGGTCGCTGCCGTCGCATTCGTCGCACTCGTGGCGGCTGTCGTCCGCGGCTGGTCGCTGCTCGTCCCGGTGGCCGTTACGCTCGTCGGCGCGGCCTATGCGGCGGAGCTCGCCGTCGACGACGCACCCCTCGACCTCGCCGCTCCGGCTGTGGCGGTCGGCGTGCTCCTCACCGCGGAGCTCGCCTACTGGTCGCTCGACGAGCGCAGTCGTTCGGCGAGCGACGCCGCGCTGGGCCTGCGCCGCGCCGCGCTCCTGGCGGCAGCCGCGCTGGCGATCTTCGTCGTCGCAAGCGGGCTCCTGGTCCTCGTGGACGAGATCCGCGCTCGCGGCCTCGCGCTCGACCTGGTCGGCGCGCTCGCAGCCGTCGGCGTTCTCGCCGCCGTGCTCGCCACGGGCCGGAGTCAGTCGAGCAGGGGCTCGTAGAGCGGGCTCACGAAGGGCCACGAGCTCGCGAGCCACTCCGCGACGACGCCCCTCAGCACCGGGTCGAGCTCGGCCCGGGAGACGCGCACCCAGGTCTGGACGCTCGCGTCGTGGACACCGTCCTCGGCCGGGTAGACGTAGACGCAGCCGATCACGTCGTCGCCGGCATCGAGCACCGTGTACGTGAACCCCGTCCCGGCCGCGAAGTCGCGCGCGTGCCGCTCGAGATCGGCGAGGTTCTCGGCGAGCGTCATGGGACGCGGCCAGCTTCGGTCGGGGCCGTAGCCCGGCGTAGCGCGAATGTGCTCGATACTCGACGACCAGGCTTCGAAGTCCCGCTCGTTGTGCTCGGGACCAAGCGGCTCGAGCCGGAAGGCGGACGTCTCGAGCCCACGCGGCGGCTCGAACCCGTCCGGAACGAACAAGGTGAGCTGGCTAGCTGGTCGCCGGATCCGGCGGCGGCGGCTGCATGGCCGTACCTGGAACCGGGCGGGGCTGCGGCTTGAGCTTCGGCTTCGCCTCTGCCTCCGGCTCCTCGATCACCGGGGCCGGGGTCTCCTCCGGGAAGACCGACTCCTCGGCCTCGCCCGCGAGGAGGCGCTCGAACTGGTCCTTGTCGATGGTCTCGCGCTCGATGAGGATCGCAGCGAGGCGGTGGAGCTCGTCCATGTGGCCGCGCAGCACACTCGTCGCCGAGGCGTGTGCCTCCTCGATCACGCGGCGGATCTCGTCGTCGATCTCCTTCGCGATCTCGTCCGAGTAGTCGGGCTCCGAGCCCATGTCGCGGCCGAGGAAGGGGAGATCGTGGTTGCGGCCGAGGACACGTGGGCCGAGCTTCTCGGACATCCCGAAGCGCATGATCATCTGCTTCGACGTCGTCGTCACCCGCTCGAGGTCGTTCGCCGCGCCGGTCGTCACCTCGTGGAAGACGAGCTCCTCGGCCGCGCGCCCGCCGAGTGTCATCGCGAGCTCGTCCATGAGCGCCGACTTCGTGGTCAGGTACTTGTCCTCGGTCGGGAGCGAGATCGTGAGCCCGAGCGCTTGGCCGCGGGAGACGATCGTGATCTTGTGGACCGGGTTCGTGTTCTCGAGGTAGTGGCCGACGAGCGCGTGCCCCATCTCGTGGTACGCGGTGATCTTCCGCTCCTTCTCGGAGAGGAGGCGGGCCTTCTTCTCCGGCCCGGCGATCACTCGCATGATCCCTTCCTCGAGCTCGTCCTGCTCGATCATCTTCTTCCCGTTGCGAGCAGCGAGCAGCGCGGCCTCGTTGATGAGGTTCGAGAGGTCGGCGCCCGTGAATCCCGGCGTCCCCGCGGCGAGCGTGTCGAGATCGATGTCGCGCGAGAGCGGCTTGCCGCGTGAATGCACCTCGAGGATCTTGCGACGGCCGAGGCGGTCGGGCCGGTCGACGACGATCTGCCGGTCGAAGCGCCCCGGGCGCAGCAGCGCGGGATCGAGGATGTCGGGTCGGTTCGTCGCCGCGATGAGGATGATGTTGTCCTTCATCTCGAACCCGTCCATCTCGACGAGGAGCTGGTTCAGGGTCTGCTCGCGCTCGTCGTGGCCGCCGCCGAGTCCGGCGCCGCGGTGACGCCCGACTGCGTCGATCTCGTCCATGAAGATGATGCAGGGTGACGCCTGCTTCGCCTGCTCGAAGAGGTCGCGGACGCGCGACGCACCCACGCCGACGAACATCTCGACGAAGTCGGAGCCCGAGATCGAGAAGAACGGGACACCCGCCTCGCCCGCAACCGCGCGCGCGAGGAGCGTCTTGCCCGTGCCTGGAGGCCCGTACAGGAGCACGCCCTTGGGGATGCGCGCGCCGAGCGCCTGGAACTTCTTCGGGTTCTCGAGGAACTCCTTGATCTCGTGCAGCTCCTCGACGGCCTCGTCCGCGCCGGCGACGTCCTTGAACGTGACCTTCGGCGAGTCCGGCGACATGCGCTTCGCGCGGCTCTTCCCGAAGCTCATCACCTTCGAGCCTCCACCCTGCACCTGGTTCATGAGGAAGATCCAGAAGGCGATGAGGATCACGAACGGGAGGACGTTGATGAGGAGCGCCCACCACGCGGACGACCCGGTGCCCTTCGAGTCGAACTTGACGTTGTTGGCCTCCAGCAGGTTCTGGAACTGGGTCGCAGACTGCGAGGTCGGGTAGTTGACCTTGACCTTGCCGCCCTCGACGAGGTTCGCCGTGATCTGCTGTCGGTTCGGGTTGAACTCGACGTCGTTGACGTCGCCGACCTTGACCTTGGAGATCAGCTGTGAGTACGTGATCTTCTGCTGCTGAGAGCGGCCCGGCAGCAGCGTCTGACTCGCCAGGTAGACGAGCAGCACGATGATGATGAGCGGGAAGAGCGCGCTGCGGAAGAAGCGATTCACGTCGGTCGTCGGAGGGTAGCACTGTCATTCTTCGGCACACGGCCGCCGGTTCCCGCTCCCCCGTTACGTACGGATTGCGCGCCTCGTGTCATTCCTCACGTACGCCCGACGACGTGGCCTGCGGCCGCTATGTCCCCGGAGGGATCAGGTCCGCGTGGAGCACGGCGACGTACGGCAGGTTGCGGTACCGCTCGGCGAAGTCGAGCCCGTAGCCGATCACGAACCGGTTCGGGATCTCGAAGCCGACGTAGCGCACCGGCACGTCGATCTCGCGGCGCTCGGGCTTCGTCAGCAGGGTGACGACCTCGAGCGAGGCAGGCTTGCGGGCGCGCAGGTTGCGGATGAGGTACGAGAGCGTCAGGCCGGAGTCGATGATGTCCTCCACGACCAGGACGTTCCGCCCGGAGACGTTGATGTCGAGATCCTTGAGGATCCGGACGACGCCCGAAGAGTCGGTGGCCGCGCCGTAGCTCGAGATGGCCATGAAGTCGATCTCGCATGGCACGGTGAGCTCCCGCATGAGGTCTGCCATGAAGAAGACGGCACCCTTGAGGACGCCGACGAGGAGGAGGTCGCGGCCCGCGTAGTCGGCGGAGATCTCGGCCCCGAGCTCGCCGATCCGCGACTGGATCGCCTCTGCCTCGATGAGGATCTCCCCGACGGCCTGCTCCAGCTCTGCTTGCGTCATTCCCCCGAATCTTTCCATGCGCGGACGGCGTCTTCCCAGCCAGGCGCCGCCATGATCCCCGGAACGGCCACGACCTCGTCTCCCGCGACGACGAGCGGCCACTCGTCTCGCTGGCCACGGGGGACCTTCGCATCGACGAACACGTCCTGGATCTTCTTCGTACGACCCGCCAGGCGATCCCCGGGTCGGCGCGTGCGGACGACGAGTCCCGGCCGGAGGCTCTCGATCCGCCACGGGCCGAACGTCACCCGCCCCTCGAGCCGCACCTGGTCGTATTCGCGCACCGCGCGGAGGTCGCCACGGAGGTCGGCGGTCTTGGTGCCGTCCGTCGACGCGAGGAGCGCGCTCAGCGTGCGCTCGAGGTCGCGCGGCAGGCGCCCGCGCTCCTCGGCCAGGGCGAGCAGGTTGCGGTCCGCGGCGGGATGCAGCCGACGCAGAAGGGGCAGGATCTCGTCACGGATGAGCCCGCGCTTCGTCCCGGGATTCGACGAGTCCACCCGGTAGTCGAGGCCGTGCTCGTCGCAGTACCGCACGGTGTCCTCGCGCCAGACGTCGAGGAGCGGCCTGACGACGCCGTCCTCGCGTCTGGGCTTGATGCCCTTGGCGTTGCCCGAGGATACGAGCCGGTACAGCACGGTCTCGACCTGATCCGAGGCGGTGTGACCCGTCGCGCGGAGCCCGAATCGTGCCGTCGACTCGTAGCGGATGGCGCGGAGCTCGGCCTCGCCAGCGCCTCGTGACGCTCCTTCACGAGGGACGATCGTCGCACCGAGGGCGTCGCTGCAGAAGTACGCGTCCGCCTCCGATTCGGCTCCTCGCAGGCCGTGGGCCACGTGGACGGCGGAGACGTCGTGGCCGAGCTCGCGAAGCACGTGCCAGAGGCACGTGGAGTCGGGCCCACCCGACACGAGGCACGTCACGGTCTCGCCTGGCGGGATCAGGTCGTGGCGCCGGATGGTCGCCTCGACGCGTGTCGCGAGGGTGCTCATCGCGCCATTGTGCCGCGCGCTACCTGCGGACGGCGGCCGCGTCCACGACGTGCGTGGCGGGGCACGTCGATCTCGACGTGCTCGCCGTAGTCCCAGAGCTCGCATGCAAGCGAGATCTCACCTGGGATCACGGAAGCGCGGCAAGTCACTCCAGGCCCCGAGCAGATCTGCGGCACGAAGGACGTCCTCGCGACCGAGGTTGAACGGCTGCGCATGCGGCACGGGCGCCATGCGAGCCGCCGGGACGAGTCCCACCGCAGCATCGACGACGTACCGCAGGGCGAGTGCGTGGCCGACGAGCAGGATCGTGTCCTCGTCGCGCTCGAGGAGGACGCTCAATCCGCGCCCGAACCGGGCGGCCGCGTCGGCTCTGCTCTCCCCTCCGCCGGGCGGGCGCGCGGACGGCGAGTGCGCGGCGGCCCATTCGCGATACGTCTCGAGCGGACCGCCGTCGAACGAGCCGAAGTCGATCTCGTTCAGCTCGGGGACGAGGATCGTCGGCAGGCCGCGGTCGCCGACGGCGAGCCGCAGTGTCTCCTGCGTGCGTGCGAGCTCCGTCGTGGCGGCAAGCGCGAGCTCGGTTCCCGCCAGCAGCACGCCGAGGCTGCGCGCCTGCTCGACGCCTTCACCCGTGAGCCCCTCGCCCGGGATCGTGCAGGACGCGATGTCGTCCCTGTTCGAGCCGGCGAACCCGTGCCGCGCGAGCAGGAGCGTCTCCACGTCTCAGAAGAGGAGCGACCGGTAGTCGAGCGTGTGCTCCATGCCGATCGCCTCGTACAGCCGAATCGCCGGGGCGTTCTCTGCCCGCACGAAGAGGCACACGGTCGGAACGCGCTCGAGCAGGAGCCGGCAGAGATCCCGGAGCCCGCGAGCACCGTAGCCGCGGCGTCGCACCGACGGATCGACCCATACCTGCTGGAGCTGTACCGCGTCCGGAGTCCAGGCGGACGCCTCGGCCTTGAAGAGGATCACGCCGTCCTCGGCCCACAGCCACGAGCGCTCATCCTCGATCTGACTTCGAGTCCGCCAGCGGAACCCTTCGGCGTCACGCGCCAGCGGGTCGAGCCCGAGCTCCTGCTCGTGCGCCGCGGCGCAGGCGGGCAGCAGGAGGTCGAGGTCGTCGAGGGTCGCGGGACGAAGCCCTGTCTCGCCGGGGCCGGGTCCCGGCGGCGTGCGTATGACGAAGACGGGCTGCCCCGGGCGGTCCGCCCGCGGTCTGGGGAGCCGCTCGTGCGCGGCGTCCCACAGGTCGGTCACCGCCAGCGCCTCTCCGATCAGCATGCGCGGAGCGGCGCGCGAGGCCTCTCGCGCGAAGGCGCCGCACCCGACGCCCGACGGAACGACGTTCACGCCCAGATGACAGAGGGCGCGCAGATCGCCGTCCTCCGCCAGACCGACGAAGCGCCCGAGACCGCGACGCGCGACGTCCTCGAGGAACACGCGCTCCACGGGATCCTGCGCGCAGAACCGGAGGATCTGCTCGCGCCTGGGCTCGACGAGCTTGGCCGCCAAGCCCGGAACTGTAGTAGTGCGCAGAGCCGGAATCCCCGAGTGGGGATTCCGGCTCGCGCGGAAGAGCAAAGGACCTGAAGCGCGGCCGCTTTCGCGGCCGCGATCGCTCCGACTTTCACCTCGAGGCTGTGAACCCATGGCTCCTTCGTGACATCTCAATGGAGACTAGGGTTCAGCCGATGCCGATCCATCTCCGAGCCGAGCCCGGCGACTATGCCGAGGCGTGCCTCCTCCCCGGTGACCCGCTCCGGGCGCAGTACATCGCGGAGACCTATCTCGAGGACGTGCGGCAGGTGAACGGGGAGCGCGGGCTCCTCGGCTACACCGGCGAGTGGCAGGGCAAGCCGGTCTCGGTCCAGGGGACGGGCATGGGCTGCCCGAGCGCGACGATCGTCTTCGAGGAGTTGATACAGCTCGGCGTGAAGCGCCTGCTGCGCGTCGGGACCTGCGGCGGGCTGCAAGCCGACCATGCGCTCGGCGACCTCATCGTCGCGATCTCGGCAGTACCTGCGGACTCGACGGCGACCCATCTGGTCGGCGGGGAGCCTCACTGCCCGACCGCGAGCTGGGAGCTCGTCCACGAGGCCGTGCACGTCGCGAAGCACGCGGGCGAGCCACACCGCGTCGGACCGATCGTGTCCAGCGACCTCTTCTACAACCCGGACGAGGGCCAGTACCAGCGGTGGTCGAAGCGCGGCATCCTCGCGGTCGAGATGGAGGCGGCGGCGCTGTTCACGCTGACGGCCCTGCGCGGCGTCCATGGAGGCTGCCTCCTGACGGTGAGCGACATCGTCGTCGAGGGCGAGTTCGTGCGCATCTCCGACGACGACCTCCGGGCCGCCGTCGACCGGATGACGAAGATCGCGCTCGACACGGCAACGTCGAGTCGCAACGGCCATTAGCGCCGGACGCACCGTCTTCCTCGTCAACCCGGCTGCAGCCGGAGGCACGACCGGTAGGCGTTGGCCCGAGATCGCGCACCGCGCGGCGGCCAAGGGGCTCGACGGCGACGCCCTCATCTCGGACGCCCCCGGTCGGCTCGGGGCGCTGGCCGCCGACGCGGTCGCGAGTGGCGCCACGCGCCTCGTCGTCGTCGGCGGCGACGGCTCGGTGAACGAGGTCGTGAACGGCCTGTCGCCTGGAGACGGTGTGGAGCTCGCCGTCATCCCGCGCGGCACGGGCTGGGACTTCGTCCGCACGTTCGACATCCCCCGCGACCTCGACGGTGCCCTCGACGTCGCGCTTACGGGATCAGTGCGCGAGATCGATCTCGGAGTCGCGACCTACCGGACGTGGGCGGGTGAGGAGGCACGCTCGACCTTCGCGAACGTCGCGAGCGCGGGAATCTCGGGGGCGATCGCGCAGCGTGCGAACGAGTCGTCGAAGGCGCTCGGCGGGAAGATCTCCTACTACTGGGCGACGCTCGCCGTGTTCTTCGGCTGGGAGACGGGCGAGATGCGCGTCACGGTCGGCGGCGAGTCCCGCAGCGGGAAGATGATCGACGCGATGGTCTGCAACGGGCGCTTTCTCGGCGGCGGGATGATGATGTGTCCCGACGCCGAGCCCGACGACGGCCTCTTCGACGTCCTCCTGATCGGCGACGTCACGAAACGCGATCTCGCCTTCGTGCTGCCCAAGACGTACAAGGGCAAGCACCTGCCGCACCCCCGGCTCGAGCTGCTGCGCGGCAGCGTCGTCACGATCGAGTCGGACGAGCCGCTCCCGGTCGAGCTCGACGGCGAGCAGCCGGGGACGACGCCCGTGCGCTTCGAGATCGTCCCCCGCGCCCTGCGGCTACGGGTTCCCGCTCCGGACTAGCCCTCGGGCTTCGGCGGCGCCTGGCGGCGGGCGGGGCCTTCTTCGCCTTCTTCAGCGCCGAGACCTCTTTCTCCAGCGTCGCGACCCTCACCTCCAGCGCATCGATCCCGCGCACCTTCTTCGCGAGCTCGTCGACCCGATTGCGCAGGTCGTTCACTGCCGCGACCGCCTTCTGGCCACCCGGGAGGTCCGAGAGGCGCTGGAGCGCATCCTCGCCGGCGTCCGCGAGCCGCTGGAGGAAGTCCTTCTCGATCGTTCCTTTCGTCTTCTCCGTCGTCTCTGGCATGCCGCAGTCATACCAGGCACGGCGCGTGCGTGTCTACGCAGTTCGCGATCGCGGCCGGGCTAACCGACCGCGTCGAGCACGGCCGAGAGTGTCTCCCCTGCGCCGGCGTCGAGCTTGAGGAGCGCGCGGTCGTCGAGCGCGGTCGGGCCCCGATTCACGATCGCGAAGGCTCGTGCCTCGAGCGGCAGGCCGGCGACGGGCCACACCTCGAGCGACGAGCCGACGACGAGCAGAAGCCGAGCGCCGCGCGCGAGCTGGGTTGCGCGCTCCATCGCGCCCACCGGAAGGAGCTCGCCGAACATGACGACGCCGGGCTTCAGCACCTCGCCGCACCGCGGGCACGAAGGCAGGCCGCTCGTCTCGAGCTGTGCGAGCACGGCGGCAGCGGGCTCCGTCCAGAGACAGCCGAGGCACTGCGCCGACCGGATCGAGCCGTGCACCTCCACCACCTCCCGGCTTCCCGCCCGGGAGTGCAGCGTGTCGATGTTCTGCGTGACGATCGCCTCCACCCACCCCCGCCGCTCGAGCTCGGCGAGCGCTTCGTGAGCGGCGTTCGGCTCCGCACGTCGGAGGAGGTCGATCCGCTCGCGATAGAAGCTCCACACGCGGGCGGGATCGCGGCGGAACGCCCGGATCGAGGCGACCTCGAACGGGTCGACTTCCGCCCAGATGCCGGTCGGCGAGCGGAAGTCGGGAATGCCGGACTCGGTGCTCACGCCGGCGCCGGTGAGGACGACGCACGGCTGGCGCTCGCGGATCAGCGCGGCAAGTGCGGCAGCAGACATCGCCGGATCTTAGGGTTGCCCTCGTGCAGGGTTTCTCGTTCTCGACGAGCGTCCGCGTCCGCTTCGCGGAGACCGACGCCCAGGGCATCGCGCACCACGCGTCCTTCGTCGTCTGGCTCGAGGTCGCGCGCGTCGCGTACCTGGAGCGCCACGCGGGCGGGTACCAGGCGATCCGCGACCGTGGCATCGAGGCGCTGACCACAGAGGTGTGCGTGCGCTACCACCGTGCCGTGTACTTCGACGAGACGCTCACGATCTGGGCGCGCTGCGGCGATCTCCGCGGCGCGCGCTTCGCTTACGAGTACCGCATCGTGCGCGACGGAGAGCTCGTCGCCGACGGCTACACGCGCCACGCCACGGTCGACCGCAAGACCTACCGACCGACCCGTGTTCCCGAGTGGCTTGCCGAAGCGATCGCTAGGGCCGAGGTGTCGTCGTCGTAGTGCCGGTCTCGGTAAGAGGCGCCTGAACGCCCTGCTTCTCCTTCGGCTTCGGCGCGGCCTTCGCCCCAACCCGCACGACGCGTGTCTCGCCCTTGTACGAGGTCGTCCACGTCTCCGAGCGGATGAGCTCGCCGTCCGCCGAATAGATCTTCCTCGTCGCGGTCGTGCGCGTCGGCGCCGTTCCCTCGGTCTCGACGACGGTCTTGCCCTTCGGGAGTGTGGGGTCCTGGACGCGGTCGACGGGCACGCGTCCGGTCACCACGAGCGGCGTGGCCGAACTCTCGACCCGCCTCGTCTCGCCGCCGTAGATGGCAATGCTGATGCCGTCGCTCTCGGAGAAGCCCTTCACGAGCACCCAGCTCTTCGTGTCGTTGACGAACTTGAGGTCGAGCGAAGGCCAGTAGACGGTCGCGTCACGACCGAGCTGGTACCGGCTGATGTAGAGCGAGTGCGGGTGGCGCTCGGTGATCGGGAGCCCCGCCTCCCAGGCAGCGTTGAACGCAGTCGTCGCGACCTGCGACGTTCCGCCGCCGACCTCCTCCGCATATTCGGTGCCGATGATCACCGGGGCGGACTTGAATCCGCGCTCGGCCGTGCGCTCTCCGATCGCGTCGTTCAGCGAGAACGTTCCCCCGGCCGGGACGAGTGTGCCGTCGAGGCTCTGCACCCCGAGCTGGAGGTTCGTAATGCGGTCCGCCGTGCCCGAGTAGTACGTCTTGTACGACGACATGCGCCGGTCGATACCCATCGCGAGCGCTTCGGCGGTAGAGCGCTTCGGGGCCGCGCGCACGACCGTCAGCCGGGCGCTGCGGTTCGTGGGCCTGGTTGCCGCCCGAAGGATCGCACGTGCGGCCTGCGGGACGTTCACCTCGAGCCCGTCCCGCGCCGGGACGACCTGAACCGACTCGCCGTACACGGCGAACCCCGCATCCCGCGGAGGACGACCAACCCTGTCGGAGAGCCCTCGGAAGTACGCGTCTGCCGCGGTGCCGCCGATCGCGAGCCGCGTCGAGGAGCCTCGCGGAAGCCTCAACAGCTCCGCGAGGCGCCATCTCGGGAGACGGAAGCTTCGTCCGGCCGCCTTCACGATCACGGGTCGCGAGATCGCGAGGCGGGCGCTTGCCGCAGGCGCGGCCAGCATCCGCGCGGTCACCTTTGGCGACGCCACGCGGACGGGGAGGGTGGTTCCGCCCGCGGCACGATCGAGCTGCCCGAGCGTGCGGACGATGGTCTCCGCGGCGGCATCGCGATCGAGCCGAGCTCCGATCCGGTCGGGAACGATCCGTATGCGGAGACCGCTTCGTACGAGCGCGGCATTGCGCGGCTTTCGGTCCACGTCGTCCGCGATCTGGTCGAGGGCGTACTCGAGGGCAGCGTTCGACACTGCCACGCGGGGGAGCACTTCGGCGCCGAACACACGCGCTCGGAGACGACGGAAGCCGCGAAGCGGGCCGAACCCGTCACCTGCGCGTTGTGCCGCAGCGACGGCCGAGCTCCAGTCCGGCTGGACGGCAAGCTGGTTGGCAGCGAACGAGAACGTGCCGCTGCCCGCAACGAACTCCACTGGGTGGGGCGCCTGCTGCTCGAAGAGCCGGTCGAGCTTGGCGACCGCCTCGCGCCTGGACAGCCCACCGACGTCGACACCGGCCACCTCGGTGCCCGCCGCGAGCTCGCTCCGTCGACCCCGCGAACGCGAGCCCCACGAGCAGCGCGAGCACACCCGCAGCGGCGAGTGCGACTGCGACCGCCGCCGGGACGGAGAGCGACCGCCGGCGCTGTCTGCCGCGGGGGAGATAGAGAGGCGAGTCGGCGCGCACGAGGCGCGAATTCTAGTCGCGCGTTGACGCCTGTCTGTGTGGAATTCTGGTGAGCGCGCTGCGCTCATTCGCCGCACTGTTGGCGCTCATTCGTTCTCCGATCGGCGAACACGTGCGAGGAGTCTCGGACTAGAATCGGCAGTGGGTGGTGGGATGGGGTGCCCCGAGAGAGAGCGCCTCAGAAAACGAACAGCTCGATCCCGCCGGAGACGTAGAGCCCCACGCCGGTGATGTACGAGGCGAGGTCGGAGCACAGGAACGCGATCGCGTTCGCGATGTCCTGGGGCTCGCCTGGTCGCTTGAAAACCGTTCGAGCCGCGATTCGCTCGTTCATGACCGCGCTTGCCATGTGGAACGCCTCCGTGCCGATGATCCCCGGCACGATCGCGTTGGAAGTGATGCCGTGCCTCCCGCCCTCCATCGCGAGGGTTCTCGTGAGGCCGAGGATTCCCGCCTTCGTGGTCGAGTAACTGGCCTGCCCGAAACCACCGAGCGTTCCGGCGACGGAGGCCATGTTCACGATCCGCCCCCAACCGCGCTCCTTCATGTGCGGCCAGACCGCCTGCGCGCAGTTGAACCCGCCGGTGAGGTTGACGCGCAGGTCACGCTCCCATAGCTCCGGACGCTGGTCGTGGAACTGCCCGACGTGATCGAGCGTCCCCGCGTTGTTGACGAGGATGTCGACCGAGCCGAGCTCGTCGACGGTACGGGTTACTGCAGTGGAGACCTCGTCGCGATTCGTCACGTCGCAGCGCACCGCGAGCGCCCGGCGCCCCAGGGACCTGATCTGCTCGACAGTCTCCTCCGTGTGCACCATCCCTTGCGTGCGCGCGGCGGTCGCGAGCGCGCCCCAGCTGTCCGTCTCCTCCGAGAGCTCCGACTCGACGAGGATGTCGGCGATCGCGACGTCGGCGCCGGCGCGCGCAAGCGTGAGAGCGTCGGCTCGGCCGAGCCCGCGCGAGCCGCCGGTGACGAGCGCGACGCGCCCTGACAGGTCGATCTCGAGCGCCATCGGCGAGAACCCTAGTCGCCGCGCGGTATGAAGATCTCCTTGGCGATCACCAGCCGCTGGATCTGCGACGTGCCCTCGTAGATCTGGAAGAGCTTGGCGTCGCGCATGAGCTTCTCGACGGGGTACTCCTTGATGTACCCGTACCCGCCGAAGACCTGAACCGCGTCGGTCGTCACCTTCATCGCCGTGTCGGCCGCGAACCGCTTCGCGAACGAAGACTGGAGCGTCGCGCGCTCACCCTGATCGTGCAGCCACGCGGACTGCCATACGAGCAGGCGCGCAGCCTCGATCTCGGTCGCCATGTCCGCGATCAGGAAGCTGACTCCCTGGTGCATCGCGATCGGGACGTCGAACGTCACCCGCTCCTTCGCGTACTCGACGGCGAGCTCGAACGCGGCCTGGGCGACTCCGACTGCGCCGGCGGCGGTTCCGGGCCGCGTGAAGTCGAGCGTCTTCATCGCGATCTTGAAGCCCTCGCCCTCCTCGCCGATCCGGTTCTCAGCCGGGATGACGACGTCGGCGAGGGCGAAGGCTGACGTGTCGGTCGAGCGCTGGCCCATCTTGTCCAGGTGCTTCTCGATATGGACGCCCGGCGAGTCCATCGGGACGATGAACGCAGAGATCCCGCGGTGCCCCTTGGTCGGATCGGTCTTGGCGAAGACGACCGTCCAGGTCGCGCGGCCCGCGTTCGTGATGAAGGTCTTCGATCCGTTGAGGACGTAGTCGTCGCCGCGCCGCTCGGCGGTCGTCTTCATGCGCGCGACGTCCGATCCTGCGTCGGGCTCGCTGAGGCCGAACGAGCAGAGAATCGGCTCCTCGAGGAGCGGCGGCAACCATGCCTCCTTCTGCTCGTCGGATCCCGCCAGGAGGACCGGTCCGGCACCGAGGCCGTTCGCCAGGATCGACGTGGCGATCCCCGAGCAGCCCCAGTTGAGCTCCTCGCCGACGAGCATGCCGTCGAACGCCGGGAGCCCTGAACCGCCGAGCGATTCGGGTACGTGCAGGTTCATGAGTCCCAGCTCGTGAGCCTTCGCGATCACGTCCGCGGGATGCGTCGCGTGGACGTCGTACTCGGCCGCCTTCGGCCGTATCTCCTTCTCGGCAAACTCGCGAGCGAGCGCTCGGAGCTCGCGTTGCTCGGGGGTCAGCGCGAACGAGACACCGCCCGCCACCCCCGTCTCAAGCTGGGTCATGACGTTGGCTCCTGGATCGATTGACTAGTCAGTCAACCGACAAGTCTACGTCCGTCTGCGGGCCCCGGTCAAGACGCGGGACGGGTTCCGTAGGATGTCGGGCGCATGGCGACGACCACCGAGCGCCCCGCCCTCGACCCGCTCGACTACCTTGCGATCGACGCCCTCCTCGACGACGAGGAACGCGCGATCCGCGACACGGTCCGGCAGTTCGTGCGCGACAACGTCCTGGACGAGGTCGGCGACTGGTTCGAGAAGGGGATGTTCCCGCGCGAGCTCATCCGCGAACTGGGCAAGCTCGGTCTCCTCGGAATGCATCTCGAGGGTTACGGGCTTCCGGGCGCGAGCTCAGTCGCCTATGGGCTCACGTGCATGGAGCTCGAGGCAGGCGACGCGGGCGTGCGGAGCGCGGTGTCGGTGCAAGGCTCGCTGGCGATGTTCCCGATCTGGCGCTGGGGCTCGGAGGAGCAAAAGGAGCGCTGGCTTCAGCCGCTGCACACCGGCGAGGTGATCGGCTGCTTCGGGCTCACGGAGCCCGACGCCGGCTCGGATCCCGCGTCCATGCGCACACACGCCCGACGCGACGGGTCGGACTGGATCTTGAACGGCGCGAAGATGTGGATCACCAACGGAACGATCGCCGACATCGCGATCGTCTGGGCGCGCACCGACGACGGCGCCATCCGGGGCTTCATCGTCGAGAAGGACATGCCGGGGTTCTCGGCACCGGAGATCCACAAGAAGCTTTCCCTGCGAGCGTCCGTGACCTCCGAGCTCGTCCTCCAGGACGTGCGCGTACCGGACGAAAACGCGCTCCCCGGGGCGACGACCCTGCGCGGGCCGCTCTCGTGCCTGAACGAGGCGCGCTTCGGCATCGTCTTCGGCGCGGTGGGTGCCGCCCGCGCGTGCTTCGAGTGCGCGCTCGACTACTCGAAGGAGCGGATCGTCTTCGGCAAGCCGATCGCGGCGTATCAGCTCACGCAGCAAAAGCTGGCCGAGATGGCGCTCGAGATCAACCGCGCCACCCTCGTCGCACTCCACCTCGGCCGGATGAAGGATGACGGCACGCTCCTGCCCGAGCAGGTGAGCCTCGGGAAGATGGGCAACGTGCGCGGTGCGATCGAGGTCGCGCGCACGGCGAGGACGATCCTCGGCGCGAACGGCGTGACCCTCGAGTACCCCGTGATCCGACACGTCAACAACCTCGAGTCGGTGCTCACGTACGAGGGCACGCACGAGGTGCACACGCTCGTCGTCGGACAGGCGCTCACGGGCGAGAGCGCCTTCCGGTAGCCGCCTCGCCCTGAGCAGCGTTCGGCCACGAACGCCGTTCCTGGCACGCGAGCGTCTTCGGTGTACGCGCGAAGCCGGATCTGCGAGTCAGCAGATCCGGCTTCTGCGCAGAGCTCAGTCCTCTCCGTCCCAGTAGTCGAGCACGGGCCCGGGGCGGCTCATGAGGATCCGCTCGCCGGCGACGCTCCGCGCGCCGACCTTGCCGGAGTCCGGGTACTCGACGATCTCGGGCTTGACCATCGACGAGAGCATCAGGACGCGAATCGCGGTGTCGGTGCCGTTCGACACCTGGTGAGCACCGTCGTTTCCGCGCGGAAAGACGACGACGTCCCCCTCCACCAGCTGCTGCTCGCCCTCCGGCGTGCGCAGCGTCGGCTCGCCGCGGACGACGACGAGCCACTCCTCGTTGGCGTGGTGAAGGTGGTACGGCCAGAGGCGGTTTCCCGGCTCCAGCTCGTACAGGCTGCCCCCGAGCAGCTCCGCGCCGAGCCGCGCACCGACCCAGCCGTCCTTGCTGCGCCATCCTGGCCGATCCTCCGTCCGATCCCACTCGTCGCCGTACAGGTTGAAGGTCTTCATGAACGCGACACTAGTGCGCGAGCCCGCGCAGGGCGACCTCGACGGCAGTCTCCTCGGCACGCGTCACGTCGGTCTCGCTGTCCGGGAGCTGGCCGAGCACCCAGCCCGTGAGGATCTCCTCGAGCCCGCCGTAGACCACCCAGCTCGCGAGACGGGCATCGATGCCGGATCGAAACACCCCCGACTCCTGCCCCTCCTCGATCACCCGTTGGATGATCGCGAACGCCTCGCCGACCTCGGCGACCTGGCCCTGGATGTGCTGGCTCCTTGCGACCTCGCGCACCATCACCGTGACGAGGGCGGGATCGTTGCGCCACGTGCGCAGCAGGATCTTGGCAATGCCCGCGAGCTTCTCCTCGGCCGGCTCGCGCGTCGCCTCGACCGCCCGGAAGCGCTTCAGGAGCTGCCCCCAGTTCTCGACGAAGATGGTCTTGAGGACGTCGTCCTTCGACGCGAAGTAGTGGTACAGGAGGCCGTGCGCGACGCCCGCGTCTTCGGCGATGTCGCCGACCCGCGCGCCGTGGTACCCGTGCTCCGCGAACACCCGGATGGCGGCGTCGAGGATGCGCTTGCGCTTGTCCTCCGAGGCGATTGAACGGTCAATCAACGCGCACGAGGATAGAGGTACCCTCCTGCCGCGTGCAACCGCTGGCCGACACGCTCGTCGTCGACTTCACGCGCTACCTCCCCGGCGCATACGCGAGCCGCGAGCTCATGCGGCTCGGCGCTCGCGTCGTCCGCGTCGAGCCGCCCGGCGGCGACCCGATGCGCCCGAGCGCCAGCGCCTGGGACACCGCCCTTCGCGCTGGCAGCGAGTCGGTCGTCTGCGATCTCCCCGCGGACGCGCTGTTCGCGCGAGCGCTCTGCGCCCGCGCAGACGTGGTCGTCGAAGGCTTCCGGCCCGGCGTCGCGTCCCGCCTCGGGATCGGTCCGGACGACGTTCCGGACACGACGGTCTACTGCTCCATCACTGGCTTCGGCGACCACCCGCGCCACCGCTCGCGGGCCGGTCACGACGTCAACTACCTCGGCTGGGCCGGCGTTCTCGCGGACACCGCGCATACCCTCCCGCCCGTTCAGATCGCGGACCTCGCCGCCGGCGCGCTCGGCGCGGTGACGCAGATCCTGGCGGCGCTGCTCGAACGCGCTCGCGCGGGAGCTGCGCCGCGCATCGTCGTGTCGATGACGCATCGCTCGCACGACCTCGTCGCGCATCGGCTCGGCGGCGAGCCCGTCCCGCGACTCCTGACGGGCGGTCTCGCCTGCTACCGCATCTACGCGACCGCCGACGGACGCCACCTCACCGTCGGCGCGCTCGAGCCCAAGTTCTTCGGCCGTCTCGCCGAGCTTCTCGGCCGCCCGGAGCTCGCCGACCGCCAGTACGACGAGGACCAGGAGGCGCTCGCCGACGAGCTCGCGGCGATCTTCGCCAGCCGCTCGCGCGACGCGTGGCTCGCGCACTTCGGCGACGAGGACGTTTGCGTCGGACCGGTCTTCACGCGGGAGGAGGCGGCCGCCGAGCTCGGCACTGCCGGCACCGCGCCTGTAGAGGTCCCCCTCGGCGCGCACACCGAAGCCTGGCGCCGCGAGCTAGGCGCGAGCTAGCCCCAGGGCCGCCGGCAGCGCGAGCAGCGTGTCGATGCGGTCCGGAGCGTCCGTGTGTGCCCCGTCGCGATCGAGCAGGATCGCGCGGATCCCGAGCGCCCGCGCACCTTCGATGTCGTCCTCGTACGAGTCGCCGACCATCGCGGTCTCGTCGGGACCGACCTCGAGCGCGTGCAGCGCGGCGACGAAGATGGAGGCGTGCGGCTTTACACGGCCGTGCGCCTTCGACCCGACGACCGCGTCGACAGCCAACGTGTGGTGGTCGACGAACTCCTCGAGGTCACGCTGGCCGTTCGAGATGAGCCCGATCTTCAAGTCATGCCGGCGGAGCTCGTCGAGCACGGGCACCGCGTCCTCGTAGAGCGAGAAGTTCTCGTGCCGCTCCCACTCGCGCACCATCTCGGTCGCGCAGGCGCGAGCGGCCCCCGGAGCGCCCCCCATGCGCAGGACGATCTGCTCCGTGAACGCGATCCAGATCTCCTCGTCGTGCACGAGCTCGTGGTTCTGCTGCAGCGTCTCGATCGCGTGTGTGCGCGCGCTCGCGTAGAGGGCCGGATCGAGCGCGAGCCCGTGCCTCTCGCCGATCCGCCGGTATCCCTCCGGCCCGAGCTCGGGTCCGGGACGGAACAGGGTGAAGTCGACGTCGAACAGCACCGCTGCGAGCACGGATCGAGGATATCCCGGCGTCAGTGGATCCCCTGGTACGCGGGGCGGAACTGCCGACGCTCACTCGCCGCTTACTCCCGGAGGTCTCGACAACGACGCGGATCCGGGTCTTCGTCGAGGTCACGAGCCTGCAGCGGTTCCAGCGGCTCGGCGGTCGCCACGCTCGAGCGCCGGAGGTCGGCTTCGCCGACCGGGAGGCCATCTGGCGTCATGTGAGCGCAGCGGCGAGGAAGGGGGCACGTGGGGGAAACCTAGGTTTCCCCCACGACTTATCGGGGTGCCCAGATTTGAACTGGGGGCCTCTCCGACCCGAACGGAGCGCGCTACCAGGCTGCGCCACACCCCGAGCGCGCACAGGGTACCCGCTCACAACGCGGCCGTCCGCACCCGACGGCGCGCGTTGCGTGGCCGCCGCGGCCCGCAGTATGCTCAGGGCGTGAAGGATGTTCTCGAGAGGCGGGCCTCTTGACCCGCCCCGGTACCGAATGACCCGGAGCCCGACGCGCGCGCATTGCGCCGGCGGGCTTTTTCTTTGCCCGAAGGAGGCAGCATGGCCAACCACCTGACGCCCGAAGAGCTCGCCAAGGAGATGGGGATGGACCGCGACGAGGTCGTCCGCATCTGCATCGAGGAAGGTGTGCCGATCTACCACGGGAAGATCGACAAGACCCTCTTCCAGGCATCGCTCGAGGCCGTCGGGGCCGGAGCCTCGACCTCTTCCTGACCGACCGTCGGCCCGAACCGGGCCGACGGGGCTAGCTCGCCTTGCTTCGGGCCCTGCGCGCTCGCGCGGGCTTCGCAGCCGGCTCCTCGGCCGGGCGCTTCTTCGCCGCGGCGACGCTCGCCTTGAGCGCCTCCATGAGGTCGAGGGCGGGCGCGGGCTCCGCCGGTTCGGGGGCGACGATCTCCTCGCCCCGCGTCTTCGCCTCGAGCAGAGCCTTGAGATCGCGCCGGTACTCGCTGACGAGTGCGTCGGGCTCGAACTCGCCGGCGAGGCTGTCGATGATCTGCCGCGCGAGCTCGAGCTCGGACTTCTTCACGCTCGTCTCCTCGACCGCCTCGGAGATCTCGGCCTGTGAGTAGACGTCCTCGACGAGGAACAACGTCTCGAGCGCGAGCGCATCGCCCTTCGCGCGCACGAGGCACAGGCTCTCGCGGCCTGCGCGGACGAAGCGGCCCAGCGCCGCGGTCTCCGTCTCGTGCATCGCCTCGAGCAGGAGCACGTACGGTCGGCGCTGCGCCGGCGCGGCGGCCGGGACGAGGAAGTACGTGCGGTCGAAGAAGATCGGATCGACGTCGTCTTCCTGTACGAAGCGCGTGATCTCGATCGAGCGCGAGTCGTCGGCGCGCTCGATCGCCTCGAGATCGGCGTCCTCGACGATGACGAACTGGCCCTTCGTGATCTCGAACCCCCGCACGATCTCGTCCTGCGTGACCTCGCGGTCGTGCGTCGGGCACCAGCGCTTCTGCTTGATCGGCGTCGCGCACTCACGGTGGAGCAGCCGGAACGAGACGTCCGACTGTCGTGCGGCGGGCTTCGTCGCGGGAGCCAGGCCCACGGGGATCGAGACGAGGCCGAAGCTGAGGGATCCGTTCCAGGTCGTTCGCATGCGTGAAAGGGTATTGCACCGGACGCGTCAGGTCGCACTCTGACGCGGGATCGACCGGATTCGCGCTGGAACGCGAAACCCCTTCCCGGCTAAGCTCAGAACGTGACCGAGACGGTCGACGCGGCCCTCGCGACCACGCCGGACACGAGCCGGCGCACGATCGCGCGGCTCTGGCTCGACGCGATCGCTCAGAAGCGGTCGAATCCCGCGTACCTCGTCGAGACCGACGACGGTTGGCGGGAGATCTCGTGGGAGCAGGCGGACGAGAGCGTCCGCGACTACGCGAACGGGCTGCTCGCGCGCGGCGTGCGCAAGGGCGACAACGTCGCGCTGCTCGCGCGGAACAGCCTCGAATGGGCACTGCTCGACTTCGCGCTCGCGCGGATCGGCGCCGTCGGGATCCCGGTGTACGCCTCGAGCTCGCCCCGGGACGTGGGCTACCTGCTCGAGCATTCCGAGTCCGTGGCGATCGTCTGCGAGGACGCCGAGCAGCTCGGCAAGGTGGAGGCCGTCCCGGAAGAGCTCCCGGCACTCAAGCACGTCCTCACGTACCACGACCTCGAAGGTCTCGCGGCGCACGGCCGCGACCACGCGACCGCGCACCCGGCTGCGCTGGACGAGGCGACTGCGGCCGTAGGCGAGGACGACCTGTACACGATCATCTACACGTCGGGGACGACCGGCCCGCCGAAGGGCTGCATGCTCTCCAATCGCAACTACTGGGAGATGGCAAGCGTCGTCGACCACCTGCCGGGCTACCACCGCCCCGAGGACCTCATGCTCCTGTACCTGCCGCTCGCGCACAACTACGGCCGCCTCATGCTCCTCCTGGGCGCGAAGGTCGGGTTCACGATCGCGCTCCTCGCGGACCCGTTGCGAGTGGGCGAGGCACTGCCGGTCGTGCGGCCTACGGTCTTCCCGAGCGTCCCCCGCGTGTACGAGAAGGTGTACGCGGCCGTGCAGTCCCGGTTCGACGAAGCGACGGGGTCGAAGCGGAGGCTCATCGACTGGGCGCTCGGCGTCGGCCGAGAGGTCAGCCGGCTCGAGGGGCAGGGAGCGGCGATTCCCGCCGGCCTGCGCGCCAAGCAGCGGATCGCCGACCGACTCGTCTTCTCGAAGGTGCGTGAGCCGCTCGGGGGTCGTCTGCGCATGCCCGGCTCGGGCGGCGCCCCCCTCTCCAAGGACGTCGCCGAGTTCTTCGACAGCGTCGGCGTCCGGATCACCGAGGGCTACGGCCTCACGGAGTGCACGACGGCGTGCACGGTGAACCTCCCCGACCGCTACAGGTTCGGATCGGTCGGGCAGCCGCTGCCGGGCTTCGAGATCCGGATCGCGGAGGACGGTGAGATCGAGGTTCGTTCCGCGACGATCTTCCAGGGCTACTACAAGGAGCCCGAGGCCACGGCCGCCGTTCTCGACAGCGATGGCTGGCTCAAGACCGGAGACGTCGGCACGCTCGACGAGGACGGGTACCTCCACATCACCGACCGCAAGAAGGACATCCTCGTGACTGCTGGGGGCAAGAACGTCGCGCCGCAGAACCTCGAGAACGACCTCAAGACCTCGAAGTACGTGTCACAGGCACTCGTGATCGGCGACAAGCGCCCCTACGTGTCCGCGTTGCTCACGCTCGATCCGGTGGAGATCGGCCGCTGGGCCTCGGAGCACGGCATCGACGGCGCTTCCGAGACGCTCGCATCCGATCCGCAGGTCCGCGAGCTGCTCCAGTCCGTCGTCGACGACGCCAACCGCGATCGCTCCCGCTTCGAGCAGGTCAAGCGCTTCGCGATCCTCCCGCGCGACTTCACGATGGAGCACGGCGAGATCACGCCGACGCTCAAGCTCCGGCGGCGAGCCGTCCAGGAGCACTTCGCGGCGGAGATCGAGGAGCTGTACGTCGAGCCACGCGGCGCACAGCCGAAGGCGACGGCGGGCGACGTCGCCGGCTAGCTCGACGAGCAGTCTGCCGCGCTAGAGGCGGCGGGCGCCGTAGTACGAGCCCATGCGCTCGGCGAGGCTCGAGATCCGCACGACGTCCCCGGTGTGCGGCGCGTGGACGAACTGCCCGCCGCCGATGTAGATGCCGACGTGGCCGAGGCCGTCGAAGAACACGAGATCGCCGGGGGCGAGCTGGTCATATGACACGGGCGTCCCGTATGAGTACTGCGACGCGGCGTGGTGTGGGAGGTAGACGCCGACCTGCGCGAACACGTAGCTCACGAAGCCCGAGCAGTCGAAGCCCGTCGCCGGGCTCGAGCCGCCCCAGACGTACGGCACGCCGAGGTACTGCAAGGCGATACCGACGACCTGGCCGTAGCGAGCCGCCGGGACGTTCGGGTCGTACGCCGGAGCGTCGACCGGCTGGTCGTACGTCTGCTGGACGGCGTCCTGCTGCGCCTGCTGCGCCTGCTGGGCGAGTTGTGCGGCGGCCTGGGCACGAGCCTCCGCCTGGGCGGCGAGCGCGGCCTGCTGGCGTGCTTCCTCCGCCTGCATCTTGGCGATCTCGTCCTTGACGGACGCGAGGAGCCGGTTCTGCTCGGAGATCTGCGACTCGATCGTCTGCTTCTCCGCTGCCTTCTGCGCGACGATCTGCGCCTGGCTCGCGCGCGCATTCTGCAGGTTCTCGCGGCGGGTCTCGACCTCCTTGCGGTACTGCTTGACCGTCCGCAGGATCTGCGAGTCCTGCTTCGACACGCGCTCGACCGCATCGAGTCGGGTGATGATCTCGTCGAGGCTGCTCGAGCCGAGAATCACTTCGAGCGTCGAGTCACCCTGCCCGTTGATGTACAGGTCGCGCAGGCGCTTCGCGATACGGACCTGGGCGACCACGAGGCTCTTCTTCGCGGCGGCCAGGTGCTTCGTGTTCGATGCGAGGTTGGCGTCGATCTTCGAGAGTTGGATGTTCGCGTAGTTCCACGACTCGATCTTCTGTTCGAGGTTGGCCTGCATGCCATCGACCTGAGCCACGATCGCCTCGGCCTGCTGGCGCTTCGACGTGATCGTCTGTCCCGAGGCCGGTCCAACGGCAAGCAGAAGCCATGCGGCGCATGCCGCAGCGAGAACGACTATCGGCGCCCATCCGGTTCGCGAGCCGCTAGAGAGGGCTCGTGGTCGTCCCCGGACAGACCCGCCGGTGGCGGTCTGGCCCGTCACAAGTCGGAGACCCTAGCACCGCCTGCGGACGCCTGCAACCAACAACTGAGCCAAAATATCTGCAAAGAGGGCACTTGCCGAAGCATCGTCCGCAACGCTCTGTTAGGTTCTGCCCCTCGTGCGTAGGGGAACGCGCAGGTGGGGGATCGCGATCGGTGCGGTCCTCGTCGGATCGATCCTCGTGGCCGGAGGCTCCGCACTCGGCCAGCCGCAGGCTCCTCAGGGGTACCGGCTGAAGGTGGACGCGGTCGCATACCACCTCCCGGGCTCGACGGCGCTCGGCGTTCCCGCCAGCAAGGGCGTCGTCGCTGTCGACCCGAAGCTCATCCCGCTCGGCACGAAGCTGCACGTCCCGGGGTACGGGCCCGGCCTCGCGGCCGACGTCGGCTACGCCATCAAGGGTCGGATCATCGACCTCTGGTTCCCCTCCACCGCCAAGGCCCGGCAGTGGGGTCGGCGGACCGTCATGATCACCGTCTACCGCTGACGGGCCGCCCGCCGTCGGCGGCGTCCGGTACACACTTCCTCGTGAAACCCGTCCGGCCAGCTCTCGCCGCCGTGGCGGTGGTCCTCGCCCTCGTGCCGTCGACGACGTCGAGCGCCGCGGCTCCTGCGATCGACCTCGCGCTCGGGCGAGCCCTGCGAGCGCCGGGAATCGCGTCGAGCCAGACCGCCGCGGTCGCCATCGACCTCCGCTCCGGCGAGACGGTCTTCAGCCAGAACAGCCGCCGCGGCCTGCTCCCTGCCTCCGCCGAGAAGCTCTCGGTCTCGTTCACGGCCCTGCATGTTCTCGGGCCTCGGTTCCGGTTCAGGACGGAGCTCGTCGGCAGAGGCTCACGGACCGGACGAACCTGGAAGGGCGATCTCTTTCTCGTCGGATACGGCGACCCGACGCTGGGCCGGACCGACCTCGGCCGCCTGGCCCGCCGCTTCGCCGCCACGGGGATACGGCGCGTGGCCGGTCGCGTGCTCGGCGACGACTCGTACTTCGACGGCCGGCGCGACGCTCCCGGCTGGAAGCCGGGCTACCTCGGTATCGAATCGCGGCCGCTCTCTGCGCTGTCCGTCGCGGACACGCACCTCATCGGCGCCAACGGGTCCGCAGTCGCCGCAGCGCGTGCGTTCGTCTCGGCGCTCGAGGAACGCGGGATCGAAGTGAGCGGACGCCCGGGGGCACGCCGCGCGCCGTCGACTTCCGTGCAGATCGCGTTCGACCTCTCCGAGCGGCTCGCGAACGTCGTCCACCACATGAACGCCTACTCCGACAACTTCGTCGCCGAGATGATCCTCAAACAGCTCGGGGCAGCCGTCGCGGAGCGCGGGTCATCGGCGGCGGGAGCGAGGGTCGTCCGGACGACCCTCGGCCATGCAGCGATACCGCTCGGCGGCGTGCGCATCGCGGACGGCTCGGGCCTCTCGAGCTACGACCGTTCGACCGTGACCGCGCTCGCGGACATCCTCCGCGCGGGAGCGGCCGATCCGAACATCGGCCGCGCTTTCGTCGCCTCGCTCGCCGTGGCGGGAGTCTCCGGCACGTTGAGGAACCGGCTCGGGACAGGGCCGACGCGCGGCCGCGTACACGCGAAGACGGGGACGACGAACCGGGCTTCCGCCCTCGCGGGGCTCGTCGGCGACCGCTACGTGTTCGCGATTCTCCACAACGGCCGGCCCGTCCCCTACTGGACCGCCCGCGCCGCCCAGGACCGCTTCGTGACGGTGCTAGCCGCTTCCTAGAAGCGCGCGGAGGTCGTCCTCGGAGAGAACGGGTACGCCGAGCTTCTCCGCCTTCTGCACCTTGGAACCCGGGCTCTCCCCGACGACGACGCCGGTGGTCTTCTTCGAAACCGAGTCGGACACCTTGGCCCCCAGGCCTTCCAGTGCCGCCGTCGCCTCCTCGCGCGTCCAGCCCTCGAGCGTGCCCGTGATGACGAACTGCGACCCGGTCAGCCTCCCCTCGGGCGGCCGGTCGTCCTCCGCGAGGGCGAGCTGCAGGCCGAGCTCGCGTAGCTCGGCGACGAGCACGAGGTTGTCGGGATCGGCGAACCACTCGGCGATCAGCTCGGCGCGCTCGGGACCGATCCCCTCGACCTCCTCGAGCTGCTCCAGGGTGGCCGCGGCGAGTGCCTCGGCCGTGCGGAAGTGCAGGGCGAGGCTGCGGGCGATCACCCACCCGACCTTCGGGATGTTCAGCCCGAAGAGGACCCGCGCGAAGGGCTGCTCCTTCGACCGCTGAATGGAGTCGTGGGCGCGCGTCGCCGAGATCTCCGCAAAGCCGTCGAGCTCGCCGAGCTGCTCGGCGCTCAGCCGGTACAGGTCGGGAAGAGAGCGGACGATGCCTTCGTCCCAGAGCTTCTTGATCGTGCTCCCGCCGACGTTCTCGATGTCCATGGCGGCGCCAACCCAGTGGTAGAGCGTCTCCAGGCCGCGCGACGGGCACGCCCGGTTCGGGCAGCGGTGCATGACCTCGCCCTCGGGGCGGACGACCTCTGTGTTGCACAGCGGACAGCGCTTGGGCATTCGCCACGGCTTCGTCCCGGGCTCGTGCTCGCCGGCCGGACCGACCACCTGGGGGATGACGTCCCCCGCCCGCTGGACGACGACGAGGTCGCCCACCCGGATGTCCTTACGCCGGATGTCGTCCTCGTTGTGAAGGGTCGCGCTCGTAACCGTCACACCGCCCACGTGGACCGGCTCGAGCTCGGCGAGCGGGTTCAGGACTCCGGTCCGCCCAACGCGGACGTGGATCGCCTGCAGGCGCGTCACCGCCGACGTCGGCGCCCACTTGAACGCGCGCGCGAAGCGCGGGCGACCGTGCAGCGAGCCGAGCCGGCGCTGCTGATCGAAGGAGTCGACCTTGACGACGATGCCGTCGATCTCGTAGCCGAGCTCGGCGCGGCGCGACTCCCACGCCACGCACGCGTCCGCGACCGCCTCGATCGTCTCGACGCGCTCTGCGTCGGGATTCGTCCGGAAACCGCGCTCTCGCAGCCACTCGAGCGCCTCCCACTGCGTCGCGAGCTCGTGCCCCTCGAGCACGCCGATCCCGTATACGAAGATCGAAAGGGGGCGCTCCGCGGTGATCGCGGGGTTCAGCTGGCGCAGCGAGCCGGCCGCCGCGTTGCGCGCATTGGGCGCCGGCTTCTTCCCCGCGGCGAGCTGTGCCTCGTTGAAGCGCGCGAAGCCGTCGAGAGGGAAGTAGATCTCGCCGCGTACCTCGGCGCGAGAGGGCGGCGAGGCCCCGCGCATCCGGAGCGGGATTGCCTCGATGGTGCGGAGATTGGCGGTGACGTCCTCCCCACGCTCGCCGTCTCCGCGCGTCGCTCCCCGCACGAGGACGCCGTCCTCGTAGACGAGCGACACTGCCGAGCCGTCGATCTTCGGCTCCAGGATGTACGCGACGGGCTCGTCCGTGCCGAGCCTCTTGCGGATGTCGTCCGCCCACTTGTCGAGCGCCTCGGGTGTCGTCACCTTCTCCAGCGAGCCCATCGGAGAGAGGTGCTCGACCTTCGTGAACCCGGCTGCGGGCGGAGCACCGACACGTTGCGTCGGAGAGTCGGGCGTCACGAGCTCGGGAGACCGCTCCTCGAGTGCCTTCAGCTCGTCGAAGAGGGCGTCGTACGCGCCGTCCGGGATCTCGGGGTCGTCGAGCACGTGGTAGCGGTAGTTGTGGTGCTCGATCAGGCGCCGCAGCTCCGCCGCGCGCTCTGCCGGGGCGACCGTCCTAGAGGACACCGAGGAGCTCCTCGGGCGTGCGCACGAACGCGTCGGGTTCCTCGGCGAGCAGCCGGTCATCGGGGTGGATACCACCCCAGCCGACCGCGACCGAGTACACGCCCGCGGCCTTGGCGGCACCGATGTCGAACGGCGAGTCGCCGACGTAGACGGACTCGTCCGGCGTTCCCGCGAGCCTCTCCACGGCGAGCAGGACCGGCTCCGGCTCGGGCTTGTGGCGCTCCGTGTCCTCGAACCCGACGACGACGTCGAAAGCGTTCGCGAGTGCCGGGAAGCGGTCGAGCGCGAGGCCGACCGTGCGATGCCTCTTCGCGGTGACGATGCCGAGCTTCCGGCCTTCCGCCTTCAGGCCGGGGAGCAGCGCGACGAGTTCGTCGAACGCCTCGAGCGTCTCGTGGAGGCCGTCGTTGTGGTCCTTGTAGGCGACGAGCAGCTCGTCGGCGTGCTCGGCGTCGATCGCCTGCATCTGCGCGACGATGCCCTGTCCGCCGATGGTCATCCCGAGCTCCTCGGGCGGGATCTCCCGACCGAGCACGGTCCGAACGGCGTGCTGCATGGAGGCGAGGATGAGCGGCCCGGAGTCTATGAGCGTGCCGTCGAGGTCGAAGAGGACGATCCGGAAGCGCATCCGGCGATCGTAGCCAGCCCTCCTAGTAGTCGACCCGCTCGAGGTAGAGGCCCCAGGGCGGGGCGGTGAGCCCGGCCTCGGAGCGCGCGCCGCCGTCGAGCAGCGCCTCGATGCGCTCCGGCTTCTCGAGCATCGTCCCGACGAGGGTTCGCACCATATGGCGCAGGAAGCTGTCCGCGGTGATCGTGAAGTCGAGCCGCTTGCCGTCGTGCGTCCAGTCCGCGGCGTGGACGTCACGGAGGAACACGTCGTGCTGCGTCTCCACGGGCGTGAAGGCGCGGAAGTCGTGCTCTCCGACGAGGGCTGCGGCGGCAACCCGCAACACACCGACGTCGGTGGGCCGCGGCCACCAAAGCGCCCGACGCGCCTCGAGGGGCGAGCGACGACCCGTCAGGACGCGATAGCGGTACGAGCGCGAGTGCGCCGAGAAGCGTGCGTGGAAGCCGTCGGGCGCCTGCGCGGACTCGAGCACGGCGACGTCCTCGGGGAGCGCCGCGTTGAGGGCGTCGGCCACGCGGTCGGCCGGCGGCCCGCCTTCCACGCCCACGCTCGCGACCTGGCCGGTTGCGTGGACACCCGTGTCCGTGCGCCCCGCGACCGCGAGGCCGTCCCAGCGCGGGAAGACGGCGTCGAGTGCCTCACGCAGCACCCCCTCGACCGTGCGCAGCGTGGGCTGCCGCGCCCAGCCGTGGAAGCCGGTCCCGTCGTATTCGAGCGTCAGCCTCAGATTCACGACGTGACATCATGGCGCGCGGATGCCGACGGCCGAGCGCTACGACCTGTACAGCCACGACTTCCGGATGGCGACGCACGAGACGTATGCCCGTATGCGCTCCGAGAGCCCCGTGCACCTGCAGCCTGGGCTCGACGGCGAGACGCCGATCTGGTTCGTCACAAGCTACGACGACGTCGTCGCGCTCCTCACCGACAACGAGCGGTTCGTCCTCGACCCCGCACTCGTCTTCACGCCGGATGAGCTCGCGGACGGCCGCGCCTCGGGCACGCTGCCCGAGCTCGACCCGCGCGTCAACACGAGCCTCCTCAACCTCGACGGAGCGAATCACCGACGTCTTCGGAAGCTCGTCACGAAGGCGTTCACACCGCGCATCGTCGAGCAGCTGCGTCCACGTGTCCAGGAGATTGCCGACGAGCTCGTCGACCGGGTCGCAGCGAGCGGGCGAATGGAGCTCGTCGACGACTTTGCGTTCCCGCTCCCGATCACCGTGATCGCCGAGCTCCTCGGGATCCCGGTCGAGGATCAAGGACGGTTCCGCGCGTGGTCGAGCACGTTTGTGACGCCGGCCGTGACCTCCGAGCTGCAGGAGCAGGTCGCACGACACACCGACGAGTTCGTCGCGTACCTCGACGACCTCTTCGAGCTGCGTCGCGAGGAGCCGACCGGCGATCTCGTCAGCGCGCTCGTGCAAGCGGAGGACGGGGGCGACCACCTCTCCGAGAACGAGCTGTACAGCATGGTCGTCCTCCTGATCGTGGCGGGTCACGAGACGACCGTGAGTCTCATCACGAATGCGTCCTGACCCTACTTCGCAATCCCGCCCAGCTCGAGGCCCTGCGCGCGGATCCCTCGCTGCTGCCGGCCGCGGTCGAGGAGCTCCTGCGCTACGACAGCCCCGTCGAGCGCACGATCACCCGCTGGGTCGCGACCGACTCGGTGCTCGGCGGGAAGACGCTGCGCCGCGGCGACCTCGTGATCGCCGTGGTCGGCTCTGCGAACCGCGACGAGACCAGATTCGCCGGTCCGGACGTCCTCGACGTCCGCCGCGAGGACAACAAACATGTCGGCTTCGGCCGCGGTCCGCACTACTGCCTCGGAGCACCGTTGGCTCGGCTCGAGACCGAGATCGCGCTCGCGACGCTCCTCGGGCGCCTCCCGGGCCTCCGCCTCGCGATCGCGGAGGAGGACCTCTACTGGCGCCCGATCCCGATCTTCCGCAGCCTGGCCTCGCTGCCCGTGGAGTGGGAGGCGTAGGAGACCGCAGCGCCTCCTCGTTCGCGCCGAGCACCGTAAGGCCAGGTTCCCCCACTCATGCGGGCTCCACCTCGAGCGTGAGCCCGCTCACCGCGCGCACGACGACGGTCGTGCCCGCGTCGCAGCCGACCTCGCACCGCGCCCGCCAGATCTCGCCGTTCAGCTTCACCTGCCCTTCCGGCAAGAGCTCGCCGACCGCGATGCCCGTCACCCCCACCAGCGTGTCAGCGCCGACGGTCGCGCGGCGACGTTTCGAGTACCAGAGGCCGAACGTGACCTCGAGCACGTCGATCACGAGCGCGACCGCGACCGTGATGAGCCCCCACGGTGATGGGAGCAGGAAGATCGCGAGCAGGAGCGCGATCAGGAAGAGCACGTCGGGAGCGTAGCCCTGACGTGGACCTACTCGTCTTCCGCGGGCTCCTCCTCGGAGCGGGTCGCGCGGCGAATCGCGAGCGGCGAGACCGCCGGCTCGTGGTCGACGAACTCGAGGTAGACCATTTCCGCGGCATCGCCCTGGCGCGGGCCGAGGCGGACGATGCGCGTGTAGCCGCCGGGACGATCCGCGAACCGCGGCGCGACGTCCGCGAAGAGCTGATGCACGACGTGGTTCGAGCGAAGCGCGGCGAGCGCCTGCCTTCGGGCATGGAGATCGCCGCGCTTGCCCAGAGTGATCATCTTCTCGGCGAACGGCTTGACGGCCTTCGCCTTGGCCTCCGTCGTGTGGATCCGGCCGTGCTCGATCAGGGCGCCCGCGAGATTCGAGTAGAGCGCCTTGCGATGGGCGGGGGTCCGCCCGAGCTTCTTGCCGGACCGCTGGTGACGCATGGACTAGACGAGCTCCTCGCCCTTGAGCGTCAAGCCGTGCGCGGCGAGCGCGGAGCGAACCTCCTCGATCGACTTGCGACCGAAGTTCGGGATCGCGACGAGCTCGTTCTCGGACTTCGACGTGAGATCGCCGATCGTCTCGATGCCGACGCGCTTGAGGCAGTTGTAGGAGCGGACGCCGAGCTCGAGCTCCTCGATCGGGAAGTTCTCCATCCCGTGCATGACCGGTGCGTCGGCGACGGCCTCCGGGGCGGCCTCGCCGAAGCCCTCGATCGCGTCGAGGTCGGTGAAGATGGCGAGCTGGCGAATGAGGATCTCGGCGGCCTGGCCGATCGCGTCGCGTGGGTCGAGCGAGCCGTCGGTCGAGACGTCGAGGATGAGCTTGTCGTAGTCGGTGCGCTGACCGACACGCGCGGCCTCGACCTCGTACGCCACACGGCGCACCGGCGAGAAGATGGAGTCGATCGGAATGACGCCGATCGTCGTCTCCGGCCCGCGGTTGAGCTCGGCAGGGACGTACCCACGGCCACGCCCGATCGTCAGGGTCATCTCGAGCTTGCCCTTGTCGGACACGTGTGCGATCTCGAGCTCCGGGTTGAGGATCTCGAGGTCTGCCGGGGCCTCGATGTCGGCAGCCGTGACGACGCCCGCGCCCTTCTTCGCGATGTACACCTCGATCTCGGGCGAGGCGCCGTGGAGGCGGACGATGAGGTTCTTGAGGTTGAGGATGATGTCGGTGACGTCCTCGCGCACGCCCGGGAGCGTCGTGAACTCGTGGGCGACGCCCTCGATCTTCACGGCCGTTACAGCTGCACCCTCGAGTGAGGAGAGCAGCACCCGGCGCAGAGAGTTCCCGAACGTGTGACCGAAGCCGCGATCGAGCGGCTCGATCGCGAAGACGCCGCGGTGGTCGTCGGCGTCCTCGTGCACGATCCTGGGGACCTGGAATTCCATCAGGCTGGTTCGAACTGCCACGTGAGTCCTTTCCGTGGTAAGGGTTACTTCGTTACTTCGAGTAGAGCTCGACGATGAGCGATTCCTGCACCGGGGCGTCGATCTCCTCGCGCTCGGGCCACTTCAGCACCGTGCCGGTGAGCCCGTCGTGGTCGGCCTGGAGCCAGGGCGCCACCGACGCGGTGAGGTCGGTCGCGTCGCGCACGAGCTGCTCGACCGGGCTGCCCTGCTTCAGCGAGACGACGTCGTTCGGCCGGACGCCGTAGCTCGGGATGTTGACCCTGCGGCCGTTGACCTGGAAGTGGCCGTGCCGCACGAGCTGGCGCGACTGCGCGCGGGAGCCGGCGAAGCCGAGTCGGTAGACGACGTTGTCGAGACGCGTCTCGAGCATGCGCAGGAGGTTCTCGCCCGGTGCACCGTGGCCGCGCGCGGCCTTCTCGTACGTGGTGCGGAACTGCTTCTCGAGGAGTCCGTAGTAGCGGCGCGCCTTCTGCTTCTCGCGCAGCTGGAGCAGGTACTGGCTCTGCTTGATGCGCCCGCGCCCGTGCTCACCCGGTGGATAGCTGCGGCGCTCGACCGCGCACTTCTCGGTCAGGCAGCGCTCGCCCTTCAGGAACAGCTTGACGCCCTCGCGGCGGCAGATGCGGCACTTGGGTCCGAGATCGCGAGCCATCAGACACGCCTCCGCTTGCGCTGGCGAACGCCGTTGTGCGCCTGGGGCGTCACGTCCTTCACGCCGAGGATCTCGAGGCCGGCAGCCTGCAGGGAGCGAATGGCGGTCTCGCGCCCGGAGCCGGGGCCCTTCACGAAGACCTCGACCTTCTGGAGGCCGTGCTCCATGCCCTTGCGCGCTGCGTTGTCAGCCGTCACCTGAGCAGCGAACGGCGTCGACTTCCGCGAGCCCTTGAACCCGGCCGAGCCGGCGGACTCCCAGACGATGACGTTCCCTTCGGCGTCGGTGAGGGTGACGATCGTGTTGTTGAACGACGTCTTGATGTGCGCCTGTCCGATGGCGATGTTCTTGCGGACCTTGCGACGGGTGCGGCCGCGAGCCGCGGATCTGCGGGGAGGCGCCATGGCTACTTCGCCTTCTTGCCGCGACCGACGGTCTTCTTCGGGCCCTTGCGCGTCCGGGCGTTCGTCTTCGTGCGCTGGCCACGCACGGGAAGCCCGCGGCGGTGTCGGACGCCACGGTACGCCCCGATCTCGGTCAGGCGCTTGATCGCCTGCGCGCGATCGCGCCGCAGGTCGCCCTCGACCTCGACCTCGGTGTCGATGTAGTTGCGGAGCTTCGTGACCTCGTCGTCCGTGAGGTCGCGCACCTTCTGATCGGGGTCGAGCTCGAGCTCGCGGATGATCTTCTGCGAGGTGGAGCGTCCGATCCCGTAGATGTACGTCAGCCCGATCTCGAGCCGCTTCTGCGTGGGGAGATTGACTCCGGCGATGCGTGCCACGTGGATTAGCCCTGCCTTTGCTTGTGACGGGGGTTGGAGCAGATGACGATCGTGCGACCGTGCCGCTTGATGACGCGGCAGCGCTCGCACATGGGCTTGACGGATGGGCGTACCTTCATGTCGTTACTTCATCCGAAAGGTGATTCGGCCGCGGGTGAGGTCGTAGGGAGAGAGCTCGACCTTGACACGATCGCCGGGGAGGATGCGGATGTAGTGCTTGCGCATCTTTCCGGAGATACGAGCGAGGACACTGTGGCCATTGTCGAGCTGCACCCGAAACATCGTGCTGGGGAGCGCTTCGACGACCTCGCCCTCGACCTCGATCTTCTCTTCCCTGACTGCCACTTCGCGCGCGAAAGGACCTTTCGGTTGACGGTTTCCTGTGAGAACTGCGGCGTGAACGACCGCCCGCGCCGCGGCCGGACATCGTAGCACAGCTCTTTTCCGCGGCCCCCGCTCCGGAGGCGGCGATCGCATCGCTCGTCCGCTCCGCGTCACGGTCAGACGCCCACACCACCCGGCACGCCGACGCGAGGGGTGAGGATTCTCGGGCCGTCGGCGGTGATGGCCACGGTGTGCTCGAAGTGCGCCGAGATCGAGCTGTCCGCGGTGCGAATCGTCCAACCGTCCGCCATCACCTGCACGTCCGAGCCGCCCGCCGTGATCATCGGCTCGATCGCGATCGTCATGCCCTCCGAGAGTCGCGGCCCACGACCCGGCTCGCCGAAGTTCGGGATATGAGGATCCTCGTGATAGTGGCGGCCGACACCGTGGCCGACGAGGCTCCGAATGACCGAGAAACCCGCGCCCTCGACGACCTCCTGAATCGCGTGGGAGACGTCGCCGACGCGATTCCCCACGACGGCCTCCTCGATTCCCGCGGCGAGGGCGATCTGGGCGACATCGAGGAGCCGCTGTGTCTCTGGCTCGATCTCCCCCACCGCGAACGTGTACGCGCTGTCGGCGATGTAGCCGTCGAGCGTCACGCCGACGTCGATCGTCACCAAGTCGCCCTCGGAGACGACGAAGTCGTCGGGGATCCCGTGGACGACGACGTCGTTCGGAGAGATGCAGATCGCCTTCGGATAGCCCTTGTAGCCCTCCGACGTCGGGATGCCTCCGTGCTCGCGGATGAACGCGCCAGCTGCGGCGTCGAGCTCGTCGGTCGTGACGCCCGGGCTGAGGAGGCCACCAACGTACGCGATCGTCTCGGCGACGAGCGCGCCGGCGGCGGCGATCCTCTCGATCTCGCGCGAGCTCTTGCGAATGATCATCGGCGGGCCGTCACCCCCTCGAGCGCGTCCTGGATCGAGGCGAAGACGTCGTCGACCGACTGCTCGCCGTCGACGACGACCTCGATACCCGCCTGCCCGTAGCGGTCGACCACGAGCTCCGTGAGCTCGTGGTACAGCTGGAGACGAGTGCGGATCGCCTCGGGCGAGTCGTCCGCGCGACCTTCCTGCGCGGCCCGAACCAGCAGGCGCTCGGTCGCGACCTCGTCGGACACCTTGAGCAGGATCACCGCGTCGAGCGGCTTGCCGATGTCCTCGAGCATCGAGTCGAGCGCCTCCGCTTGCGGCATCGTGCGCGGGAAGCCGTCGAGGACGAAGCCGTCCTCGTCCGCCAGCCGCTCGCGGATGAGCTCGATCGTGAGATCGTCGGGCACGAGCCCACCCTCCTCGAGGATCGGCGCAACCAGCCTCCCGAGGTCGGAGCCGTCGGCGGCCGCCGCCCGGAACATGTCGCCGGTCGCGACGTGAGGTATCCCGTAGGTCTCAGCGATCCGCTTCGCCTGGGTGCCCTTGCCGGACCCCTGCGGGCCCAAGATCAGGATGCGCACGGATGCGCGCCTATTTGAGGAAGCCTTCGTAGGAGCGCATCATCATCTGCGACTCCATCTGCCGCATGGTGTCGAGCGCGACTCCCACGACGATCAGCACCGACGTTCCGCCGAGCGCACGAGCGTTCGCCTGCGAGAAGCCGCCGTAGCGAATGAAGAGGCTCGGGAGCACCGCGACGGCGGCGAGGAAGAGCGAGCCCGGGAGCGTGAGGCGCGACAGCACGCGGTCGAGGTACTGGGCCGTTGGCGGGCCCGGACGGATGCCCGGGATGTAGCCGCCGTACTTGCGCAGGTTGTCGGCCTGGTCGACCGGGTTGAACTGAACGGCCGTGTAGAAGTACGTGAAGATCATGATCAGCCCGCCCTCGATGAGGAGATACAGCCAGTTGCCGGGCTGGAAGTTGGTGTTCACGAAGTCGCGTGTCGCGGGGAAGTACTGCGCCATCGTCGGCGGGAAGGCAAGGATCGCGGCCGCGAAGATGATCGGGATGACGCCTGCCATGTTCACCCGCAGCGGCAGATAGGTCGACCCGCCGGCCGTCATCTTCCGCCCCACCATCCGCTTTGCGTACTGCACCGGGATGCGGCGCTGGCCTTCCTGGACGAAGACGACCGCCGCGCAGATCCCGACCGCGATGAGCGGGAAGAAGAGCTTCTCCATCGGGCCGCCGTTCCACCAGGCGACGATGCCGAGCGGCGCGCTTATCAGGATGGACGCGAAGATGAGGATCGAGATGCCGTTGCCGATCCCGCGCTTCGTGATCAGCTCGCCGATCCACATGAGCAGCACCGTCCCGGCCGTGAGCGAGACGATGATGAGGATCATTTCCCCCGAACCGGCGTTGAGCGCGCCCTGGCTGCGGAAGAGGAAGGCATACCCGGTCGCCTGCGCCGCCGCGAGGATGACCGTGAGGTAGCGCGTGTACTGCGTGATCTTCGCGTAGCCGGCCTCGCCCTCGCGCTGCAGCTCACCGAGCCGCGGGATGACCACGGTCATGAGCTGGAGGATGATCGACGCCGTGACGTACGGCATGATCCCGAGCGCGAACAGGGAGAACTGCGACAGCGCCCCTCCCGAGAAGAGGTTCAGCAGCCCGAGGACGGTGCCGCCGCGGCCGGAGAAGTAGTCGTGGATCGTCTGAGAATCGACGCCCGGGGCGGGGATCCACGAGCCGAGCCGGTACGCGGCGAGCATGGCCGCCGTGAAGAGCACGCGGTTGCGGAGCTCCGGTACCCGCCAGGCGTTCGCGAGCCACGAGAACATTTCACATGAGCGCCAGATCGAAATTCGCGAATGCGAATTCCGATCGCGCAAAGATCCCTGAAGGCGTCCGCTTTGCGGTCGCTGTGCTTGACGTTGTCATCGACGGCTCCGCTACTCGGTCTCTTCCTCGGCGGTCTCGGGCTCGGTCGCGTCGGCCTGGGCGACCTCCGCGGTCTCGTCTGCCTCGGGCTCGTCTGCCTCCGGCTCGTCCGCGACCGGCGCGGCAGCCTTGTGCTTCTTCTTCTTGCGCTCGACCGGCTCGCGCAGACGGTTCACCGTCCCTCCGGCTGCCTCGATCTTCTCGGCGGCCGACTTCGAGAACGAGTGCGCCGTGACTGAGAGCTTCTTGGTCAGCTCGCCCTCGCCGAGCACCTTGACGTCGACGGACACCTTCGAGATGAGGCCGGCTGCCTTCAGGGACTCCGGGGTCACCTCGGCGCCCGCGTCGAAGCGCTCCTCGAGCGACCCGACGTTGACGGGCTGGCTGTACGTCCGGAACGGGCCGATCGGCATCGCGTCGGCGGACGTGTTCCCGCGGAGCTTGCCGGTGCGCATGTCGATGGGCATCTGCCCACCCTCGAAGCCGGCCGGCATCGTGTGCGAACCGGCGCGCGCCTTCTGACCCTTGATTCCGCGGCCAGAGTAGCGGCCCTTGCCCGAGCCCAGGCCACGGCCGATGCGCTTGCGGGCCTTGCGCGGCTGCGCGGGCTTCAGGTTGGAGAGGTTCAGCTCGTCGCTCACGTTCAGCGCTCCTCGACGGTCACGAGATGGCGTACCTGCCGCAGCTGGCCCTGCAGCTGCGGAGAGTCCTTGTGCTCCGCACTACGGCCGATCTTGCCAAGGCCGAGCGCGCGGAGAGTCCCGAGGTGACGATGGGACTGGCCGATGCCACTCCGGACCTGCGTGACCTTCAGCTGGCTCACTCGGAGACCTCGACTTCCTCTTCCTCGGTCACCTCGGTGGCAATCGGCTGCTCTGCTTCCGCTTTTCGGAGCGCGCTAGCTCTCGAAACCGGTAGCACCTCGGCGATCGTCTTCCCACGCAGCGCCGCGACGTCCTCCGGACGGACCAGCCGCTTGAGGCCGTCGACGGTCGCGCGGGTCATGTTGATCGGCGTCGTCGTGCCCAGGCTCTTCGCGAGCACGTCGCGGATACCGGCAAGCTCGAGCACCGAGCGTGTGCCGCCGCCGGCGATGACGCCGGTTCCCTCGCTCGCGGGGCGCAGGACGACACGTGCGGCGTCGAACCGGCCGACGATCTCGTGCGTGATCGTCTGCCCGTGCTTCGGGACCGTGAAGAGATTCTTGCGGGCGTCCTCGACCGCCTTCGAGATCGCGAGCGGCACCTCCCGCGCCTTCCCGTAGCCGAGCCCGACCCGATCGACCTCGTCGCCGATGACGACGAGCGCCGTGAACGAGAAGCGCCGACCGCCCTTCACGACCTTCGCGACGCGGTTGATCTCGATGACCCGCTCCTTCAGCTCGCGGTTCTCACTTTGGGACGTGCTCAAAACTGGAGCCCTCCTTCGCGGGCGCCCTCGGCGAGGGCCTTCACGCGTCCGTGGTACAGGTAGCCGGCGCGATCGAACACGCAGCTCTGGATGCCCGACTGCTTCGCGGATTCCGCGAGCGCCTTGCCGACGGCGGTCGCCTGCTCCGTTTTCGAGCCCGATCCGCTCACGCCCTTCCAGCTCGCGGAGGCGAGCGTGCGTCCGGTCTCGTCGTCGACGAGCTGGGCGGAGATCCCGCGGTTCGAGCGAAACACGGCGAGACGCGGCCGCTCCGACGTGCCGGCGACCTTGCCGCGGACGCGGCGATGGCGACGCAGGCGCGCCTCGCGCTTCGTGAGGACGCTCATGCTCGCTTCCCGACCTTCCTGCGAACCTGCTCGTCGCGGTAGCGGATGCCCTTGCCCTTGTACGGCTCGGGCGGGCGGACCTTGCGAATCTCGGCGGCCGTCTGTCCGACCATCTGCTTGTCGATCCCCTTCACGACGATCTGCGTCGGCTGCGGGACGTCGAACTCGATGCCCTTGCGCGGCTTGACCGTGACGGTATGCGAGTAGCCGACGGCGAGCTCGAGGTCGGTGCCCTTGAGCTGTGCGCGGTACCCGACGCCCTGGATCTCGAGGTGCTTCTCGTACCCCTTCGTCACGCCCTCGACCATGTTCGCGATGAGCGTGCGCGTGAGGCCGTGCAGCGCGCGATCCTCTCCCCGCTCGGTGGGGCGCGTGACGACGATCTCCGACTCCGTCTTCTCGATCTGCATGCGCGCCGGAACATCCTGCGAGAGCTCGCCGAGCGGGCCGTTCACCTGAACGCGCCCGGGCGAGAGCGCCACCAGGACGCCGGCAGGAAGCTCGATGGGTCTGCGGCCGATTCGTGACATCGCTACCAGACGAAGGCGATGACCTCGCCGCCCACGCCGCGCTCTGCGGCCTGGCGGTTCGTGATCACCCCGACGGAGGTGGACATGATGGCGGTCCCGAGGCCGCCCAGGACGCGCGGGAGACGGTCTTTCCTCGCGTACACGCGGCGGCCGGGCGTGGACACCCGCTTGAGGTTCGTGATGACGCGACGGCGATCGCGGGCGAACTTGAGCTCGACGACGAGCGTCTTGTAGGGGAGCGGCTGACCCTTGTCGTCGGTGGCCTCGACGACGCGGAAGTCCTTGATGTAGCCCTCGTCCTTCAGGATGCGCGCGATCTCCTCCTTCATCTTGGAGGTCGGCATCGACGCCGAGTCGTGCAGCGCACGGTTCGCGTTTCGAATCCTGGTCAACATGTCCGCGATCGGATCGGTGAGCACCTTCAGACCTCCTACCAGCTCGACTTCGTCATTCCCGGAACCGCGCCCTGGTGCGCGAGCTCGCGCAGGCAGATCCGGCAGACCCCGAACTTGCGATAGACGGCACGGGGACGACCGCACCGGTTGCAGCGCGTGTAGGCCCGTACCGCGAACTTCGCCTTCCGCTTCTGCTTGACGACGAGAGACTTCTTGGCCACTTACTGTTCCCTTCTCGAGGCGGCGAACGGGAGACCGAGGGCGCCGAGCAGCGCGCGGCCGTCCTCGTCCGTCTTCGCCGACGTGGTGATCGCGACGTCCAGACCGCGGATCCCCGGAACCTTGTCGTAGTCGATCTCCGGGAAGATGATCTGTTCGCGTATCCCGATCGAGTAGTTGCCGCGGCCGTCGAACGAGCCGGGGTCGAGCCCGCGAAAGTCCCGGATGCGCGGGAGTGCGATCGAGGCGAGGCGATCGAGGAACTCGTACATCCGTGCGCCGCGCAGCGTCACGCGCGCGCCAACGGCCATCCCCTCGCGCAGCTTGAAGCTCGCGATCGACTTCGTCGCCCGGCGTACCTGCGCGCGCTGGCCCGCGATGATCGTGAGCTCGTCGATGGCGGCGTCGAGCGCCTTCGCGTCCGTCTTCGCCTCGCCGACGCCCATGTTCAGCGTGACCTTCGTCACGCTGGGGACGTCCATGACCGTGGAGACGCCGAGCTCCTCCTGGAGCCGGGGCCGGATCTCGTCCTCGTACCTCTGCTTGAGCCGCGGCACGTAGGTCTCCATCGTCGGCGCCGTCGTCATCGGTCGAGCTCCTGGCCGCAGCCCTCGCGCTTGCAGACGCGGACGTGGACGATCTCGCCCTTCACTTCCTTCTCGGCCATGCCGACGCGGGTCGGGTTGCCGCAGACGGGGCACACGACCATGACGTTCGACACGGAGACGGCCGCCGGCTTGTCGAGGATCCCGCCGGGAACGACCTGCGTCGCCGCCCATACGCGACGAGTCGCGGATCGGGCGCGGCTTCGTGTGCCGCTTGGCGACGTTCAGATTCTCGACGATGACCCTGCGCTCCGACGGGCGGGCCTCGACGATCCGGCCGCGCTTACCGCGGTCCTTGCCGGTGAGCATCTGCACCATGTCGCCCTTCTTCACCTTCATCTTCGTGGCCATCTAGAGAACCTCCGGCGCGAGAGAGACGATCTTCATGAAGTTCTTCTCGCGAAGCTCACGCGCGACCGGGCCGAAGATGCGCGTCCCGCGCGGATTGGACTGGGGATCGATGAGGACGGCGGCGTTCTCGTCGAATCCGATGAGCGTGCCGTCGTCTCTCGAGTAGGGCTTCTTCGTCCGCACGACGACCGCACGCACGACCTCGCCCTTCTTGACCGCGCCCTGAGGCGTGGCCTGTTTCACGGTAGCAATGATCACGTCGCCCACCCGCGCGTAGCGGCGGTGGTGGCCGCCGAGCACGCGAATGCAGAGGAGCTCGCGAGCACCAGTGTTGTCCGCCACCCGGAGGCGCGACTCCTGCTGGATCACTTCGCGGCCTCCACGATCTCCTCCAGACGCCAGCGCTTCATCCGTGAGAGCGGCCGCGTCTCGACCACCCTGACGACGTCGCCGAGCTTCGCCTGGTTCTCCTCGTCGTGCGCGTGCAGGCGCGTCGAGCGCTTGACGACCTTCTTGTACCGCGGGTGCACCTTCACGACGTCCACGCGGACGACGATCGTCTTGTCGGCGGCGGCGGAGACGACCGTCCCCTGGCGCTCCTGGCGTCGACCGCGCGCGTGCTCTGGCTTCGGGAGGCGCGTGATCGGCTTGCGCTCGGCCGAAGGCACCCGCTTGGGGCGGGTCTTCTTCGGGCGCTCGGAGCGCGGCAGCCGCTTCTTCTTGCGCTTCGGCTCGGACACGGCGGCAGCTTCCGAAGGAGCCTCCTCGGCAGGTTCCGCTTCGTCTCCAGCAGGCTCCTCGGCCTCGACGACGGGCTCGGTCTCGGCGACGGGCTCCGTCTCTGCCTCGGCGACGGCTCTGCTCGACGGCGGCTCGACTTCGGCCTCGGCGACGGGCTCCGCTCTCTCGCGCCTCGACGACGGGCTCGGCTTCGGCCTCGGCGACGGGCTCCGTCTCCGACTCGGGAGCCGTCTCGTCGACGGTGTCGTCGGCAGCGACCTCGTCCTCGGTCTCTTCGATCTCGGTGTTCTCGGTCTCGTCGGCCATCTCGTTAGTTCCCTTGTTCACGTTCGTTCTGGACAGTCAGGATGCGCGCGATCTCGCGCTTGGCGTGGCGCAGACGCGCGCTGTTCTCGAGCACGCCGGTCGCCGTCTGAAAATGCAGGTTGAAGAGCTCCTGGCGAGTCTCGGCCATCCTCTGGTCGAGCTCGTCGTCGGTGAGCGCCCGCAGCTCTCTAGCTCTCAAAGAGTTCAGCCTCCCTGCGGACGAACTTCGTCTTGAGCGGCAGCTTCTGCCCGGCGAGCCGGAGAGCCTCCTTGGCGAGCGGCTCGTCGACCCCGGCGAGCTCGAACATGACGCGACCCGGCTTCACGACCGCGACCCACCCCTCGGGCGAGCCCTTTCCGGAGCCCATGCGCGTCTCGGCAGGCTTCTTCGTGACCGGCTTGTCCGGGAAGAGGTTGATCCAGACCTTCCCGCTCCGGCGGATCTTCCTCGTCGCCGCGATCCGGGCAGCCTCGATCTGGCGGTTGGTCACCCAACCTGCCTCGAGCGCCTTCAAGCCGAACTCGCCGAACTGCACGCTCGTCTGGCCCGTGGAGACGCCGCGGCGATGACCGCGATGGTGCCGGCGGAACTTCGTCTTGCGCGGCATCAGCATCAGCTCTCACCCTCCCCGGGCGTTGCCTCGGGAGCGGGTGTCTCCTGCACCTCCGGCTCGACTGCGGGGGCCTCGGGCTCCACCGCGGGCGCCTCGGGCTCGACCTCGCGGCGTGGCCGCTGGCCGGGCCGACCGCCACCGCCGCCGGGGCGCTGCTGCGCCGCCTGCGCTGCACGATTCCGAGGCCCTCGCGGTCCTGGCCGCGACCGCGGCCCTCGCGCGACGCCCCGAGGCCCTCGGCCGAGGCACCGCGTCGCCGCCGTGCCTGATCCTGGTCGCCGAGGCGTGTGTCGCGCGCCGCGGGAGCGTCGTAGCCCTCGGGCATGATCTCGCCCTTGTTGACCCAGACCTTGACGCCGATGATCCCGAAGGTCGTCTTCGCCTCCGCCTGGCCGTAGTCGATGTCCGCGCGGATCGTGTGCAGCGGAACGCGACCCTCGGAGTACATCTCGCGCCGGCTCATCTCACCGCCGCCGAGTCGGCCGCCTGCGGTGATCTTGATTCCCTGAGCACCCGAGCGCATCGCCGAGGCGAGCGAGCGCTTCATCGCGCGCCGGAAGCTCACACGGTTCTCGAGTTGCTCCGCGATCGACTGCGCGACGAGCTTCGCGTCGAGCTCGGGCCGCTTGATCTCGTTGATGTTGATGTGGACGTTCTTCTTCGTGATCGCGTGCAGCTCTTTGCGCAGCGCGTCCACCTCGACGCCCGACTTGCCGATCACGATGCCCGGGCGCGCCGTGTAGATGTCCACGGTGATCCGCTGTTTGTCCTTGCGGATGAGAATGTCCGACAGGCCCGCGTGCGACAGCTTCCCGAGGATGTGCTCGCGGATGCGAACGTCCTCGAGGAGGTAGTCGGCGAACTCGTGCTTGCCCGTCCACCAGTTCGACTTCCAGTCGTGGATGACGCCGACGCGGAAGCCGCCGGGATGCACTTTCTGGCCCATCAGGCCACCGCCTCCTTCTTCTTGCGCCGCGACGCGGCCCCAGCTTTGGACTGCTTTGCCTTGGTGTCCTCGGCAGCGGGCGTCTCGGCGGCCTGCTTGCGCGACCGGCGCCTCGGCGTCTGCGCCTCGGGCTGCTCGGCGAGGACGAGAGTGACGTGACACATGCGCTTGCGGATGCGGTTGACGCGCCCGCGCGCGCGAGGCTTCCAGCGCTTCAGCGTCGGCCCCTCGTCCGCGTACGCAACCTCGACCACGAGCTCGTCGCCGTCGAGGCCGTGATTCGCCTCCGCGTTCGCGACCGCCGAGCGGAGCACCTTCTCGATGTCCGTCGCCGCGGCGCGAGTCGTGAAGGCGAGGATCGTCCTGGCCTCCGGGACGCTGCGCCCGCGGATGTTGTCGAGCACGACGCGCGCCTTGCGCGCCGACGTCCGCACCCACTTCGCCTGCGCGCGAACGCGCATCCGATCGTCCTCCACTGCGGCCATCAGCGCCTCTTCACCTGCGTCGCGCGGTCGCCGGCGTGGCCGCGGAAGGTCCTGGTCGGCGCAAACTCGCCGAGTTTGTGTCCGACCATCTGCTCGCTGATGAACACGGGGACGTGCTTGCGCCCGTCGTGGACCGCGATGGTGTGGCCCACCATGTCGGGGAAGATCGTCGACGTTCGCGACCAGGTTCGGATCATCCGCTTTTCGCCGCTCGCGTTCATCGCCTCGATCCGGCCCATCAGCCGGTCCTCGACGAAAGGCCCCTTCTTCGACGATCTGCTCACTAGCGCCTCTTCTCCTTCCCGCGGCGACGGCCGCGGACGATCAACGAGTCCGATTCCTTGTGCTTGCGGCGCGTCCGCTTGCCCAGCGTCGGGACGCCCCAGGGGGTGACCGGGTGACGGCCGCCCTTCGACTTGCCCTCTCCACCGCCGTGCGGGTGGTCGACCGGGTTCATCGCCGAGCCGCGCACCGTCGGGCGCTTGCCCAGCCAGCGGCTGCGACCAGCCTTGCCGCCCGACTGGTTGGAGTGGTCGGAGTTCCCGACCTGGCCGACCGTCGCGCGACACACCAGCAGCACCCGCCGAAGCTCACCGGACGGCAGCCGCAGCACTGCATGCGGGCCGTCCTTCGCGACGAGCTGGATCGCCGAGCCGGCCGAGCGCGCCATGCGGGCGCCCTGTCCCGGCTTCAACTCGACGCAGTGGACGAGCGTGCCGGTCGGGATGTTCGCGAGCGGGAGCGCGTTGCCGGGCTTGATGTCGGCCTCCGGGCCCGACTCGACGGTCGAGCCCACGCGGAGCCGCGCCGGGGCGAGGATGTACGACTTGACGCCGTCCACGTAGTGGAGCAGCGCGATGCGCGCCGACCGGTTGGGGTCGTACTCGATCGCGGCCACCCTGGCCGGAACGCCGTCCTTCGTGCGCTTGAAGTCGATCGTGCGGAAGCGGCGCTTGTGCCCACCACCCTGGTGACGTGTCGTGATGCGGCCGCGATTGTTCCGACCGCCCTTCCTCGTCACCGGCTCGAGCAGCGACTTCTCCGGCTCCGACTTCGTGACCTCCTCGAAGCCCGAGGTGGCCATGAAGCGACGGCCCGGGCTCGTGGGCTTGTACTTCTTCAGCGCCATCAGACGCCCGCCCCTTCGAAGATCTCGATCTCGTAGCCGTCCTTGAGCTCCACGATCGCCTTCTTCCAGCCCGGCCGGCGGCCCTTGACGAAGCCGCGCTTTTTCGGCTTCGACTGCACCTTGATGATGTTGACGCCCTCCACCTTCACGTCGAAGAGCTCCTCGACCGCCTGGCGGATCTGCGTCTTGTGCGCGTCCTCGTGCACCTTGAACGTGTACTTGCGGTCCGTGATGAGCGAGTAGCTCTTCTCGGAGACGACGGGCGCGAGCAGGACCTGGTTGGGATGGAGGCTCATTGGGACGCCTCCTCCGTCCTGCGCGAGACCGGCGCGTCCGAGCACGAGCGGCAGCGCAGCCTCCGAGATCAGGACCGAGCGCGCCCACACGAGTGAGGCGACCTCGAGCTCGGCGGGAGCGATCACGAGCACCTTCTCGAGGTTGCGGAAGGACTTGATCACGAGCTCTTCGTCCTCGACGAGGATCACGAGCGTCGGGCGCTCGCCGAAGCCCGAGAGGAGCTCGAATGCCTGCTTGGTGGACGGCGCCTCGAAGCCGGAGCCGTCGAGGATGGCGAGCGTCCCACCCTGAACGTGATGCGAGAGGACCCCACGCAGCGCCGAGCGTCGGGCCTTCCGGTTGATCTTCACCTCGAACGAGCGCATCCCGGGCGCGAAGGCGACGCCTCCGCCGGTCCAGTGCGGCGCGCGGCTCGTGCCCGCGCGGGCGCGACCTGTGCCCTTCTGGCGCCACGGCTTCGACCGGCCACCGGCCACGAGACCGCGGCTCTTCGTGCCCCGCGTCCCCGCGCGTGCAGCGTTCATCTCCGCGCGAACCGTCTCGTGCACGAGATGCGGCTTGAGCTCCACGGCGAAGACCGCCTCGTCGAGCGAGACGTCCTTCCCCTTCGGGCCGCCGATGACGGGTGCCTTGGGAGCAGCCATCACGCGGCCCTGACCTCGACGAGACCACCCTTCGCCCCCGGCACGGAGCCGCGGACGAGCAGAAGGTTGCGCTCGACGTCGACCTCGTGGACGACGAGGCCCGGCTGCGTGACGCGCGTGCCGCCCATGCGGCCGGACATCTTCATCCCCTTGAACACGCGGGACGGGTACGCAGAGGCACCGATCGAGCCCGGCTTGCGAACGTTGTGCGAGCCGTGCGAGACGGGGCCGCGCGTGAAGCCGTGCCGCTTGATCGTCCCCTGGTAGCCCTTGCCGACCGTGATCCCCGAGACCTTCACCGCTTCTCCCGGCTCGAACGACTCCACGGTGACCGTGTCGCCGACCGTGAGACCGCTCTCTCCGCGGAATTCGACGAGATGGCGATGCGGCGCGGCGCCAGCCTTGCTCAGATGGCCGACCTCGGGCTTCGAAAGCTTCCGCTCCGCCACTGCGTCGAACGCGAGCTGGATGGCGTCGTAGCCGTCCACGTCCGTGCGTTCGCACCTGGACGACAGGGCACGGCCCCGCCGCGATCACGGTGATGGAGGTCATCGCCCCGGTGTCGGGGTCGAAGACCTGGCTCATTCCGAGCTTCTTGCCCAGAATGCCTTTCATGGCTTGAGCATGCCCTTCATCGCTCTACAGCTTGATCTCGATGTCGACGCCGGCCGGGAGGTCGAGGCGCATGAGCGAGTCGACCGTCTTCGGCGTGGGGCTATGGATGTCGATCAGGCGCTTGTGCGTGCGCACCTCGAAGTGCTCACGCGAGTCCTTGTCGATGAACGGGCTGCGGATCACGCAGTAGACGTTCTTCTCCGTCGGCAGCGGGACGGGACCGGTGATGGTCGCGCCGGTGCGCTGCGCCGTCTCGACGATCTGGGACGCGGAGCGATCCACCTGCTGGTGGTCGTAGCCCTTCAGACGGATGCGGATCTTTTGTTGTGCCATGTGTGGAATGAAGGGCGAGTTGCCTCGCCCTACTGGATGATCTCCGTGACGACGCCTGCGCCGACCGTTCGTCCGCCCTCGCGGATCGCGAAGCGGAGGCCCTGGTCCATGGCGATCGGCTGGTGCATGTCGATCTCCATGTTCGTGTTGTCGCCAGGCATGACCATCTCCTGGCCCTCCGGCAGCTTGATCGAGCCGGTGACGTCCGTCGTGCGGAAGTAGAACTGCGGCCGGTAGCCGTTGAAGAACGGCGTGTGGCGTCCGCCCTCGTCCTTCGAGAGCACGTACACCTCGGCCTTGAACTGGGTGTGCGGCGTGATCGAGCTGGGCTTCGCGAGCACCTGACCGCGCTCGACCTCCTCGCGCTTGATGCCGCGGAGGAGCGCACCGGCGTTGTCGCCCGCCTGCGCGTAGTCGAGGGTCTTGAGGAACATCTCGAGACCGGTGACGACCGTCTTCTGCGTCGCCGGATGGATGCCGACGATCTCGACCTCCTCGCCGACCGTGAGCTTGCCCTGCTCGATGCGACCGGTGACGACCGTGCCGCGGCCGGTGATCGTGAAGACGTCCTCGATCGGCATGAGGAACGGCTTGTCCACGTCGCGCGTCGGCTCCGGGATGTACGTGTCGACGGCCTCCATGAGCTCGAGGATCTTCGGCGTCCACTCGGGATCGCCCTCGAGTGCCTTCAGCGCCGAGACCTGCACGACCGGGATGTCGTCGCCCGGGAACTCGTACTTGGACAGGAGCTCGCGAACCTCCATCTCGACGAGCTCGAGCAGCTCGGGGTCGTCGACCATGTCGGCCTTGTTGAGCGCGACGACGATCGAGGGGACCTCGACCTGGCGCGCGAGCAGGATGTGCTCGCGGGTCTGCGGCATGGGGCCGTCGGCGGCCGAGACCACGAGGATCGCGCCGTCCATCTGGGCGGCGCCCGTGATCATGTTCTTGATGTAGTCCGCGTGACCCGGGCAGTCGACGTGCGCGTAGTGGCGGTTCTCCGTCTCGTACTCGACGTGCGCCGTGTTGATCGTGATGCCGCGCTGGCGCTCCTCGGGGGCCTTGTCGATCGCGTCGAAGTCGGTCGCCTCGGTGTTGGTGCCGGCCTCGGCGAGGACCTTCGTGATCGCTGCGGTGAGCGTCGTCTTGCCGTGGTCGATGTGGCCGATCGTGCCGACGTTGACGTGCGGCTTGGTGCGCTCGAACTTCTGCTTAGCCATCTGCTCCTCTTCCTCCGAGCTTCTTCCTGGGATTACGGGGTCTTGTCGCCTCCCACGATCGCCTCGGCGATCGTGGTCGGAACTTCCTCGTAGCGGTCGAACTGCATCGTGAACGTCGCGCGGCCCTGGCTCATCGAGCGCAGGTCGGTCGCGTAGCCGAACATCTCGGAGAGCGGAACGCTCGCCTTGACCGACTGCGACCCACCGACCGGCTCGAGCTGCTCGACCCGGCCACGACGGCCGTTCAGGTTACCAATGACGTCGCCGAGGTACTCGTCGGGCGTCACGACCTCGACGGACATGACGGGCTCGAGGAGCTTCGGCTTCGCACGCTTCATGCCCTCCTTGAAGGCCATCGAACCGGCGATCTTGAACGAGCGCTCGCTCGAGTCGACCTCGTGGTACGAGCCGTCGACCAGCTCGACCTTGACGTCGACCACCGGGTAGCCGGCGACGATCCCTGAGCTCATGGCCTCCTGGATGCCCTGGTTCACCGCAGGGATGTACTCCTTCGGAACGCGCCCACCGACCACCTTGTCCACGAACTCGTAGCCCTCGGCAGGGTTCGGATAGAGGTTGATGAGGACGTCGCCGTACTGACCCGAGCCGCCGGTCTGGCGGACGAACCTGCCCTGGATCTTCTCGGCCGGGCTCGTGATCGTCTCGCGGTACGCGACCTGCGGGCGGCCGACGTTACCGTCGACGCCGAACTCGCGCTGGAGGCGGTCGACGATGATCTCGAGGTGCAGCTCGCCCATCCCGGCGATGAGCGTCTGCCCCGTCTCCTCGTCCGAAGTGACGCGGAAGGTCGGATCCTCCTCTGCGAGGCGCTGGAGCGCGGTCGCGAGCTTGTCCTGGTCGGCCTTCGTGCGCGGCTCGATCGCCACGGAGATGACCGGATCCGGGAAAGACATGGACTCGAGCACGATCGGCGCCGAGTCGACCGCCAGCGTGTCGCCGGTCGTCGTGAACTTCAAGCCGACAGCGGCCGCGATCTCGCCCGCGCCGATCTCGTCCCGCTCCTCGCGGTGGTTCGCGTGCATCTGGAGGATGCGGCCGATCCGCTCGGTCTTGCCGTTCGTCGTGTTGAGCACGCGGCCGCCGGCCTTGACCTGCCCCGAGTACACGCGGAAGTACGTGAGCTTGCCGACGTACGGGTCGCTCATCACCTTGAACGCAAGGGCCGCGAACGGCGCGTCGTAGTCGGCGGGGCGGGTTTCCTCGGCCTCGGACTTCGGGTCGAGCCCCTGAACGGGCGGCACGTCGAGGGGGCTCGGCAGGTAGTCGACGATCGCGTCGAGGAGCGCCTGGACGCCCTTGTTCTTGAAGGCGGAGCCCGCGAGCACCGGCGTGATCTCCCCGTCGAGCGTCCCCTTCCGGAGAGCCCGGCGAATCATGGCCGGCGTGACGGACTCCTCGTCCTCGAGGTACGTCTCCATCAGCTCGTCGTCGAACTCGGCGACGAGGTCGATGAGCTCGTGGTGCCCGACGTGTGCCGCATCGGCGAGCTCGGCGGGAATGTCCCCGACCGACATCTCCGTGCCGAGCGTGTTCGCGTAGGTGATCGCCTTCTGCTCGACGAGGTCGACGACCCCTGAGAAGTTCTCCTCGCTCCCGATGGGGAGGTGAATCGGAACCGGGCGCGCGCCCAGCCGGTCGCGCATCGACTGCACGGAGGCGTCGAAGTCGGCGCCCGTGCGGTCCATCTTGTTGATGAAGGCGATGCGGGGCACGCCGTAGCGGTCGGCCTGCCGCCAGACCGTCTCGGACTGCGGCTGCACGCCGGCGACGGAGTCGAAGACGGCAACGGCTCCGTCGAGGACGCGAAGGCTCCGCTCGACCTCGACGGTAAAGTCCACGTGCCCGGGCGTATCAATGATGTTGATGCGATGATCGCGCCACTCCGCGGTCGTGGCGGCCGACGTGATGGTGATGCCGCGCTCCTGCTCCTGCGCCATCCAGTCCATCGTCGCGGCGCCCTCGTGCACCTCGCCCATCTTGTGGGTGCGGCCCGTGTAGTAGAGGATCCGCTCCGTCGTCGTGGTCTTACCCGCGTCGATGTGGGCCATGATCCCGATGTTCCGGACGCGGTCGAGCCCGACGGGTGTCGCTACTGCAGACATCTCGGCGTTACCAGCGGTAGTGCGCGAAGGCCTTGTTGGCCTGCGCCATCCGGTAGATGTCGTCCTTCTTCTTGAACGCGCCGCCCTGCTGGTTCAACGCGTCCCCGAGCTCGCCCGCGAGCTTCGCGGACATCCCCTTCTCGCGCCGATCGCGCGCGTTCTGCACGATCCAGCGCAGCGCGAGCGTGCGCGCGCGCCGCTGCGGCACCTCGACGGGTACCTGGTAGTTCGCGCCGCCGACACGGCGGGAGCGAACCTCGAGAACGGGCGTGACGCTCTTCACCGCCTGCTCGAGCACCTCGAGCTGCGGCTTGCCCGTCTTCTCCGACGCGAGCTCGAGAGCGTCGTACACCGTGCGCTCGGCGACCGACTTCTTGCCGTTCAGCATGAGGCGGTTGACGAGCTGCGCGACGAGCACCGAGCCATGGACGGCGTCTGCCTCGATGGTGCGTGGCTGGATCTCTGCGCGGCGGGGCATCCTCTACGCCTTCTTCGCGCCGTACTTCGAGCGCGCCTGACGGCGCTCGGAGACGCCAGCAGAGTCGAGACCGCCCCGAATGACCTTGTACCGGAAGCCCGGGAGGTCCTTCACGCGACCCCCGCGGACGAGCACGACGGAGTGCTCCTGGAGATTGTGTCCCTCGCCGGGAATGTAGGCGCCGACCTCCATGCCGTTGGTCAGCCGGACGCGCGCGACCTTGCGCAGCGCCGAGTTCGGCTTCTTCGGAGTCGTCGTGTAGACGCGCGTGCAGACGCCCCGCTTCTGCGGCGCTCCCCGGAGGGCCGGGGTCTTCGTCTTCACCTTCGGCGTCGTCCGGCCCTTGCGGACGAGCTGGTTGACTGTGGGCACGCGAGCTCCTACATGCGGTCGGTCGATTTCCTCACACAGAAGTGCCGGCGGGCAAAGAACATAACCCCGCCAACCGGCCGCAGGATGGTAGCAGACCGCCGTAGAAATGGCGCGATTCCACGAATACAGTGCGCCAGGCGAGGAAGTGGAGGACGAGGGATGGTGACTGCGGTTATCGCGGCGGGCGCAGTGCTGGTTGCCTGCGCTCTGACGCTGCTCGCAGTCCGGCGGGCGAACGAGCGCGCGGACCAGCGGCTTCGCAACGCGCTGGACTACGTCGACGGCCATCTGGAGGCGATGTCGGCCGGAGTGGTGCAGGCGATCGACGCTGCGGTCGAGACCGGGCGCCGCCTGCCGCCCGCGAATCTGAGCCTCGACTTCGACGAGGTCGTCGAGACGCTGGTGGCCGAAGCGGCTGCGCAGACCCACGCCGATGCGGTCGTCCTCAGGATCGACGGCCCACAAGGACGGCCCGTGGTCGCCACGCTGGGGGCGGGTGTCGAGCTCGAAGGTCTCGATCGCTCGTTCGGCCCGCCGACGGCCCGCCCATTTCGCGCGGCCGTGGTCGACTGGACGTACCCGGTCGGGGAGGAGGCGGACGTCTCGACGTTCGGCTCTGCGCTCGTGACGCCGCTCGCCGGAACGGGCGTCCGAGGGACGATTGCCACGTACGCCCGGCTCCGCCATGCGTTCTCCGCGGACGACGCGAGCGCGGTTCGGCAACTCGTCGAAGACATGTCTGTCGCGCTCGCGAACGCCCGCCGTTTCGCGGAGATCGAGGCCCGGATCAACCTCGATCCGGCCACCGGCGTTCCCAACCGGCGGGGCTATGAGCTCGAGCTGGGTCGTGAAGCCGCGCGCGCACGCCGGACCGGGAGGCCGCTCTCGGTGGTCGTCGTCGGTGTCGCGGGTCGAGCGCGAACGGAGACGGCCGATCCAGGTCACCTGGGAGAGCTCGCACGACTCGTGGACCGGGTGGCGCGGAGCGGCGACATCGCCTGCCTGCGTGGCGACCGCGAGCTTGCGGTCGTGCTGCCCGCGACCGCGGAGCCCGGGGCGGCCGCCCTGTCGCAGCGCATCGAGACCGAGGCGGAACGCGCGCTCGGTACCGACGCGCAGACCGTCACGGTCGGCCTCGTGGAGATGCTTCCGGACGAGACGGCGGAGGCCCTCGATGCGCGTATCGAGGGCACGCTCGGCCGATCGCGTACGACGACGCTCGCGGTCCTCGACGACAGCAGGAACGCGTCGACGGCGACTGCCTCGACCGTTCGCACAGCCTTCCCGCGGGGCGCGGAAACGACGCCGCCCGGGACGGGCGACGTACTGCGGGGCGACACGCTCGAGACGGTTGCGGGCGAGCTCATCGGAGCACACCAGTTCGGACGCTCGCTCGCGCTCGTCGTCCTCGGGGTCGACGGGCTCGACGACATCTCGGAAAGTGAAGGACGTGAGGCCGCCGACTCGAGACTGAGCGATATCGCGGGTCGGCTCGATCGCAGCCTGGGAACGGGATCGGTGCATCGACTCGGTGCGAACGAGTTCGTGCTCGTGCTTCCGGGATCGGGCGTCGACGAGGCCGAGGCACTCGTCGACGCCTTGCAGTCCTCGCTCGAGCCACCGTACGACGAGGTGGGGATCGCGCTCAGCGCCGGCGTGACCGAGATCGCGGAAGGCGACGACGCGCAAACCGCTCTTGGACGAGCCGAGCACGCCCTGTGGCAGGCGACCCAGGCGGGCAGAGGCACGGTCGTCATCGCGCTGCCCGGCAGGCGCCCGGCACCACCGCGCTAGCCGGAAGCCGGACGATCGTTCATCCAGCTCGCCGAGTACATTTTCGGCACGGGGTACCTCGATCGAGGTTGCATCCCCCGTTGGAGTCAGTACAAGGAGAGTAGTCCTCGATGAGTTGGCTCACCGCGTGGCGACGATCGTGATCATCGCCGTGGCCCTCGTGGCCGCGGCGGCGATCCTCGTCGGCGTCGTCCTGAGCCGGCGCTCCACCGGGCAAGAGCCTCCGGCCGACGATCTCAAGCGTGCGGTCGACGAGATGCGCGAGAAGATGGACGAGCTCGCGGGCGGGCTCTCCGAGGCGCTCGAGCGCGCAGAGCAGGAGAGTCGCCGCAACCGTCTCTTCGGGGAGCTCGGGAACTCGATCGACCTCGAGGAGCTCATGGATCGCGTGCTCGACGCGTCGATGGAGATCGAAGGGATCGACGCGGCGATGATGGTGGTCGAGCGGCCCGACGGCGGGCCGGCCATCGTTACTCGCGGCATGACCGACCAGGAGTCGGCCCGACCGCCCACATCGGGCGTCGTCGGGATGCTTCCCGGCACGATCACCGTGAGCTACCGGTACGGGAGAGATCGAGAGGGCGGCGGCGAGGCCGACCTCATCCGCGGCGGCGCGTTCGTGCCGCTGGTGGGTCGCGAGCTCCGCCCAGTGGGCACGCTGTCGCTCTTCTGGCGGACCGAGCACGAGCCTGGCCAGAAGGAGATCGACGACGTGGAGAAACTGGCGGCGAGCTGCATCCCCGCGATCGAGAACGCGCGACGGTACGGCGAGGCGCGCAAGCTCGCCGAGACCGACGGTCTGACCGGCCTCTACAACCAGCGCTACTTCCAGGAGACGTTGCGCCGCGAGGTGACGCGCGCCCACCGCTACCAGCGGAAGCTCACACTCATCGTGTTCGACCTCGACGACTTCAAGTCGATCAACGACCAGGTCGGGCACCTCGCGGGCGACCGTGTGCTCGCGCAGGCTGCCGACCGGCTGCGCGAGGCGGTCAGGTCCGTCGACGTCGCTTGCCGCATCGGCGGCGACGAGTTCGCGGTGATCATGGCCGAGTCGGCGGCGACGGACGGCGAGCAGCTCTTCCGGCGTGTCCACAACTCCATGCGTGGCACCGCGCTCGGTCCCGACGAGCAGCGGCTCCGTCTCTCCGGTGGCATCGCCGAGCTGCTCCACGGCGACACGCCCGCGAGCCTGTTCGAGCGCGCGGACGCCGCCCTGTACCGCGCAAAGGAGCTCGGGAAGGACCGCGCGGACATCGCGGGAGCCGGCGAGCTGCGCCCGGACTCCCCACGCTCGAACGACGTGTAGCTCTGCGCGGCCTAGCCGCGAAGCGCGACGAGCTGAGACGCCGTACCGAGCGACCTCGGCCGCCTCTGCGCAACGACGACGCTCTCGCGCGGGGCCAACGGAACGGTGAGGAAGACCGCGCGCTCCGTCCCCTCGAATCGGGCCGCCCGGATCGGCCCCGTCGAGCCGACGATCCAGGCGCTGTAGGGCTTCCCGGGTGCCGCCCGCTCGAGCCCTCGGATGAGGATGGCAGCCCGACCGCCGCTTCCAACTGCGAGGAGGAGCCGACCACCGGAGCCGCGGAAGGCGATGCGCTCGGTGCTCGGCTTCGCGAGGAGGGCAAGGGCCTGCGGCTCGGCCGGATCCGCCGCGCTCGTCACCGTGACCGCAGACCCGGACGGCTCGTCCGACCCGGAGAGCGTCGACACGCCGGCGAGCACTCCGAGAACCAGCGCGCCCACGCCTGCACACGAGGCGAGCACGACGAGGGTCGTGGGCGTCGGTCGACGGCTGTGCGGCACCTCGATCGGCGACCACGCGTTGAAGCTCGCCGCGGAAGCCGGAGCTTCCGCAACGCCCTCGGCGTCGGGCAGTGGTGCGTGCACGATCGAGATCTCCGAGAGCGAGCTCACTGGACGACACGAGCGTACCGCCGGGTCCTGTCGGAGCCCGATGGTTGATGCCACGAGATCGCCAGCTCCGGGGCCGTGAGCTGGTCGCTCCAGAGCGCGCCGGGAGAGATAACGCATCCGGACGCGCCAGATCGTGGCATCAATCATCCAATGTCGACCGATGCCCTCGCTAGTAATTGAGCGATGCCGGAGCCGACCGTCACGCTCGCCCTCTACGTCGGAGCCCTCGCGCTCGGGGCGGCGTGCCTCGTCCTGTTCGTCCTCGCGATCCGTCGCATGCTCGGTCGCCACCAAGAGGTGGTCGCGACCATGCTGCAGCGCTACGACCACCGGCTCGCAGAGTTCGCGCAGACGTTGAGCGACGCGCTGAACCAGACGCTTCCCGCTCGTATCACCGCCGCGATCTCCGGAGCACCGGTCGACAGCCCCTCCATCGCGGGTCCCGACCACTCGAACGTCGTCCGCGTCCTCGAGCTCGCACGCGAGCAGACGGCGGCCGACGCAGCCGTCGCGATCGTCGGAACGAAGAACGAGCCGATCCTCGCGACCGTCGGGCTCTCGCAGGCGGAGGTAACACAGGTCGGCGGCCTCAGCGTTCCCGACTATCGCGGAGCTCGGGCGATCCAGGTCTCGTTCAACACTGACGACGCGCCGAACGGGGGCACTCCTCGGATCAGGAGCGGTCTCGCGGTTCCGCTCATGGACTCGTCGACGGAACCGGGCATGCTCGCAGTCCTTACGAGAACCCCGGACCGACGCTTCAGCGAGCTCGACATCACGTCGCTCGAGAACGTGCTGAGCATCAGCCGACCGGCCCTCGAGACCTCGCTCGAGAAACGGGAGCCGGATCCCGTGCCGGAGCGTGACCCCCTCACGGATCTCTACGACCGGCCCGCCTTCCACGCGCTCCTCGACCTCGAGATCACTCGTGCGCGAGGTCGGCGCGAGCAGCTCGCGCTGCTGATGCTCGACATCGATCGCCTGACGACGATCAACGCGCGCATCGGCCATCTCGCAGCCGACGACGTGCTCGCGATCGTCGCGCGTGTGCTGAACGAGGTTGCGAAGCCGCGAGACCTCCCGTGCCGCGTGGGCGGTGGCCGGTTCGGCGTCATCCTCTCGCAGGGTGACGGCCGCGACGCCGAGGGACTCTTCGAGCACCTGCAGGCGGCATTGCGCGAGCGCCCGCTTCCGAAGGTCGGCGTGGTGTCGTTCTCGGGCGGAGTCGCGGAGCTCCTCCCGAAGGACGATGCGACGGCGCTCATCGTGCGAGCAGATGCCGCGCTCGGGCTCGCGAAGAGCTCGGGGCGGGACATGGTCGTGACGGCCGCGAAGCGGCCGAGCCGTGAAGTCGCCTAGCCGCTAGCGCGACGAGCCGCGAGCCACTCCTCGGCCTCCGGCTCGTGGAGCGAGAGGAAGGGCGCGTAGGCCGAGATGTCTACGACGCCCGGCTCGGGCAGACGGTCGCGGTCGCAGACGAGCTTGCTCTCGGCCGCCTTCTGCATGCGGAGCGACCACTCCGCGTAGGTGTCCGCGCGGTGCTCGGCGCGCAGCTCGCGGACGATCGTTGGCCGGAACTGTGCGGACGCCAGCGCCGCCTGCACGGAAACGTCCCTTCGACCGTGCGGATCCTCGCCTTGCGGGCGGTCGCGAGCGCCGTGAGCCCCGACCTCACGGTCTTTTGTGAGCTTGGCCAGCATTGCAGCGGCCACCCGCTCCTAGGACTGTCAGGCGACATCGACCTGGCGACGCGAGCGTCTTCAGCTGTCTCGCAAGACCGGGATCCGCGTGAGCGGATCCCGGTCTTGCGCACTATTCGTCCTCGGTGGCCGGCGGCTCGAGCTCGGCGGCGTCGCCGTCGACCTCGATCGCCGTCTCGTCCAGCTGGAGATCGAGGGCGTCGAAGTCGAATCCGTCGCCGTCGCCGATCTCCTCGAGAGCCGCGAGCAGCTCGGCCTCCGCCTCGGGTCGAGCGAACGTGACCGGAAGCGGCTCGGTGGGCTCGATCGCGATCTGCCGGTACTGCTTGAGCCCGGTCGCCGCCGGGATCAGCTTGCCGATGATCACGTTCTCCTTGAGCCCGTTGAGCCGGTCGACCTTGCCCTCGATCGCCGCGTCCGTGAGCACCTTCGTCGTCTCCTGGAAGGAGGCGGCCGACAGGAACGACTCGGTCGCGAGCGATGCCTTGGTGATGCCGAGGATGATCTGCTCGAAGGTTGCGAGCTCGCCCTTCTCCTTCTTCACGCGGGCGTTCTCGCGCTCGAGGACGACCTTGTCGACGAGCTGACCCGGCAGAAGCGCCGTCTCTCCTGCGCTCTCGACGCGCACCTTCTTGAGCATCTGACGAACGATCAGCTCGATGTGCTTGTCGTGGATCTCGACGCCCTGCGACTTGTAGACCTTCTGTACCTCGTCGACGAGGTACAGCTCGGTCGGCGTCGCGCCCTTGAGCCCGAGGAGATCCGCCGGGTTGAGCGAGCCCTCGTTGAGGGCGTCGCCCGCCTCGACCATCTCGCCCTTCCTCACGAACAACCGCGCACGCCGCGGGAAGCTGTACTCCTTCGGATCCGGCAGCTCGCCGCTCGCGTCGAGCGCAGTCGGCGTCACGGTGATCTTGGTGGTCCGCTCGGACTCCTCGATGTCGACCTTGCCGGCGACATCGGTGAGCGTCCCGGCGCCCTTCGGGTTCCGGGCCTCGAAGATCTCGACGACGCGCGGAAGGCCGTGCGTGATGTCGGCACCGGCGATGCCGCCCGTGTGGAAGGTGCGCATCGTGAGCTGCGTACCCGGCTCGCCGATCGACTGCGCGGCGATGATGCCGACCGCGTCGCCGATCTCGGCCATGCCGCCCGTCGCGAGGAACGTGCCGTAGCACAACCGGCACAGACCCCACTCGCTGCGGCACTTGAGCACCGACCGGACCGGGATGGTGGCGGTCTCCGCGTACTCGCCGAACTCCTCGACGATGCGGCGCAGGGCGCTCATCGTGATCTCGGCACCCTTCTCGACGATGACCGTCTTGCCGGGCTTCCCGTCCTTGATGGGCTTCGTGATGTCCACTGCCGCGACCCGTCCGGCGACGCTCTTGTTGGGAGAGTCGTCGAGGAAGAGCGGTGCCTCGATGTACTCCTGGGTGCCGCAGTCGTCCTCGCGGACGATGACGTCCTGCGACACGTCGACGAGACGGCGCGTGAGGTAGCCCGAGTCCGCGGTGCGCAGTGCAGTGTCCGCGAGACCCTTGCGAGCGCCGTGCGTCGAGATGAAGTACTCGAGGACGGTGAGCCCCTCCATGAAGTTGGCCTTGATCGGGCGGGCGATGATCTCGCCCTTCGGATCGGCCATGAGGCCGCGCATGCCCGCGAGCTGACGGATCTGGTTGAACGATCCGCGGGCGCCGGAGTTGGCCATCATGTAGATCGGATTCGTCGCCTCGAGCGAGTCCATCATCCGATCGGCGACCTCGTCGGTCGCCCGCGTCCAGATGGCGATGATGCGCTCGTCGCGCTCCTCCTCCGTCATGAGGCCACGGTCGTACTCACGACCGACCTTCGTCACCTCGTCCTCGTACCGGGCGAGGATCTCTTCCTTGTCTGCCGGCGGCACGATGTCGTTCTTCGAGATCGTGATTCCTGCGCGGGTCGCGAAGCGGAACGTCACCGACTTGATCACGTCGAGCGCGGCCGCGATCGTGTTCGGGCCGTAGTGCTCGACGAGGTCGCCGATGAAGGCGTCCAGCTCCCGCTTCCGGAGCGTCGTGTTGAGGAACGGGTAATCCTCGAAGTCGCCGCGCGTCGCCTCGTCGAGCGCACGCTCGACCTCGGCGTTGAAGATCACGCGACCGGGCGTCGTGACGAGGAGCTGGTCGCTCCACGCGTACTCGATCGGATCCTGGTATTCGACGGAGCCCGCCTCGACGGCGAACTCGACGTCCTCCTCCGTCCGGAAGCGCTTGAGGCCCTTGACGCCGACGGCCTTCGCGGCCTGCGCGGCGGTCATCGACTGCAGGTCGTGCTCGCAGTACGTCAGGAAGTACGCCCCGAGCACCATGTCCTGGCTCGGAGTCGCGAGCGGACGGCCGCTCGCGGGCGAGAGGATGTTGTTGGACGACAGCATGAGCACGCGGGCCTCCGCCTGCGCCTCGGCGCTGAGCGGAAGGTGCACTGCCATCTGGTCGCCGTCGAAGTCGGCGTTGAACGCCTGGCACACGAGCGGATGCACCTGGATTGCCTTGCCCTCGACGAGCACCGGCTCGAACGCCTGGATCCCGAGGCGGTGCAGCGTCGGCGCGCGGTTCAGGAGCACCGGGTGCTCGGCGATGACCTCCTCGAGGACGTCCCAGACCTCCGGGATCATCGACTCGACCATCTTCTTCGCCGCCTTGATGTTCTGCACGGCCTTGCGCTCGACGAGCCGGCTCATGATGAACGGCTTGAACAGCTCGAGAGCCATGAGCTTGGGCAGCCCACACTGGTGCAGCTTCAGGTTCGGCCCGGAGACGATCACCGATCGGCCCGAGTAGTCCACGCGCTTGCCGAGCAGGTTCTGGCGGAAGCGGCCCTGCTTGCCCTTGAGCATGTCGGAGAGCGACTTCAGCGGCCGGTTGCCCGGACCGGTGACCGCACGGCCGCGGCGACCGTTGTCGAACAGCGCGTCGACGGCCTCCTGGAGCATGCGCTTCTCGTTGTTGACGATGATCTCGGGCGCACCGAGGTCGAGCAGCCGCTTGAGGCGGTTGTTCCGGTTGATGACGCGCCGATAGAGGTCGTTCAGGTCGCTCGTGGCGAACCGGCCGCCGTCGAGCTGCACCATCGGGCGGAGCTCCGGCGGGATGACCGGCACGGCCTCGAGGATCATCCACTCGGGCTTGTTCCCCGACTTGATGAACGCCTCGACCACCTTCAGGCGCTTGATCGCGCGCTGCTGCTTCTGCCCCTTCGAGGTCTTGATGATGTCGCGGAGCGACAGCGACTCCTCCTCGAGGTCGAGGTCGCGCAGCAGGTCACGGACGGCCTCGGCGCCCATCCCGCCGCGGAAGTAGATCCCGAAGCCGTAGGGCGAGCCGAAGCGATCCTTGAGCTCGCGGAAGATCTGCTCGTCGCCGACGATCATCTTCGGCTCGAGCTCCTTGAAGAGCAGCCACGTCTGCTCGAGGCGGCGAACCGCCTCGACCGCAGCCTCGCGCGTGTCCTCGCGGCGCATCTCGATGTCCGCGACCATCTCGCGGACCTTCAGCGCCCACTGGCCGACGGCGTCGAGGTCCTCCTTCTTCGTGCCCTCGACGAGGCAGAGGTCGTACGCCAGCTCGCGCACGTCCGCGGCGTCGGCATCCGGATCGACGGATGCGAGCACGGCCGCGAGCAGGCCGCTCCCAACCTCGCGTGCGCGCTCGAGGTTTTTGCGGTCGACGCCCTCGACGAGAGCAGCGTCCTCCTCGGACAGCTCAGCGCCGGACAGGAGATCCTCGTGCACCTTCTTCAGGTGCTTCGTGATCGCGCCCTTCTTCGACCCCGTCGCCTTCGCCAGCTCGGCGCGAAGCGGAGCGAGTGCCGACTCGATCTGCACGGCGGACGCCGCGACCGACTCGACCTCGCGGGGAGCGAGACGCCGGTCCTCGCGGGTGGCGGTCTGCCGGACGAGCTCGCGGACGCGCCGCGGGTCCTCCGACGTGATGCTCTTCGCGAGCTGCACGAACACGCCGCTGCCGAGAGCGCGAACCTCCTCGAGCGAGGGCAGCGCCGACTCCTCGGCCCAATTGGAGAGACCGCGAGCCCAGAAGTCGTCGTCCTCGTCGAAGTTCTTCTCCTTGCCGGCGGAGAAGTAGTCCCGCCTGCGGGCGAGACGGTCGTCGAGACGCGGCGAGCGCCTCGTCGCGATCGAGGTAGACACGCTCACTCTCGCCCGCGACCTTGTCCTCGAGGTCGGCGAGATCCTCCTGCCGCTTCTCGCGGTCGACCTGGGTGACGATCGACGCCGCGAAGTACAGGACCTTCTCGAGCTCGCGCGGAGCGATGTCGAGCAGGTAGCCGATGCGGCTGGGGACGCCCTTGAAGAACCAGATGTGCGAGACCGGAGCGGCGAGGTCGATGTGACCCATGCGCTCGCGGCGGACCTTCTGCCGCGTCACCTCGACGCCGCAGCGCTCGCAGATGATGCCCTTGTAGCGGACGCGCTTGTACTTGCCGCAGTAGCACTCCCAGTCCTTCGTCGGACCGAAGATGCGCTCGCAGAAGAGACCGTCACGCTCGGGCTTGAGCGTGCGGTAGTTGATCGTCTCCGGCTTCGTCACCTCGCCCGAAGACCAGTCGCGGATCTGCTTCGACGATGCGAGTCCGATCCGGATCGAGTCGAAGTCGTTGATGTCAGGACCGCGTCTTTGCGTTTCCATCTAGAGCCTCGTACCTCTCTCTCTGTTCAGTCCGTGAATTGAGCGATCACTCGTCGACTTCGACGTCCGCCAGGTCTGCCTCGAGCGGCGCCTCCTCGACGCTTGCGAGCTCCTCGTCGGCTGCGATCACGAGCTCGCCCCCACCGTCCGCCGGCTCCTCGCCCTCCTCGACCTCCTCGGCCGTGGGCTGGCGCGCCGCAGCGCGCAACGAGCCGGGCGAGAGGTCGATGCCGAGCTCCTCCGCCGCGCGGAGCAGCTCGTCGTCTTCCTCACGCACCTCGACCTCGCGGCCCTCGTCGGAGAGCACCTGGACGTCGAGCGCCAGGGACTGCATCTCCTTGAGCAGCACCTTGAACGACTCGGGAATCGACGGCTCGGCGATGTTCTCGCCCTTGACGATCGCCTCGTAGGCCTTCACGCGCCCGATCGTGTCGTCGGACTTGATCGTGAGCATCTCCTGGAGCGTGTAGGCCGAGCCGTAGGCCTCGAGTGCCCACACCTCCATCTCGCCGAAGCGCTGGCCGCCGAACTGGGCCTTGCCGCCCAGCGGCTGCTGCGTCACGAGCGAGTACGGGCCCGTCGACCGTGCGTGGATCTTGTCGTCGACGAGGTGGAGCAGCTTCAGGATGTACATGAAGCCCACCGTCACCTCTTGCTCGAAGGGCTCGCCCGACTTGCCGTCGTAGAGCGTGACCTTGCCTGAGCACCGGTTCCCGCGCTCGGCGGACTCGTCGACGGCCATCCCGATCGAGCCGTTCACTGCCTTGGCGACCGCGACGAGCGCGTCGTCGACGTCGCCTTCGGTCGCACCGTCGAACACCGGGGTCGCGACGGATCGCGGATCGGGGGCGTTGATCGGGGCGCGCGCGTTCACCGGGTCGCCCTCGGAGAACACGCCGTGAGCGGCGGCCCACCCGAGGTGCGTCTCGAGGATCTGGCCGATGTTCATCCGGCTCGGCACGCCGAGCGGGTTCAGGACGACGTCGACCGCGCGCCCGTCCTCGAGGAACGGCATGTCCTCCTCGGGGACGATCTTCGAGATCACGCCCTTGTTCCCGTGGCGTCCGGCGAGCTTGTCGCCCTCGGCGATCTTGCGCTTCTTCGCAACGTAGACGCGGACGAGCTCGTTGACGCCCGGCGGCAGGTCGTCGCCCGCGTCGCGCGAGAACGTCTTGACACCGATGACCTTCCCGCCCTCGCCGTTCGGGACCTTGAGGGAGGTATCGCGGACCTCGCGCGCCTTCTCCTTGAAGATCGCGCGGATCAGCTTCTCCTCGGCCGTCAGCTCCGTCTCGCCCTTGGGCGTCACCTTCCCAACGAGGAGGTGTCCGGCGTCGACGTCGGCACCGATGCGGACGACGCCGCGCTCGTCGAGGTTCGCGAGCGACTCCTCCGAGCGGTTCGGGATGTCGCGCGTGATCTCCTCGTCGCCGAGCTTCGTCGAACGCGCGTCGATCTCGTACTCGTGGATGTGGATCGAGCTGAGCACGTCGTCCTTGACGAGCCGCTCCGAGATGACGATCGCGTCCTCGAAGTTGAAGCCCTCCCAGGGCATGAACGCCACGAGGAGGTTGGCCCCGAGCGCGAGCTCGCCACCGTCGGTCGACGAGCCGTCCGCGATCACCTCGCCCTTCTTGACGCGGTCGCCCAGCGTCACGACGGGCTTCTGGTGGATGAGCGTGCCCTGGTTCGACCGCATGAACTTCGTCAGCGGGTACTCGTCGCGCGTTCCGCGACCCTCGACGACGATGCGCTCGGCGTCGACATCGACGACCGACCCGTCGTTCGACGCGAGGACGACGTCACCCGTGTCGACTGCGGCCCGGAACTCGAGGCCAGTGCCGACGATCGGCGCCTGCGGAATCATGAGCGGCACGGCCTGCTTCTGCATGTTCGCGCCCATGAGCGCGCGGTTCGCGTCGTTGTGCTCGAGGAACGGGATGAGCGCCGTCGCGACCGACACGATCTGCGCCGGCGAGACGTCCATGTACTCGACGTCCTTCCCCTGCACGACGACCGCCTCGCCCTCGCGCGAGCGGCACAGCACCTGCTCGTTGACGAACCTGCCGGTCTTCGGATCAACGGGCTCGGAAGCCTGGGCAATCGTGAACTGGCGCTCCTCGGCTGCGTCGAGATAGAGGATCTCGTCGGTGACGCGGCCCCCCTTCACGACGCGGTACGGCGTCTGGATGAAGCCGAACTCCGACACGGTCGCAAACGACGCGAGCGAGCCGATGAGGCCGATGTTCGGCCCCTCCGGTGTCTCGATCGGACACATGCGGCCGTAGTGGGTCGGGTGCACGTCGCGCACCTCGATCGGCGCGCGCTCACGCGTCAGGCCACCCGCGCCGAGCGCCGAGAGGCGACGGCGATGGGTGAGGCCGGACAGCGTGTTCGTCTGGTCCATGAACTGCGACAGCTGCGAAGAGCCGAAGAACTCCTTCAGCGCGGCGACGACCGGGCGGATGTTGATGATCGTCTGCGGCGTGATGGTGTCGACGTCCTCCGTCGTCATGCGCTCGCGGACCACGCGCTCCATGCGGTAGAGACCGACGCGGAACGCCTCCTGGATCAGCTCACCCGTCGTCCGCAAACGGCGGTTGCCGAAGTCCTCGTACTCGTCGAGCTCCGCCCGAATGGGGTCGCGTGACAACAGCACGGCCTCGGCCGCGTAGTCCTTCGCGTCCTCGGGCACGCCGAGCCTCGTCGGCAGATCGACGAGGCGCTTGACGAGCGCGACGATGTCCTCGGTCGTAAGGACACGGACGTCCTCGGGGACCTGTACGCCGAGCCGCTGATTGAGCTTGTAGCGGCCGACCTTCGTCAGGTCGTAGCGCTTCGGATCGAAGAAGAGGGCGCGGAGGAGGTTGCGGGCGTTGTCGAGCGTCGGAGGCTCTCCCGGCCGCTGCTTCTTGAAGACCTCGATGAGAGCCTCTTCCTCGCGAGTCGTCGCGTCCTTCTCGAGCGTATTCGCGATGTAGACCGAACCGCCGAAGAGCTCGAGGATCTTCTCGTTCGAGCTCGTGTCGAGCTGGAAGCCCGTCGACGGATCCTCGGCGGGAAGCGCGCGGAGGAGCGTGGTGACGGGAAGCTTGCGCTTTCGGTCGATCCGCGCGAACACCAGTCCCTTCTTGTCGATCTCGACCTCGAGCCACGAGCCGCGGGACGGCATGAGGTTCGCCATGAACACCTGCTTGGTGGCGTCCTTCGGCTCCATGAGGTAGGCGCCCGGGCTTCGGACGAGCTGCGTGACGATGACGCGCTCGGTGCCGTTGATGATGAACGTGCCCCACGGCGTCATCATCGGGAAGTCGCCCATGAAGACCCGCTGCTCGCGGATCTCGCCTGTGTCCTTGTTGACGAAGCGGACGGTGATCGACAGCGGGACCTGGTAGGTCAGGTCCTTCTCGCGGCACTCCTGGATGGAGAACTGCGGCTCGCCGAACTCGTATTCGGCGAACTCGACTGCGAGGGTCCCCGTGTAGTCCTCGATCGGCGAGATGTCGTCGATCGTCTCGCGCAGACCGCCCTCCATGAACCAATCGAAGGACGCCTTCTGGATGTCGATGAGGTCGGGGAGGTCGAGAACATGCTTCAGGCGCGAAAAGCTCTTGCGCGCGCGCGGCGCGACAGCAACGCTGCTCAAGTGTGAAAGCCTCCCTTAAAAGCGTGCAGGTGTACGGGCAGGGTTAGACGAACGGCCTCGGCGGAACCACGGAGTGTAGCGCACCAGGGCACCTCTCCGCAAACCGCAGGACGGGGCGGCGAGGTACCTGCAGACAGAGTAGCGGACGACGCAAACCGCCCTCGGACGCAGCCGACTTGCAGGTGCGCCGTGGCGGCGAAGCGGCCACCTTCCGAGTCCTCGCGCGAGCGGGATCCGCGCTCGCGGATCCCGCTCGCGCGCAAGAACGAGCTACTTGAGCTCGACCGAGGCGCCCGCCTCCTCGAGCTGCGCCTTGATGGACTCGGCCTCGTCCTTGGCAGCGCCCTCCTTGACCGCGCCGGGGGCGCCGTCGACGAGATCCTTCGCCTCCTTCAGGCCGAGACCCGTCACCGCGCGGACGACCTTGATCACCTGGATCTTCTTGTCACCCGTGCCGGTCAGGACGACGTCGAACGAGTCCTTCTCCTCCTCTGCGGCGGCACCATCGCCACCACCCGCGGCCGGAGCCGCCGCGACCGCGACCGGAGCGGCGGCCGTGACCCCCCACTCCTCCTCGATCGCGTTCTTGAGCTCGACGAGTTCGAGCACGGTCATCTTGCCGAGCGAGTCGAGCACGCTCTTCACATCAGTGGCCATCTCTGCTTACTCCTCCTCTTCCTGTGCTTCGGGCTGTTCGTTGTTCTCGATCTCGTCCGCGACGTCGGCCGCCGCGACGGGCTCCTCGTTTCCGGGGCCCTCGCCTGCGACCGGCTCCTCCTCGGCTGCGGACTCTTCGTCGGTTACAGGCTCCTCGTCGCCCGCGGGTTCCGCGACCGCCGCCTCCGCCGCCGGCTCGAGGACCTCTCCGTGCTCTTCGAGCTGCTTGATGCGCGCCTCGATGAGGCCATGCAGATCGCCGAGGGGAGCCGAGACGAGAGCGAGCAGTTGAGTGAGCGGGGCGACGACCGCGCCGACGAGCTGTCCGCGCAGCACGTCCATCGGCGGAAGGGTTGCGAGCCGATCGACCTCTTCCCCGGAGAGCGCCTTGCCCTCGAGTATGCCGCCGCGCAGCGTCAGGACGTTCGTCTCCTTGGCGGTCTGCGCCAGCGCCTTCGCAACGGCGGCAGGGTCGCCCGACGACTCGATGAATGCGATCGCGGTCGGGCCCTCGAGCAGGACGAGCAGCGACTCCGCACCCGCCTGCTCGGCCGCGCGGCGAGTCAGCGTGTTCTTCACGATGCGGAACCGCGCCCCGTGCGGGATGAGCTGGTCGCGAAGCGCCTCGAGCTGCTTGTTCGTCAGGCCGCGGTAGTCCGCGACGATGAGCGTCTCGGCGGCTCCGAGGTCGGCCGCAAGCTCCTCGACGATCCGTTCCTTGTCCGTTTTCAGCACGTCGTTCTCCTTCAGAAAGACGAAACCCGCGCAAGGCGGGCTCGGTCGAACGCAGAGTGCGCTGAGACGAACCTGCCTCGGTCGGACCTACGCCCTCTGACAGCGGCAGCCGACGGTCTTCGGCGGGAATCGTGGGATAGCTAGGCCGGGACTGTAGCTGCCTCCAGCTCGTCGGCGATATCGCGCGTGATGGACGAGTCGATGTGCACGCCTGGCCCCATCGTCGTCGTCAGCGTGATCTGCTCGATGTAGCGGCCCTTCGCGGCAGAGGGCTTCGCGCGCACGATCTCCTCCACGAGCGCGGCGTAGTTCTCGAGCAGGGCACGCTCGTCGAAGCTCCGCTTGCCGATCGGCAAGTGGACGTTTCCGCCACGGTCGGTGCGGTACTCGAGCTTTCCTGCCTTCGCATCCGAGACCGCCTTGCCGACGTCCATGGTGACCGTGCCGGTCTTCGGGTTCGGCATGAGGCCGCGCGGGCCGAGCACGCGCCCGAGCTTTCCGACGACGCTCATCTGGTCCGGGGTCGCAATGGCGACGTCGAAGTCGAGGAACCCCTCTTCGATCTTCGTCGCGAGATCGGCGGAGCCGACCACGTCCGCGCCGGCGTCCTCGGCCTCGCGCGCCTTGTCGCCCTCGGCGAAGACGGCGACGCGCACGTCCTTGCCGATTCCGTGCGGGAGCATGATCGTGCCACGGAGCTGCTCGTCCGCGTGACGAACGTTGAGCCCGAGCCGGAAATGCACCTCCACGGTCTCGTCGAACTTCGCCGCGGGAGATTCCTTGAGCAGGCGAACCGCGGAGAGCGGCGTGTACGCCTCCTCGCGGTCGATCGCCTCGCGGGCGGCGCGGTAACGCTTGCCGTGGGCGCTCATGTGTCCACCCCCATGCTCCGTGCGGTGCCGGCGATCACCTTCATGGCTTCGTCGACGTCTCGCGCGTTGAGGTCGGGCATCTTCGTCTCGGCGATCGAACGCAGTTGCGCCTGGCTCAGCCGGCCGACCTTGTTGCGGTTCGGCTCGCCGGATCCGGACTCGAGGGCGAGGGCCTCCTTGATCAGCACCGCGGCGGGCGGCGTCTTCGTGATGAACGTGAACGACCGATCCTCGAAGACCGTGATCTCGACCGGGATGATGCGGCCGTTCTCGTGGGCCGTCTGCGCGTTGTAGGCCTTGCAGAACTCCATGATGTTGACGCCATGCTGGCCGAGCGCCGGACCGACCGGCGGCGCCGGGTTGGCCTGGCCACCGGGGATCTGCAGCTTGATGATCGTGAGGACTTTCTTCGCCATTTCTTCTCTCTCTCCGAGCCGGCGCGCGGCTAGTCGATCTTCTTCACCTGGTCGAAGCTGAGCTCGACGGGCACCTGGCGCTCGAAGATGTCGACGAGCACCTTCAGCTTCTGCTGGTCGGCGTTGACGTCGACGATCTCGCCGTCGAAATCCGACAGCGGGCCGGACGTCACCTTGACCGACTCACCGAGCGAGAACTCGACCTGGGACTTCAGCGCCGGCCCACCACCGGCCGGGGCGCCGTGGTGGAGGATCCGGTCGACCTCGGGCTGCGACAGCGGGACCGGCTTCGTCCCGGCGCCCACGAAGCCCGTGACGCCCGGGGTGCCCTTGACGACCGTCCAGGCCTCGTCCGACATGTTCATGTTCACGAGGACGTAACCGGGAAGCACGCGCTTCTCGGTCTGGACCTTCTGTCCGTCCTTCGTCTCGATGACCTGTTCGGTCGGGACGACGACCCGCCGGAAGGCGGGCTGCTGGTTCATGGACACGATGCGGTGCTCGAGGTTCGTCTTCACCTTGTTCTCGTGCCCGGAATAGGTGTTGATCACATACCAGAGAAACATCGCGTGTCCTTAGAGAAGAACCTTGTCGACGACCGGACGGATGACCTGGTCGAGACCCCACAGGTACGTACCGACGATCACGCAGGCGATGATCACGACGATCACGCCCTGGAAGGTCTGGTTGCGGGTGGGCCAGTCGACCTTGCGCAGCTCGGCGTACGACTCGCGGATGAACTGACCGCGCTGCTTCTCGGTTTTGCGTCCGGTCTGCTGCTTGACGGGCTGCTGTGACGGCCTGACCTGCTGCGCGCGTGCGCGGCGCGAGGTCGACGCGCCGTCACCGGCGGCCGCACGGGCTGCGCGGCGCTGCCTGCGGGTCTCGCGGGCCATCTACCGAGTCTCCCGATGCAACGTGTGCGCGCCGCACCAGCGGCAGTACTTCTTGAACTCCACGCGGTCGGGGGAGTTTCGCTTGGATTTCTGCGACTGGTAGTTGCGCCGCTTGCACTCGGTGCAGGCGAGCGTGATCGCGACTCGTACTCCGGTTGCCATTGTTCTCTCGGTTGGGGTGGGACGAAAAAGGGTTGTTCGAGTAGCGGCGGCAGGACTCGAACCTGCGACACGCGGATTATGATTCCGCTGCTCTAACCAACTGAGCTACGCCGCCGCGCGCGCGAGAGTGTAGCAGGGCTCAGAAGGGCTTCTCGCGGACCGTTTCGATGTCCGCCGACGGCCTTACTAGGATCGCCGCCGTGATCCGGATCCCACCCCAGCGAGGCGGTTGGCTCGAGGTCATCTGCGGCCCGATGTTCAGCGGCAAGAGCGAGGAGATGATCCGCCGCCTCCGGCGCGCGGAGATCGCGGGCCAGCGCATCGTCATCTTCAAGCCGCGCATCGACGACCGCTACGACGCGACCGACGTCGTGAGTCACGCTGGCGCTCGCATGCAGGCGGTGCCGGTCTCCTCGGTCGCGGAGATCCCGGCGCTCGCGAACGAGTTCGACGTCGTGGGGATCGACGAAGCGCAGTTCCTCGGCGACGGCGTCGTCGCCACCGCGCTCGACCTTGCCGACCGCGGGGTGCGTGTGATCGTCGCCGGCCTCGACCAGGACTTCCGGCGCCTTCCGTTCGGCCCGATGCCCGAGCTGCTCACGCACGCCGAGTTCGTCGACAAGTTGCAGGCGGTGTGCCATCGCTGCGGAGGGCCGGCGACGACGACCCAGCGACTCGTCGACGGCATACCGGCTCCGTACTCCGGCGAGACCGTTGTCGTCGGAGCCGCGGAGCAGTACGAGGCCCGCTGCCGTGGCTGCCACGAGCCCGGCATGGGCGCCGCGCTCGCCGCCGCGTAGTCAGCGTCCGCGGATCGTGCTCGCCGCAAGCGCCGCGACGTACACGGCCGCCGCGACGAGGACGATCGTCCCGCCTGGGGGCAGGTCGGCGTAGTAGGAGATGGTCAGGCCGCACAGTGACGACGCAAGTCCGATGAGCGTGGAGAGAACGATCGTCGAGCGCATGCTCCACGCGATCCGGCCCGCTGCGCTCACCGGCAGGACCATGAGCGCGGCGACGAGCAGGATGCCGACGACGCGCATCGAGAGCGCGACCGTGACGGCGGCGAGCGCAGCCAGTGCGATGTTGAGGGAGCCGATCGGGACGCCGGCAACCCGAGCGCCTTCCTCGTCGATGACGACGCCGACCAATGCTCGGTACAAGAGCGCGACGGTCGCAAGTCCGACCGCGCCGAGCGCCGCGATCACCACGAGATCGCTGCGCGTCACGGTCAGGATCGACCCGAAGAGGTACTGGAACAGGTTGACGTTCAGCGCGCCTGCCTGTGCGATCAGCACCACTCCGAGCGCGATGCCCGTATAGAAGACGAGTGCGAGCGCCTGATCGCCCGCAGTGCGTCCTCGTGAGCGCAGCAGCTCGACGACCACGCCTCCGAGCACCGCCGCCACGAGAGCGGTGAGCACCGGCGATACGCCGAGCAGGATCCCGGCCGCCACGCCTGCGAAAGCGACGTGGCCGATGCCGTCACCCATGAGCGACTGCCGCCGCTGGACCAGGAAGAAGCCGACGGCCGGCGCCAGGACCCCGACGACCGCGCCCGCGCCGAAGGCGAGGCGCATGAACTCACTCTGGAACATGGACGTGTGCCGGGTCGTGCCAGAGCCCCGGAAGCTCGTGCGGAGGACCGTCGAAGACGATCGTTCGCCGGACGAGCACGAGGCGCTCGACGTAGTGCTCCACCGCGCCGAACTCGTGCGAGACGTAGACGATCGTCACGCCGAGCTCGCCGTGCAGGTCGGCGAGGAGACCGGCGATGGACTCCTGGGACTCGGCGTCGACCCCCGTGGTCGGCTCGTCGAGGACGAGCAGCGAGGGCTGGGCCGCAAGTGCCTTCGCGATGAAGGCTCGCTGCTGCATCCCGCCGGAGAGCGTGCGAAGCGGTCGGTCGGAGAACAGCTCCAGACCGACGCGCGCGATCGCCTCGTCGACGAGCGCGCGGTCTCCGCGGCGGAGTCCGCCGACGAAACGGCCGGACGCGAGCCTGCCCGCCGAGACGACCTCTCGCACGGTCGCGGGCGCGTCCCCTCCCACCTCGGATCGCTGGGCCAGGTAGCCGAGCGCCCTGCGTCTGGAGAACCGATGCGCCGGCTCGCCATACAGGAGAGCCCTCCCCGTGCCAGGACGCTCGAGGCCGAGGACGATGCGAACGAGCGTCGTCTTCCCTCCGCCGTTCGGCCCGGCGACAGCGACGAACTCTCCCTGGCCGAGCTCGAGGTTCACGTGCTCGAGCACGTTGTGGCCCGAGCCGTACCCGAACGACACGTCGCGCAGCTCGACGGCTACCTGCATCCGAGCGCCTTCCGTAGCGTGGCCAGGTTCCAGCGCATCCGCGAGAGGTAGTCCTCGCCCGCACTCGTCTCGTCCTCGGTGAGCCCCTCGATGGGATCGAGGACGGCCGTGGCCGCCCCCGCCTCGCGCGCGATCGTCTCCGCGAGCCGCGGCGAGACGAGCGTCTCCGAGAAGACCACCGTGGCTCCGCTCCGGCGGACGTCGTCCACGAGCCTCTCGAGGTCCTTCGGGCTCGGCTCGGCCTCGGGAGACAGCCCCGTCAGGGCGACCTGCACGAGGCCGTAGCGAGCAGCCAGGTAGCCGAACGCTGCGTGACTCGTGACGATCTCGTGACGACGGCAGCGCGCGAGCCCGGTCCGGAACTCGCCGTCGAGCGTGTGCAACTCGGCGGCGAGGTCCTCGGCAGCCTGCTCGCGGTGCAGCGCACTCCCGACGGCGATCGCGATCCGGGCGAGCCGACTCGGATCGAGCCACACGTGCGGATCGGCGGTCGCACCCTCCTCCCCGCCAGGGCGGAGCGTCTGCGTGGAGAGCAGGTCGATCGACGGCCCCGACCGGCCCTCGACTGCCTTCTCCACCGCAGGCTGGAAGCCGTGACCGAGGTAGAGCACGACGTTGGCGTCCCGCAGCGTCTCCAGGTCGCGCGGCGTGAGCTCGAGATCGTGCGGCTCCGCGCCCGCGGGCGTGAGGTCGACGATGCGGGTTCCCGGAGCGGCGACGCGGTCGGCCACCCAGGCAAGCGGATAGAAGCTCCCGACGACGGTCGCGCGCTTCGCGGCGTCCCCCGACCTGCCGCAACCGGTGACGACGACCGCGACGGCCGCAAGTACCGCGGCGAAGAGCGCAAGACGCACGGCGAGACGGTAGCACGTCTTTGAGAACAGCTATCATTATCATCATGACCTGGACAGACACCGCGGTCGGCCGCCTCCGCGACGCCACCGGGCGGAGCGGCGGGGCGCGGCGCCTCGTCGTGGAGCACCTCGGCCGTCAGGACTGCTGCCTGTCGGCGCAAGAGATCCACGACGCGCTCCGAGCAGGCGGCGCGCGCGTCGGGATCGCCAGCGTGTACCGGGCCCTCGAGGGAATGGACGAGCTGGGACTGGTCCAGCGCGTCGACCTCGGCGACGGGGTTGCGCGCTTCGAGCCCGCCCACGACGACGGTCACCATCACCACCTCGTCTGCGACGACTGCGGAAAGGTCGAACCGTTCGAGGATCCGGCGCTCGAGTCGGCGATCGCGCGGGTCGCGGGCGGTCGCGGTTACGCGGTCGCCGCACACGAGGTCGTGCTGCGCGGCGCGTGCGAGGATTGCCGCCATGAGCATGGCTGATCCGCCGGCCGCGGAAGACGCTCGACGACCTCCTCGCCGAGGCACGCAGCCGGCTGCAGCGACTCGAGCCGGAAGCCGCCTTCGCCGCGCAATCCGCCGGCGCTCTCCTGATCGACACGCGCTCGGGCGACGAGCGAGCCCGCGAGGGCGTTATTCCGGGCGCCGCTCCATATCCCTCGGTCCGTCCTCGAATGGCGCGTCGACCCGGACGCCGATCCAGCCTTCCACAACGCGCACATCGTCGGACTCGAGCAACAGCTCGTCCTCGTGTGCGCGCACGGCGAGTCGACGAGCCTCGCAGCCTCGACCCTCCAGGATCTCGGGTTCACGCGCGCGACGGATCTCGTGGGTGGATTCGCCGCGTGGAAGAACGCGGGGCTGCCCGTCCACGTCGCTCCGCAGATCGACGCGGACGCGAGGCCCGGCATGGGCGATCCGGACTCGTAGAGTCCGGGCATGACCGTCGAGCTGACCGGGAGCACGCTCACGCTCGACGAGGTCGTCCGCGTGGCGCGCGGCCGAGAGAGCGTCGCGCTCTCGACCGGGGTCGTCGAGCGGATGCGCGAGCGACGCACAGTCGTCGAGCGGGCGTCACAGGAAGGAACCCCGGCCTACGGCGTGACGACGGGCGTCGGCATGCGACGCGGGGCGAGCGTGGACGCAGACGAAGCTCGCGCTTTCAACCGATCCGCCATCCTCGGACACCTCGTCGGGCTCGGCCCTCCGACGAGCGACGAGGACGTGCGAGCGGCGCTCCTGTGTCATGCGAACGCACTCGCGGCCGGACATCAGGGCGTCCGACCCGAGGTCGCGGACAGGTACGTGACGGCTCTGAACGGCTCGCAGACACCCCGGTCAGTTCGCTCGGCACCGTCGGGCAGTCGGATCTCGCCCAGAACGCGGACCTCGCGCACGGCGTGCTCGGCGATCTCGAGCTCGAGGCCGGCGAAGCGCTCGCCCTTCTCAACGGGAACGCGGTCTCGACAGGACAGGGCGCGCTCGCGGTCGTCGACGCACGGCGCTGGCTCGAGTGGGCGGATGCGGCCTCGGCACTCGACTTCGAGGCGTTGCGCGGCAACGTCGGCGCGCTTCACCCGGCGATCGGCCGGGCGCGCCGCTCTGCCGGCGTGACCGAGACGCTTGCTCGGCTGCACGATCTCCTGGACGGGAGCGACCTCTGGCAGCCGGGCGCGGCGCGCTTCCTGCAGGACCCCCTCACGTTTCGCTGCGTCCCACAGATCCACGGCGCGGCGCGGGACGCGCTCCGCTTCGTGGACTCTCAGCTTGCCACCGAGCTCAACGCGCACCAGGGCAATCCGCTGGTGGTCGCGGACGAGGAGCGGCTCGTCTCGGTCGGGAACTTCGACTCACAGGCCCTCGCCACGGCACTCGATCTCGCGCGCCTTGCCCTCGCGCCCGTGCTGACGGCCTGCGTCGAGAGGACGTTGAAACTCCTGAGTCCCCACTTCAGCGGCCTTACCGAAGGGCTCGTCACACGAGAGGCGTCGTGGCAGGACGGGCTCTCGGAGCTCGGGGTGGCGGCTCAAGCGATCGGCGCCGAGGCCAGGCTCCTCGCCCACCCGGTGTCGATCGAGCTCGCATCGACCATGCAGGAGTCCGGCGTCGAGGACCGGATGTCGCTCAGCTCGCTGGGGGCGCGGCGCCTATCCGAGCTGCTCGACCTCGGATCGCGAGTCGTCGCCATCGAAGTGACGGTCGCGGCGCAAACGATCGACCTCCGCGAGCCGTCGGCACTCGGCGTCGGTGCGGACGCGACTCGTGCCTTCGTGCGGGAGCGCATCGCCTTCCTCGACTCCGCCGAGCAGATGCCGCTGCCGCTCGAGGAGCTCGCGACCACGATTCGCTCGGCCCCGCCTGCAGCGTGACCACGCACGACCTCCATCAGCACTTCTGGCCCGAGGAGTTCGTCGCGGCGCTGCGCTCGCGCGAAACACCGCCGCGACTCGACGGCGCCGAGCTCGAAACGAGAGAGGGTCGCTTCGTGCTCGACCTACGAGACCACGACGTCGAGACGCGGCTCGGCCTCCTCGATCGCGACCGTGTGGACGTGGGCGTCCTGTCGCTCCAGCCGAGCCTCGGGCTCGAGGCGCTCGCCGATGAAGAGCGCTCACGCCTGGAGGACGCGTGGGCCGACGGGATCCGCATCGTGCTGAGCAAGGCGCAAGGGCGGTTCGTCGCGTTCTCGCCCGGGAGCGTGCGGCCGGGGTTCGTCGGCGTCTCGATCGGCTCGAGTGCGCTGCTCGACCTCGACTCCGTCGCGCCGGTCTTCGACGGCGCCGCCGAGAAGGGCCTCGTCGTGTTCGTCCACCCGGACGCGGGCCCGGGCGGCCAGGCGGACCGGCCCGAGTGGTGGGAATGGGTCGTCGGCTACCCGGCGCGCATGCAGGAGGCGTACGTCGCCTGGCTCGCAGGCGGCCGCGAGCGCTGGCCGACGGTCAAGATCCTCTTCGCGATGCTGGCGGGAGGCGGCCCGTTCCAGCTCGAGCGACTCGCACGAAGGGGCCTCCACGTGCGCTCGGCACTCGATCCGAACACGTTCTTCGAGGTCTCGACGCACGGACGGCGGGCAATCGAGCTCTGCATCGAGACCTTCGGCGTCGGCCAGCTCGCTTACGGCAGCGACACGCCCGTCGTCGAATCGCAGCCGACACTGGATGCCGTCCGCGGTTTCGGAGATGCTGTGACGTACGTTCTCCAGTCCGACACACCGTCTCGCTTGCTGACTTGAACGCACTCGCGACCTGGCTGAGTGCGCGGGTTCCCCCGGACACGGACCTCGATCGCCCGACGATGTCGGATCTCGCCGCTCAGCTCGCGGCGACGGAGCACCTCTGGCGCCAGTACGTGCATCACGAGGGAGAGGCGCGCTTCTACCAGCAGCTCTACCGCGATCCCAACATCGATGTGTGGCTCATCTGCTGGGTCGACGGCCAGAACACCGGCTACCACGACCACGACCGCTCCTCGGGCGCGGTATGCGTGTGCGAGGGGACCCTCTTCGAGGACTGGTTCCGCGTCGAGGAGGACGGTTGGGTTCGCGAGCGGACGACCGAGCACGCTGCCGGAGGACGGTTCGACTTCGACGCGTCCGACATTCACGGCGTGCGGCACCCCGGTCCCGATGCCGCGCCGGCGACGTCGATCCACCTGTACTCGCCCGCCCTGTGGCGAATGGGCCACTACGAGCCCGGCCCGCGTGGGATGCGCCGCGTCGGCATGACGTACGCCGACGAGCTTCTCGGCGTAGCCTGACCGCCGTTCACACCGCCTTGACGAGCGCGGTGCGCGACTGTCATAAACGATCGTGCAGTCGACCATGCCGATTTCGAGAGAGAACACGAAGCGGCGACCGCGACGTAAGCACGCGACCGAAGGGAGACTCGGGGATGGATCGCGAGACCAGAAGGCTCGTCGAAGAGTTCCGACGCACCGACGCAAGTCCGAATCGAGAATAACCTCATCGACGAGCTGGTCGCAGGAGAGCTCGACCGCCAGGAGTTCCTCCGGCGTGCGGCGGTCTTCGGACTCGGCGCCGGCACGATCGGAATGCTCCTGCGCTACATCGGCGAGCGAGCCCGCGTTCGGCGCGCCGCTCGCCCCGGCGAAGGTCGGCGGAACCCTCCGCGTCGGCACCGTCGCCTATCGCCGGAGCCTCGAGCCGTATCAGCTGCAGGAGGCCGGTTCGCTCGGGCTGGCAGGGATTCCGGGCGAGTACCTCACGTGGACGAACCCCAAGCTCGAGGTGAAGCCGTGGCTCGCGACGAGCTGGAAGCCGAACAAGGACCTGACCGTCTGGACGTTCCAGCTGCGGAAGGGCGTGAAGTTCCACAACGGCAAGACGATGAACGCCGACGACGTCGTCGCGAGCATCAGGCAGTACCTCACGCTGAAGGACTCCCAGGCCCTCGGGCGCTTCCCGCCGAGCATGATCGAGCCGTCGGGTGTGGTGAAGACCGGGCCGTACACCGTGCAGTTCCGGCTCAAGCAGCCGAACAACGCGTTCCCATACCTCGTCAGCCAGACGACGTACCAGGCGATCATCCAGCCGGCGGCGATCGCGGCCAAGCCGGGCACATGGGTGTCGAGCGGAATGATCGGGACCGGTGCTTTCCGGCTGAAGAGCCAGAACAAGCAGCGCGCCGAGCTCGTTCGGTTCAACAACTACTGGGGTGGCAAGGCGCCGCTCGACGGCGTAACGATCATCTTCTACGAGAGCCCCGCGCCGATGGTGCTCGCGCTGCGGGCCGGACAGCTCGACCTCGTGCGTGCAGATGTCGCCACAGCAGTCACGGGCTTTTCGCAACAACAGCCGGTACAAGGTCTACACCGCGCCCGACTCGTCGCACAACATGTTCGGGATGCGGGTCGATCGTGAGCCGTTCCGCGACGCTCGCGTGCGCAGGGCGGTCGCGCTCACGCTCAACCGGCCGGACATCATCAACCGCGTCCTGCTCGGTGCGGGCACGCTCGGGGACGACTCGCCCTTCTGGTCGGGGTTCCCGTCGACCGACCCGTCGATCAAGCAGCGCAAGCAGAACCTCGAGCTCGCGAAGGCGCTGCTGAAGGCCGCCGGGCAAGGAAGACCTGAAGTTCACGATCACGACGCACAACCAGTTCGACGTGCCCGACTTCGCCGCTGCCGTTCAGGCGTCGGGCCGGCAGGCCGGCATCGACATCGACCTCGACATCATGACGTACGACGACTACTACTCGGCCGTCGGCGGCGGGGACTACAACAGCACTACACCCTGGCTGAACGCCACCGGCGACGATCACGGAGTACGGATCCCGCGGTGTTCCGAACCTGTACCTGACCGCCGCATACATGTCGGACGGGATCTGGAACGCGTCGAAGTACGCGAACCCCGCGTTCGACGCTGCAGCGAAGACGTACCTGGCCACGACCGAGACCGCCGCGCAGCGCAAGGCGACGAAGAGATGGCTGGGCTCCTGCTGCGCGACACGCCGGTTATCACCGCGTACTTCCTGGCCTTCACGGCAGCCAGCTCGTCAAGGTCAAGAACTACGAGGCGGACCCGATCTCGCAGATCCGTGTCGCCAAGACGTCTCTCGGACTAGAGGGAAGCGACCGGGCGGCCGGAGCCTGCTCCGGCCACCCGCGCTACCCCTGAGGCGATGGCCCGGTACATCGCGAAACGCCTCGGCCTCGCGGTGATCACGCTCGTCCTGCTGAGCGTGATCGTCTTCGCGGCAGCCCAGCTCCTGCCCGGCGACCTCGGACGCTCCGTGCTCGGACGCGACGCCAGCGCCGAGGCAGTCGCCGAGTACAACCACGAGCACGGCACCGATCGCTCTGTCGTCGTCCAGTACCTCGACTGGGCGAGCGGCGTGGTGCAGCGGCGACTTCGGCAACTCGCTCGTCCCGCCCGAGCAGCCCGTGTGGGACGTCATCAGGCCCGCGCTCCTCAACTCGCTCAAGCTGGCCATCTTCGCGTTCGTCCTCGTCGTGCCGTTCGGGATCCTCGGTGGCGTCCTCTCCGGCCTCCGAGTCGGCAAGGCGACCGATCGCGGCATCACCGTCGTGGGGCTCTCGCTCGCGGTCGTCCCGGAGTTCGTCACCGGGCTCGTGCTCATCCTCGTCCTCTCGATCTGGGCGGGATGGCTGCCGGTCACCGCCCAGTGGGAGCCGGGCGCCGGCCCGCTCGACGCAGGTGAAGCACCTGACGCTTCCTGCGATCGCGCTCACGCTCGTCCTGTTCGGCTACGTCGCGCGCATCACCCGAGCCGGAGTCGTCGAGGCACTCGACGCCGACTACACGCGGACGGCGTTCCTCAAGGGACTTCCACGCAAGACCGTCATCCGCCGCCACGTGCTTCGAAACGCGCTCCTTCCGACGATCGCGGTGATCGCCACCCAGGTCGGCTACCTCCTCGGTGGGCTCGTCGCGATCGAGCTCCTCTTCAACTACCGGGGCATCGGACTGACCACGCTCGAGGCCGCACAGCTGAAGGACTTCACCGTGCTCTCGGCGGGCGTCCTGATCATCGGCTTCACGTACGTCGTCGTCACCCTCGTCGCCGACGTGCTCTCCGCGCTGCTGAACCCGCGCATCCGGTTCGAGGCGTCCGAATGAGCTCGGTCGCGCAGCCGACGCGGTCGCTCCGAGGCGAGCGCCGCACGTCGCGAGCGGACTGCGCCTGCTCGCTCCGGAGCCCGAGCTTCATCGTCGGCGCCGCGGTCATCCTCTTCTGGATCGCGTGCGCGATCCTCGGCGACCACATCACGCCCTACGACCCGCGGTTCGACCAGACGCCGGAGATCGGCGCGGCCCCGTCGGCGCAGCACTTGTTCGGCACGGATCGACTCGGGCGCGACGTCTTCTCGCGAGTCCTCGCCGGCTCGCGGGACATCCTCCTCATCGCGCCGCTCGCGACGCTGCTCGCGACGCTCGTCGGAACGACGCTCGGGCTCATCACGGGCTACTTCAAGGGGATCGCGGACGACACGATCAGCCGCGTGATCGACGCGCTCCTCGCGATCCCGCTGATCCTCCTCGCCGTCACCGTCGTGGCCGCGCTCGGCAGCCGCTCGACGTGGACGGTGATCATCGTCATCGCCGCCGTCTTCTCCCCGATCATCGCGCGCACCGTTCGGGCGGCCGTGCTCGGCGAGGCGCGATCTCGACTACGTCGAGGCAGCGCGGCTCCGCGGCGAGCGCGTCGCCCTACGTCATGTTCTCGGAGGTCCTCCCGAACGTGATGCCGCCCGATTCTCGTCGAGGCGACGATCCGGCTCGGGTACGCGATCTTCGCCGTCGCGACGCTCAGCTTCATCGGGTTCGGGCTGCAGCCGCCCTCGCCCGACTGGGCCGTGCAGATCGCCGACAACTACCAGGACCTCGCGTTCGAGTGGTGGACCGTGCTCTTCCCGGCGCTCGCGATCGCATCGCTCGTCGTCGCGGTCAACCTCGTCTCGGACTCGGTCCAGCAGGTGCTCGAGCGATGAGCGGAGCACGCCGCGCTCGAGCTGCGCGACCTCGACGTCGTCTACCGCGTGCGCGGTATCGACCGACCCGTGCTGCGCGGCGTGTCGTTCGAGATCGGCGCGCGGCGAGTCGTACGGGCTCGTCGGCGAGTCGGGCTGCGGCAAGTCGACGGCCGCGCTCGCGATCGTCCGCTACCTCGCGCGCAACGGCCGGGTCGTCCGGCGGGTCCATCTCGGTCGCCGGACGGGACGTGCTCGCGCTCGGCGGGGCGCGCTCCGCGAGTTCCGCGCGCGAGACGGTCTCGATGGTCTACCAGAACCCCGGCGCCGCGCTGAACCCGTCGATCCGCGTCGGCGCGCAGGTCGCGGAGGCGTTCACGGTGCTCGGCGCATCGCAGGCGACGCGCAGCGACCGCGCGCGCGAAGCGCTCGCGCACGGTGCAGATCGCGGATCCCGGATCGCGTCATGTCGCGCTACCCGCACCAGCTCTCCGGCGGGATGCAGCAGCGCGTCGTGATCGCGATGGCGCTCGCGAAGGACCCGGCGCTCCTCATCCTCGACGAGCCCACGACCGGGCTCGACGCGACGGTCGAGGCCGAGGTGCTCGACCTCGTCGTCGCAGCTCCAGGCCGACCTCCATACCTCGGTGCTGTTCATCAGCCACAACCTCGGCGTGATCTCGAAGATGTGCTCGCGCGTCGGCGTGCTCTACGCGGGCCGGCTCGTCGAGGAGGGGCCGGTCGAGACGGTGCTGCGCGACCCGCGGCATCCGTACACGGTCGGGCTGCTGCGCTGCATCCCGCGCGGCGGCGTTCGCAAGGATCATGGCCGGCTCGACACGATCCCCGGCTTCCTGCCCGCGCTCGGCGCCGAGATCGCCGGCTGCGTGTTCGCCGACCGCTGCGCGCTCGCCGACGAGCGCTGCCGTGACGAGGAGCCGCCGCTGATCACGGTCGGCGGCGGCCACGGAGCCGCTGCTGGTACCACGAGCGCGCGCCGCGAGCTTCCGCGTGAGGAGCGCGGCCGACCTCGACCTCCCGCGCGTCGACCGCGAGCAGCCGCCGCTCGTCGAGCTCGCAAGGACTCACGAAGGTCTTCAAGCAGCGAGGCCACGAGGTGCACGCGCTCACCGACGTCAGCGCCGCGATCTGGCCGGGCGAGACGCTCGGGCTCGTCGGGGAGTCGGGTAGCGGCAAGACGACGCTCGCGCGGACGCTGCTCGGCATCGTCGCGCCGACGACCGGCACGGTCGAGCTCGAGGGCACGCGCGCTGCCCCCGCGCTACCAGAAGCGGTCGCGCGACGAGCTTGCGGGCGCTTCAGATCGTCTTCCAGAACCCGGACTCGGCGCTCAACCGGCGGCACTCGGTGCGCCGGATCCTCCTTCGCTCCCTCAGCAAGCTCGCCGGCGTCGGCGGCGCCGCGGCGGAGCGGCAGCATGCAGGACCTCGCCGAACGCGTGCGCCTGACGGAGCGCACGTTGACGCAGAAGCCGGTGCAGCTCTCCGGCGGGCTCAAGCAGCGCGTCGCGATCGCCCGCGCGTTCGCCGGCGACCCGAAGCTCGTCGTCTGCGACGAGCCGACGTCGGCGCTCGACGTCTCGGTGCAAGCCGCCATTCTCAACTTGCTCGTCGAGCTCCAGGCGGAGAAGCGCGTCGCCTACCTCTTCATCTCGCACGACCTTGGGGTCGTCCGCTACATCTCCGACCGCATTGCCGTCCTCTACCTCGGACGCCTCCAGGAGCTCGGCCCGGCCGATGTCGTCTTCGACGGTCCACATCACCCGTACACCGAGGCTCTGCTCTCAGCCGTCCCCACGGTCGACGGAGGCGGGCGCGACCGCATCCGACTCGCCGGCGACATCCCGAGCGCCGCGTCCCCGCCATCCGGCTGTGTGTTCCACACGCGCTGTCCTCGGAAGCTTGGAGCCATCTGCGAGGAGTCCGAGCCGCCGCTCGTAGAGGTGGAGGACGGTCACCTCATGCGGTGCCACATTCCGATCGAGGACCTCCGCGTCCTGCAGGGCAAGGAGCGAGTGACAGCGTGAGGGTGCGCGGCGTGGTCCTCGAGCAGAACGGCGGCCCACTGACCGTCTCCGACCTGGAACTCGCCCCTCCCGGCCCGAAGGAGGTGCTCGTCCGCATCCGAGCGAGCGGCGTCTGCCACTCCGACTGGAACGCCGTCGATGGAACCTCGGAGACCGTATGTCCGGCCGTCCTGGGGCACGAGGGCTCGGGGGTGGTCGAGGAGGTCGGCGCCGGCGTCACCCGCGTGGCCGTGGGCGACCATGTCGCGCTCTCGTGGACGCCCTGGTGCGGGCACTGCGAGGAGTGCGCACGGGATCTGCAGCATCTGTGCTCGACCGTGTGGCCCGCAATGGGGACGGGTGGGCTCATGGACGGAACTCCGCGCCTCTCTCGCGACGGCGAGCCCGTCTATCACTACTCCTTCCTCTCGACGTTCGCCGACGCATGCGTCGTCCCAGAGCGGTCGTGCATCCCGATCGGCGTCGACATCCCCTTCGACGTCGCTGCGCTCGTCGGCTGCGCCGTGTCGACGGGCACCGGCGCCGTCTGGCGCACCGCCCGAGTCCAGGTGGGCGATAGGGTCGCGATCGTGGGCTGCGGTGGCGTCGGCTTGTCTGCGCTCATGGCGGCCGTCGTCGCCGGGGCGGAGTCGATCGTCGCGGTGGACGCGGCTGCGCAGAAACTCGCTGTCGCACGCTCGTTCGGCGCGACCGCTGCGGTCGAGTGGCAGGGAAGTGCTGAGGCGACCGCCGAGGCCGTGCGCGCAGCCAGCGGCGGCGGAGTCGACTACGCGATCGAAGCAACCGGCCGACCGGAGGCCATGGAGACGGCGTTCCTCTCCACCCGCAACAGAGGAGCGGCCGTGCTGATCGGCATCCCACGGGCTGATGCTGTGCTGTCTCTGCCGGCAGTCACGATCCCCCGTATGGAGCGCCGTGTCCTCGGATCGATCTACGGCTCGACGAAGCCGGAGCGGGACTTCTCGCACACGCTCGATCTCTTCCGCCAGGGGCGACTTCCACTGGATCGCCTCATCTCTCATCGCCTTCCACTGGAGGAGGCAGAGCAGGGATTCGAGCTCATGCATTCCGGCGATGCCGTACGGGTGGTGCTGGAGATATGACGCACGACGACCTCGATGGACGGATCGGCGAAGGCTGGAGCGGCGAGGCGCCGAACGGCTCGCACGTCAACGTCGTGCTCGCACGACGCGGGAGCCCGACGGCAGCGGCGGCCATCTCGATGCTGGCTCACCCGGCTCCCGGCCACACGCCCGTGCTCATCTGCGTTGGCCCGACGCAACAGGAGTACGAGCCCGTCTGGCCGCCGACGTTGATGATGAACAAGGCAACCGCGCTCGACGATCGCTCCCAAACGCTGACGTGGGGCGCGGCGCAGCTCGGGATAGGTCAGGGCGTGCTCGACGCAGTGGCGGACGGGCTCATCGAAGCGAGTGGCGACCTGCTCGTGCTCGTGGCCGTGTGGATCGACGCGAGCGCGACCGACGAGACAGCGCTACGTCTCGCAAGTCGCGCGGCGACGCGCAAGGCACTTGGCGTCTGCGTCGAGGGACGCGACCCGGGGGCAGCGGCCGACCTCGTGCGACGGCGCGATTCGTTGCGCAGCCCGTTCTACGGCGGAGAGTAGTGAAGATCGCCTCGATCGAGACGCGGTCCTACCGCTATCCGCTCGACCCCCCGTTCCGCGCCGCCTGGGACCCGGTCCCGCGCACGCACCAGGACGCCACGATCGTGGTCGTCCGGTCCGACGACGGCGTGGAGGGGTATGCAAGCGGCGACGGACTCCCCGACCGGACGCTCCTCGAGCGCTGGGTGATCGGCGTCTCGGCGACGGACGCGGCGACGGTGCACACCATCCTCGAGACGGTCGACTTTCATCACGGACGCAATTGGATGCTCGAGATCGCGATCTGGGATCTCGTCGGGCGCGCACGCGACCAGCCGCTCTGGCGCCTGCTCGGGGGCACGAGTGATCGCATCGGGGCGTACGCGTCGACCGGCGAGCTCATCGACGCCGAGGAACGGGTTCGCCGGTGCCGGGCGCTTAGCGAAGCTGGAGTACGTGCGGTCAAGATTCGCCTTCACTCGAGCGACTGGCGCCTCGACCTCCCGGTGATCGAGGCGGTGCGCGAGGCGGTTCCCGAGCTGGACGTGATGGTCGACGCCAATCAGGGCTGGCGCATGCCCGGAGACACAACTCCGTGCTGGGATCGGCGCACGGCGGCCGAGTTTGCCCACCAGCTCGAGCGCCTGGATGTGTACTGGCTCGAGGAGCCGCTGCCCACTGACGACATCGAGGGCTACGCGGCGCTGAGCAATAACGGAATACGGATCGCAGCCGGAGAGATGGTGCGAACGACTGCAGGGGCACGTGATCTCGTAGTCCGAGGCGGCATCGACATCGTGCAGACCGACGTCGTCCTGTCCGGTGGCATCGAGGGCTGTCGGCGCGTCGCGGAGATCGCCGACGCCGCGGAGCGGTCGTGGGCCCCGCACACCTGGTCCAACGGCTACGGACTGCTTGCCAACCTCCACGCCGCGCTCGCGTTCTCGACCTGTCCGTATCTCGAGGTGCCGTTCGACCCGCCCGCATGGAGCGCCGAGCGCCGCGACTGGCTGCTCCCCACGACCCTCGCGATCGCAGCCGACGGGACCATCGGCCCCCCGCCTGGCCCGGGCCTCGGCGTTACGCCTGACTTCGACGCACTCGAGCGATATCGGATCGGATGATGCGCATTCGCGCTGCCGTCCTTCGCCGACCGGGCGAGCCCGTCGAGATCGAAGACGTCGACCTGGACCCTCCGAAGTCCGGCGAGGTACTCGTTCGCGTCGCCGCGGTCGGGGTGTGTCACTCCGACGTGCGGCTCGCAGACGGCGACCTCGGACCTGGTCGTTGGCCGGCAGTCATCGGCCACGAAGGAGCGGGCGTCGTCGAGGCGGTCGGTGAGGCCGTTGTCCACGTCACGCCCGGCGACCACGTATCGCTCTGCTTCGTCCCCGCGTGCCGCTCCTGCCGCTATTGCCTCGCCGGAAAGCCGAACCTCTGCCTCGTCGTGGCAGCGGCAAACGTTCGTGGCACCTTGCTCGACGGCACGAGCCGGCTCCGGCTCCCCGACGGCACGACGCTGCAGCACGGGCTCCGGACGGCGTGCTTCGCGGAGCGCGTCGTCGTCGCCGCTGGGGGCGCAGTTCCGATCACGCGCGCTTTGCCCCTCTGGCAGGCCGCGTTGCTCGGTTGCGGCGTCGTCACGGGAATGGGTGCCGTTCGGAATGCGGCAGGGGTGCAGCGCGGCGACTCGGCGGCAGTGATCGGTTGCGGGGGAGTCGGCCTGCAGGTCATCGCCGCGCTGCGACTTGCCGGTGCGGACCCGATCGTCGCCATCGACCGCGCCCCGGAGAAGCTCCGGCTCGCGGTCGCCCGAGGTGCGACGGATGCGTTCGCGACGTCCGCCCACCCCGATCCGATCGAAGCCGTTCGACGGCTCACGGACGATGGGGTGGACTTCGCGTTCGAGGTCGTCGGGAGGGCGGAGACGATCCGGCTCGCGTGGGACCTGGTTCGGCCGGGCGGCACGGCCGTCGTCGTCGGACTTGCACCGGACGGTGTCGAGGCCAGCGTTCCCGCCATCGAATTCCTCTCGGAGAAGTCGCTTCGAGGCAGCTACTACGGATCGGGCGACCCCGCTGCGGAGATCCCGGGGCTCGCCGAGCTCGCGCTCTCGGGCGACCTCGACCTGGCCGGCGTCGTCTCGGCCGTCGAGCCGCTCGAGGCCGTGAACGATGCACTCGACCGGCTCCGCCACGGCGAAGGCGCACGCACGGTTCTTCGTTGTCGACGAGGCGCTGGCCGGCTACGCGTGACGGCTTACTGCACGAGCTGAAGCCGCTCGAGCATCGGCAGCTACGTCGCGATCACGTGATCCCGATGATCGCGCCGACGCCCTCATCATCAGCGCTCGATGATGGAACTGAGCGAGGAGGTCGATGTATCGCGCATCGGCAGCGCTCCGAATCGGCTCGAGCAGCCGCGAATCGGGCTGGTAGCCCACCCAGGCGTCACCCGTGAATCACCCAAAATGGGGTAGGCGTCCCCCATCGACCCTGCCGATGGACCGTCCGCATCCGCCCTACCGGAAACCAACTGCGGACTGCGGAAGGAGTTGCGGCAATGTTCAAGCGGATCCGTACCCGCCTTGACGGCAACACCGAGCACGGCTTCACCGTGATCGAGTTCCTCGTCGTGATCATCATCATCGGCATCCTGCTCGCCATCGCAGTGCCCTCGTACCTCGGGTTCCGCGATCGAGCTGCGAACAATGCGGCGAAGGCCAACCTCCGCGCGGCACTGCCGTCGGCCGAGGCCTACTACGCCGACAACGGCGCGTACACCGGCATGGACACGGCTGCGCTCGTCGCGATCGACTCGGGCGTCTCCCCAACCCTGACGGTGGCGTCGGTGACGACCACGACGTATTGCCTCACAGACACCGTCAGCGGCAAGGTCTGGAGCGTTGCAGGCCCCGAGCCGTCTAGCACCGACTATCACGCCAGCAACAACTGCGCCTAACCCCGGGCCGTCGCGCTCCGCTGCGAAGTCCGCACCTCCTAGCCGGAATCTGCGCTCGCAGATTCCGGCTCTGCGTCTCGGTATCCGGTCTGGTCGTAGCGCGGGCAGCTCTTCTTGCGCAAGAACGAAACATCGTCGGGGTCGGAGCGCAGGATCGAGCGCAGCGCCCGGAGGGCTCGAGCCCCGCGTGCACGTTGACTGAGTCGGGGTTGACACCTGCGCGCAGATACTCGAGCGGATCGCCTTAGAACAGGCCGAGATACGAATCGAGGATCGCGCCTCCCGAGAACAGGGCGACGACCGCGCCGAAGGAGAGGAACGGCACCAGCGGTACGCCCATCCTTCGCACCGAGCGACGGCGCAACGCGAGGACGGCCGCGGGCACGAGCGCAGCGAAGAGCCCAAGCATGAGCGCGACCGTGACGGTCGACCCGAGCACGGCGCCGAGGAGTAGCGCGAGCTTCACGTCGCCCATCCCGGGCCTCTTCGGATAGGCGAGCGCGACGAGGAAGACTGCGCCGGCAGCAACCAGCGCCCAGACGAGCCACGCGATGCTCGGGTCGATCGCCGTGTGGGCCAGAAGCGCGAGCCCCGCAGCGGGCACGACGATCCGGTTCGGAACGATCCGGTCGATCGCGTCGATCACGGAGAGCACGACGAGCACGGCGCAGCAGCCGGCCGCGAGCGCGGCTTCGGGGGTCACGCCCGAGACGGCGAAGCACGCAACGATGAGCAGCGCGGAGACCGCCTCTACGAGCGGATACGTCGGGGAGATCCGCGTGTCGCAGTGCCGGCAGCGCCCGCGGAGCAGCGCGTACGAAACGAGCGGGACGTTGTCGCGCCACAGGATCTCGGAGCCGCAGCTCCCGCATGAGGACGGCGGGCGGAGGATCGATCTGCGCGCGGGCACCCGCGCTACGACGACATTGAGGAAGCTCCCGAACGCCAGCGCGGGCGCCAGGACGAAGGCAGCTGCAGCGACGTTCACGACGGCTGCCCCACGTTCAGATGCATGTCGCCGGCGCCCGACTCGACCGCATGCCTGAGCACGGCGTTGGAATCCATGGCCAGCTCGTGCATCGGCACAAGCGAGAGCGCTCTTGAGATCAGGCGCGAGGGTGTCGCGTGCCGGGCCAGACGCGACAGCGCACGCAACGGCGGACGCGCGATGCGGCGCGCCTCGCTCGGGTGCGCCAGCTCCCCGCGTAGCAAGCCCGTGACTGCGCCGAAGACCCCTGGCGCACGCAGCGCCCACAGACACGCGTGCGGGTAGCGATCCAGCGCGCGCTTCGCCTTCCACGACGCGGAGGTGTGACGGTCGAGCGCCGTCGCCAGCGACCGTTCGTACGTCTCGGGCGTCCCGGCGACGATCGCGTCGGATGCGAGGCGCGCGGAGACGAAGGCCTCGTACATCCCGTCCCCCGACAACGGATCGACGAGGCCGGCCGCGTCCCCGACGAGCAGCACGCGGCCGCGCGCTGCCGGCGCGCCGAGCTCGCGCATCGGCAGACGGTGCCCGCGGACGCTCTCGAGTGCCGAGGGATCGACGCCGTGCGCCCGCGCGAGCCGGTCGAGATGCGCCCGCAGTTTCGGCCCCTCCGTCAGCCACCCGCCCACGCCGAGGTTCGCGTGGTCACCCTTCGGGAAGACCCAGCCGTAGCCGCCCGGGACGATGCCGATCTCGACCCAGGCCGTGCCCGCGTACGGCGACCGCTCGAGCGCGCCCCACGGCACGTTCCCTTCGAGCGCGACGCCCCGGACGATGCCGGCTCCCAGCCCCGCCGCCTTGGCGACGGCGCCGTTCGCGCCGTCGGCGCCGACGAGGAAGCTCGCGCGGATCGGCGAGTCGTCGATACGCACCGAGACGCCATTCCCTCCGATCTCGATCCCCGCGACCGCTGCGCCGTCGCGGAAGTCGGCGCCTGCCGCCACGGCCTGCTCTGCGAGGTGGAGGTCGAGCCGGCGCCGCTGGGTCATGTCGATGAGCCGCCCGTCGCCCGTGCGTGCGACCTTCCTCCCGAAGCCGGCTCGAACGACCAGGCGGTCGACGACGTGCTCGACGACCGGATCGACCGCACAGGGGAGGTGCCGGAGCGCGCGGCCCGTGAGCCCTCCGCCGCACGGCTTGTCGCGCGGAAAAGCCGCCTTGTCCACCAGCAGGACGCTCGCGCCGGCACGCGCGAGGTGGATCGCGGCGGCCGAGCCGGCAGGCCCCGCACCGACGACCAGGACGTCGAAGCGCTCCACGCCCCGATCGTAGGGATTTGCCACCATCAGCGATCGTGGCCGTGCTCGAGATCGACACACCCCACGGGCCGGCGAGGGCTCACGTGTATCCCGTCGAGAAGCCGCAGCTCGCGCTGGTACTCGGCCACGGGGCTGGTGGCGGCGTCGAGTCGCGAGATCTCATAGCGGCTCGCGATGCTGCGCTCGCGGAGGGACTCACAGTCGCCCTCGTCGAGCAGCCGTACCGGGTCGCCGGCCGACGCTCCCCCGCTCCCGCGAAACAGCTCGACGCGGCCTGGACGGCGGTCGTCGAGGCGCTCCGCGGCAACGACCTGAGTGGGCTGCCGGTGATCGTCGGCGGTCGTTCTCTCGGCGCGCGCGTCGCGTGCAGGACCGTCGCCGCGACCGGGGCCGTCGGCGTCCTCTGCCTTGCGTTCCCACTCCTGCCGCCGCGCCGGTCGAAGCCCGCGCCGAGCCGCCTGCCCGAGCTCGATGCGGTACGCGTCCCGACACTCGTCGTGCAGGGCGAGAGCGACCCGTTCGGCGTGCCGCCGCCCGGAAAGAGCCGCACGGTGGTGGGCGTCCGCGGCGACCACAGCCTGCGCACGGACCTCGACGCCGTGGCCGCCGCGGTACGCGCCTGGCTCGCGGAGTTGACGGAAGAGCGCGGCTACAATGCCCCGCCCCGCAGGGATTCCCGAGTGGCCAAAGGGGGCGGGCTGTAAACCCGCTGGCTCAGCCTTCGGAGGTTCGAATCCTCCTCCCTGCATGCCCGCGGGCTTGGCTACAGTCCGGCCACGCCCTCTTAGCTCAGTCGGTAGAGCACCTCCATGGTAAGGAGGGGGTCGACGGTTCGAGTCCGTCAGAGGGCTTGGCTCAACAGAGCCACATCTGCGGCAGGAACGGCCACAGCGAGACCTCTGCAGTCAGCCTTCCGTCAGCCTCGGCGACCCGAGCGGTCACGAGCCGATCCTCGCTTCGGCCGCTCTGGAGAGCACGTCGGAGACGACCGCCGCCTCATCGCGGGCATCCCGCGCGTACACCTTGAGCGTGAACCCGGCGTCTGCGTGCCCGGTCAGTCGAGCGAGCGTGGTCGCAGTCCGGCTCAGTTGACCGATGGCGACTTGAGGCGGAGGATTCACCTTGTGAAGCTCGTGATTCGCCCCACTGCACTCCTCGCGGCGATCGCCTTCTCGCTCCTCGCGGTCTCAGGAGCCGGCGGCGCGGGGGCGCAGACGCCGAAGCGCGGCGGCACGCTCGTCCTTCGCTTGATCGGCCCCGAGCCTGCGTGTCTCAACGTCCTGCTCACGAGCTGTGGCCGCACCCTGGTCGGTCCGGGCTGGGTCGAGGCGGTTCTACAGAGCCCGTTCGATATCGGTCCCGACTTCACGTTCGAGGAACGTCTCGTCTCGAGGGTCGACTACACGAGGAGGCGACCGTTCACGCTGACCTACCACATTCGCCCAGAGGCGCACTGGAGCGACGGAGTCCCGATCACGGCGCAGGACTTCATCTTCACGCTCCGGGCGCAACGCCGTCACGGTTCCCCGGAGTTCCGTGAATTCCACGCGCCCGTCCGGAGCGCGCGCGCCGTCGATCCCAAGACCCTACGAGTGGTTCTCCGGCCGCGGTCCGCGAACTGGCACGACTTCTTCGGGAACATCCTGCCGGCGCACGCGCTCCGCGGTTTGGATCTCACGAAGGTCTGGAGCGACCGGATCGACGATCCGAGGACGGGTCGACCCATCGGAAGTGGCCCGTTCCTCGTCGAGCGGTTCGAGCGCGGCCGGCAGCTCGTCCTTCGCCGCAACCCCCGCTACTGGGGACCGCATCCAGCCTACGTCGACCGGCTCGTCATCAGGTTCGCGGAGTCGGCTTCCGATCCCACTGAGGAGCTGACGAGCGGCGAGCTCGACGCCGCCGAGGGCGTTCCACCATCGCTTGTCCCGGCCGTTCGTCGGCAGCCGCGGATTCGCCTCGTCGCGCCCGCGGGCACCGGATTCGAGCAGCTCGAGATCCAGCTCGGGCCGAACGGCAACCCGGCGCTTCGCAACAAGCTCGTGCGCCGCGCGCTCGCGTACGGGATCGACCGCCCCGCGCTCGCCCGAGAGATATGGGGCGAGGTCGATCCCTCCGCTCGCGCGCTCGACAGCGCCCTGCACCTGACCCAGAGCCGCGACTACGAGCCGAACTGGAGCGCGTACCGCTATCGACCGGCGGAGGCCCGCCGCCTGCTCGAGCAAGCTGGCTGCCGCCGAGGAACGGACGGGATCTTCTCTTGCGGCGGAGAGCCGCTGTCGTTGCGCTTCGTGACGACCGCCGGAAACCCGGCTCGAGCGCAGGCGCTCGCTCTGATACAGGCGCAGCTTCGGGCTGCGGGGGTCGAGGTCGTGCCAGTGTTCGCGCCTGGGCCGGCATTCTTCGCCCAGATCCTCCCGCAGGGGTTGTTCGACGTCGCACTCTTCTCGTGGAGCGGCAGTCCGGGTGCATCGTTTTCCAGCGTCTACGGTTGCGACGCGATACAGAACTACACCAACTACTGCCAGCGGCTCGTCACCGCCCACCTGAACGCGGCCGACAGGACGCTCGACGAGGGTGCGCAAGCACGAGTCCTCAACAGAGCCGACCGGGGGCTCGCGAGCGACGTCCCGACAATCCCGCTCTACCAGTTCATCGTCGCGGCCGCGTACGACACGTCTGTCCGGAACTTCGTGTTCCTTCCCTGGAAGCCGACCTGGAACGCGGAGAACTGGTGGCTCGACCGCTAGCGGTCCTGGCGCGCTAGTTCACCCCGCCCGCCTCCAGTTCGCGCTCCTCGATCCGCAGGTAGCTCGCCCGCCCACGACGGCTAGTCAGGCATCGTCTCTGAAGTAGTCGCGGTCGACGCGCTTGACCTCGTGGATCTCACGTGCGGTCACGCCAACGTTGTGGTCGATCATCAGCTGGGTCGCCGGTGACGTGCGAGTACGTCGCGGCTCGTACGAGCACGCGTTGTGGGCTTTCGACTCAACCCAGCGTTTGGATTCTGAGCGATGTTTCCGGCCTTAGCGACTGGGCGGTGATGCCATAGCATCAGTCGTGACGCCGGGACAGGAACGTTTACTGGGAGTGAGGCTCGGCATGGGAGACGAGATGGAAAGAGGGTCGGGCGATCGATCAGAGGTCGTCGTGGTAGGCGCTGGCCAGGCTGGCCTCGCCATGGGGTACTTCCTTGCGATGCAAGGCCGGCACTTCACGATCGTTGAAGCCTCTGGCTCGATCGGTGCTGCGTGGCGCAGCCGTTGGGACTCACTCGTACTCTTCACGCCGCGGCGATACAACAGCCTTCCTGGTCTCCCGTTCTCAGGCGACCCCGACGGTTACCCCGGCCGCGACGAGGTCATCAGCTACCTCGAGCGATACGCCGCGACCTTTGATTTGCCGGTCGAGCTCAACAGCCCCGTGAAGTCGGTCGCACCCACCGACGGGGGCTTCGTCCTCAACCTTGGAACACGGACTACTCGAGTCCGAGCAGGTCGTGGTTGCGACCGGTCCATTCCAGGTCCCGAACGTGCCTGCATTCGCAGCGGACCTCGCGCCGGACGTTGCGCAGATGCCCAGCACGGGCTACCGGCGTCCGAGCGATGTTCCCCCAGGAACGGCATTGGTCGTCGGCGGTGGAAATACCGGATTCCAGATAGCCGAAGAGCTATCGGCGACCCACTCGGTCCACCTTGCCGTTGGGACTCGGCAGACACCGTTGCCGCAGCGAGTGTTCGGGCGCGATGTCTTCTGGTGGCTCACGAAGACGGGACTCATCAACAAGACGGTCGACTCGCGCATTGGAGGTCTTGCACAACGTCGCGAAACGCTTGTCGGCTTGAGTCCGCGAGCCGCGAAGCGCCGTGGCGTCGAGATCAAGCCACGAGTCGTCGGCGGCTCGGGCCGTACGGTGGCCTTCGCGGATGGAAGCGAACTCGAGGTCGACGGGGTTGTCTGGGCAACCGGATACCGATCCGACTACGACTGGATTGACGTTCCCGTGTTCGGCCAGGACGGCCGGGTTCGTCATCGACGCGGTGTCACCGACTATCCGGGGCTGTTCTTCCTAGGCTTGTACTGGCAATACACCCGCGGATCGGCGCTTCTCGGCTGGGTGAAGGACGATGCCGAGTTCATAGCTGAGCAAATCGCCGCTAGCGCAGACAAGCGCACGGCCGGCAATGCTCGAGTCAAGTCCAAAACGGCCACAACGCCTCGAGGAGCGTGACGTTAATGAGCGAGAAAGCGCAGGAAGCGATCGACGGCCAAAGCGACTTCCCGACCGAAACGAGCGGACTTCCACGTGCGGTTTCTCCGAGTGTCATCGAGCTCGCAGACGGCGACACGACGGAACTTCTCATCGGGCCTGTCGTCAAGCGAATCGGCGACACAGACGTGCGAATGCTCGCATACAACGCCTCGATTCCAGGGCCGACGTTGAAGCTCCCCGAAGGCGCGACCGTGAAGGTCCACGTCACGAATGAGGGCGACCTCGAAGCAACCGTGCACTGGCACGGCTTGCGGCTCGAGAACCGCTACGACGGGACTCATGACACGCAAGCTCCGATCCCCGTCGGGGAGACCTTCACCTATGAGGTGCACGTTCCCGATCCGGGCGCGTACTGGTACCACCCTCACATACGCGAGGACTACGGCCAGGAGATGGGGCTGTACGGCAACATCCACGTCGTCCCGACTGACCCTGACTACTGGCCGCCCGTTAACCGCGAACTGTTCCTGACACTCGACGACGTCCTCATCGAAGACGGGAAGGTCGCCGGCTTCAGCGCCTCGGAAACGACGCATGTGGCGATGGGCCGCTTCGGGAACGTCATGCTCGTCTCGGGGGAGCCTGACCTTGCATTCACCGCAAAGCGTGGTGAGGTAGTGCGCTTCTACTTCACTAACACCGCCAACACCCGCGTGTTCAACGTGATGCTGCCGGGAGCTCGCATGAAGCTCGTCGGCGGAGACAGCGGACGCTACGAACACGAGAGCTTCGTCGAGGAGGTTCTTCTGTCGCCGTCGGAGCGGTTCGTCGTCGACGTCCTCTTCGAGCAGTCGGGCGAGCACGTACTCGAGCACCGCACGCCCGCTCGCTCGTATCGGCTGGCGTCGATCACCGTGGAGGACCAGCCAGCCGAGCCCGCACTTGCGGAGGAGTTCGCGGTAGCGAGAACCAACGACGACATGACTGCCGAGCGCGAGCGCACCGCTCCGCTGCTCGATGCAGCCCCGAACAAGACGCTCGCCTTCGTCGCGGAGATGGAGTTCGAGGTACCCGAGGGGGCCGTCTTCACGTGTCCGATGCATCCCGACGTCGTCAGCGATGAGCCGGGACGCTGCCCGCAGTGCGGGATGAAGCTCCTCCCGATGGAGTCATCTCCGACGAGCTACGTGTGTCCGATGCACCCGCACGTCACGAGCGAGTCACCCGATCGTTGCCCGGAGTGCGGCATGAAGCTCGTTCCGGCACATCTTGTCGACACCTCTGAGCACGCGGAGCACGACATGGCTGCGGAACACGACCAGCATCACGACCATGACCCGTCTCACGCCGGTGACGAGAGCCATGGTCACGCCGAGGACCACGGACACGAGCATGCGCATGGCATCGAGTGGGAAGACGACATGGTTGAGGTGAACCGGCGCACGACGGCGGAGAACATGCGGTGGAAGCTCGTAGACCGCGACACAGGAGCAGCGAATGCCGCGATCGACTGGAAGTTCCGGGTCGGAGACCAGGTCAAGATCCGGCTCATCAACGAGATGGACTCCGATCATCCGATGCCGCATCCGTTCCACGTTCATGGAGCGGGACGTTTCCTGGTGCTGGCACGCGACGGTGTGGAGGAGCCGAACCTCGTTTGGAAAGACACCGTTCTCGTCCGCACGGGGGAAACGGTCGACATCCTGCTCGATGTCACGAACCCGGGTCGATGGATGGCGCACTGCCACATTGCCGAGCACCACGAGAGCGGAATGATGTTCGGCTTCGACGTCGAGCCATGACATATGCCCCACTCTGCGGGGCTTTGAAGCGCGGGAACGGAGTCGACAGGTGCGTGGGCCGGTCATCTGGGGGATCGTCTGGGGCGGAATCCAGGCAGCTTCACCACTCGCTTTCTGGTGGCTCGATGCGGCGACCGTATACGCGCTTGGTCTGGTACTGATCGCGTCCGTCTACATCGGCTTCGCGGTTGCCGATGGGCGTTGGCTTGTCATCGCCGTCGAGACAAATGTCGCAGCGATCTTCGTCATCATCGCTGCCGCGGCCATCACGCAATCGCCATGGCTGCTCGTTGTCGGCCTGCGGGCCACGGGCTCAAGGACCTCTGGCAGCACCGAAGTCATTTCGTTGCGAACACCCGGTGGTGGCCCCCGTTCTTGCCTGGTGGTGCGACGTTTGGTCGCCGCCACGCTCATCGCCGTCGAGATCGTCGCGCGAACGTTCGTTCCACGCCTAAGGAGCGCTATGCGACCTCGGCCGAGGAAGCGAGCACCGTGACCAGTCCGGAGGTCGGGAAGGAAGATGGCCGAGGCCACATCGGGCTTGTCGTTCTCGGCTCGATCACAGGCGGACTGATTCTGGGGTTGGCGCTCACCCTCGGCGTGTTCGCTGGCGGACCTGAGAACGTCATCACGGGTGCAGCCCTCGTCGCGCTCGCCTTCGGGATGCTGGTGCTCTTCGAGCTAGCTCGTCGACGCACAGACCAACCTCAACCCTGGGCACTCGTCCCCGCCCTGGGCATCGGCGTCGTGGGCCTTGCACTTCTCATTCTCGGGCCGAGCGGTCGCGTCCTGGGCTGGCTGGGGTGGGTCTGGCCGCTGCTGCTTGCGCTCGTCGTCGTCTGGTGCGTGCGGGGTGCGCACCGCTCGTTGCACAACTGGTCACGTCGTGCGCTTCTCTATCCGGCGTTCGCCGTCTTGGCGCTGATCGCTCTTGGCGGCGCATTCGAAACGGTCATGGAGGCGACGACTGACAACAACCCTCCCTCCGGCGGCCGCACCTACGTCGTCGCTGGCCGCACCCTGTATCTGCGTTGTACGGGTTCGGGGTCTCCGGTTGTGGTCTTGTTCAATGGTCTCGGGGAGCGGACTCCGAACTGGGCTTGGGTGCAAGGGGATGTCGCACGCGCGACCAGAGTCTGCGTCTTCGATCGCGCCGGCCAAGGTTGGAGTGGAAAAGCGCCCGGTCGCCAGGACGCGCATCAGCTTTCCGCCGATGCGCGCGGCCTTCTTGCGGCTGCCGATGTTCCCGGGCCATACGTTCTCGCCGGTCACTCAGTCGGCGGCACCTACGCACTCGCCTACGCGATGGATTACCCGAAGGACGTCGCAGGCGTCGCGCTGATCGACTCGTCCACCCCGTATCAATTTGATCTGCCGACGTATTCCCGCTTCTACTCACTGTGGCGTCGTGGGTCGGCGCTACTTCCGACCCTCGCACGCGCCGGTGTCGCACGTGTCTACTCGCTCAACACCCTTAGCTCCTATCCGCCGGATGCCCGTCACGCAGCGCGCGCGTTCGGCTCCTCGCCGCGTGAGTTGCGGGCTGATCGTGATGAGTTCGCGCAGTTGCCGACGGTCTTTCGTCAGGACAAGGCTCTTACGAGTCTCGGCGGAAAGCCGCTCTTCGTACTTTCGGCCGATGTTGGGGAGCTGCCGCGGTGGCCCGCAGCACAGGAAAGGCTCGCAGATCTCTCGGCAAACAGCGTTCACCAGACAGCCCACGGCGCGACCCACGCCGCGCTGATTGAAGACAAGAAATACGCGGCATTCAGTAGCCGAGCGATCGATGCTGTCGTCCGCTCAGTTCGCACTGGCGCTCCGCTTGCGCGCTAGACCTACGAATAAGGCACGTCCTAACGCCACGACGTTGTTCCGGTGTCCAGGAGTGCAAGTCCCCTCCGATGCGGTCAGCGGCCGGGGCCTGCTCGTCGGCGTCAAGCGGTGATCTGACACAGCAGCAAGCAAGGCGCTCGGCGTCCTCGCCGAGGAATGGCGCGTCCACTCGCATTTCGCTAGTGTGGATTTGCCTCGCCTCAACCGCTCGGCGAGCGATCTTTTCCGGCCCTAGCAACTGGTCGGCGTTGTGGCTGACGCCAATTGTTGGTCAGTCCAGAGACGCAGACGATGGGAACCGACCATGTCGCCGGATGATGTCTTTCTCGTAAGTCAGGCCCGATTCCCCGCTCGACGCCGTCGGCGGGCTCCTCTGCGCCGAGGGACGGCGCTCCGTGATGGATGCCGGTTCTGGCCCCGCCATCCATCACGGAGCGCCGGGTAGCCCAACCATCCGCCGCGATGCCATGACGTCGCAGAATCAGGGAGGTGCGTCGCGGCAATAGGCGGAGACAGGCTCACGTTCGGCAGCGGCGGAGCGTTCATGCAAGACACGCGGCGCGAGGTGGAGCAGTATCTCGCGTGTGGCCGCACGCGGTTGAAGGGGTCGCTACTTCTCTTCGCGAAGGCTCCCGTGGCAATCGGGCTCACTGTCGCCTCGTGGGCGGTGCTTGTCTTCTTGAGGCCAGGTGTTGCGGTGGGCGTCCTTTGCCTCGCGGGACTCATACTGGGCGCGCTGCTGACGGCCTTCTGCGTGCAGCACGACGCGAACCACGGCGCCTACTTCCGGCGTCGCCGCTACAACCACCTGCTCGGCTGGACAGCAGACACGCTGCTCGGCTTCTCCAGCTACGCGTGGCGCGTGAAGCACAACATCGCCCACCACACCTACACGAACATCGACGGCTTCGACGACGACGCCAGGCAGGTGCCGTTGGCTCGGTTCGCGCCGTCCCAGGCGCCTCGGCCGTGGTACCGGTTCCAGCACCTCTACATCTGGCCGATGTACACGCTGATGGGGTTGCGCTTGCAGATCGTCGGCGACCTCGCCGCATTTGCGCGTGGCACTGTCGGAAGAAGCGCACTGAAGGTGCCCCGCGGCTGGAATCTTGCTGGACTGATCGTCGGTAAAGGCATCTTCCTCACGTGGGCGATCGTGATCCCGCTGCTCGTGTACCCGTGGTGGGCTGTGATCGGTGTCTACCTCGGCTTCGCGATGATCACCAGCCTGATCATGGCAACAACCTTCCAACTCGCCCACTGCGTCGAGGAGGCAACGTTCACCTCGGCCGAGCAGGCGTTTGCCAGCCGCCCGGTCTGGGCCGTCCACGAGGTCGAATCGACCGTCGACTTTTGCCCCCGCAACCCCGTGCTGACCTGGGCGTTGGGGGGCCTCAACTTCCAGATCGAGCACCACCTGTTCCCGCTCCTGCCACACACGCACTACCCCAAGGTCGCCGAGATCGTTCGGCGCAACTGCACCAAGCACGGCATCCGCTATTCGTCACAACCGTCCCTGCGCGCGGCGCTGCACTCGCACTTCCTGCACCTCCGCGCAATGGGCCGACTGGGGATACCGGCCGAGATAGAGATGGGGTAATCCGTCGCCCGACGGTCGATCCGACCTCCACCCCCGGCCCGTCGCGAAGTGCTCGGGCGCGGGGCCTGCTTTCGCATAGTGTGTAGCCATTCCTAGCAACGAACTCGTCAACCTGGAGGCGACGTCGATGGTTGCGTATGACGGCGTTGCGGACCAATTGTCGCGGGGCGATTGGTCGAGGCGCCCATCATGGAAACGAACGGGACAAAGGTTGCTGCTCCATGATGCCTCTCGCGATCGCCGCTACTCCGCTTCCTCGAAGAGTCGGAGCGCCCAGTCGGCGGCGGCGTCGGCGTCAAGCGCGACGCCTTTCTCCCATGCTCGGGCGAAGGCCTCGGCGGACAGCGCCTCGCGGCACTGCGCTACGAGGGTGTCGGCTGTAGCCCGCCTGCCTGGGGAGGAAACCGCGCCGGTCAGCGCGCGGATGGCGGAGGCGGCAGCGAGCAGGGTCGTGGCGTTCGTGGGGTTGCCGCGCTCGGCGAGGATCCCGGCGCCTCCCTCGAGGCAGTACGCGATGGTGCGGGGTTCCTCGATCTCGCGTGCGAGCGTGAGGCTCTCGCTGATAAGAGCAAGCGCCTCGACCGGGTCGGTGGGTCGCAGCAGGTAGCCGAGGTTGCAGAGTCCGATGGCGAGAGCTGGCTTGCGGGCGTCCTCCCTGAGCAGCGCGATGCTCTCCTCCATCGATCGTCGCCCCTGCTCCGTCTCTCCGGCGACGTCCTGCGCGATGCCGAGGTTGCCGAGTGCAAACGCCAGGTCAAGGGTTGACCCGTCGCGCCGCGTGCTCGCGACGACGTCGCGAAGCAAGCTGACGGCCTGGACGTGGTCTCCTTGGAGGGACTCGACGTTGGCCAGAGCCATGAGCGCGCGACGCTGCAGCTGCTCGTCGCCGGGGCCACTGTGCGCTTCCGCGGCTTCTTCGTACAGCGGTCGCGCCTCGCCGTAAGCGCCACGAGCTACCGCGTTCCAGCCGAGCACGTGCAGCGTCCAGCCCACTCCACGCTCGTCGCCGAGTTCGCGGAAGACGGCGAGTGCCTCGTACCCAAGGCTGTCGGCGAGCTCGAGATCGCTCTGCTGGCTTGCGAGCAAGGCGGCGGAGCGGAGTGCCCACGCGCGCGCGAGTCCTGGTACGTGCGGGGCTCGGGAGAGCGCAGCCGCCAGCCGCTCCCGCCCCTCCCGAAAGTCGCCGCGCCGCATCCAGGACGGCATCAGCCTGCGTCCCAGCTCGAGCGCAAGCCCAGGCTCGATCTCCAGCGCGAGGTCGAATGCGACGCGAAGGTTCTCGCGCTCCTCCTCCAGCCGGTCGAGATCGTCGTTTCCGAGCAGCGTCTCGTCGAAGCCGTCGTGGGCGAGGGCGGCGTAGTGATCGACATGACGACGCTTCAGGTCGTCGGCTTCCCCCGCAGCAGTGAGCTGCTCGGCGGCGAACTCGCGGATGGTCTCGAGCATCCAGAACCGGGGACCGAGCGGCCCGTCACGGCGGCGAAGCAGGCTCTTATCGAGCAGCGACTGCAGCACGTCGGGGTCCGCACCGGCGACCTGCTCCGAGGACTCGAAGCTGCAGGTGTCGGCGAACACGCTCAGCCGCCGAAACAGAGCCTGCTCGTCGACGTCAAGGAGGTCGTGGCTCCAGGCGATCGTCGAGCGCAGCGTCTCCTGCCGCGCATCCACCCCACGTCCTGCCTTGAGCAGGTCGAGGCGCTGGGAGAGCCGGTCGAGGAGCTGCGCCGGGCTGAGGACGACCGCGCGCGCCGCCGCTAGCTCGAGCGCCAGGGGGAGGTTGTCCAGCCGCCCGCACAGCGTCCGCAGCTCTTCCGATGCTTCCAGCTCCACGCCGACAGTCGCTGCGCGGATGCGAAACAGCGCCTCCCCGTCCGTCTTGCTCATCGGCGGGACGGCATACACGTGCTCGCCCGGCAGCTGCAGCCGCTCCCTCGTCGTCACGACCGTCGTCACCGTCGGACACGCCTCCACGAAGGCACCGACGAGATCCGCGGCGTCCGGCATCAGGTGCTCGACGTTGTCGACGAACACGAGCAGCCGCCGACCGGCGAGCGCCCGCGCCAGATCGTCGACCGGCGAGCCGTCCTTTCCCTCTATGACACTGAGCGCTGCCGCAATTGCCGGCAACACGAGCGCCGGATCGCGCAGCGGCGCCAAGGGCGCCCAGAAGACCCCATCCGGGTAGGCGTCCGACGCCTCTCCCGCCGCCTGCAACGCCAACCTCGTCTTCCCCGTTCCGCCCGGACCCACCAAGGACACGAGGCGCACGTCCGGCTCGTCCAGCATCCCCACCACCGCCGCCAGCTCCTCCTCACGTCCGAGGAAGGGCGTCGCCGGCACTGGAAGATTCGTACGATGGAGGCTGCGGATCGGCGGGAAGTCGCCCGCACCCAGCTGGAACACTCGCTCCGGAGCGCTCAGGTCCTTGAACCGGTGCTCTCCGAGGTCTCGCAACTCGGACGACCCCGGCTCGAGCAGCGAGACTGTCGACGGCGACAGCACCACTTGCCCGCCGTGCGCGGCGCTCATGATCCTCGCCGCCCGATGCACGTCCATGCCGACGTACTTGGGCGGGTCGAGAGCAGGCTCGCCGGTGTGGACTCCAACGCGGATGCGGATCGGTCCCTCGGCGAGCCCGACCATCGCCTCACTCACTGCCGACACCGCCGCCTGTGCCGAGGCGAACGCGTAGAAGAAGGCGTCCCCCTCGTAATCGACCTCGTAGCCCTCGTGAGCGCCGAACGCATCTCGCACGACCCGCCGGTGCTCGGTGAGCGCGCCGCGATAGGCGTCCGTGCCCAGCTCTTCGAGCAGCGTGGTCGACCCCTCGACGTCCGTGAACACCAGGGTCACCGTCCCCGACGGCTGCGTGTCGCTCATCGAGCGCGATTGTCCTCCCGTGACCCTGACAGCTGCAACGTCTTATGCCGCTCGCTGCGAGGGACGGTGGCCTCCTCCCGAAAAGTCGTAGTTCGACCCACGCCGGAGCGCGCTGGGCGCTCGATGGACGGTCCGTCGTGCAAGCGTGTGGGTAGCTGCGCGCTACCGCCAGATAGCCGGTCGGTCGCGCAGACGTGTGGGTAGCGGCGGCGGTGCGATCGTCCTCCTGCCCGATCGCTTGTACAAAAGCACGTTCGACAAGCGCCGATAATCCCGTCCCATGGCTCTCCGGAAGCTGATGGCGGCGCTCGCAACGGTGGTCCTCTTCGGAAGCGGAGCTGCGGCAGCGGCTCTTGCCGACGCTCCGCCCGTGACGACCGAGCCAACGACGACCGTACCGACCACGACGACCGCGACGACAACATCGACAACGACAACGAAGCACGGACGCAGGGACTACGACGAGCACGGAGACGACGACCACCACTGCGGAGACCACGAGGCCGGCGCCGCCGACCTCGACAACTACCGCCTCGTCACCGCCTCGGAGGGCGACTCCTACTCACGCTCTCCCTCATGGGGCGAGTGTGTCCGATGCGCCGTCCGGGAACGTGCGAGCGGCGCGTCCGCATCGTAAGAAGCATCGGCACCGAATCTCGAAGCCGCTCACCGTCACACCGCCGCTCGGTCAGGGCAGCTACGTATTCCCGGTCGTCGGTGTCTCGGGCTACGGCGATTCCTACGGCGCGTTCCGAGGCGACGTTCGCGGGAAATGGCACCACGGCGACGACATCTTCGCCCCGCTCGGCGCCCCGGTCGTGGCGGTCGCGAACGGAACGATCAACCGCGTCGGCTGGCACAAGGTCGGCGGCTGGCGGCTCTGGGTGCGAGACGCGGCGGCCGACGAGTTCTATTACGCGCATCTCTCAGGCTATTCCCCGAGGGTGTTTCACACGAGGCACGTGAGGGCCGGAGACGTACTCGGCTTCGTCGGGAACACCGGTGATGCCTTTAGCGGTGCGCCGCACCTCCATTTCGAGGTACACCCGCATCAGCTGCTCCGCCTGAGATACGACGGGGCGGTCGATCCCACGACGTATCTCGACAGCTGGCTGCACATGCGATCCGTCCACGCACCGTTCCCGGTGCATCCGCGACTTCCGAGGCGCCCAAGTCTCCGCAGAGAAGCTCGCCAGGTGTTCCGTCAACTTCTCGTGGCTCGACACTTGATCGAGCAACCCACCACGCCGATCGAGCAGCCGGAGGTCGACCGCCCAGCGCGCCGCAGTGCCCCCTCGACGCCACAGCTCCTGGCGTTGCGTGAAGAACCGGCGATGCCGACGGCGAGTGCCGGAAGCGCCACGCCCACGGTTCCTCTGCTCGCCGGCCTGCTCGTCATCGCCGTCTTCGTGGCGACGCCGCTTCTGGCGACGATGGTGCTCGGGCGCATCTTGCGCAACAGGGTCTCTGAGGCCTCGTAGCCCGCCTACGCGCGCACCGGCATCCGATGGTCAGGCGGTCAGCGGGCGACAGCGATGTCAACGAGCAACGGCGACTGCTCCGAGAGTTGACATCGGCGCAGCCGCTGCCGGCCGCCATGACCGTGACCGCAGCCGCGGTGGGCGGCGTCCCAATCGCTGAGATCACAGTCGACGGAATCGACCTCGCAACATTGTTCTTTACTTCGACGGCGGCGCGTACGTCATGGGAGACGCCTTCTACGCCGGCCAACTGACATCACCCCTGGGGTGCCGCGCGTGACCGCATGACGAACGGCAGAACGCAAGCCGCCCTCATGACCCAGAGCACGGGTTCGAATCCTCCGTAGACAGCGCCCGCAAGATCAGGAT
>CAVZNK010000002.1:0-39038 GCA_963776555.1 uncultured Gaiellaceae bacterium | reverse complement strand
GGTAGGCCGCGGCGTCGGCAACGGCGGCATCCAGATCCGTCGTGACGACGCTCACCGCGAGACCTCCGTCGCCTCGAGCAACTCGAGGACGGCGCGCGCGTCGGCGCCTCCTGCCCGTGCGTGCTCGACGAGCGGGATCCCGTGGGGCCCGGCCGCGTTGTGCATCTCCGGGAAGTCCGAGAGCACCGCGCTGACGATGTCGAAGTAGCCCAGCATCGCGGCGGCGAACAGATCCAGTCGAGCGCCGTGCTCGAGAAGGAAGAGTGCGATCTGTCGGCGGCCCATGTGCGCCGCCGCACCGAGCCCGGTCTCCCAGTCGCCGCCGCCCCAGTCCCAGGCCGCGTTCACGAGACGCGGCTCTTCGGCGAAGAGTGCCTGGACGGCGTCGAAGTCCCCGTGGGCGTTCGCGACGAACGACTGCACCTTCGCTGCATCGAGCTGCGGAGGCGCGTCGCTCATGCGCCCTTCTCCGCGGCTGCGGTGCCTGCTCGCCGTCCGAAGACGACGCACTCGAGCAGCGAATTGCCCATCATGCGATTCCTTCCGTGGGTGCCGCCCGCGATCTCGCCGCACGCGAAGACGCCCTCGAGGGTCGTCTCCGCGTGCTCGTCGATCACGAGCCCACCGTTCTGGTAGTGGAGGACGGGGTAGGTGTAGATCGGCTCCTCGAGCGGGTCGATGCCCGCGCCCCGGTACCGGCGAAGCATGTAGGGGAGCGAGATTTCGGCGTCCTCGCGCTTGATCCGGGTCGTATCGAGCCAGACCGCGGGGCGACCGTCGGGGGTCAGCACACCCTTGCCCTTCTCGACCTCGTCGAAGATCGCCTGCGACACGACGTCACGAGCGGCAAGCGAGTCCGTGAACTCCTCGCCGTCTACGTTGAGCAGGACCGCGCGGTATGCGCGCGTCGTCTCCGGGATCGAGTAGCCCTGCATCGTCGAGGGCCACGCGCCGCCGTTCGGGTGGTACTGGAGTGCATCGAGATCACGTGCTTCGGCACCCGTCTCCAGCGCGATCCGTGTGACCTCACCCGTCGCGTTCGGATGGTTCGTGGAGAGCTCGCCGCGCACTTCCGCCTCGGCGAAGCAGCGTCCACCGGCGGCGAGCACGACCGCGCTCGCCTCGATGTCGGCCGCCCCGTCCCGCGTCTCGAAGGAAGCGACCCAGCCCTCGCGGGAGGGCGCGAGCGCGCGGAGCGCGTGGTGCGGGAGTTCCTCGCCAGCGCTCTCCTCATATGTCTCGCGCAAAGCCTTCGTGATCGCGTGACCCGTCCGGTCGCCGACCTGCAGCAGCCGCTTCCGCGTCGCCCCGCCACAGCGGGCGAGCCGGTAGCCGCCGGCGCTCGAGTGGGCGCCCGGCCATTCGAGCCATTGGACATCTCCCGGGTGAACTCGACGCCGAAGTGCTCCAGCCAGCTGATCGCCGACTGCGCCTCGCTCGTCAACACTTCGACGAGACGCACGTCCGCCGTGTCGTGCGAGCTCCGCATCACGTCCTCGGCGTGGACCTCGGGTGAGTCGTCGTCGCCGAACGCGGCCTGGATGCCGCCCTGGGCCTTCGCCGAGTTGCACGCCTGCAGCGTCGTCTTCGTCGCGAGCGCGACGTGGGCGCGCGACTGGACGGCCGACGTCGCGGCGGCGAGCCCGGAGGCACCGCTTCCGATGACGAGCACGTCGAACGAGGCGCGCGTGCGCACAGGGCGGATCCTAGCTCAGATCCTTATTCCTGTCATTAGTTCCGGTTATTCGAACTCCACTGGATCGACACCTGCGTTCGAACATGCGACCGGTTAGACTCCCCCGCTCATGGAAACGCTCGCCTTGAGCTCGCGCTTCGCGGGGGAAACCATGTTTCCCCCGCGTGCCCCCTTCTTCTTGAAGACGTGGGGAACCTCCCGGTTCCCCACCCCCCTCCCCGCCCATCATCCAGGAGCTGGCTCATGGGAACGCTCGCAGAACTCGTCAAGCCGACCTTCATCACGGTCGCCCCCGAGGACACACTCGGCGAGGTCGCCGAGCGAATGAGCGCGCAGAACGTCGGCGCGGTCGTGGTGAAGGACTTCGGGCGGCTGATCGGCGTCCTCACCGAGCGCGACATGCTGCGCGCCATGGCCGCACGCGTTCATACGAGCGACGCCCGGGTACGTCAGTGGATGACCGAGAATCCCGTTACGGCACCTCCCGACATGACCTTCGAGGAAGCCTCGAAGATCATGCTCGACAAGGGCTTCCGCCATCTCCCCGTGGTCGACGGCGAGACGGTCCTCGGGATCGTCAGCCTGCGGCGCATCATGGGCGGACGCCGCACGAGCGACAAGTAGCTCTACGCCGACGAGCTCAGGCGCAGGCCGAGACGACGCCTTTGGTGACGGCCGTCGCCGCCGACGACACGCTCACTGCGCGCTTCCTCAGCTGGGCTACGAGCTTGGAGTTCGAGCGCATGTCGTGAGCGGCCTGCTGCTTGGCCGCATCCTGGCCGAGGAGCGTCAGGCCGCACGTGCCCGGGCTCTTCGTTCCGCCGATCCAGCCGAGTGCGTACAGGTACTTCAGCGCGGGCTTCGCGTACGGGGCCCGCCGGTACGCGGTCTTTGCGCCGGCTGACGACACCTTCTGTGCCTTTGCCGCCTTTCCCACGGCGGCGATACCGACGCTGTTCGAGCTGAACACGGCGGCGACATTCTTGCCGTACGCGCCCGTCAGCGTGACGGCCATCAGCGTGACGGCGGCAAGGATCCCTGCGTACTCGACGACCACGGGTACATCGTCCATCCTCGCGGCCGATCCGTCAACGGATCACCAAACCGAGCGAAGGAGCGTCTCGATCTCCTCGGGACTCACCGGCCGCGGGTTCGAGCGTGCGCCCGGCCGCTGTGCGACCTCGACCGCGACGGCGGCAAGCTCGTCCCCCGGAATTCCGAGGTCGCGGAGGCGCTCGAAGCCGCCGAGGCGCGCGAGCCCCTCTGTATGAGCCGGAGCGTCGCCGACGCCCATCGCCGCGGCGAGAGCCGCGACCGCCTCGGGGACTACGGGCTGATTGAAGCGCAGCGCCGGAGCGAGGCAAAGCGCGTTGAGGGCGCCGTGCGAAGCGCCGTACCGCCCTCCGAGCGCCTGTGCCATCGCATGGGCGAGGAAGAGTCCCCGCTCCGCGAGCGCCCTCCCGGCGTGCATCGCGCCCTCGAGCAACCGCGTTCGAGCATCGAGGTCGCGGCCGTTCGCGGCCACCTCGGGGAGCAGACCCGCGATCAGGGCCGCGCCTGCGGTTGCATCCTCCCATGGCCCGGCGTAGAGCGCCTCCGCGCAATGAGCAAGAGCGTTCAGCCCAGTGCCCACCGTCTCCGCGAGAGGAAGGTCGAGCGTGAGGACGGGCTCGTACACGACGGCGACCGTGTTCGCTCCCGACCCGCCGGTCTTCGCGCCACGCGCTTCGTCTCGCATGCCGAAGTAGCCGGTCCACTCGGCGCCGGAGTACGTCGTCGGTATCGCGATGAGCCGCTCGCTCGTAGCCGCAGACACCGCCTTGCCCGTGTCGATTGCGCTGCCGCCGCCCAGCGCGACGAGCCCGTCCGCTCGCGCCGCGGCATCCGTCGCCGCCGCGACGACCTCGACCGGGGAATGCCGACGAACGTCCGTGAAGCGGTCCGCGACCGGCACGTCCACGTTCGCGAAACGAAGACTCGTCACGAGGAGCGGACGCTCGATTCCGAGCTCGGCGAGCAGCGGACCGACCGCGTCGATCCCCCAGCGGACGATCACGACGCGAGCTGCTCCCGTGCGAACGCGACGAACGCATCGGCGACCCTCGTCCTCGCACGTCCCGCCGCCGACGCCAGGGAGATCTCCCGCGTCGCGTCGAGTCCCTCGACCCGCGCCTCCGCAAGACGCCCGGCCGCGATGTCGGACTCCACTGCGGTGCGCGAGATGAACGTCACGCCGTACCCCGCCTCCACGGCCCGTCTAACCGACTCCTGGAGGCCGAGCTCGAGCCGCACGTCGAGATCGCGCAGCTTCACTCCCTGGCGCCGAAGCGCGTCCTCGACGATCTGCCGGACGCCCGCTCCTTCCTGCATGAGGATGAGTGGAGCCTCGCGGAGCTCTTCGAGTCCGACCGTGCGTCCCGCGAACGGATGGCCGGGCGGGCAGGCGAGGATGACCTGATCGGAGAAGAACGGCTCGAAGCGCACGCCACGGTGACGCCGAGCGGCGCCGACGATCCCGAACTCGAGCTCGCGCGCGGCAACCCGCTCGACGACGGAGTGCGTGTCCGACACCGTGAGGAACACGCGGACATCTGGATACATGCGATGGAACTCGCCGAGCACCACGGGGACCGCGACCGCCGCCGGCCCCGTCGAGGCGCCGAGGACGAGGTCCCCCTCGATCGCTCCGTCGCCGGTGGCCGCGACGTCCGCGACGAGCTGGTCCTCGAGCGCGAGCATCCGCTGCGCGCCGCGATACAGGCGCCACCCGGCTTCGGTGGGCTCGACCCGCCGGCCGGAGCGATCGAGGAGCTGCGTCCCGAGCCGTTTCTCGAGCGCGCGAACCTGCAGCGAGACCGCGGGCTGCGTTACTCCGAGCCGGCCCGCAGCCTGTGAGAAGCTGCGGCGCTCGACGACTGCGCAGAACGCGGCAAGCTGACGCGTGTCCATAAGCGAACGTTATCCGTCAGAACCAGCCGCGCTCCGCGAGCCAGTGCTCGACAAGAGGATCGGTGAGGACGGGACCTGCGTCCGTCACCCGCACTTCCGCCTTGCCGACAAGCCCCGCGAGCGCCCGGTCGACGCTCCCCTTGCGCAGCCCGAGGAACCGCAACGTCTCCTCGGCGTAGAGGCTGCGCGCGGGAACCGCGAGCGCGACCGTCACGCGCTGCTCGTTCACCGAGAGCGCCTCCCACCGAGCTCGGAGTGCGGGCTCGGCGATCGCCAGAGCCGCGTCGCGGGCGTCGAGAAATGCGGCCTCGTCCGCGACGGCCCCTTCGGGCACGAGCTCCCACAGATGATGTGCCACCAGCATCGTCCGCTGCGGATGCCCCCGCGCGAACGCGAGGAGCGGATCGAGCGCGTTGCCGATGTCGCGCCCCGTGCGCCGGAAGCGATCCTCGAGATGCAGGGCAGTTGCGTCGTCCGGCAGCGGACCCAGCTCCACCGGCACCGCGTGGTCGAGCAACGGCCGCGACGGATCCTCGAAGAGTCTCTCCATGAGCGTTGGCGCCGACCCCGCGAAGGCGTATGACGCAACCGCCGCCTGGTGCTGGATGACGCTTCGGAGCATTCCGTCCGCTCCGTCGACGCGCAGCAGGTCCTGGAACTCGTCGAATGCAACGAAGCTCCGCGCTCCCGTCCGCTCGAAGACCTTGGCCGGGAGATCGAGCAACCGCAGGAAGACACTCTCGACGTCGATGCGGGGGTTCGACTGCAGCGACGCCGTGAAGCCGCCGGCGCCCAGCGAGAGACCGACCTTCCACGAGCGGAAGAGGGCGTCGACAGTGCGCCGTACGGATCCCTTGAGCGATCGGTCGTAGGCTCGCTCGATCCGGACGACGAGGCTCGAGAGCGAGAGAACGCCCTCGAGGTCGACGAGCGCGGTCGCCCAGCCCGTTCGGCCAGCATCGAGGAGAGCCCGCCGCAGGAGGCTCGTCTTCCCGTAGCGCCGAGGAGCGACGAGACGCGACGCGTGCCCTCCTTCGGCGAGTGCGAGGAGCCGCGCCGCCTCGCCCTCGCGGTCGATCATGTCACCCGGGTCGAGCTCGCCCGACACGCGAAAGGGATTGATCGGCACGGGCACAGTCTGCCCTGGGCATAGTGAATTGTCTACCCGAGGTAGACCGTATGGTCTGCTTTCTGTAGACCTGCTGCTAGGGTGGTCAGGGCGTGCGCGTCTGGATCGACGTCTCGAACTCTCCGCAGGTGCCGTTCTTCCGACCGCTGATCGCGCTCCTGCGCGAACGGGGACACGACGTCCAGGTGACGACGCGGGAGTACGCCCAGACGACCGAGCTCCTTGCGCTGCACGGGATCGAGCACGAGATCGTCGGGCCGCGGCACGGCGGCGCGGGTACTGCCGGCAAGGTGCGCGCGATGGGCGGGCGGGTGCGCGCGCTCCGGCGCTACGCACGCGGACGCGGCTTCGACATCGCACTCTCGCACGCGTCACACGAGCTGCCGGTGGTCGCCCGCTCACTCGGCATCCCCTCGTCCTATGCCTTCGACTACGAGTTCGCACGCGTCCAGCATGGGTTCGGCTGTCGCGCTGCACGCCGTGTCGTCGTTCCTGACGTCATCCCGCAGGATCGCCTCGACCGGCTGGGCGCGCGCGCCGCGAAGGTGCGCCGCTATCCAGGCCTGAAAGAGGAGTACTACCTCCACGGGTTCAAACCCGACCGCGGTGTCCTCGCTGAGCTGGGCGTCGCAGGCATGCACGTGCTCGTCGTCGTGCGGACGCCGCCCGACGTGTCGCTGTACCACCGCGACGGGAATCCGCTCTTCGGCGACGTCCTCGAGCGGCTCGGACGCGACCCCGCCGTGCGAGCCGTCGTCCTTCCACGGACGGCCGAGCAGCGCACCGAGATCGTCGGGCGTGAGCTCGCCTCGGTCCTCGTCCCCGAGCACGCAGTGGACGCGCAGAGCCTCGTCGCCCTCTCGGACCTCGTTGTGTCGGCCGGGGGAACCATGAACCGCGAGGCGGTCGCGCTCGGTGTGCCTGTCTACACGACGTTTGCGGGCCGGCTCGGCGCGGTAGATACGGCTCTCGTGGCAGACGGAAGGCTACGCGTCCTGACCTCGGCGGAGGACCTCCGGGTCGAGAAGCGGGCCGCGCCGGGTACGTCGACCGAGCGCGATCCGGCGGCCCTGCTCGACCTGCTGCTCACGGCGCTCGAGCGCTAGCGCGAATGTCTCCAACCGGTTAAGGTCGCGGGGTTCCAATCAAGGCAGGGGAAAGGGGAGATCGAACATGAAGAGACGCACGCTCGGGCTGGCGCTCGCCGGTCTGGCCGTCGCCGCGCTCACGCTCGGTGCGGCAGCAATCGCCGGCCTCCAGCCAGCCAACCTCTCGTACACGCCGAACTCCGAGGGGCAGATGACGAACATCGACGTCGCTCGGGCCTACGCCAAGAACTACTACGGCGCGCCGACGGCGGTGTCCGGCTCCGGCGCGACCGGCAACTGGAACACGCCTCTCAACCTCGACAGCAACTACGCGGCAGAGGCCCGCTCGGTCGCCAAGCAGGGCAGCGACTGGCTCGCCGCCCGCGCGAACGTCCCGAACAGGGCGATCGTGCTCGATGTCGACGACACGACGCTGACCACGTGGAACTACGAGCTCTTTAGAACTGGGACTTCAACCCGACGACGAACGCCAGCTTCGTCGGCCTGACGAGCAGCACGTTCACCGGGAACATGTTCCCGGCCACGCCGGGCATGCTCGACCTGGTCAACAAGGCCCATGACCTGGGGTACGCGATCTTCTGGATCACCGGGACGCGGCGATTCGCAGCACGCCGCGACGATCGCCAACCTGCTGAACGACACCGCGGCCGGGCTCTCGAACATCGACTCGGTGCCGCTCTCCGGAAAGACGATCCCGGAGGTCGACGCCGGCTATGTGGCGCCGACTCCGATCAACACCGGCCACGGCGGCTTCACCGACGGCCTGTTCACGAAGCCCCCGGTCACGACGCCGATCAGCTCGTATCCCGCTTACCTGAACCAGCCGCAGTTCTGCGCGGACGCAATTGCACATAGCGCGTCCTGCCCGACGATCCCGTACAAGTCCGGCACCCGCGCGTACATCGAGTCGCAGGGCTACGACATCGTCGCCGACTTCGGCGACCAGTTCTGCGACCTCGAGGGCGGCTTCGCCGACAAGACGTTCAAGATGCCGAACCCGAACTACTACCTGCCGTAGACGGCGGCTAGACGGTCTCTGGCGCGGGCGCCGCCTCGACGGCGCCCGCGCCGTCCTCGGCGACGACGCCGTTGCGGCGCGGAGCCCCGACGAGCATGTTCAGGCGCCCGATCAGCTCGAGCGTCTCGCCCTCGTCCACGAACCGTGCAAGCTCGTCGAGCTCGGCCTCGAGCCAGTGCGGATCGATCGGCGGGCGGGTCACCAGCATGATCGCCTCGTGCGGCGAGGGCGACACGGTCTCGGTCTCCGACCAGAGCTCCTCGTGGAGCTTCTCGCCCGGACGCGGCCCGACGAACTCGATCCCGATGTCCCTTCCGGGCTCCTTGCCGGAGAGGCGGATCATCGTCTCGGCGAGGTCGGTGATCTTGACCGGCTCGCCCATGTCGAGGACGTACACCTGGCCGCGGCCGCCGATCGCGCCGGCCTGGATGATCAGCTGGACGGCCTCGGGGATGGTCATGAAGAAGCGAGTCATGTCCGCATGCGTGACGGTGAGCGGGCCGCCTCGAGCGATCTGCTTGCGGAAGATCGGGATGACGCTTCCGGACGAGCCGAGTACGTTCCCGAAGCGGACGCCGCAGAACCTCGTGCTCGTGTCGTCGCGCTGCCCCCACGACTCGATGATCCACTCGCAGATGGCCTTCGACTGGCCCATGACCGTCTTCGCGTTGACCGCCTTGTCCGTGGAGACCAGCACGAAGCGCTTCGCGCCGAACTCGACGGCGATGTCGGCCACCGTGCGGGTGACGAGCGTGTTGTTCCGAACCGCCTCGAGCGGGTTCGCCTCCATGAGCGGGACGTGTTTGTACGCCGCGGCGTGGAAGACGACAGCGGGGCGGTACTTCTCGAAGACCTGCCGAATCTTCGTCGCGTTGCCCGCGTCCGCGAGCACCGCCGCAGTCGCATGGAAGTCGCGCTCGTCGACGAGCTCGCGCTCGATCTCGAAGAGGCCGGGCTCGCCGTTGTCGACGAGAACGAGTCGAGTCGGGCCCATGCGGGCGATCTGGCGGCAGAGCTCCGAGCCGATCGAGCCGCCGGCGCCGGTCACGAGCACGACCTCGTTCGCGAGGTAGCCCGCGATCGAGTCGAGGTCGACCTCCACCGGCTCGCGCCCGAGGAGGTCCTCCACCTCGACAGGGCGGATCTGCCCGGTGAGGTTGAAGTCGCCCGCGATGAGCTCGTGCAGGTTCGGCAGCGTCTTCACCGGAATCGACTCCGCGCGCGCCATCGCCACGATCCGCTCGCGAACGTCACCGGACGCGGACGGAATGACGATCAGCACCTCGTCTGGCCGCCGCTCGCGGAGGAGCGCGGGAAGCTCGGCGGTCGTACCGAGAACCCGTACTCCGTGCAGCCTCAGGTTCTTCTTGCGGGGGTCGTCGTCGACGAGCCCGATCGGCGTGTAGCCGAGCGACGGGTTCCGCAGCATCTCGCGGAGCATCAGCTGGGCCGCGTCACCGGCGCCGACGAGAAGAACCTCCCGGCCACGAGCGACGATCGCTCCGGCCGAGGGGCGCTCGATGAGCGTCCTCGTGAGCAGCCGCACTCCCATCGCGAACGCGAGCAGGAGGAGCAGGTCGATGACCCAGATCCCGCGCGGCACCTTCGCGGGGTGAAAGTCGAGGAGCGTGAAGACGAGGAAGGTCGCGATCACCGCCACGGCGACGCCGCGCAGCACTCCCCACATGTCCTGCGTCGAGACGTACCGCCACCAGCGGTTGTAGAAGCCGAAGGCGATGAACACGGGCAGCGTGACCCCGACCACGAGCGCGACGACGTCCCACTCGAGGTAGCGGTCGTAGTAGCGCGGCCAGTCCGCGTCGAAGCGGACGTACCACGAGATGATCCACGCCGCGGCGATCAAGGCCGCGTCGACCGCGACCTGCCACAAGCGGTGGCGGTTCACGGGCGAGCGCATGCCTACGCGGCCACGCGGGCGACCGAGCGGACAGCGTCCACGACGCGCTCCTGCTGCGCTCGATCGATGCCGCCCCACATCGGGAGGGCGAGGTTCTCGGCCGCGGCCCGCTCGGTCTCCGGGAGCGACCCCTCGGCGACGCCGAGGTACGCCAGCGCAGGCTGGAGATGGAGCGGGGTCACGTAGTACGAAGCGCTGGCGATCCCCGCCTCGGTGAGAGCCTCCGCGATCTCCGCTCGCAGCGATGAGCGGACGACGTACAGGTGGTAGACGTGGCCCGCCTCGTCCACGGGAGTGTCGACGAGCTCACCCAGGCCGAGCTCCGCGTAGCGCGCCGCCGCCTCCCGCCGAGCCGCGTTCCAGCCGGCGAGCCGTGGCAGGAAGACGCGCAGCATCGCAGCCTGCACAGCGTCGAGTCGCGAGTTCGTCCCGACGAGCTCGAAGGTCGTCTTGTCGCTCGAGCCGTGGAAGCGGAGCATGCGGACACGCGCGGCGACCTCGTCGTCCAGGCAGGTCACGAGCCCGCCGTCGCCGAGCGCGAAGAGGTTCTTCGTCGGGAAGAAGCTGAACGTCGAGCAGATCCCGGTCCGCGCGATGCCCTCGGCGCCGAACGCCTGCGCGGAGTCCTCGATGAGCGGCAGTCCGAGCGCAGCGAGCTCCGCAAGCGGCGCCGGCCGGCCGAAGAGGTGTACCGGCATGATCGCCTTGGTTCGCGTCGTGATCCGGGCGGCAACGTCCTCGGGATCGAGGTTCAAGGTGACCGGCTCGATGTCCGCGAAGACGGGCGTCGCGCCGACGCGGGCAATCGCCTCGGCGGTCGCGTAGAACGTGAACGAGGGGCAGATCACCTCGTCCCCGCGACCGATCCCGAGCGCCTCGAGCGCCAGCACGAGCGCGTCCGTGCCGTTCGCGACCCCGATGGCGTGCGGCACCCCGAGGTAGGCAGCAGCTTCGCGCTCGAACGCCTCGACCTCGGGCCCGAAGATGAAGCGGCCAGAATCGAGAACAGCTCGGAATCGCTCCTCGAGCTCAGGGATCAGCGGCGCGTACTGCGCCTTCACGTCGATGAGCGGGATCTGCTGAGTCACGCGGGCGAGTCTAGCTTCGAGTCTGTTGCATCCTGGTTCATCAGGGCCTCGCCGAGTCCTCGGCCACGCGGCGTCGACGGTTCCGCAGGAAGCGCCAGCCGAGCCACGCGGCCACCGCGACGACAGCCGCCGCGACCAGGTAGTCGACGTACCGGAATGCGTGCTGGAAGTCCTCCCAGCTCGCGCCGAGCGCGAAGCCGACGCCCGCAAATCCGAAGCACCAGATCGCCGAGCCCGCGAAGGTGAGCAGCGTGTAGCGGACGAACGGCACCTCCATCACGCCTGCGGGAATGGAGACGAACGACCGGATCACGGGCGTGAGCCGTCCGAGGAAGACGGCCCAGTCCTCCCATCGCGCGAACCACCTCTCGGCACGGTCGAGCTTCTCCTCGTCGAGGTGGAGCCACCTCCCGTGGCGCTCGAGGTACGGTCGCCCGCCGTACAGGCCGATCGCCCATCCGATGATCGCGCCGATCGTGTAGCCGATCGTCCCGGCGAGGGCCACGGCCACGTACGCAGTCCAGCCTTCGTCGATCGTCGTCCCGAAGAGGACGACGTCCTGACCGGCGAACGCTCCTGCCGCCAGCGCCCCGGCGTAGAGCATGACGACCTCGCTCGCCGCGGGGAAGATCGCGTCGACCAGCATGAGCGCGAACACCGCGTACAGCCCGTAGTCCCCGATCGCCGATGTGACGGCATCGGTCAGCCCGCTCACTATCGAGGCGACGAGCACGACGGCGGACTGTACTCAGTCTTCCGCAGACCGGAAGCCCGCTAGCGCGGGCTTCCGTCGCGAGAGTCAAGGACGCTCGCGACGTCGTTCGGGTCGCTCGCGCAGTTCTGGTGGTAGTTACCCGGCGACGCGTCGGACGGTGATCGCCTGCGCCAACGACACGACCCCGAGCTCGTTCGTCGCGGCGACTCTCACGACGTAGCGGCCACCGGCGACCGGCTTGCGGTTCCCGGCCCTCCCGTCCCAGATGACCGTCTGCTCGCCGGCGGGAAGCGTCGCGTTCGTCACCGTACGTACGACGATGCCTTCGGGCGTCTCCACCGTGACCTTCACTCGTGCGGCCCGTGCCTGCGACCAGCGGATCTCCGCCCGGCCCCCCGCCTTCCGCACGACGACTCGAAGCGGCGCAACGCCGAGCGAGCCGAGCGTCGAGTTGACGGCGAACCGGCGCGTCGTCGTCGAGGAGAGGCCCTGGTCGTCCGTTGCGGACACCGTCAACGACCAGCGTCCCTCGGCGGGCGGCAGCGCCTCGGTCGGCGTCGGCGGCTCGCCTTCGGGTGGAGGCGGAGGAACCGGCGGGAAGGGGATGTCGTACACGCCGGGCTCACGCGCGCTCGCGTCCTGGAAGGCGACCGTGCCGTCCGGAGCGGTCATGGTGACCGTCACATTCGACGGGCGGACGATCTTGTACGAGAGCTTCTGCGTCTCCGCGACACCGTCACCGTTCGGCGAGACCACGGACTCGAGCGGCGGCGGGGCGTAGACGCCGTAGTACGCGAGCATCAGCGCGGTCGAGACCGCACGCTCTTTCCCGTCCGACGGCGAGTTGAGCACCGTTCCGTCGAAGGCGAGCGTGGAGGAGCCGCCCCCGTCGAGCCCCATGCCGCGGACCGCGCCGAAGCGGACGAGAGTCTGCGCGAGCTCGAAGTTCGTCATGCCGACGGAGAAGCCCGGTTGGCGACCGTCGGTGGTCACGAGCACGACCCCGCCGTCAGCGCGCTGGCCGACCGCCGTGCGCGGGCCGCGCGGCGCGAGCTGCGAGGTCGTGAAAGCCTCGTTCGACCGGTACACGGGGACGCCGTCCCGAACGAGGATCGGACCTCCGCCGATGGCGTCCGAGACCACCGACCAGTCGGGCTGGAGGATCAGCCGCAGCGTCACCACCGTTCCCGGCTGCGCCTCGGCCTCGAGCTTCGCGGCGGCGTTCCCACGGGCGACGAGCACCGCGGTTCCCGGTGCGATCCGGACGCTGCTTCCTGCAGCCGTCGACGTGACCGGGACCACGAGGTCGGTGTTCGGCGTCGCGGGCGGAAACGAGCCGAGCACCACCGCGAAGGAGCCCGGGATGCGGGGAGTCGACGACCCCCAGTCGGGCGTGAAGAGCGAGATGCCGTTCGTCCCCGGCGCCTTGTTCAGGAAGTTGAGCGCACGCCGTTGACCGGAGCCGCGCCAGGTGCCGCGGAAGCCGACACGGCGCACGTCCAGCAGGCCGTCGAGCGTGACGCCTGCGCTCGAGCGCGCCGAGTTCGGCGCGGTTGCCAGCACGCCGTCCGACATGAAGATGCCGCTCGGCCGACCGTCGCTCGGAGCGAAGTAGTCGCCGTTGACGCCGACCGCCGTCGCCTGCGAGGCCAGCCGCCTCTGCATCGAGGAAACGGTCTCGCGCAAGACGACGGAGCCGTTCGAGAGCACGGGCTTCAGGCGGTACAGGCCGACCGGCTTCGGCCCCCGCACCACGTGGACGGTGACAGGCCCGTGCGGAGTGAATTGCACGCTGCGCTCGTAGGTCGCGCCCGGGAAGAGCGGGATAGGCTGGGCCGCCGCCGGCGAGGCGAAGAGCACGCCGAGGAGAGCGGCGAGCACGACGGCGAGAGCGAGACGGCGGCGCACGGCCCGACGAGGGTAGCCCAACCCGAAGTGCCGATTTGCAGCGTCTTACAGGATTCGAACAGCAGCGCGAGACACGCGCTGCGGCGCGGACGTGCGCTCCGCGATCAGCTCCAGACCTTGACCTCGCGGTACAGCGTGTCGCGCTGTACCGGTGTCTTCCCCATCGCCTTGATGAGGTGCACGAGCTCGTCGGTCGTCGTGCGGTGGGTCGTGCCGGCGGCGGAGACGACGTTCTCCTCGATCATCACGGAGCCCATGTCGTCGGCTCCGAACCCGAGCGCGACCTGGCCGACCTTCATCCCCTGCGTGACCCACGACGACTGGATGTGCGGGACGTTGTCGAGGTAGATCCGCGAGACGGCTTGCGTGAGGAGGTAGTCGAACGAGGTCGGCATGTCGTCGTCGGAGACCATGTCGTCCATCCGATTGCCGTCGCGCTGGAACGTCCAGGAGATGAACGCGCGGAAGCCCTGCAGCTCGTCCTGGAGGTCGCGGATCTTCCGCATGTGCTCGACGCGCTCCTCGAGCGTCTCGACGTGGCCGTACATCATCGTCGCGGTCGTCGACATCCCGAGCCGGTGCGCCTGGCGCATGACGTCCAGCCACTCCTCGGACTTCGTCTTCTTGGGGGCGATGATGCGCCTGACGCGGTCGACCAGGACCTCCGCGCCGCCGCCCGGGACCGAGTCGAGCCCTGCGTCGCGGAGCCGCGTGAGCGTCTCCGGGATGGTGAGCTTCGACCGACGCGCGATGTGCTGGATCTCGGGCGGCGACAGCGCATGCAGGTGGATCTTGTAGCGCGCCTTGATCGAGCGGAAGAGATCCTCGTAGAAGTCGATGCCGAGATCGGGGTGGTGGCCCCCCTGCATCAGGAGCCCGGTGCCGCCGATAGCGAGCGTCTCCTCGATCTTCTTGAAGATCACCGGCTTCGGCAGGAGGTACCCCTCGCGCACGTCGCCCGGGCGCCGGTAGAACGCGCAGAAGTCGCAGTCCGTGACGCAGACGTTCGTGTAGTTGAGGTTCCGGTCGATGATGAACGTCACGCGCGACGGGTCGTTCATACGGCTACGGATCTCGTTCGCCGCGCGCCCCACCGCGACGAGGTCGCGCGAGCGCAGGAGCGCGATCGCGTCGTCCTCCGAGATGCGCTCCCCGTCGAGCGCCTTCTCGAGGACGTCCGCGACGGCCGGCACCCGCTCGACGGTGACGGTCACGCCGCCACCTCCTCGCGGACGAACCTCAGCTCCGGAACGTGCTCGAGCTGACCGACGTCCCGGGCCATCTCGAAGAACGTGTACAGGCCGGCGCGCTCGCGGGGCCCGAAGCTGTAGCGCAGCTTCTCGAAGTAGCGCGCGAGGAAGCCGGCCGGATACCCGTAGGTGTCGCTCGCCCTTCGCGCGAGGAGCTCGGGCTCCGAGCGTGCGAGCCGGACGGAGGAGACGAGCGCGTGCTCGAGCTCGACGAGCCCTTCGACGATGGGCTCGCGCGCCGCCCAGACCGCGAAGACCATCGGCAACCCGGTCTTCTCGAGCCAGAGCCGGCCGAGGTCGAAGTGCGGGGTCGGGTCCTCGTAGGCGCTGTGGAGCGCCGCATCCCCGATGAGGAGCTTGGCATCTGCCTCGTAGCCCAGCGGAAGGATCTCGGCCTTGGGGAGGAGGATGCGCGTCAGGACGACCGACGTCGCGCTCTCCGGGGTGACCGCCACCGAGCGGACCTGGGCGAAGGGCAAACGGGTGATGAGCTGGATCGAGTCGACTGCACCCTCCGACGAGACGCAGACGCGGGGCAGGATGCGGAGCCGATCGGCGTTCCGCGCGTACTCGATCGAGGGAATCGGAGCGATGTCGATCTCTCCCTCGAGCAGCAGGCGGCTGAGCTCGGTCGGAACACCGGTCACCTCCTCGACGTCGTCGGTCTCGAGCCCGTAGAACAGGGGCGCCATGTTGACGTACGAGATTCGGCCGAGTCTCATCGCCGCTGCCTCCGCCGAACGATCCACGTCACCACCGCGGCCACGATCAGGCCACCCCAGAGGACGATCGCCGGAGCCGAGATGTCGGTCCCGACGGGAACGTCGTTCGAGAGCACCAGCGCGCCGAGCGTGAAGAGGGCGGAGAAGGTGAAGATCGCCGCGGCGAGGATTCCGAAGGCGTAGACGACCCACACCCAGATCGGGGTTCCCGCGGCAGGCTGCGAGCTCGGCTGCTTGCTCGGTGCGCCCTCACGACTCACTCACCACCGCCGGAGCTCGTTGTAGAGGGTGTCGCGCTGGACGGGGATGCGCCCGGCCTCGCTCACGAAGCGCACGAGCTCGTCGATCTTCTGCTCGGTCTCGGTGCGCGCGCCTGCCGCGTGGAAGATCTCCTCGCGCACGACGGTGCCCTGGACGTCGTTCGCTCCGAAGTGCAGAGCGACGGCGGCGAGTGGCATGCCCATCATGATCCAGTAGGCCTTGATGTTCGGGACGTTGTCGAGCATGAGCCGCGAGAACGCGAGCATCTTGAGGTCGTCGGCGCCCGTCGTGTGCCGCCAGCCGCGCCGCTCGAAAACGGTGTTCTCCGGATGGAAGGCGAGCGGGATGAACGCGAGGAAGCCCCCGCTTCGGTCCTGCTGGTCGCGCAGCCGGATGATGTGGTCGACACGCTCCTCGTACGTCTCGACGTGCCCGTAGAGCATCGTGCAGTGCGTCGGGATCCCGAGCCGGTGCGCCGTGTCGTGCACGTGGAACCAGATCTCGGGTGACTCCTTGCCGGGCGCGACGAGCCTGCGTACGCGGTCGGCGAAGACCTCCGCGCCTCCTCCAGGAAGCGAGCCGAGCCCGGCCGCCTTCAGCTCCCGCAGGACCTCCTCGTGCGTGAGGCCCGACAACGTCGTCATGTGGTGGATCTCGGAGGCCGTGTAGCACTTGAGGTGCACGTCCGGAAGCACGTCGTGGAGCGACGCGATCGTGTCGCGGTAGTAGCCGAAGTCGACGTGCGGGTTCTCGCCGTTGACCATGTGGATCTCGGTGAACCCGGTCACTTCCCGCTGAACGAGGACGTCCTCGACGAGCTCCTCCGCGGTGAGCGTGTACGCGTGCTCCTGCTTGCTCGTCGCGGCAAAGGCGCAGAACTTGCACTTCACGCGGCAGACGTTCGTCTGGTTCAAGTACAGGTTCTGGACGAAGTACACCTCGTCCGTGCCACCGCGCTGGCGGCGCGCGAGATCGGCGAGCGCGCCGAGCTCGAGCAGGTCGTCGGTCTCCAGGATCGAGACGCCGTCGTCGAAGTCGAGGCGCTCGCCGGCCTCGATCTTCTCCCGGATCGGCTCCAGGGTCTTGAGCTCCAGAACGGCGATCAGCTTCTCCTCTCCACGACGGCCCACGTGAGTGCCTCGAGCTCCTCGCGGCGAGGGGCCCCGTCGAGGCAGGACCTTGCCTCTGAAGCGTAGTGGAGCGCCAGCTCCCGCGACCGGTCGAGCGCATCGGTCGCCGCGACCCGGACGAGGGCGCCCTCCTTCGGACCGCCGGCGAGTGCCGCGCGGACGACCTGATCCTGCTGCGCCGCGAGGAGAAGCGGGAGGGTCGGCGTTCCGTCGCGCAGGTCGGTGCCGGGCACCTTCCCGGTCTCGATGGTCTCGCCGGTGCAGTCGAGCACGTCGTCGGCTATCTGGAAAGCAATCCCGAGGAGGCGGCCGTACTCGCCGGCCCCGCCCCCGAGCGTGCACGCGGCCTCGAACAGCTTTCCGGTCTTGAGCGAGCAGCGCTCGAGGTAGTCGTCGACCGTCGTATCCGGGTCGTGGCGCTGACGCCGCTGCATCGCCTCCCCGCGCGCGAGCGCGAGTGACGCATCCGCGAGCACGGCGACCGCGTTCGGGTCGCGCGTTTGGGCGAGCACCGAGAACGCGCTGGCGAAGAGGTAGTCGCCGGACGCCTTGGCGGCCTCTGCGCCGTGCTCGCTCCACGCGGACGCGCGCCCACGACGAACCGCTGCGCCGTCGATCAGGTCGTCGTGGACGAGCGTCGCCATGTGGACGAGCTCGACGGCGACGCCCGCGGCGAGCGGCGGCACGCCATCGGGCGACGACGACAGGAATGCGAGCGCGGGACGCAGTCGCTTGCCTCCGGCGGCAAGAGCGCTCGCGCCCACCTCGGCGACGAGGCCCGGGTAGTGCTCGACCGTCCGCCCGAGCTCCACCTCGACATCGGCGAGGTACTCGTCGAGGCCCGGCGCAGCCCGCACGACCTCGAGCGCCGTCACTCCCTGACCCCGATGTGCAACGCGACGCTCCCGCCACCGAGCAGGCGGTACCTCACGTCCGCGAATCCCGCTCGCTCGAAGAGCGCGGTGAGGTCGTCGGGCCCCGGGAAGCGGCGGACGCTCGCGGGGAGATAGGTGTACGCCTTCCCGCCGGGCAGCAGCCGGCCCGCGAGCGGCACCAGCACGTCGAACCAGAGCCGGAAGAAGGGCTTGAGGATGCCGCGCGGCCTCGTGATCTCGAGGACCGCGAGCTTCCCGCCCGGACGCAGGACGCGAGCGAGCTCCCGCAGCCCTCCCTCGAGGTCCGCGAGGTTGCGCACGCCGAAGCCCACCGTGGCGGCGTCGAAGTCGCCGTCGCCGAACGGCAGCGCCAGCGCGTCCCCCTGCACCCACTCGATCGCGCCCGACTTCCTCCGCGCGCGCTCGAGCATCTTCCCGGAGAAGTCGAGTCCGACGACACGGCCTCCTCGCCGCTCGGCCTCGACAGCGAGATCGCCGGTACCGCAGCACGCGTCGAGCACGCGGTCGCCGGGCCACACGACCTCCTGCACGGCCAGCTTCCGCCACCGGCGGTCGAGCCCGGCCGTCATCACGTGGTTCATGACGTCGTAGACCGGAGCGATCCGGTCGAACATGCCGCGCACCGACTCCGGTGCAAGCGTTCCCGACTCGTACGTCATCAGCTTTCGCCCCAGCGCGCGATCAGCGCGTTGTCGATCCCGATCTGGTCCAGGCAGCGGGCGACGACGAAGTCGACGAGGTCCGCGACGGTCTCGGCGCCGTGGTAGAAGCCCGGCGCCGCGAAGAGGACGACCGCACCGGCCTCGTTCAGCGTCGCGAGCCCGCGGAGGTGGATCGACGACAGCGGCGTCTCGCGTGGAACCAGCACGAGCTTTCGCCGCTCCTTGAGCGCGACGGACGCAGCGCGATGGATGAGGTTCTGCATCGCACCCGAGGCGAGCGTTCCGACCGTCGCCATCGAGCACGGGCAGATCACGTACGCGTCCACGCGGGCAGATCCGCTCGCGTACGGGCTGCGGAAGTCGTTCTCCCCGTACACCGTGACCTGCGCGGACGTGCTCCCGACGAAGCGCTCGAGCACCTCCTCGCGCGCGAGCGAGGGATCGCGGTACAGCTCGGTCGCGAGCACCTCGATGCCGGAGCGCGACGCACAAAGGCCGATCTCACAGTCGACGGCGGCCAGCGCGCGCAGGAGCCGCTCCGCGTACGGAGCGCCGGAGGCGCCGGTCACGCCGAGGAAGACGCGCACGCCGTAAGGCTATGCGCCCTAGGACTTGCGAGCGAAGGGAACGATGCAAGCGTGCGTCGTTGACTCCTGCGGACGACCTAGTCGTTCTGCGTGCCCTAGGACTGTGCGAGCGAAGGGACGAACGCAGCGAGCGTCTTTGACTCTCGCGGCCGGAGTCCCGCGGAAGCGGGATTCTGGCCTGCGGGAAGCTCAGTGCGGGCCCTTGGAGGCGGCGAGGAACGCGCCTAGCGACGCGAGGTTGTCGGCCCCGAGGTACGAGTAGGAGCCCATGACGGTGTTGCCGTACGCGGCCGGGTTCGTCAGGTACTGGACGAAGAACTGGGCGTCGTTGGTCGCGCCGATCGACGACAGATCGGGCGCCCCGAGCAGCCCGCCTCCCTGACCGAGATAGGTGTGGCAGTTGAGGCAGCCCGACTGCGCGAACAGGGTCGCGCCCGCGGTCGCCTCCTTGTCGCCGACGAAGCCCTGCTGCTGCGCCCACGAGGGGACGAGGAGGACGAGCTCCGAGCCGAGCGCCTCCTTGGCGGTCGCGCCCTTCCACGTGAGGACTCCCATGGAGATGATCGTCAGAACGGCCGCGACCATCGCGACGGGCCGGTGCGTCGGCCGCCGCTCGCGGCGTCGGTCGTAGAACGGCAGCCCGATGAGGAGGATGAGGCAGATCGTCGGGATCCCGACCGTTGCGATGAAGACCGTCTCCGGCCACTTGAAGATCCGGAGGAGGTAGAAGAGGAAGTAGAAGTACCAGTCGGGGCGCGGGACGAAACTCGTCGTCGCGGGGTCTGCGGGCTCCGTGTACCACGGCCCGAGGATCCCCGACTTCAAGCCGTCGGCGGTGTAGTACCAGATGGCCGCGAGCGCCACGATCACGCACACGACGACGAGCGACATGACCGTGTCGTGCAGGATCGCGGGCGGGAAGAACGGCTTCCCCTCCTTCTTGACGTCGTCCTTGTAGCGGGCGAAGTCCTCGCGGTTGAGCTCGCCGAGATCGCGTGCCATCAGTCGCCGCCCCCGCTCCCACGCACGAGCCCGGCCCGGGCACCGGTGGGCTGTGACGGCGGCCGCTCACGACCCGCGCCCTCGCTCGACCACGGCGGGGACGTGACCCCGAGCCGCGTGACGAGGTAGATGTGGATGCCGATGAGCGGGATGAGGAGCCCAGGTATCAGCAGCATGTGCATCGCGTAGAACTTCGGGAGCGTCTCCGTGCCTATCTCCGGGCCTCCCGCCAGGAACTGCGCGAGCCAGGGGCCGAGGAAGGGAGCGGTGCCGTTCAGGTTGATGCCGACCGCCGAGGCCCAGTACGCCGTCTGGTCCCACGGGAGCAGGTAGCCCGTGAAGCCCATGAGCATCCCGGTCGCAAGGATGAGGACGCCGGTGATCCAGGTGAGCTCGCGCGGGTACTTGTAGGCGCCGAACAGGAACACGCGGCCCATGTGCAGGAAGAGCAGGATGATGAAGACGCTCGCGCCCCAGCGGTGCATGCCGCGGACGAGCCAGCCGAGCGTGAGGTCGCTCGTGATCGACTGGATCGACGAGTACGCGACCGGCTTCCCCGTCACGGGGTTGATCGATGCCGAGGGCTCGTAGTACATCGCGAGGATCGCGCCTGTCAGCGCCTGGACGATGAACGCGGTGAGCGCCGCCGAGCCGAGCGTCTGCATCCAGCTGACGTCGCGCGGGACGTTGCGGAAGAGAAACCACTTCGTGCCGGTCACCGCCGCCGTGCGCTCGTCGATCCAGTCGAGCGGCGCGAGGACCGCGGTGTCGACGAGCTGCTGTCGCCTCGACTTCGCAGCCATGCCCTACCCCGTCACCTGGCTCGGGACGATCGGGTAGAGCCACGCCTCGACGCCGTCGACGTGCGTGCCCGGCGTCGACCACGGATAACGCGAGATCTGTGCGCTCGAGCCGGTCCCCGAGACGTTCCCGACCGCGTACAGCTCGTCGAGCACTAGGTGGCCGTTCTTGATCGAGTACGTGTAGCGATCCATCGAGCGCACCGGCGGGCCGGCCCTGCGATTGCCCTCCGAGTCGTAGAGGCCACCGTGGCACGGGCAGCCGAACGACTGCGCCAGCACCGGCCGTAGCTCGACGCCGTTCACATTCTTGCGGGCTTTCTCGTCGATAGGCCCGTTCGGCTGCACGGGGCAGCCGAGATGGACGCAACGGCTGTAGAGGATCGTGAAGCTCGGCTCCCCACCGTCCGTCAGCCCGTTGTTGCGGACGAAAGTCGTGCGCCGAGAGACCTCGCCTGCCTTCGGGTTCGAGAGGTAGCTCGCGATGACGTACTCGCCCTCCGGGAAGTTGTCGATCGGTCCGAGGTCCGCATTGCCCTCCTCGAGGTTCGTGAAGGACGGCAGGACCGTGAAGCCGAGCACCGGGAGCGTGACGATGGCGCCGATCGCCGCGCCAAGGCCGATCGTCGTCGCCTCGAGAAACCGCGAGCGCGTGTAGGCGGGAAGCTGCTCCTCTGCGGCGACGGCGGGCGCCGCGGAAGCGCTCGGCTCGTCCGCGACCGCACGGGTCTCCGGCTCGATCGCCGGCACCTCTTCGCGCACGTCACGCGTGACGTCGCGCGCCCAGAGGATCCCGAAGACGACCGCGAGGCCCACTCCGATGGCCGCCACGATCCAGCTGACGACGAGCCCGAGCAGGAGGCACGCCACGCCGATCGCGAAGCCGATCGGCCAGAGGCTCGGGCCGGGAGTGTGCTGGCTGTTCTGGCTCGTGTCGCTCAACTCACGCCTTGCGCTGGATTCAATCGCCCTTTGGTCACGCATGTCAACGACGTGACGTCTGTCGCAACGCGGGGATTCTGCACTTTGCGGAGGACGCGTGCGTCAGAGCCCGTAGTCGGCCCAGCGCCTCGTGACGAGCTCGACGACGTCGTCCGACATCACGATCTCCTCGGGCCACGGGCGGGCGTCCTCCTCCGGCAGCTTGTGCGTCGCGTCGATGCCGAGCTTGCCCCCGTAGAACTGGCGTCCAGGCGCGTGATCGAGGTGGTCGAGCGGTCCTTCGCTGATCAGGACGTCGCGCTTCGGGTCGACGTTCGCGGTCACACGGAAAAAGACGTCGGCATAGTCGTGCACGTCGACGTGCTCGTCCACGACGACGATGGACTTCGAGAGCGAGAGCATCCCGAGGCCCCACAGCGCATGCATCACCTTCTGCGCGTGGCCCGGATAGGCCTTGCGGATCGAGACGATCACGCAGTTGTGAAAGGCACCTGCGACCGGGAGGTCGTAGTCGACGATCTCCGGCAGGGTCACGCGGACCGCCGGCAGGAAGAGCCGCTCCGTCGCCTTGCCGAGCCAGGCGTCCTCGGCCGGCGGCTTCCCGACCACGATGGACGCGTAGATCGCGTCGCGCCGCATGGTCATCGCCGTCAGTCGGAAGATCGGGAACGGCTCGGCGTGCGAGTAGTAACCCGTGTGGTCGCCGAACGGGCCCTCGATGCCGACGTCGTCCTTCGCGACCCAGCCTTCGAGGACGATCTCGGCGTTCGCCGGCACCTCCAGAGGAACGGTCTTGCACGGGACGAGCTCGACGGGCTCGCCGCGCAGGAACCCCGCGAGCATGAGCTCGTCGAGGTGCTTCGGAAGCGGCGCACTCGCCGAGTAGGCCGTTACAGGATCGAGCCCGATTGCAACAGCGACCGGGATACGCCCGTCCTCGGCCGCGAGGAGGTCGGCCCGTCCGTCCTTGTGCATCTGCCAGTGCATGAAGGTCGACGAGCGGTCGATGACCTGCATGCGATACATCCCGACGTTTCGCGTACCCGTCTTCGGGTCTCGCGTGATCACGGCCGGGAGCGTGATGAACGGAGCAGGGTCGCCGGGCCAACAGCGTTGGACTGGGAGGCGGCCGAGGTCGATGTCGTCACCCTCGAGTACGACCTCCTGACACGCACCCTTCGAGACCACCTTCGGGCGCGAGTCCGCAACCGACTTGAGCTTCAGAAGCCCCCTGACCTTCTCGCGGATGCCTTCGGGCGGCTGCAGGTCGAGGATTTCGCCGAGCTTCCCGGCGGCCTCGTCAAGCGTTCCGACGCCGAACGCCATGCACATGCGCTTCTCCGTGCCGAACTGGTTGATGAGGAGCGGATGCGTCGAGCCCTTCGCGTTCTCGAAGAGAAGCGCGGGGCCTCCCGCCTTGACGACGCGATCGACGATTTCCGTGATCTCGAGGTCGGGGTCGACCTCGGCGGAGATCCGGCGCAGCTCGCCCTCCCGCTCGAGGAGCGCGATCCAGTCGCGGAGGTCTCGCGGCGGGGTCGTCACGGCGCGGTCAGTCTAGGGACAGGTAACGGCTCGGGATCGCGGCCCTCGGGTCGCGGGCGCCGACGCCGTGCCCGCTGCGACTAGTGCTTCTTGCGCGAGAACCGGGCGAGGAGGTCGCCGCCGAGCGCGAACCCGACGAAGACCAGGCCGACGACGAGCATGGAGAGCACGACGTCGCGCCCCTCTTCCGCAGCAGTCTTCTCGGCTGCGATCAGCTAGCTGGAGCGTACGCAGCGAGCATCGCGGCGACTCTACCCGACGAACCGGGCGTGTGCAGCGAGCGCAGCCGCCACCGCCACGTCACCCGCGACGCGCCGGGCGGCCGCCTCGACAGCGCCCGCGTCTCCGCGCTCGCGCAGAGCGTTCCTCGCCTCGTCGAGGCCACCCGTACCGAGCGCCGACGCGGTCGCAGCCCAGGCCGCTCCGTCCCCGTCGCGACCTTCGGCGCGCGCCTGCGCGCACAGCGAGATCAGCTCTGCGAGGTCGGAGACCGCGTCGACGTCTCCGGTCGTCGCGACGTGCACCAGGCCGTGCGCGTAGAGGTAGTCCCCGAGGAGGAGCGCCGTGTCCCGGTCGCCGGGCGCGAACAGCCGCGAACGCCCGAAGTGGACGAGGTAGCCCTCGTAGATGGTCTCCAACCCGAGCGCGTGCGCGGGCGGCGCGAGCGGCGAGAACACCGGCTCACGCTCCTGCTCGGCCACCGGGCGGAGCGCCTCCGCCCAGAGCGCGCTCTCGGCAGACGCGGCCGTCGTGATCTCGTCCCACACGACGCGAGACGCTAGCGCTACCGCGACCCGCTGGCCGCCTTCGGCGGCTCGAGCTCGACCTCGACCGGCACCTCCGGGCCGTCTTCCTCCCAGCTCTCGAGCTCGACGCGCTCCCGGAAGAACTCCCAGATCGCGCGACCGCCGGCCATGGTCGGCAGCGCGACGAGGACCCCGGCGATCCCGTACAGCTCGCCGCCCGCGAGCAGCCCGAAGATGACGAGCAGCGGGTGCAGCCGAAGAGCGTTCGCCATCACGTTCGGGACGACGATGTGGCCCTCCACCTGGTAGATGAAGAGGAAGAGGATCCCGACCCAGAGGACCCCCCAAGGCGGATCCGCGAACAGCGCGTAGATGGCGGGCGGCACGGCCGACAGCCACGGCCCGATGTACGGGACGACCTCGACGAAGGCCGTCCACAGGCCGAACAGGAGCGCGTACTGCTGAGCCCCCTCGACGAGGCCGGTGACGCCGAGGATGTACATGCCCACCCCGGCGCTCGTCCCGATGACCGTGGAGAGGATCGCCTGCCCTTTGAGATAGCCCCAGAGCGCGCTCTCGATCCGTTGCGTGAGCGGCGTGCCGCCGTGCGGTGGAAAGCGTGCGTCGATGACGCGCTCCAGCCGCTGCATGTCGAGGAGCATGTAGATGGAGATGACCACGATCAGGATCAGGGAGAAGAGGAGCAGGACGAACGAGAACGCCGCCCCCTGGGCGAACGAGATCGCGTCCTGTGCGTAGCCCGATATCTCGCCGGCGCTGAGGCCGGCGAGCCAGTCGTTGACCTGTGCGCGGATCCGGATCCGCTCGAGGCCGTGATCGTCGAGCCAGACCTGGAGCCGATCGATGTCCAGCTCGGCGCTGGTCTGGCCACCGCCCGCGTCCTCGGTGACGTACTCGTCGGCCTTGTTCGCGGCGTTGTGCGCCTGGTCGACTGCGACCGCGCCGATCGCGATCAGAAGGGCCGCGACGACGGCGAGAAAGAGCGCGTACACGATGAGTACGGAGGGGCCGCGCGGGATCTTCAGCCGCGTCAGGTCGCGGACCAGCGGATTCAACGTGAACGCGATCACGCTGGCTGTGAGGAAGAGGAAGAGAACGTGCCCCAGCGTTCGCGCGAGCACGAAGGCGAAGATGAGCGCCACGGGCAGGACGACCAGCTGGATCCATCGCGGGATCTGGATCGTCGGGCCGGGGCCGGCCATGGCCGGATCGTACAGTTGCGCCTGGAGAGCACCCGTCGGAGACCTTGCTACGGTCCGTGCATGGCCACCCCGCGCTCCCGTCACGCTGCGCGACTTCGGGCCGATCGCAGACGCGCCCAGGCACGAGCGCGACGATTCGCGGTTGGAGCCGTGATCGCCGTCCTCGCGGTGGTGACGCTGGGCCTGACGGCCTTCGACAATCAGAGCGGAGGCACTCCCGTCGTCAGCAAGCCGGCCCCGCTCCCGGTCACCTCGGCGCCGCCGGACCCGCACGTCCTGGCGACGGTCGGAAACCTCCGCGTGCAGTCTCCGGTGGCGGAGGGCGGCGTCACCGCGATCGGTCTCCACGGCAGCGAGGACGGCGCGCTCGTGCTCAAGCCGGTCGGCCCTCAGGTGAACGAAGGGCTCCTCGCGCGCCTCTGGCGCCGGATCACCGGCGCGACGCGGAGCGGGCTTGCGTGGTATCAGCTCTCCGGCGGCCCGCTGCGGACGCTGGACGTCGGCGCTGTCGCCGGAACGGACGTGTACTCGCCGGTCGACGGTACCGTCGTCGCGATTCGAGACCAGGTCGTCTCCGGCAGAAGAGCCGGCTCGGAGATCGAGCTCAGACCGTCGTCGGCTCCGTCGCTCGTCGTGTCGATCGAGAACGTGCGGCCCGATCCCGCGCTGTCGGTCGGTGCGAACGTCGCAGCCGGCTCCTCGAAGCTCGGGACGGTCACGGACATCAGCCGCTACGAGCGCCAGGCGCTCGAGCGGTACGGAGCGGACGGCGGCAACAACGTCGCGATCCAGGTCTTCCCCTCGGCGAGCCTCGGCGTCCCGTAGACAAGCGGTCGCTCCGGATCCGCGCGGTGACTAAGCTCCGGCACCTTGCGCATCCTCTTCATCGCCGACGTGGTGGGGGCGCCCGGAAGGAGCGCGCTCACCGACCGCCTGGGTTCGCTGCGCTCCGAGCTCGAGGTCGACGCATGCATCGTGAACGGCGAGAACCTGGCCGACGGGATCGGCATCACGCCGCGGCTCGCCGACCAGATCCTCGCGCTCGGCGCCGACGCGATCACGCTCGGCAATCACGCGTTCCGCCGGTCGGAGATCGGGCCCTACCTGGAGACGTCCGACCGCGTCGTGCGCCCGGCGAACACGTCGCGGCACACACCGGGTCGCGGCATGGCCGTCGTCTCGACCGCGAGCGGCGATCGTGTCGGCGTCATCAACGTACTCGGATCCCTTTTCCTGCACCCCGCGACGTCGATGTTCGAGGTGATCGACGACCTCGTCGAGGAGGCGCGACGCCAAACGCCGGTCGTGCTGGTCGACGTGCACGCGGAGGCGACGAGCGAGAAGGCCGCGATGGCTCGCTGGCTCGACGGACGCGTCACGGTCGTGGTCGGAACGCACACGCACGTGCAGACCTCGGACGCGACGGTCCTGCCGAAGGGGACGGCGTTCATCACGGACGCCGGCATGACCGGCCCGCACGACTCGGTGATCGGCGTCGAGGCCGACCTCGCCATCCGGCGCATGCGGACCGGACTTCCCGTCCGTTTCGAGACGGCTCAGGGAGGCGTGAGGATCGAGGGCGCGCTCGTCGAGTGTGACTCCGCGACGGGCAGGGCCTCGTCCATCGAGGCCGTTCGCGTTCGCGTCTCCTGAGCGCCCGGCTCCGGTCCGGGCAGCAGCAGCCAGAGCAGGACGAACGGCAGGACCCACGGGAGGTAGAGGTAGAACCAGTGGGTCAGCGTGAGCTCGAACGCGACGAGGACGGCGGCGGTCAGCGCAGCGAGCTCGACGGGCCCCTTCCTCCGCGGCAGGAACGCCAGCACGACGGCGAGCACGACGGCGAGCACTGCGACGACGGGCTGCAGGAATCCGAGGTCGGGGATGCCCTTCGCGTGGTACTGCCCCCAGCCCCAGATCGAGAAGGGCGAGTCGCGACCCGACTGATAGCCGATCGTGCGTTCCCAGAACGTGTGGATCGCGCCGCCGAGTGAGGGCTCGAGCAGCAGGATGCCGAACGCGAGCACCGTCGCGACCGCGAACCCGACGGCGAAGCGCAGCACGCGCCGGAGCTCGTAGGTCGGGTACGTCGCCCACAGAGGCGCCGCGAGCAGCGCCCCGAACTTCGTCCAGCCGGAAAGTGCAACCGCCGCGCCCCGCGCCCACGGTGACGTGACGAGCCAGAAGCCGAAGAGCAGGAAGGCGGGCATGATCGCGTCGTTCGTGTTCGAGTTCAGCGTGTACGCCGTGAACGGATAGGCCGTCCAGCCGAACGCGAGCAGGGCCGCGAGTCGCGCTCCTCCGAAGCGGAGCCCGATGAGGACGAGCGCCAGGATCGCGAGCACGTCGAAGGCGATCGACGTCGCGTGCGCCGCGGGGAGCGAGTCCCACTTGCCGCTCCACGCCCAGACGAGCGTCGCGGGCACGTAGGCGAGGTAGGAGACCGGACCGTAGGTGTCGCCCCGCTCGATCCCGGCCTCGCAGCGGCCATTCGTCTGGATGCGTTCGCGGACCTGCCCTTCGGCGTCCTTCGGGCCGCATGGCTTCAGGTCGCCGCGCTGCGGCATGTTCCCGTACGGCGCCTCGCCGTCGAGGATCCTGCTCGCGCCGACGACGCCCGCGAGCCCGACGTCGATCACGCCACGAGGCGTCTGGACGTTCAGCCCGATGCGAAAGCCGAGGAGGAAGACGGCAACGGCCGCGAGCACCCATGTCGGCCAGACGGAGCTGAGGAACCCCGCGCGTCGCCCGAAGCCGACCCAGAGCCCGCGGACGAGGAGGTACCCGAGCACGGGGTAGACGAGCGGGACGCTGCGAAAGATCTCCCCGCGGTCGAAGAAGGCGAGCGAGACGGTGAAGCCGAGGAGCACGAGGAGATCGAGGTTGCGCGTCGACAACGGCCGGCGCAGGTCGCCGAGCCCGATGAGGAAGACGAGACAGAACGCAAGCCAGACGTACGGCTTGAGCAGTGTCTTCCCGCCGAACGCCCCCTCGTTGCCCCGGGCCATCTTCCACGCGACCTGCGGCCCCGTCCACGCCTCGGCCACCTGACCGCTCGTGTCCTCGACGACGGCCTGCGCAACCTGGCCCGCCCGGCCCGACCACACCTTCACGAGCCACGTGCGCGCGTCCTCGTCGAACTCTGCGTCGGTGGTCGGATCCGGCGGATACCGGTCGAGCCACCCGGAGATCTTGGGGTTCTCGAGCGCGAGCTCGACCGCCTGGTGCTCGGTGAGGCGCGCGAGATCTGCCGGGTTCGACTGCGCGGCGCCGACAGACGGCGAGACGAGAAACGCGGCCGCGAGCGCGGCCAGGACGATCAGCTTCGAGGCCCGAACGACCAGAGCTTATTGCCGACGAAGTTCACCGGTGTGACGAGGACGATTGCGATCGCCTGCGCCACCACCTCGCCGAGCCCGAGGGTCACCAGCAGGTGCAGGACGGCGAGGTTCGCGAGCAGCGCCACCGTAGAGACGATGAGGAAGCGCATGCCCTGGTAGGCGACACCACCGCGCTGTGCCCGGAACGTCCAGAGCCGATTCAAGGCGTAGTTGTTCGTCACGGCGACGACGAACGAGCCGACGGCCGCGGAGATGTAGTTGAGCCCGACGGCGTCCAGCAGGACCGTGTAGACGGCGAGGTTGACGAGATACCCGGCCGCGCCGACGGCGCAGAACTTCGCGAGCTGCTCCCAGTTCTTGCGCTTGCGTAGGCCCGCACGCACGCGCGCGGGGGAGAAGCCGGCATTGATCGGGACCTGCGAGGACTCCACGATCACCGCAGGGTAGTCGGGGCGGGGCGCATCACCGTCCCCCATACGATCAGTCATGACCAAACCCTTCGTCTCCGACGAGCGGGACGAAACGGCAGGGGATCGACGTCCGCTCCGCCGGCCCCTCGGGCTTGCGCACGACGAGGACGAGCTCCTGGCCCCACCTCGAGCCGCGAGGGAGCACGAGCCGCCCGCCCTCGGCGAGCTGCTCGTACAGCGCGGGCGGAACCCTGGGCGCGGCCGCAGCGACGGCGATCCCAGCGAACGGCGCTCGCTCCGGGACGCCGAGCGAGCCGTCGCCGACGCGTACCTCGACGTTTTCATACCCGGCCTCCTGGAGCCGCGCACGCGCCTCCGCCGCGAGCTCCGGGATGCGTTCGATGGTCACGATCTCGGCGGCGAGCTCCGCGAGCACCGCTGCCTGGTACCCCGAGCCGGTCCCGACGTCGAGTACGCGCTCCGTCCCTTGTAGAGAGAGGAGCGAGCAGATGGTCGCGACGACGAAGGGCTGCGAGATCGTCTGGTGGTGCCCGATGGGGAGGGCGCCGTCGTCGTATGCGTGGTCGGCCAGGCTCGCGGGGACGAAGAGATCGCGTGGAACGCGGTCCATCGCGGCGAGCACGCGCTCGTCCGAGATCCCGCGACGCCGCAGCTGGCGCTCGACCATCTCCGCACGCGCCGCGGCGGCGTCGGAGCTCACTTCGCGAGCGTTCGCAGACCTGCGAAGCGCGCGGCCTGCCGGCCCCGCATACGTGCGGCGAGAAGCGGCAGCGCAACCGCCAGGACGTAGCCAACGAGTGGGACGAGCGCGAGCAGGCAGATCAGGACGCCGAGCGCCCCCACGTACGCGCCGACGCCGAACCGCGTCGCGCCACGGCGCAGCGCCCCGACTACGACCGCCGCGGCAGACAGCGCCCCGACCACGCCGCCCACGGCTCCCGCGATCGTCTCGGGCGTATCCCCGATCAGGAGCCCGATCGCCCCGCCGAGGACGGCGCCGACGATCGTCGCCGCACCGATGCCGAGGACGTTCGTGCCGAGAATCCCCGTGATCGCGACGGCCAGCCCGAGGCCGAGGCCGAGACAGAGGCCGACCGTGTACCAGCTCCCCACGCGGGGCAGTGTAGAGGCGTCAATCCCCTACGGCTCCGCGCGCATAGTGGCTCCGCAAGACATAGAGAGGGCGTCAGATGCGCTACGTCACAGCGATCGCGCTCGTCACCGGCGCGACTCGCAGTCCTCGCGATCGGCTCGTCGGCGACCGCCGACAGCAGGAAGAAGCAGGTGGCGCCTCGGGCCCGATGACCGGCTATCCGGAAGGATCGCCGGGGCCGCTCTCGAGCATGACGACGGCCTCGTTCCGGGCGGAGCACGTCGCCGCGATCCGCGCCGGCGGCGCAATACGCGAACGTCCACTCGGACAGGTTCCTGGCGCGACATTCGCGGTCAGATCAACGACGACAACAAGCGCGACGACGAGTGCGAACAGATAGGGGAGGCAGGATCACCCGGGCGGCCTCGGACCGCCCGGGTGATCCTCGATCCGCCTGATGACGGCAAGCCCGAACGCCGCGGCGCGCGCGCCGTCGATTACCCGGTGGTCGAACGTGATTGCGATCGTCGCCGTCTGCCGCACGACGACCGCTCCGTCGCGCACCACCGGCCGCGGGCCGGCGCGACCGACGCTCAGGATCGCAACCTCGGGGTAGTTCACGATCGGGGTCTGGAAGAGTCCTGCGAGCTTGCCTGCGCTCGTGACCGTGAACGTCGAGTCGCGCAGCTCGTCCGCCGCCAGCGAGCCACTGCGGGCCCGCTCGGCGAGGTCCGCGATCTCCGCCGCGAGCTCGTCGACCGACTTCGTGCCCGCGTCGCGCACGACGGGGACGACGAGGCCCTCCTCGGTCTGGACGGCGATCCCGATGTCGCGGCGGTCGAGGTAGACGATCGCGTCGCCGTCGAGGCGCGCGTTCAGCTCGGGGAAGTCCAGCAGGGACTCCGCGCACGCCTTGACCACGTGCGGCAGGAGGCGGTCGAGTGGAACGCCCTCGAGGTCGCACTCCTCCACCCAGGTGACCGGCGGAACCTCGCGATGCGCGCGCGCCATGTGTTCGGCGATGACACGCCGTACGCCCCGGAGCGGCTCGCGTCGACCCTCGGCGCCAGTCGCCGCAGCCGCGCGGACGTCCTCCTCCGTGACCCGGCCACCAGGCCCCGTTCCCGCGAGCGCCGCCAGCTCGATCCCCAGCTCCTGCGCGATCCGGCGCACGACCGGCGTCGCCTGAACGCGCGCGGGCGCGCCCGAGGCTTGCGACAAGTTGTTGCTTGCCGAATCGTCGGCTCCGCCGGGTGCGCCGGACGCGTGCAACGACTTGTCACTGGATATCTCATCGCCGACGTCCTCGCCGGGGGCGCCGATGACGACGAGCTCGGTCCCGACCGGCACGACGTCGCCCTCGGCTACGAGGATCCTGAGCACCGTTCCCTCGTACGGCGAGGGGATGTCGACGGTGGCCTTGTCGGTCTGGATCTCGACGAGCGGGTCGTCCTCCCGTATCTCCTGACCTTCGGACACGAGCCAGCGGGCGACCTCACCCTCCGTGAGCCCCTCGCCGAGGTCGGGAAGCCTGAACGCACTCGCCACTAGGCGTGATTCTCGTGCGCGGCACGTCGTGCGCGCCAGCGGCTCCCTCGAGACACGAGCATCGCGAGCGCGGCCAGCGCGATGAGGAGCGGCGGCGCGATGAAGGCGATCGCGGACACGTAATGGACCGTGGTGCAGTCGCTGTCGCACGTCGCGAAGTTGTTGGCGCCGTGGAACTCGGTCGCGATGGCCGCGAAGGCCGCCGCCCAGACGGCGACCGCGACGCCGAGGAGCGCGATCGCCGCCACTCCCAGCCGCCCGCGCATCCACGCAGCCGCAAGCGCACCGCACGTCAACGCGAACAGCGCGACGATCACGACCTGGACGATCCACGTCGACATCGCATCTGATTGTGGTCTAGCGAAGCGCGTCGTGCGCGAGCCGCGCGTGGATCCCTTGCGAGCCGTTGACCAGCTGCGTGACCCGAAGGTCGACGACCACGCTCGCGAGAGCCAGCGCCTCACGCCGTTCGAGACCGTGCTCGCGTGCCATCAGACCAAGCATCCCGTCGATCGCTACCGCTGCCGCCTCGTCGAGATCCTCGTCGAAGCCGAACGTGAGCCACGCATCGGGCGTCCATGCGACCGGCCACTCCAGTGGGAGGTCGTCACGCACGGAGAGCGTGAGCACCGCCCGCTCGACGGGCGCCTCGATCGCGAGCTGCGACACCTCGCCGTCCCCCTGGGCGGCGTGGCCGTCGCCGGCAGACAGGAGCGCACCCTCTACCGGGATCGGGAGAAAGAGTGTTGTCCCGGCAACCAGCTCCTTGCAGTCGATGTTCCCGCCACACGGTCGCGGAGGCGCGGTCGAGTGGATGCCCGGCTCGTTTGGCGGCATCCCGATGACTCCGAGGAACGGCTCGAGCCTCACCTCGTACCCCGACTCGCTGCGGCCTGTCGCCGAGTCGGCGTCCAGCGACCAGAGGAGCGTGACGGTCTCGCCGCCCTCGACACCGAGCCTCCCGTTGAGAGGAGTGGTGAAGCCACCCGCTTGTGTCACGCCTCCTGCTCCGACCCGCAGCTCGTCGATCGAGACCGCGAGAGTCTGGCCTACCCCGGCCCCGCGCACTGCGACAGGCCCGATCAGTGCGTGCCCGGTATCGAACTCCTCGTCGCGCTCGGCGAAGACCTCGTGCTCCGCGGTACGCCAGCCGGAGTTGAGGCACGCGAACGCGATCGAGTCGCCGCTCTCCACCGTCAGGATCGGCTCGAGGTCGCGCGAGAAGTGGCCGTGGAGCGTTCGGCGTTCGAGCGGGATCTCGTGCAAGGTCACGCAGTCGTCACCGAGACTCGCTCCAGAAAGCCGTGGTAATCGACGACGAACCCGTCTGCGTCGAACTCGATATCGGCTGTGAAGGAACCGGACGTGTACCGGACCATTCGTTCAGCGAGCGGCTCGTAGCGCTGCTCCGAGAGGACGACGTCGAGCTCGGGCACGCGCACAAACCGCATCCTGTAGTCGCGCGGCTCGCCTCCGTGCAGAAGGCCATGTTGCACCACGGGGAGGGAGTTGAAGAACGGGGAGGCAAAGACGTCGAAGAAGTCGGCCTCCCCAAGCTCCACCGTCGTCTGCGAGCCGCCGACGACTTCGAGCTGGAGGCGTGGCCCGTCGAGTCGCCAGCGGAGCTCGTGCCCGAGGCCGATCTGCGTGCCCGAGGCGCGATCGAGGGATTCGACGTGTGCGATCTCCATCCCCGGCACGTCGACCCGGCGCCAGACGAGCTGCCGCATCAGGCGGATAGGACCCGGCGAGCGGCGTCGACGACCCGTTCGACCGAGGGCATGTACGCGTCCTCGAGCTGCCAGTACGGGTAGGGCACGTCGTAGCCGGTCACGCGGATCACCGGACCGCGGAGATCGAAGATCGCCTTCTCGGCGAGCACGGCTGCGACCTCGGCCGCGAAGCCACAGACGCGAGGGGCCTCCTGGACCACGACCACCCGTCCCGTCTTCGCCACGGACGCGAGCAGGCCATCCTCGTCGAGCGGCTTGAGGCTGCGGAGGTCGAGCACCTCGCAGGACGCCTCGCCGGCGAGTGCGTCCGCGGCGCCGAGTGCCACGTGCGTCATCGCGCCGTACGCGACGAGCGTGAGGTCGGACCCCTCGCGCGCGATCCGTGAGATCCCGAGCGGGACGACGTGCTCGCCGCCAGGCACGTCCTCCTTCGCCGTTCGGTAGTGAAGCTTCGGCTCGAGGACGACCACCGGATCAGGGTTGCGGATCGCGGCCGCGAGCAACCCCTTCGCGTCGGCAGGCGTGGACGGGATCGCGACCTTCACGCCCGGCGTGTGGACGTAGTACGTCTCGGGCGAGTCGTCGTGGAGCTCCGGGGCTCGCACCCCGCCGCCATACGGCATGCGGATCGTCAGTGGAAACGTCATCGTCCCGCGCGTGCGCCAGCGGTAGCGCCCGACGTGGTTGATGAGCTGGTCGAGCGACGGGTAGCTGAACGCGTCGTACTGCATCTCCACCACGGGACGCCAGCCGGCCATGCACAGGCCGACCGCGGTCCCGAGGATCCCCGCCTCGGCGAGCGGGGTGTCCACGCAGCGCTCGGCCCCGAACCGGTCTTGCAGGCCGGCGGTCGCACGGAAGACGCCGCCCAGCTTGCCGACGTCCTCGCCCATGACGAGCACGGACGGGTCGCGCTCCATCTCGACGTGCAGCGCGTCGTTCACCGCCTCCACCAGGAGGAGCTCAGCCACCGAGGATCCTCCGCAGCTCCGCCTCGTCGGCGAGGAGCGACGGCGGCGGGTCGGCATAGGCGTGCTCGAAGACGAGCGACGGATCTGCAGGCGGCTCGGCCTCCGCCTGAGCGATCCCTTCCCGCATCAGCACGAGCGCCTCAGCCTTGATCTCCTCCGCGAGCGAGTCCGTGAGGACCCCGAAGCGGGCGAGGTAGCGCGCGAAGCGACCGACGCACTCGTTCTCGCGTGCTTCCTCGACGCGGTCGGCGTCGACGTAGATCGAGGGGTTATCGGCAGTCGCATGCGGCGCCGCGCGGTACGTCACCGCCTCGATGAACGTCGGGCCGTCTCCGGCACGCGCGCGCAGTACCGCGTCGCGGGTGGCCTCGTACACCGCGAGCACGTCGGTCCCGTCCACCCGCACACCCGGAATGCCATAGCCGATCGCCTTGTCGGCGAGCGTCGGCGCGGCCGTCTGGGCGGAGAGCGGAGTCGAGATCGCCCACTGGTTGTTGTTGCAGAACAGGATCACGGGCGCCTTCATTACGCCGGCGAAGGTCGCGCCCTCGTGGAACGCGCCCTCCGACGTCGCGCCGTCGCCGAAGAGCGTGAGGGCGACACGGTCCTCGCCCTTGAGCGCCGAGCCCCACGCGAAGCCGACCGCATGCGGGATCTGTGTCGCGATCGGCACGCAGATCGACGCGACGTTGTACTCGGTGGGGTTCCACCAGCCCGCCGGGTGACCCCTCCACCAGGACAGCACCGTCGAGACGGGCATCCCGCGAACCAGGCCGATCGCCGACTCGCGGTACGCCGGGAAGACCCAGTCGCGATCCTCGAGTGCGAACACGGAGCCTGCCTGCATCGCCTCGTGGTTCCAGAAGATCGCGTACGTGCCGATACGACCCTGCCGGTGATAGACGAGCGAGCGCTCGTCGTACGTCCGCAGGAGCACGAGGTTGCGGTAGAGCTGGAGGAGGTCGTCGGCGGCGAGCCCGTCGACCTCGCCGTCGGGAATGGCCTCGCCGTCCCCGATCACACGGCGCAGATCCGCTTCCGCCGGGAGCACGCGGCTCATCGCGAGCGCAGTCTAGGTCAGACGAGAACGGTCACGGCGTCGCGTTCGGCCTCGTACAACGCCTGGACCACGTCGCCCGCGTCCTCACCGTCGACCTGAAGAGGAAGCGGCTCGTCGCAGCGGACTACGATGCGGTCGAGGTCGTGAGCAGCCAGCGCTTTCGCACCCTTGATGCCCGAGCCTCGCGCACCGCGCAGGAGGACGCGCGGTAGATCACGCGCCCTGAGCGTCACAGGCGCGACGTAGGCGAGCCCTTCGTCGAAGTCCGCGTCGGGCACGAGCTCGAGCGCCACTGCGCCGGCGTACGTGTACGGCGAGCAGTTGGCGACGAGGACGAACGCAGCCCGCCCCGCGCCCTCGACCTCGAGCCGTGCGTCGAAGCGCCCACGTCGTGCCCACAACGTGCTGCTCGCGACACGCATGAACGCGACGTCCCCGGGTCGCCTGCCGTCCGGATGGCGGCCGAGCTCGTCGACCTTCCGCACGAGCTCCGCGTCGAAGCCGATGCCCGCGTTGAACCCGAAGCGGCGGCCGTTCACGCGTCCGATCCCGATCCGTCTCGTCGTACCCTTGGCGATCCGCTGCGCCGCCCTCGCCGGATTCCGCGGGAGGCCCAGCGACCGGGGCAGCACGCTCGTCCCGCCGCCCGGGATGAAGCCGAGCGGGACGTCCGACGTCGACGCCGTTCAGAACCTCGTTGAACGTCCCGTCGCCGCCGAAGACATAGATCGCATCGAAGTCGGAGGCCGATCGCGCGAGCTGCGTCGCCTCGCCCGCGGCCGTCGTGAGCTGGATCACCGTGTCCTCGGGCAAGGCAGCCCTCACCGCCGCGAGCCGGTGCTCGTCCACGCCCGACGCGAACGGGTTGACGATGAGAAGCCGACTCACGTCGGGGTCGCGTACCCACGGATGCCGTCGACGAGGATGGCCGTGAAGCGGTCTGCCAGCTCGTCGGTGTCACGGCCCGGCTCGAGCCAGGTGTACGCCCAGTTCGCCGCGGACAGGACGAGGAGGGTCGTCGCCCCGATGTCGAGGTCGGTGCGCAGGTCGCCGGACTCCACCCCCTCGCGCAGGAGGGCGCGCCAGCGCTCCTCGTAGCGGCGCCGTTCGCGCACGATCTCGTCGCGGTACTCGCCTTCGAGGTAGCGCCACTCGCGCGTGAAGACGGTTGCGACGTCGAGTTGCTCGGCGACGACGCGGAGGTGGCCGCGGAGCGCCTCTCGCACACGCTCGACGGCGTGAGCGTCACCGGACACCCGGTCGAGCGCCTCGTGGAAGGCGTTGGCGCCGCCTCGCATCGTCTCGAAGAGGAGCTCCTGCTTCGACCCCGTCAGCGAGTAGAGCGACCCCTTCTGCACGCCGAGCGCCTGCGCGAGCGCGTCCATCGACGTCCCGTGGAACCCGCGCTCCGCGAACAGCCGCGCGGCCTCGCGGGTGAGGTCGTCCCGACGCGTAGCCACTAGACTCGATGCTAACGACCGTTCGGTAGGGAGGCCAAGCAGATGGACGCTCGCACGCAGGAGTTTCTCGACTACGTCCAGTCCGGCGGCCAGGTGGAGACGAGCGACTGGATGCCCGACGAGTACCGGTCACGGCTGATCAAGTTCATCGAGATGCACGGGAACTCCGAGCTCATGGGCGTGCTCCCGGAGCGCGACTGGATCCTCCGCGCGCCCACGCTGCAGCGGAAGCTCGCGCTGACGGCGAAGATCCAGGACGAGGTCGGGCATGCGCAGCTGATCTACCGCGTGGTCGAGGACCTCGGAAAGCCGCGGAGCGCCTGCCTGGACGACCTCGTCTCGGGCAAGGCGAAGTTCCACAACGTCTTCCACTACCCCACGCGGACGTGGGGCGACGTCGGCGTCATCGCATGGCTCGTCGACGCGGCCGCCATCGTCTCGCAGAAGGCACTCCTCAAATGCTCGTACGCGCCGTACGCGCGGATCATGAAGAAGATCTGCTGGGAGGAGTCGTTCCACATCCTCCACGGGCGCGACGTGGTCCTCACGCTCGTGACCGGGACCGAGGAGCAGTTCGGCCTGGTGCAGGAGGCGCTCGACCGCTGGTGGGAGCCGCTCATGCACTTCCACGGGAACCCCATCCCGCCCGCCGAGGATCCCATGTACGTGTGGAGGATCAAGAGCCAGGGGAACGAGGAGGCGCGCCAGCAGTTCCTCGACGGCTACGTGCCGCAGATCCGCGAGCTCGGGCTCACGATCCCCGATCCGGCGCTCCGCAAGGACGACGCGAGCGGGGCGTGGCTCTACACCGAGCCCGACTGGGAGAAGCTCCACGCCGTCGTCACGGGCCACGGCCCGGCGTCGGCCGAGCGCCTGGCCTTCCGGCGTCTCTCGCGCGAAGACGTCGCCTGGGTCGAGCGGGTGGTGCTCGCGGAGGCCGCGTGAGCCACGTCTACGAAGTCTTCCGCCAGGAGCGGAAGGGCCAGCCGTTCCAGCACGCCGGCGCGGTCGTCGCGCCGGACGAGTCATTCGCCGAGATCTACGCGCGCGAGCAGTACGGCCGGCGTCAGGAGTCGGTGGCACTGTGGCTCGTCCCGCGTGACGCGCTGCACGAGATCGACGAGTTCCCCGACGAGTTCGGCATGAAGTACCGCCGCGTCGACGGCTACTCGATCAAGGCTCGCCTTGCGGAGGCGCGCGAGCGTGCTGGCACGGGAGACATGGCTCCGGGAGCCACGCGTGAGTGAGCGGACGGAGCTCCTGCTCGCGCTGGCCGACGACGAGCTGATCCTCGGCTGGCGGAACTCGGAGTGGACGGAATGGCACCCTTTCTCGAGGAGGATGTCGCGTTCTCGTCGATCGCCCAGAACGAGATCGGCCACGCACGCGCGCTGTACGAGCTCGCCGCCAGGGAGCTCGGGACGACCGCCGACGAGCTGGCGTTCGACCGTAGGCCCGAGGAGTACCGCTCGGCTCCACTCGTCGGCTCCGCCGGCTCGAATGGGCTCGCACGATTGCGAGGCACTGGCTGTACGAGACGGCCGACGAGATCCGGCTGGATGCGCTCAAGGCTCCGACGACCCGGAGCTCGCAGATCTCGCCGCGAAGATCGATCGTGAGGAGGCGTACCACCGCATGCACGCGGACATGTGGGTCGACCGCCTGCTCGCGACGGAAGAGGGGCGCTCGCGACTGAACGAGGCCGTGGACGAGCTCTGGCCATATGCGCTCGGCGTCCTCGACGAGAGGCTTCGCTCGGAGCTTCGGGCCCGCGCCGAGGCCCGTCTAGGCCGCGCACTGCCGGAGGTGGATGCGGTGCCGCGAGGCGTACACGAAACGGAGCTCGCCGAACTGTGGGAGGAGATGACATCGGTGCGACGTTCCGCGCCGGCAGGCTCGCAGTGGTGACCGAGGCCGAGGTCTGGGAGGCGCTCGCCGAGATCCCCGATCCGGAGATCCCCGTGATCTCCGCTCGTCGACCTCGGCGTCGTGAAGGGCATCGCCGTCGAGGACGGGTCCGTGCGCATCGAGTTCACGCCGACCTTCATGGGCTGCCCGGCGCTCGACGCGATGAAGAGCGCGATGGAGTCGAAGATCGCGGATCTCGG
>CAVZNK010000001.1:0-47622 GCA_963776555.1 uncultured Gaiellaceae bacterium | reverse complement strand
GAGCGAGTAACTCAGGCGAGCTCGGCGAGGCGCCGCTCGAGGAAGTGGCGCTCCGCGTCGGAGTGCACGAGCTCGAGCGCGCGTCCGTACGCCGACCGCGCCTCGTCGAGGCGGCCGAGGCGGCGAAGAAGCTCGGCGCGGGTCGCGTGGAGATAGTGGTACTGCTCGAGCTCGAGGCGGTCGGCGAGGTCGAGTGCCGCGGGGACGTCCCCCGCCTCCGCAAGCGCCGCGGCTTCGTTCAGCCGGACGACCGGCGAGCCGGTTCGGCGCGCTAGCTCGGCGTAGAGGGCGGCGAGCTGCGGCCAGTCCTGCGGATCCTCCGCGTGCAGAGATGCGATCGCAGCTTGCAGCGCATAGAGCCCACGTCCCCCGAGCGCCACCGCACGGTCGAGCGCCGCACGACCTGCGGCGATCTCGTCGAGGTTCCAGAGCGAGCGGTCCTGGTCGCGGAGGAGGACGATGGCGCCGTCGTCGAAGCGGGCCTCGCGGCGCGCATTCGTGATCAGCATCAGCGCGAGCAGCGCGTGCACCTCGGGCTCGTCCGGCATCAGCTCGGCGAGCGCGCAGCCGAGGCGGATTGCCTCGTCCGCAAGTTGCGACCGCCCGCCGTAGCCCTCGTTGAAGATCAGGTAGACGACTGTGAGCACCGCGTCGAGGCGATCCGGCAGCAGGTGCGGCGGCGGCACGCGAAACGGGATTCCCGCCCGCTTGATCTTCTGCCGAGCTCGGACGAGCCGCTTCGCCATCGTCTGCTCGGGGACGAGGAACGCGCGGGCGATCTCGCCGCTGTCGAGGCCGCCGAGCGTGCGCAGAGTGAGCGCGACCTGAGCGTCGAGCTCGAGCGCCGGATGGCAGCAGGTGAAGATGAGCTCGAGCCGCTCGTCGGGAATCGTCGTCTCGTCCATCTCGTCCTCCGTCGCCTCGGGCAGCGCGAGCAGGCTCGTTTTCTCCATGAGCGTCCGTTCGCGCCGGATGCGGTCGATCGCGCGGTTCCGCCCGGCGGTGACGAGCCAGGCGCGCGGGTTGCTCGGCGTTCCCTCCCTCGGCCACCGCTCGGCCGCGATCGCGAATGCCTCCTGTGCGGCTTCCTCGGCGAGCTCGAAGTCGCCGAGGAAGCCGATCAGGCTCGCGAGCACGCGGCTCCACTCGTCGCGGAAGACCTGCTCGAGGATCGCTACGACTCCTTCAGCGGCCGCACCTCGACGGCTCCACCCAGCCGTGCGGCCGGAATCCGCGACGCGAGCTCGATGGCCGTGTCGAGGTCGTCCGCCTCGTAGAAGAGGTACCCGCCGAGAGCCTCCTTCACGGCGACGAACGGGCCGTCCGTCGTCAGCGTCTTGTCGTCGTCGACGCGAACCGTCGTCGCCAGCTCCGGGGGCTCCATCCAGGCGCCCGGCGTCACGCCCGGCGTCGCGTTGAGCGCCTGGTAGTCGGTGTAGACGCGCTTCTGCTCGTCCTCCGAGAGGCGGTCCCACTCGGGCGTCCCGGGCACCGGCGTGTCGCCGTGATGGATCAGCAGCATGTACTTCATCGCTTCTCCTTCCGTTGATGGTCGCCGATGAGACGAACGGGCGACGAGCCAGAGGACAGCCATCGGGTCGTCCAGATCCCCGAATTTCGCAGAATTGCCGACGAACCGGCACGAGCTCTCCCTGCCGTGATCACCTCGAGGTTAGGCCGGCGTCGGCAGCCCGCGCGGCCGACGAGTCAGAGGCACGCTCGACGCTGGAGCGGGGGAGGCTCTGGCGAACGCCCTGCGCGGTCTCGGAGAGATCTCGCCCCCGTCTCCTCGTCGTAGGGGCGACGAGCGGTAGGCAGCTCGAACCGGGCGGTGGTCGGCTTCTAGGCAGCCACTCGGTCCAGCCGCCCGCTCTCGACCTCGTAAATGAAGCCGTGCACGAGATAGCTCTCGGGAAGGAGACCCGTCTCGCGGATGCGACGCACGCTCGCTGCGACCCGCTCGGCAGCATCTTCGAAAGGCTGGAAGTCGACGTGTGTCGCGTCGACTCCCTGGCGTTCTCGGAGCGTCGAGCGCAGGTCGTCGTTGGAGAAGGTGAGCATGCCGCAGTCCGTGTGGCCGATGACGAACGCCTCCTGGGTTCCCAGCAGGTGATGCGAGATCACGAGGGATCGCACCGCGTCGTCGCTCGCGAGGCCACCGGCGTTCCGGATGACATGCGCGTCGCCCTCCTCGAGGCCGAGCGCGCGGGCGGGGTCGATTCGTGCGTCCATGCAGGTGAGGATCGCGAAGTGCCTCGCAGGGGGCATCGGCAGCGAGCCCTTGTCGAACTCGCTCGCATATTCGTCGTTGGCAGCCAGAACCTCTTCGAGAACCGACATCGCAGCCTCCTTCGCTATACGAAGTGAAGCATTGAAGCTATACGAAATGCAGTGGTGTCGGCAAGCGGCAGGTTGTCCGGAGGCGCGAAAAGCGTCAGATGTCGAGACGCTGATCCTCGAGATCGAGGTCGCGTCCGACACGGAGCCAAACGTCGTTGCTGATGACGCCGGCGCGGCGGAGCTCGACGAGCGCGCCGCGCTCGGCGTCGAGGAGCTCTCGGCGGAGCCGCTGGTAGTCCTGCGAGCGGCTCTCGATCGCGCCGTCGTCGCCGTCGTCGAGGCGGGCTCGGAAGCGGTTCGTCCGGAAGTTGTAGGCGCCGCGGACGCGCTCGGCCGTGTCCTCGCGCACCCAGTCCTCCGCGATGAGCTCCTCGAGCCGCGCGAGCGCGGCTTCGGCGCCGTGGATGCGCGCTTTCGCGTCCTGGCGCTCGTCCAGCCCGTCGTCCTCCATCCCGAGGATGCGGATGACCAGCGGCAACGTCAGCCCCTGACCGACGAGCGTCACGAGGATGACAGAGAACGTGAGGAAGAGGATGAGGTCACGGCCGGGAAACGGCTCGCCCGCGTCCGTCTGTAGCGGGAGGGCGAGCGCGGCCGCGAGCGAGACGGCTCCTCGCATTCCGGACCAGGAGAGGAAGACCGCTCCGCGCCAGTTGGACATTCGGCGAGCGATCCACTTCGGTGCGTGCAGAACCGCGAAGACCCAGCCGAAGCGCAGGACGATCACGGTGAGGCTCACGAGCGCGGCGTACCCGAGGAGCGTGGCCGCGGAGAAGTCGCCCAGCGCGTCGACCACGACCGGAAGCTGAAGGCCGACCAGCACGAACAGCAACGCGTTCAGCAGGTACTGGACGATCTCCCATACGGCGACCCCCTGGAGCCGGACCTGCGGCGTCGTCAGCTCGGGCGTGTGCCAGCCGAGGTAGACGCCGGCCGTCACGGCTGCGAGAACGGGCGAGACGCCGGCCAGCTCCGCCGGGATGAAGGCGATGTATCCGGTCAGGAGCGAGATCGTGATCTCGGCGGGCGGGTTGTCGAGCCGACGCCGAATCTGACGCACGATCCAGCCGACGAGGAGCCCGACCGCGATTCCGCCTCCGGCGACGACCACGAAGAGGCCGCCGGTGTAGAAGGCGGAGAACGAGCCGGTCACGACTGCCGCGACTGCGACGCGGTAGAGAACGAGCCCCGTTCCGTCATTCACGAGGCTCTCGCCTTCCACGATGGTCACGAGCTTGCGCGGGACCCCGAACCGCCGTGCGATCGCAGTGGCGGCCAGCGGGTCGGTCGGCGACACGATCGCTCCGAGCACGAATGCGCTCGGCCACGAGAGGTCGTCGACGAAGGCGTGCGCGACCGCCGCGACGCCGACCGTCGTCACGACCACGAGCCCGACGGCGAGCAACCCGATCGGCCGCGCGCTCGTCCGGAGGTCGCGGAGCGAGGTGAAAAAGGCTGCGCCGTACAGGAGCGGCGGGAGGACGCCGAAGAACACGAGCTGCGGGTCGAGCTCGAACTCGGGCATGCCCGGAGCGATCCCGATCACGAGCCCTCCGAGCACGAGCAGGATGGGATACGGGATGTGGAGCGCTGGGGCGATCGCGAGCAGCGTCGCCACCGAAAGAATGAGCGCGAGCGCGACGATGCCGTCCTGGAGCTCGAGGTGCATCAGACGGCAATCATGCCCTCAAGCGTTTGGCGTCTGAGCATCGCCCGCCGCGGGGGCGGATTGCTCCGTCACGGGCTGCTTGTACCGCGTGACCGCCGCGTCTCACGCCCGGCCGGTGTGCATCGTTACCCTCGCTGTATGCCGACACGAGCGACACGTGAGGCGACGTTGGCACGTCGAATCGCCGAGGGGCCGATCGGGGACGTCGGAGTCGAGGCAAGCGCCGACGGGCTCCGTCGAGTCCGTCTCCCCGGTGAGCGTGCGCTCGCGGACGACACGTCCGGCACCGGCGTGGCCGCTGCACATGCCGCCGCTGCTGCGGGACAGATCGCGGAGTACCTCGGGGGCGAGCGGGAGGAGTTCGACCTCGTGCTCGACTGGGACGGCGTGGACTCGACGCATCGTCGCGTGCTCGAGACGCTCTGCGAGGTCGCCCCGTACGGGGCGACCGTGACGTACGGCGAGCTCGGAAAGCGCGCAGGCGTCGACGATCCGCGGGAAGTGGGTGTGCTGATGGCCCGGAACCCGCTGCCGCTCGTCGTTCCCTGTCACCGCGTCGTTGCGTCCGACGGCCTCGGCGGGTACGGCGGCGGCCTCGATCTGAAACGGCGGCTCCTGGAGCTCGAAGGCGTCCTCCCGTCGCGCCTCGACCTCGGGGACGTCTGACCGGTCGCCGTCGGCTCAGGACGGGCAGGCCGCCGGCGCGATCGCCGCGGCCGCGATGGCAGCACCGCCGACGAGAAGCCGAACCACACCGCGGGTATGACCGCAGCCAGTCGCGGTCGCTCCGCGATATGTGCGAACAGCACCGCGATCGCAACGACGAGCCAGCCCAATGTCCCGAGCACGCCGAAGGTGTTGGAGTAGACGTCGCCGGGCCTGTTGCCCACTCGTTCCCGCGAGGCCATGCTGACACGAGCTACCCGGCCGCTAGGTTGCGCGCGTGGACCTCGTGGAACTGGGAGACAGCGGCCTCCACGTCTCGCGCGTCGGGCTCGGCTGCAACAACTTCGGCGGCCGGATCGACCTTGCCGCGACCCGGGCGGTCGTGGACGCCGCGCTCGACGCCGGTGTCACCTTCTTCGACACCGCGGAGACCTACGGGAACGGCGGCGACAGTGAGCGCTTCCTCGGCGAAATCCTCGAAGGTCGCCGCGATCGGATCGTCCTCGCGACGAAGTTCGGCTGGGGGCAGGTACAGGGGAACGGCTCCGCCGCGGGCGTGCGCACGTCGATCGAGGGGTCTCTGGCGCGCCTGAGGACCGACTACGTAGACCTGTACTACTTGCACAAGGCCGATCCGTCGACGCCGGTCGCGGAGACGCTCGGCGCATTGGGCGAGCTCGTGTCCGAGGGCAAGGTGCGGGCGATCGGGTGCTCGAACTTCTCGGCCGAGCAGCTCGCCGAGGCCGACCGGGTCGCCCGCGAGATCGGCACTGCTCGCTTCACCGTGCTGCAGAACCACTACAACCTGCTCCGGCGCGACGACGACGACGATGTCCTTCCGCTCTGCCGCGAGCTCGGAGTCTCGTACATCCCGTACTTCCCGCTTGCGAGCGGGCTCCTAACAGGGAAGTACCGACGCGGCGAGCCGGCCCCGGAGGGGGCGAGGCTCGCCGGGCGGGAGATCGAGGACGAGCGCTTCGATCGCGTCGAGGCGTATGCGGCTTTCGCCGAGGAGCGAGGCCACTCACTCCACGAGCTTGCGATCCGTGCGCTCGCGTCGACTCCGGGCGTTGCGTCGATCATCGCCGGCGCGACGAAGCCCGAGCAGGTGCGCGCGAACGTCGCAGCCGCGGATGCGTCGTGGCGCCTGAGCGACGGCGAGCTGGAGCTCCTGGCCAGACTCTGATCCGGCAGGCGCTGTTCTCATCGCCGTCTCATCGGCGTCTCGTACAACCCGGTAGTCCGAGCAAAGGGGGTTGAATGAACGCCAGGCCGTCACTCGTCGCGATCGCTGTCGTCGCGCTCGTGGTCGTCGGAGCGGGAGCCGCGTCCGGCTCGCTTGTGCCAAGCAAGTCGTGCGTCGTGCCGCGCGGCCGCGAGCACGTCGCCCTCGATCCCGCGGACTTCGCGACGCGCATTACGAACCCGTGGTGGCCCATGAGCGTGGGGAGCCGGTGGATCTATCGCGAGACCGCGCCAGATGGAACGAAGCAACGCGACGTCGTCGCGGTGCTCCCGAAGACCAAGGCGATCGCGAACGGTGTCACCGCCCGCGTCGTCAGTGACATCGCCACCGAGGACGGAGTTCCCGTCGAGGTGACCCGCGACTACTACGCCCAGGACCGCTGCGGGAACGTCTGGTACTTCGGCGAGGCGACGACCGAGTACGAGAACGGCAAGCCGGTGTCGACGGCAGGCTCCTTCGAGGCCGGTGTCGACGGGGCGCAGGCTGGCGTCATCGTGCCCGCGAGGCCGAGGGAGGGCATGCGCTACCGGCAGGAGCAGTTTGCGGGTCATGCTGAGGACCGCGCTGAGATCTTCAGCCTCCGTGAGCAAGTCGAGGTGCCGTTCGGATACTTCCGTCGCGGGCGCGTGCTCATGACGCGCGAGACGAATCCGCTCGAGCCCAGGGTGCTCGAGTACAAGTTCTACGCACGGGGCATCGGGCCGGTGCTCGCCATCGGCGTGTCCGGAAGCGCGGACCGCGAGGAGCTCGTGCGCTACACGAGGGGCTAGGAGGTCGACATGAAGCGAAAGCGAACGTTCGTCGCCGCCGGGGTCGCCGTGGCCGTCCTTGTGGTCGCTGGCGGGGCAGGAATCGCCAAGGCAGTCTCGGGATCGAACTCCGAGACCGTCACGGGGCCGGCGGCAAAGAAGGCCGCCCGGGCCGCCGTGGAGGCAGCCGGCGGTGGCCGGGCACTCGAGGTCGAGTACCAGGACGGCGACTCCGCCGGGGTCTACGAGGTCGAGGTTCGCCGGGCGGACGGCTCGCATGTCGAGGTTCACCTGAACGGGCAGTTCGAGTCGGTCGGCACGCAGGCGGACGACGACGCGGGCGAGCAGCCGGGCGGCAACGACGACTGAGCGGACCTGAGAGGCCAGGCAGCAGCCTGGCCTCTCATCTCGTTCTCATCCTCGGCCGCTGAGAATGTGCGTATGCGCATCCTCGTCGTCGAGGACGAGCTGAAGATGGCCGCACTCCTCCGTCGCGGGCTTGCCGAGGAGGGGCATGCGGTCGACGTCGCCCGGACCGGGGACGACGGCGTGTGGATGGCGCAGGCCGCGGAGTACGACGCGATCGTTCTCGATCTCATGCTGCCCGGGCTCGACGGGGTGAGCGTATGCCGCCGTTGGCGCGAGAACGGTGTCTGGGCGCCGGTGCTCATGCTCACGGCACGCGACGCGATCGAGGACCGCGTCGCCGGACTGGATGCGGGCGCAGACGACTACCTGCAGAAGCCGTTTTCTTTCGTGGAGCTGCTCGCGCGCTTGCGCGCACTCGCGCGCCGGGGTGCGCCCGAACGCCCGCTCGTGCTCGAGGTGGGCGACCTCCGCCTCGACCCGGCATCCCGGCAGGTCTGGCGCGCCGAGTCGGAGATCGGGCTCTCGGCCAAGGAGTTCGCCCTCCTCGAGGCCTTCATGCGACGACCGGGAAACGTGCTTTCGCGCCTGCAGCTCCTCGAGCACGCCTGGGACTACGCCTACGAGGCCCGTTCGAACGTCGTCGACGTGTACGTTCGCTACCTCCGCGAGAAGATCGACCGACCGTTCGGCCGGCGCTCGCTCGAGACCGTGCGCGGCGCGGGTTACCGTCTCCGAAAGGACGGGGGGTGAGCAGGCTCCCGATCCGGATTCGTCTGACGCTCGTGTTCGCGGTCGTCATGGCGGTCGTGCTCGCTGCGCTCGGTGTGTTCCTGTACGTGCGTCTCGGCGATAGCCTCGACGAGCGGATCGCGGAGGATCTCGACGCGAGACGCATAGCGCTGACACGGGTCGTGTCCAGCGGCGTCCGTGACGTGGACCCGTCTCTGCTCGCGGGCGAGGAAGGCCTTGCGCGCGTGATCGGTCCCGAGGCAAGCCGCCCGGTTCTTGCCGCGACCAGCAGTCACGCCGTCCTCCTCACGGCAGACGAGGTGGCCGCAGCGCGCACAAGCGTGGTGACGCGGCAACGCGCCGGCTATCGGCTGCTCGCGACGCCCGTCGGCGACGACGTGGTGCTCGTCGGCGAGCCGCTCGATGACCGAAAGGACGCGCTTTCCGCGCTTCTCTCTGAGCTCCTCGTCGCTCTCCCCTTGGCGCTCCTCATCTCGTCCCTGATCGGCTACGTCGTGGCCGGCGCCGCCCTGCGACCGATGGAGGCCATGCGGCGTCGTGCCGGCGAGATCTCGGCATCGACGTCGGCGCAGCGGCTTCCGCTGCCCGTCGCCCATGACGAGGTGTACCGGCTCGGCGACACGCTCAACGAGATGCTCGAGCGTCTCGACGCAGGCCTCGAGCGCGAGCGGCGGTTCGTGGCCGACGCGAGCCACGAGCTGCGCACACCGCTCGCGATTCTGAAGACCGAGCTCGAGGTTGCGCTGAGGCAGCCACGCTCGACAGCGGAGCTCGAACTCGCCATCCGGTCCGCGGCCGAGGAGACCGATCGACTCGTCCGGCTCGCCGAGGACCTCCTCCTCGTGGCGCGTTCGGACCGAGGCGCGTTCTCCATAGAGCTCGATCCGGTTTCGGTGGACGAGCTCATGGCCGAGGTCGCCGGGCGCTTCCGCGGCCGCGCCGACGCGGACGCGCGCTCACTCGAGGTCGAGACGAGCCCGACGCTCGTGATCGCCGGCGACCGAGAGCGACTGGCGCAGGCGCTCGGCAACCTGGTCGACAACGCGCTCCGCCACGGCCGCGGAACGGTGCGCCTACGTGCAACGGGGCACGACGGGGTCGTGGAACTGCACTGCACCGACGAGGGCGCCTTCGACCCGGCGTTCCTCCCCCGTGCATTCGAGCGATTCACGAGGGCCGACGACGCGCGCGCCGGGAGCGGGACCGGTCTCGGGCTCGCGATCGTCGACGTGATCGCCCGTGCGCACGGAGGCTCCGCGCACGCGGCGAACCTCGACGGAGGCGGCGCGGACGTGTGGATCACAGCGCCCAGGAGGTTGAATGACGCGGATGCTGCTGGCACGGATCGCGCAGACCTCGGCTGACGTCGCCACGACCTCCTCGCGACTGGCCAAGATCGCCCGCCTCGCCGACTGCCTGAGCGAGGCGACTCCCGAGGAGATGGCGGTGGCCGTCGGCTACCTCTCGGGAGAGCTCCCGCAGGGCACGGTCGGGGTGGGCTGGGCGGCGCTGCGCGAGCTACCTCCTGCTGCGGACTCGCCGCCGACCCTCGAGCTGCGCGAGGTCGACGAGGCGGTGACCCGGCTTCAGGCGATCAGCGGGAAGGGCTCGCAGGGGGCGCGGCGCGAAGAGCTCACCTCGCTCTTCGCCCGCGCGACCGAGCCCGAGCAGAGGCTCCTGGTCGGGCTCTTCCTCGGCGAGCTGCGCCAGGGCGCGCTCGAAGGCGTGATGGCGGACGCGGTCGCGAAAGCAGCTGCGGTGCCGGTCGCGGCCGTCCGGCGCGCTGCGATGTTCACAGGAGACCTCGCGGACGTCGCCGAGATCGCCATGCGGGAAGGTGCCCCCGGTCTCGATCGCTTCCGGCTCGAGCCGTTGCGGCCGGTGACCCCGATGCTCGCGCAGACGGCGGAGGACGTCGGAGTGGCACTCGCTCGGCTCGCTGGCCCGGCGAGCGTCGAGTGGAAGCTCGACGGCGCGCGCATCCAGGCACACCGCGTCGGCGACGACGTTCGCGTGTTCACGCGGAACCTCGCCGACATCAGCGGCCGCGTGCCGGAGATCGTCGCTGCGGTCGCCCGCCTTGCCGTCGATGCGATCGTGCTCGACGGCGAGGCGATCGCGCTACGCGCGGACGGACGCCCCGAGCCGTTCCAGGTGACCATGAGCCGGTTCGGGACGAAGTCCGCCGCCGACGAGCGGTCGAGGCCGCTCACGGCCTTCTTCTTCGACTGCCTGCACGTCGACGGCGAGGACCTCGTCGACGTGCCGGCGCGCGAGCGGCTTGCCGCCCTCGACGCGAGGCTCCCGCCGGAGCTCGTCGTTCCGCGGGTCGAGACCGATGATCCCGAGAGCGCTCAGGCGTTTCTCGACGACGCCCTCGCGCGTGGCCACGAGGGCGTCATGGTGAAGTCGCTCGAGGCGTCCTACGAGGCCGGCAGACGCGGCGCAGGCTGGCTGAAGGTGAAGCCGGCGCACACGCTCGACCTCGTGGTTCTCGCAGCCGAGTGGGGGCACGGCAGGCGACAGGGCAAGCTCTCCAACCTCCACCTCGGCGCACGCGATCCCGAGCACGGCTCGTTCGTGATGCTCGGCAAGACGTTCAAGGGGATGACGGACGAGATGCTCGCATGGCAGACCGAGCACCTGCTGGGCATCGCGACCAGTCGCGAGGGCCACGTCGTGCACGTGCGGCCGGAGCTCGTCGTGGAGATCGCGTTCGACGGGGTGCAGACGAGCTCGCGGTACCCCGGTGGAGTCGCGCTGCGCTTCGCGCGGGTGAAGGGCTATCGGCCCGACAAGTCGCCCGCTCAGGCGGACACGATCGAGACGGTGCAGGCGATCAACGCACGTGCGGAGTAGTCTCGCTCTGTTTGCAATCCACGCACTGGGAGGTAAGAGATGACGCAGTACGGCACCCTCCGCGCATGGGCGTTCATCGCCACGCTCGTCGGGGTCTTCGGGATGATCGCCGCCTTCATCGGCGCCATCGTGTGGGCTTTCGAGGTCGAGGGCTTCTGGCAGACGCTCGGCGTCCTCCTCATCGGCCTGCCCGTCGCCATCTTCATCGCGACGCTGCCGATCGCGCTCGCCCAGGCGATGCGTGCGATCGCCGACGTCGGCGACACGGTGTCCGCTCGCTGACGCATGGCGGAGGTCTTCTCGAAGAGCTTCGAGCATCCGGACGACGTCGTCGAGTTCCCGAAGATCCGCACGCGGATCGTCGAGCTCGGAGATCTCACCGTCGGCGAGCTCGTCTCGGAGCCGGGCTGGCGCTGGTCCGAGCACGTCCGCCCGACGGTCGGCGGCGAGTGGTGCCAGGCGAGACACGTCGGGTTCATTCTCTCAGGGACGATCGGGATCGATTTCGTCGACGGCTCGAGCGCACGCTTTGGTCCGGGCGACGTCTTCGACATACCGCCCGGCCACGACGGGTACACGGTCGGTGAGGAGCCGTGCGTCCAGGTGGAGTGGATGGGGATCCGGGCGTGGGCCGGATTCCCGACCGGCATCCACAGCCGGGTGCTCGCGACTCTGCTCTTCACCGATGTCGTCGACTCGACGTCGCTCGCGGCGGAGCTCGGCGACGCACGGTGGCGCGAGCTGCTCTCGCGGCTCTTCGAGGCGATCCGGGGCGAGCTCGAGCGCTTCGGAGGGCGGGAGGTCGACACGACCGGAGACGGCATGCTCGTGACCTTCGACGGGCCGGCTCGCGCGCTCCACTGTGCGGCCGCGCTGCTTCGCTGTGCTGCGAACAACGACGTGCAGATCCGCGTCGGAGTACACGTGGGCGAGGTGGAGCTCGTGGGTGCTGACGTGCGCGGGATCGCGGTGCACGAGGCCGCCCGGGTGATGGCGGCTGCCGAGCCCGGCGAGATCATCGTCTCGGAGTTGACGAGGGCCCTCGCCGGAGCTACGGGCCTGCGTTTCGAGGACCGCGGCTCTCGCGAGCTGAAGGGGCTCGACGGCGAGTGGAAGCTATTCGCGTTCGCGCCGGAACGATGAGTGAGCTGCCCCTCATCCTGGCCGTCGACGAGGACCCTGAGGCGCTCCACCGGATCACCTCGGAGCTCCAGCGATACGCGCGCGACTACCACGTCATCTGCGGCCCGTCCACCGACGCGGCGCTGACCCAGCTCGAGTCGCTGCGGCACGACGACGCGGCCGTCGCGGTCGTGCTCGCCGCCCGCGGGACGCAGCCGCTCAAGGGGGAGCAGCTGCTCGAGCGCGTCCACGACCTCCATCCGCACGCGAAGCGCGCGCTGCTCATACCGTGGGGCGGGTGGGCGGACGAGGAGACCGCCGACGCGATCCGCAACGCGATGGCGTTGGGGCACATCGACTACTACGCCCTCAAGCCCTGGAGCACGCCCGACGAGCTCTTCCATCGCCTCGTTTCGGAGTTCCTGCAGGAGTGGCGACGCCAGAACGCCCCCGGCCGGCGTGAGCTCACCGTCGTCGCCGACCCCTGGTCGCAGCGCGGCTACACGCTTCGCAACCTGCTGGCCCGGAACGGCGTGCCGCACGCTTTTCACGCAGGCGACTCGAGCGAAGGCGCCGAGCTCCTACGCTCGTGCGGCCAGGGCGGAGCGGACGTGCCGGTCGTCATCCTCCCCGACGGCTCGGCGCTCGTCGATCCCCACGCGGAGGACCTCGCTCGGCACGGCACGCGCATGCCGACCGCGCTCGCCGAGCCCGGGGAGTTCGACGTCGTCATCGTCGGCGCCGGCCCCGCCGGGCTGGCAGCCGCCGTCTACGCCTCCTCCGAGGGCCTGAACGCGCTCGTCGTCGAGCGCGAGTCGATCGGCGGCCAGGCGGGCTCGAGCACGCGCATCCGCAACTATCTCGGCTTCTCCCGCGGTCTGAGCGGCGCCGAGCTCGCGCAGCGCGCGTATCAGCAGGCGTGGGTCTTCGGCGCGACGTTCCTCCTCACCCGGGAGGTCGTGGATATCGAGGTCGGAGACGCCGTGCACAGTGTGTCGATCTCAGGTGCTCCCGATGTCGACGCCCGCAGCGTGATCCTCGCGATGGGGGTCTCGTACAAACGCCTCGACGTTCCTGCGCTCGCGGCCCTCGAGGGCATCGGCGTGTTCTATGGCTCCTCCCCCTCCGAGGCGCGGCAGTTCACCGGCGGAGACGTCTACGTCGTCGGCGGCGCCAACTCGGCGGGGCAGGCTGCGGTGCACCTCGCACGCTATGCACGGCGCGTCTCGCTCGTGTGTCGCGGCCCGTCGCTCCGTGCGACCATGTCGCGCTACCTCATCGACGAGATCGAGGGCAACGAGAAGATCGTCGTCCTGGAGCTGACCGAGGTCGTCGACGCCGCCGGCACCGAGTGGCTCGAGACGTTGACGCTACGTGGTCCCGCCGGCGAGGAGGTCGTGGGCGCGGACGCGCTGTTCATCCTCATCGGCGCCGAGCCGCGGACGGCATGGCTCCCCGAGTCGATCGAGCGCGACGAGCGGGGCTTCGTTAGCTCCGGCGCCGACTACGGCACGAACGTTCCGGGCATCTTCGCGATCGGCGATGTCCGCTCGGGCTCCGTGAAGCGCGTCGCCTCCGCAGTCGGCGAGGGGTCCGTCGTGATCCAGCACGTGCACCAGTACCTCGCACTCGCCGCCGAGCGAGCGCGCGCATCGTAGCGCTCGAGGCCGGCTACTTCGTGATGTCCGCGCAGTCGGGGGAGTCCTTGAGCGCGGTCTGGAGCTCGCCGCTTGCGTCGGCATTGTCGATGGTGTTCAGCGTCTGGGAAAGCGCGGTTCCGAGCGCGCTGAGCGACGTTGAGATCGTCGAAATCGCGCTCGGGAGGTCGGCGATGCTCGAGACCCCCTTCGCAGTGTCCTCGATGGACGTGGACTCGGTGTCGACCGTCTGCGAGAGGGAGTCGATCGCGGTCTTGACCTCCTGACCCGACTGCGTGTCCGGCGCGCCGAGGTCCTTGAGGTCGGAGACGAACGTATCGGTCGCGCTGCGCGCGTCGTCGGCCGCCGACTGGAGGCCGTCCTGCGACAGGTTCGACGGGTCCTTGAGTTGCGAGCCGATGTCCGTGAGCGAGCTCTTCCAGTCAGTGACCGCACTGCAGAACCCGCTCGCCCACGCGTCGGTGGGGTTGGTCGCGCTCGAGTTGTCGCTCCCGCCGCAGCCGGCGGCCGTGACCGCGAGGGCGAGACGGCGAGCACGGCGAGCACGGCGATCCACGTTCGGCGCATCCGACGCAACCTAGCTGGTCCGAGCGGCGATGAGGGCCAGTGCCGGTACGACCGCCCACGCTGCGAGCTCGCGCAGAGCGCTCGGCACGGCCGCGGGCTCGTCGGCGACGGTGACGCGTGCGGAGGTGCCCGACCCGCGCAGTGACGCCCGTACGAGAAGCGCGGCACGGCGGGCATGCCAGCGCGAGGTGACGACGACGACCTCGTCCACCCCGAGCCGGCGGGCCGCCCGTCCGACGCCGATGGCGTTCCCGAGCGTCGTCCGGGCGCTGCGGTCGACGAGCCTGCTGCGTATCGGAGCGGTCCACGACGACGCCATGAGGTCGGCCTCGGCCGCAGGGAGCCCGCGGCGCGCCCAGCCCGAGAAGAGCACGATGTCGTCCGGCCTCGCTTCGGCGTGGGCGCGGGCGAGGCGGGCCGCGCACACCGGGTGCAGCTCCACCGCGGATCGGTCCGAGTAGCCGAACACGACGACGAGCCGGCTCATCGCGGCCTGCGCAGCTTGCGCCACACGCCGTAGAGAAGCAGCGTGCCCACGACCGTGAGCACGAGCCGCACGGCCTTGCCGCCGCGCAGCTTCGACTCTCCGCTCGCCCGCTCGCGCATGTGGACGGGGACCTCGACGACGTGCAGCCCCGCTTCGCGCAGCCGAAGCAGCGACTCGACCTCGGGCGCGCCGCTCGAGTATCTGATGCCGAGAGCGGGCATGGCCCGCCTGTTGGCCGCGTACATGCCGCTCGTCGCGTCGTGAAACGGTCGTCCGAGGGCGGCCCGCATCGCACGGCGGAGGACGGACGTGCCGAGCCTGCGGCTCGCCGACGGCTCGTATCGGTACTCCTCGTAGCCGTCGCCGGTCGCGAACCTCGATCCGACGGCGACGTCGGCGCGGCCGTCGCGAACGATCTCGAGCAGGCGCGCGAGCTCGTCCACCGGATGCTGGCCGTCCGCATCGACGCGACCGACGTACTCGTACCCGTGCGAGTCCGCGTACGCGTAGCCGGCTGCGATGCCCTCCTGCAGGCCCCTGTTCTCGCCGAAGGAGACCACCTCTGCGCCGTTCGCGCGCGCCACGTCGGCGGTGCTGTCGGTGGAGCCGTCGTCGACGACGAGAACCGCGCTCTCGGGCAGTCCGGCATGCAGCTCGTCGAGGACTGCCGGGAGGTTGTCCTCCTCGTTCCAGGCGGGGATGAACACGAGCGTGTCGGACTGCACGCGCCGAGACTAGATGACGTTGCGCTCCGGCCGAGCTGCGGCTCGCGCGAAGCGCTCCACGGAGAGAGGTGCGACGTCCACGAAGGGCTCGTGCCGGAGGACGAGGTCGCGCACGATCTCCCCGATAGCAGGGCCCTGCAGGAAGCCGTGGCCGGAGAAGCCCGTGGCGTAGAGGAAGCGGCTCACCTCCGCGGACTCCCCGACGAGCGCGTTGTGGTCGGGCGTCACCTCGTAGTAGCCCTTCCAGCCACCCGCGATCCCCATGTCGAGCAGGGACGGGCATCTGAGGTCGGCGACCTGCATGACGCGCTCGAGCCACGCGGGGTCGGTCGCCATGTCGAAGCCGGCCGGCTGTTCCCTGTCGGCCATGCCGAAGAGCAGCCCGGGCCCCTCTCGGTGGAAGTAGAAGCCGCTCGAGAAGTCGACGGTGAGCGGGATCCCGTCCGGCAGCGCCGGCGTGGCCCGGTGAAGGCGACCTCGCGGAGGTACGGCTCCACCGGCAGCTCGATGCCGACGAGCCGGGCGAGCTCAGGCGACCAGACGCCTGCGGCGCACACGACCGCCTGCGTCTCGATCCCGCCGAGGGTCGTCTCCACACTGCTGATCTCTCCGGCCGACAACGCGATCCCGTCGACCGAGCAGCCGGTGACGATCGTCGCCCCGTACGCGCGGGCGCCGGACGCGTATCCCTGCGTGACCGCCTCGGGGCTTGCGTGGCCGTCGAGCGGGGAGAAGGTCGCGGCGAGCACTCCGTCGAGCCCTGCGATCGGACAGAGCTCCGCTGCCTCGTCGAGCGAGACGAAGCGGCTCGGCACGCCGCGCTTCGTTCTGCAGCGCGATGCTCTCCTCGAACGCTGAGACGTCGTCGGCGTTGTCGAGAAGGAAGAGGTACCCGACCTGCTCGAGGTCGATCTCCGCGCCGGGCCGCTCGCCGAAGCGCATGAAGGCCTCGATGCTGCGCAGCCCGATCGCGATGTTCAGAGGATCCGAGAACTGGGCGCGGAAACCTCCGGCCGCCCGGCTCGTCGAGCCGCCCGCGAGCTGTCCGCGCTCGAGGAGGCACACGCCGACTCCTGCCTCCGCGAGGTGGAACGCGATGCTCGCTCCTACGACGCCTCCTCCGACGACTACGACGTCGGCTACCGGCGGGAGCGAGTTCACCGTCGGACGAGGTTCCTGAGGAAGAAACCGACGTTTGCAGGACGCTCGGCCAGGCGCCGCATGAGGTACGGGTACCAGTCGGGGCCGAAGGGGGCCGCGACGAGCACCTTGTATCCCTCCGCGGCGATGGAGCGCTGCAGCCCGGGCCGGACGCCGTACAGCATCTGGAACTCGAAGCGGTCGCGCGGGACGTCCTCGCGGACGGCGAACGCCTGCACCTTGCGGATGATCGTCTCGTCGTGCGTCGCGACGGCGATGTACGCGCCGCCGCGTAGCCCACGCTCGACGAGCTCGACGTACTTCCTGTCGACATCCGCCTTGTCCGGGTACGCAATCGACTCCGGCTCGAGGTAGGCGCCCTTGACGATCCGGAGGTTCGGTGTGCGGGGAAGCAGTCGCTCGAGGTCGTCCATGGTGCGGTAGAGATACGACTGGAGCACTGTGCCGACGCTCTCGTGCCCGGCGTCGCGCAGGCGCTCGTAGATCCTCAGGGTCGCATCGACGTAGTCCGACTGCTCCATGTCCATGCGGATGAAGGTCCCGAGCTCGCCGGCGCGCGCTGTGAGGCGGGCGACGTTCTCGTACGCCACCTCCTCGTCGAACGACAAGCCGAGGTGTGTGAGCTTGAGGGCGACGTTCGCCTTCAGCTTCTCGGCGACGAGACGCTCGATGATGGCCTCGTACTCCCCCGTGACGGCAGACGCCCCCTCGGCGTCGGGGATCGCCTCGCCGAGGAGCGTCGTGTTCGCGTAGAACCCCGCGTCGTTCAGCTTTCGCAGCACCGCGACGCACGAGTCGAGTGTCTCTCCGGCCACGAACCGCGCTGCACCGATGCGCCTGCCGTGGGTCTGCACCATCCGCTGAAGCCGCGAGCTCCCGGCCGCACGCAGGATCGCCACCCGTGGAAGCGTCGAGACGGATGTCCTGAGGTCGGTCAAACGGAGCGGAGACTATCCGGCTCGCTCGCGGCGTCATATGCTTCCCCGTCGCGTTGTCGATTCGGGTCGTCTTCGCGGAGGACAACTACCTCGTCCGGGAGGGAGTCGTGCGTCTGCTCGCGGGCGTGGACGACGTCGACCTCGTCGCCGTGTGCGAGGACGCCCCGTCATTGCGCGCCGCCGTGGACGACACGAAGCCCGGAGGTTGTCGTCACCGATATCCGCATGCCTCCGACCGGCAGCGACGAAGGCATCCGGATCGCCGACGAGCTCCGCGACACGTATCCGGACACCGGTGTCGTCGTGCTCAGCCAGTTCGTCGAGCCGCAGTACGCCCTCGCGCTCCTCGAGCGCGGCGCGGCCAGGCGTGCGTACCTCCTGAAGGAGCGCGTGCGCGACGTCGACGAGCTCCTCGGTGCGATCCGCGAAGTAGCCGCGGGAGGCTCCGTCATCGACGTCAAGGTGGTCGAGACGCTCGTTGCTGCGCGGTCGCGTGCCGAAGCATCACCACTCGCGGAGCTCACCCCCCGCGAGCGTCAGACGCTCGAGGAGATCGCGCAAGGAAAGTCAAACGCTGCGATCGCGCGAGCGCTCGTCATCACCGAGCACTCGGTCGAGAAGGTGATTCACGCGATCTTCCTGAAGCTCGGGCTCACGTGGCAGTCCGACATCAACCGCCGGGTCAAGGCCGTACTCGTGTTCCTGTCCGAAGAGGGGCTTCCGGCCGATCCAACAGAAGGTCCTCGAGCGTCGACGCGCTGAATCGATCCTTCGCCACGAAGGCGAGCGCTCCCGACTCCGCAACGGCGTTCGCAACGTCCTCCGGGCGGTAGCTCGAGACCAGCACCACGATCGTCGCGGGCCTCGCCGCGAGAATTCGGCGGGTCGCCTCGATCCCGCCGATTCCTTCCATCTGGACGTCCATGACGACGAGGTCGGGCCGGAGGTTCTCGGCCGCGTCGACCGCCTCCTCTCCCGGAGGTCACCTCGCCGACGATCTCGAAGTGATCGCGCAACCTCGAGCACCGCCCGGGCGGCCTTGCGGAACGGCGCCTGATCGTCGGCCACGAGCACGCGAAGAGCGGGAGGCGCGGGCATCAGCCCTCGAGCGGGATCGAACCTGCGACGATTGTCCCGCTGCCAGGATTCGACTGGATCTCGAGCGATCCACCGACCGCCCCGACACGGTCGCGCATGTTGGTCGATCCCGACTCCCGTGCGTGCGTTCGGTTGCATCGAAGCCGGCACCGTCGTCCGCGACCTCGAAGAAGAGCCCGCCGTTCGCGTGGACCCGGAGCGGTCACGGTGGCACCGCCGCCCGCGTGCTTCGCCGCGTTCTGGAGCGCCTCCAGGCAGCAGAAGTAGACGGTCGCCTCGACGTCCGGCGGATAGCGACCGAGATCCGTGGTGCCTGAACTCGAGCCGCGATCGGCGCACGCAGCGCTGCCGCCGCGAGCGCGTCTGCGAGCCCCCGATCCTGAAGGAGTGGTGGGTAGATCCCGTGCGCGAGGTCGCGAAGCCCGTCCAGCGTTGCTTGGATCTCCTCGTCCAGGCCTCCCAGAAGCGCCTTCGCCTTCTCGGGATGCGAGTCGGCGAGGTCTCGCGCGAGCCTCAGCTGAACGGCAAGCCCGATGAGGTGCTGCTGTGCGCCGTCGTGGAGATCGCGCTCGATCCGCCGACGCTCGGCATCTGCCGCCAGGACGACACGGGTTCGAGATGCTCGAAGCTCCTTGACCTGCTCGTCGACGCGCGCCTCCAGCGTTCTGTTCCAGCCTGCAAGCTCCGCAGCCTGTGACTCGAGCTGCTCGTACACTCGTCCGAGCTCGTCGTTCATCCGATTGAGGTTTGTGGCGAGCGCTCCCGAGCTCATCGCGGTTGGGGACGTCAATGTGACTGGAGAAGTCGCCTGACGCGATCTCCGCCAGGCGCTCCTCGGTCCTCTGGATCGGCCCGATCACCGACCACGAGAGGACGAAGCCGAGCAGCAAAGCCAGGACGATGCTCCACGACGCCCGCCGCGACCAACAGGTTTCGTGAGCCCGTGAACGCGCTCCGGTTCTGCGCTATGAGTGCGTCGGTCTCGCGCTCGCGTGCTCGTCGCCAGCTCGTCGGTCAACGAGGTGAGGTCGGTGTCGGCATTGATCGCATCGGCAAGGATCGGCTGATTCCGTCGTCGCCGGGGCTCCGGCCTGGTCGAAGGCGATTACTGTCTTCAGCGCTCGCGAGAAACGACGGTAGTCCAGACGGATGCGCTGGAGGAGGGCCTCGTCCTCGGCTGGAGGGACGAACCCGAACCGCGATTCGTTCGTTGAGGGGCCGAGCTGCCCAAGTGCAGCGGCGATCGTCTGATCGACGAGCGCGAAGCTATGTCCGCCTGGGACTCCGGCGACCTTGACCCCGTTGTAGATGTTGTTGTTCGGGATTGTTCACACCGACGCGCAGCCCGAGCAGCAGTCGAAGCTGTTGCGCCTGAGTTTGAATGCGCTGGTAGGTGGCCGCGCCTGAGCTGTAACGTGCCCAGGCTCTCGACGCGCGCGTTCGACTGGCCCAGCGCGCGGAGACCAAGGCCTCCGACGACGACGAACAGCGCGACGATGCCAACGAGGGCGACGAGCAAGCTTCGTTCGCACCCTCCACGGTATGCGGGCGACGCCCTGGACAAGCGGATTGTCAGCGCCGCTCAGCGCGCGCTCGGCGGCCGGCAATCGTTCTCACTGCGGACGCATCCTGACGGACCATCACGTGCGGCCTCAGGGGGTCAGTGTCGGTGTTGCCGCCGCCAAGGTCGTGATCAGCCACTTGCCGTCGATCTTCTGGACGTTCTGGTCCGCGCCCACCACGCGACACGATCTTGCCTGTCTTGACGTCGACGTAGTGGCACTCGAAGTACAACGTCCCCTTGTCGCCGTTGACGGTGGTCCGAATCTTGTAGGCAGGCGTCTCCGAGAGCCAGTGGTTTCCCGGCTGGAACGGACCGGCCTTGGTCGTGAAGAACTTCCGGATCTCAGCCTTGCCCGTGAGGGTCTCGGCGCCGTTGTTGAACGTGGCATCAGGAGCCCACAGCGTCATCATCAGATCGACGTTCTGCGTCGAGGACGCCTTGTGCCACGTCCTCTCGATCTGGTCGATGGCGTAGAGGTCGGCCTGCTCCTTCTGAGCGGCCTGTGCGGCGTCCGAGTTCTCGTCAGAGCCGCCACACGCCGTGAGGGACGCGGTCAGTGCGAGCACTGCCATGCCCACGATGAGAGTCAACTTCATGCTCTCGAACACCTCCCTGCGCGCGCCGGCGTCGCGAGCGCGACCGTGATGCGGTAGCTGCGGATACGGGCAGCCTGATCCTCGTGCTTGGCCCCGTCAAGCAGACCACCCCTCGTACGAATTGGGGCGTTATCCCCCCGTCCGACACACGCGGCTGCGCCATGGTTGCGGGGAGAGCATCGCCGTACGTTCGAGCGGTCGAATCATGCTCGCGAAAGGAGCTCTCATGAGAACCACGAGGACGAGAAAAGTAATCGGTGTTCTCGTCGCAGTCGCGCTTTGTGCTGTCGCGGCGGCAGGAACACGTCACGACGCCGCCGCGGCGCTCCCCGCTGGGAACGCCGTTCAGCAGTGGGACGAGATCGCAACGAACACCGTCGTCAGGTCGGGCGCGTTTCAGAACGAGGGTCTGACCTACATGGCGTACGTGTCGGCCGCCGTGTACGACGCAGTGACGTCGATCGACGGCAGGTACGAGCCGTTCGTCGAGAAGGTCCGCGCGCCGGCCGGCGCGTCGGCAGACGCGGCCGCAGTCGAAGCCGCATATCGAACGCTGAGCTACTATTTCCCGGCTCCACGGGCGGCCGGGTCACCTGATCTCGACGCCCTCCATACGGAAGCTCTCGCTGCGATTCCCGACGGGCAGGCGAAGGCGGACGGGCTTCGTGTCGGCGCGACGGCAGCTGTCGACATCATCTATACGCGCCGCAACGACGGACGGCAACTCCCGATCGGGACGAGCTCCCCGTTCAGCCCGAAGGCCGGTCCCGGGGTCTGGAGAAGGACGCCTCCTGCGTACGCGGCGCCCCAGACACCGTGGGTGGGCGACGAGAAGCCGTTCGTCCTCGAAAACGCGAATCAGTTCCTGCCTCCGGCGCCCAACAAGCTCTCGTCGAGCCAGTGGGTGGACGACTTCAACGAGATTAAGGCGGCGGGCGCGGCCACTGGCAGTACGCGGACGCAGGAGCAGACCGACATCGCCCGGTTCTGGTCGACGAACGTCATCGCGCAGTACAACCAAGCGGTGCGCGACGTCGCACAGGCGAAGACTCTCGATCTCGTCGAGACGGCACGCCTGATGGCGATGGTCAACATCGTCGGCGCGGATGCGCAGATCGCGTGCATGAACGCGAAGTACAAGTACGCGTTCTGGCGGCCCGTTACCGCAATCGACCCAGCGTCCGTGTCGGCGACCGACGGCGGGCCTGTGCCGGGCTTCGACGACGGGAATTCGGCGACCGCAGAGATGCCCGGGTGGCGGCCTCTCCTCACGACGCCGAACCATCCGGAGTACCCGGCGGCGCACGGCTCGCTCACGAGTGCGATGGCGGAGGTGTTCTCGTACTTCCTGAACACGCCCGACATCAACCTGACGCTGACGAGCACGGTCGTTTCGACGATGCCGACCCGCCATTTCGCGACTGTCGAGGCTCTCCGGGGCGAGATCGTCGATGCCCGCCTGTGGGCTGGCCTGCACTTCCGCAGCTCGGGCCAGGCGGGGGTCACGCTCGGCCGCAAGGTCGCGCGCTTCGACCTGGGCCGTGCGTTCCAGCCGGTGAAGTAGGAACATCCGAGAAGTCCTGCGAGCGCGGCGGCCCGCCCCGGCGGGCCGCCGCGCGTCGCTCAGTTGAGACGCGGGATCCGGCGGCATCGCGGCCAGCACCGCGAACGGGCCGCCCTTGCGCCGGAGCACCTCGCTCCACAACCCTTCGGGATCGTCCGTGAACACGTCGTCCGGGAGCGCGGGCTCCACGATCCAGGAGCCCTCCGCGAGCTCTCCGTCGAGCTGGCCGGGGCCCCAGCCGGCGTAGCCGGCATACACGCGCGCCCGGCGGAGCTCGCCGATCGCATCCGGCTCGACCTCGGACGGGAGGAACCCGACCGAGTCGACGACGAGAGACTCCGCCGCCTCCGTGTCGACGAAGTCGGCGAGGACGACGACGGCGGAAGGTTGCACCGGGCCGCCGACATGGACCGCGCCGAGGTCGTCGGCGAGGGTGGCGAGCTCGGGCAGCGCCTCCTCGACGGGCGTCTCCGACGAACGGTTCAGAACGACGCCGAGCGCGCCTTCCTCCGAATGCTCGCCGACGAGCACCACCGTCCGCCAGAAGTTCGGGTCCAGCAGCTCAGGACCGGCGATGAGCAGTTGGCCTCTGAGGGACTCCACGGTCGTATCATCGCCCGCATGGACGGCGTCGGTCGCGAGGTCAGGCTTGTCGCACGCCCACAGGGCTTGCCCGACGAGAGTCTGTTCGAGGTCGCGGAGACGCCGATCCCGACGCCCGCGGAGGGCCAGGTGCTCATCCGCAACGCGTACTTCTCCGTCGATCCGTACATGCGACCGCGCATGAACGACGTTCGCTCGTACGTCGCGCCGTTCACGCTCGGCGAGGCGATGACGGGCGGGGCGGTCGGGAGGGTCGCAGCGTCGAGAAACTCGCGCTACGCAGAAGGCGACTGGGTGTTGCACCCGCTCGGCTGGCGTGAGTGGTCGCTGTCGGACGGTGCGTCGCTTCGCCGGCTCGATCCGTCGGTCGCGCCCGTCTCGACCGCGCTCGGGGTCCTCGGAATGCCCGGCCTGACGGCGTGGTACGGCCTCTTCGTTCTCGGCGAGCCGAAGGAGGGGGAGACCGTCTTCGTGTCCGGCGCGGCCGGAGCGGTCGGGAGCGCGGCCGGGCAGATGGCGCGGATCGCAGGATGCCGGGTGATCGGAAGTGCCGGCACGAGCGAGAAGCTTGCGTGGCTCGACGAGCTCGGCTTCGATGCCTCGTTCGACTACAAGGAGCGCAGCCCGCGGCGCGCGCTCGCCGAGCTCGCGCCCGACGGCATCGACCTCTACTTCGACAACGTCGGCGGAGACCACCTCGAGGCCGCGATCGGCGCGCTCCGCAACTACGGGCGAGTTGCCGCCTGCGGCTCGATCTCGCGCTACAACGACGCCGAGCCTGCGCCGGGCCCGAGAAACATGTTCCTCGTCGTCACCAAGCGCCTTCGCATCCAGGGCTACATCATCACCGACCACTTCGACCGCTTCGGCGAGTTCGCGCAACAGGCGTCGGAGTGGGTGCGCGATGGCCGGCTGCAGTACCGGGAGACGATCATCGAGGGGATCGAGAACGCCCCGAAGACGTTCCTCGGTCTGCTCCGCGGCGAGAACATCGGGAAGATGCTCGTCAAGGTCGGCCCGGACGAGTGAAGCTCCGCTGCCGGATCCTCGGCCACCGGCTCCCGCGCCGCCGGCGGCCGTTCTTCCTCACCGAGCGCTACCAGCGCTGCGAGCGCTGCGGCAAGCGCGTCCGCCTGCGCGACCGTTGACAGGACGTCAAACGGTCGGCTCGCATCTGGCCGGTCGCTCTGGTATTTACTGCGGAGCTTGGGGACCCACGACAGCGGCGGAGTGGGGGGTCGACTGCGCACTGCGCGGCGCAGCGCTGGCTTGACCCAGAAGCAGCTCGGGGACGAGCTCGGCGTCGAGTCGATCACCGTCTCGCGCTGGGAGCGCGGCGTCACGACGCCGTCACTGCCCCGTCTGCGGCGGATCGCAGAGCTGACGGGGACGACGATGAGCGACCTCGTGCGTTCTCCGGACGCCGCGACCGCTCACTCGGTCGAGCTCGCCGCCCTCAGGGAAGAGCTCGCAGAGACGCGTGCGATCGTCGATCGGGTCGCTCGTACGCTCGATCAGCTAGCACGGCGTCGAGCTGCTGCAGGCTCCGCGTCAGCGTCCCGAGAGACGTGACGTCCAGCTCGACGAGGTTCTCGATGTGCACCGCGAGGCCGTCGCCTCCCGGGATCGCGAGCAGCCGCTTCAGCCGCCCCGCGTAGAAGATCACGGCCTCGACCGGGCGTCCCGTCTCGCGCGCCTCCGCGAGGTGCGGGCCGTAGATCTCGCGTGCGCCTGGGAGGTGGTCCCAGAACACGTGACCGACGCCACGTCCACGCGTGTCGTGGAAGGGTTCGGAGACGTGGATGACGCAGTCGTCGTCGTCGAGCACGACGTAGGCATCTGGCGCAGAGCTTCGGAGAGCGTCGACCGCGTGCTCGGTCACCGGCCGCCCTCGATGACGCGCAGCGCGCGCCGGACGGCCTCTCGCCGACTCCCGCCGCTCTCTGCGTCCAGGAGCCCGAGGGCTTCGTCGAGCGTCTCGGCGAGCGAGCCGAGCGTCAGCGTGTCGAGTCGCGCGAGCTGCTCCCACATGAGCTCGAGGCATCCATTGCCAACCGGCACGGCACGTATTCGCGCCACGTTGCCGTCGTAGAACTGAGCGAACTCGACGGCCTCGCCCGACCGGCGCGCGGCGTCGTAGTACGGCTTGAACAGTGGCTCCGACCCGGGAAAGCACTCCCATATGCGGACGCCGAGGAGCGGTCCGAACTGACTTTCGGCATTCGGACCTACCCCGACGATGCGATCCCCCTCGTCGAGCACCACGAACGGCGTTTCCTGCGTCACCGTGACGGCCACGGTGCAGGCATCGTACGACGTACGCCGGAGGGTGTCGACCAAGCCTCTCGCTCCCCGCCGGTACGCTCAGAACGTGAGCCGTTCCGTCATCGTCTCCGCGGTCCGGACGCCCTTCGGGAGGCTCGGCGGCGGGCTCGCGGCTCACCCGGCCACGGCGCTCGGCTCGATCGTGATCCGCGAGGCGCTCGGGCGCGCCGGCCTCGAGCCTGGCGAGGTCGAGTACGTGATCATGGGCCAGGTCCTGCAGGCCGGAGCGGGCCAGGCGCCGGCACGCCAGGCGGCGGTGGGCGCCGGAATCCCGAAGGAGGTGCCCGCGGACACGGTCAACAAGGTCTGCGCCTCGTCGATTCGCGCGATCGAGATCGCCGATCTCATGATCCGCGCCGGCGGGCACGAGCTCGTCGTCACGGGCGGGATGGAGTCGATGTCGAACGCGCCGTACCTCCTCCCGAAAGCGCGCTTCGGATATCGGCTCGGCAACGGCGAGGTCGTCGACCACATGGTGTTCGACGGGCTCACGTCGACGTTCGACGGGCTGCACATGGTCGAGCAGGCTTCCCTCGTGTCGCGCGAGCTCGGCATCACGCGGGAGGAACAGGACGAGTGGGCGGTCCGTTCGCACCAGCGAGCTGCGGCGGCGCAGGATGAAGGTCGCTTCGACGACGAGATCGTCCCGGTGGGCGACGTCACGGCAGACGAGGGCATCCGCCGCGACACGACGCTCGAGAAGCTCGCGGCCCTCCAGCCGGTCTTCGACCCTGACGGGACGACGACCGCCGGCAACGCTCCGGGCGTCAACGACGGCGCCTCGTGCGTGGTCGTCTGCTCGGAGGAGTTCGCCGAGCGTCGCGGTCTCGAGCCGCTCGCGACGATCCTCGCGCAGGGCTACGTCGCCGACGACTTCGCCTACCTCGCGCGGACTCCGGCGCGTGCGGGCGAGCAGGCTCTCGCGAAGGCAAAGCAGGACGATCGGTGACGTCTCCCGCGTGGAGATCAACGAGGCGTTCTCGTCGGTCGCGAAGAACTCGACCCGCATGCTCGGCGTCGACGAGGAGATCGTGAACGTCAACGGCGGCGCCGTCGCGCTCGGCCATCCGATCGGCGCCTCGGGCGGCCGGATCGTGGCCACGATGGTGCACGACCTTCGACGAAACGGTGGAGGGCTCGGGCTCGCGGCGATCTGCTCCGGCGGCGGGCAGGGTGACGCGCTCCTGATCGAGGTCTGAAGGCTTTCCTCGGCATCGCGCTCGCCGCGCTCGTGCTCGCCGGCCCGGCGTCGGCGTGCATGTGCGCCGACGTTCCGATCTCGCAGCGTCTCGACGAGTCCGACGGCGCCCTCGTCGGACGCATCGTCGCGGAGCGGCCCGGACAGGTCGAGGGTGCGCCGGTCACGATCCTCACGGTCGAGGTCGATGCGCGCGTGAAGGGAAGCCTCGAGAGCCCCCTTCACGTCAGGTCTCCGCGTGGTTCGGACTGCGACGTCGCCGCTCCGATGAACCAGACGATCGGGCTCCTGCTCAGTCGCGCGCCCGACGGAACCTGGCTCGCGTCGGCGTGTAGCGTCGTCGAGCCCGGCCCGCTCGTGGCGGCTGGAGGCGAGCCGCGAGGAGGCGTGATCAAGGTCGGCGTCGGGATCGTGATCCTCGCCCTCGTCCTCGTCTGGGCTCTGCGTCGTCTGCGCAAGGGGACGCGTCCGGATCTTCCCGGCGCGCCTCGACCCTAGACTTTCCGCCCGTGACGTTCGAGCACGTTCTCGTCGTGGGAGCCGGGCAGATGGGCGGCGGGATCGCGCAGGTCGTGGCGGCGTCGGGTCGTCGGGTGTCGCTGCACGACGAGGTGCCGGGCGCGGTGGAGCGTTCGCTCGGCGTCATGGAGAAGAGCCTCGCCAGGCTCGTCGAGAAGGGCGGGCCCGATCCGGCGGAGGTCCTGACGCGCGTGTCCGCAGTCGACGAGCTGGTCCCCGCCGACCTGCTCATCGAGGCGGTCGTGGAGGATTCAGAGGTGAAGGAAGAGGTCTTCCGGAGGGCGGACGCCGTGTGCCCTCCGGAGGCGATCCTCGCGTCGAACACGTCCTCCATCCCGATCACCTCGCTCGCGGCCGTCACCTCGCGCCCGGACAGGGTCATCGGGATGCACTTCTTCAACCCCGTGCCGGTGCTGAAGCTCGTCGAGGTGATTCGCGCCGTTCAGACCTCGGACGAGACTGCCGCCCGAGTCGTCGCGCTCGCCGAGGATCTCGGGAAGACGCCGGCCGAGGCCAACGACTTCCCGGGGTTCGTCTCGAACCGCATCCTCATGCCCTTCGTGAACGAAGCTGCGTACGCGCTGATGGAGGGCGTTGCCGAGGCGGAGGCGATCGACACGATCGCGAAGCTCGGCTTCGCGCATCCCATGGGGCCGCTGGCGCTCGCCGACCTCATCGGTCTCGATACCTGCGTGGCGATCATGGAGGTATTGCACGAGGGGCTCGGCGACCCGAAGTACGCGCCCTGCCCGCTCCTTCGCCGGTACGTCGCCGCCGGACGCCTGGGGCGCAAGTCGGGCCGCGGCTTCTACGAGTACGCCTGAGGCGATACCTATAGTCCGCCGCAGATGAACTTCGAGCTCACCGCCGACCAGCTCGCCATCCAGGCGCTCACCCGGGAGCTCGCAGATGCGGAGATCGCGCCGAACGCGGCGGACTGGGACCGCGAGCACCGGTTCCCTGACGAGTTGATCCCGAAGCTCGCGGAGCTCGGGCTCATGGGCGTGTGCGTGCCGGAGGAGTACGGCGGCGCGGGTGCAGACTTCCTCTCGTACGTCCTCGTCCTCGAAGAGCTCTCGCGCGCGGATGCCGGGGTCGGCGTGACCGTCGCCGTGCACACGAGCGCGACGACCTTGCCGATCCTCGCCTTCGGCACCGACGAGCAGCGCGCCCGCTTCGTGCCGCCTCTCGCTCGGGGTGAGCAGCTCGGCGCGTTCGCACTCACCGAGCCGGGCGCTGGCTCGGATGCGGGCTCGCTGCGCACGGCCGCGGCACCGGACGGCGACGGGTGGGTGCTGAACGGATCGAAGCAGTGGATCACGAACGGCTCCCGCGCCGGGACGTTCCTGCTTTTTGCACGTACTGACCTCACGACCTCCGGGGCAAGAGGCGTCTCGTGTTTCGTCCTCGACGCCGACCACGTCCGCGTCACCCGTGAGGAGGAGAAGCTCGGGCTGCACTCGTCCACCACGTCGGATCTCGTCCTCGAGGGCGCTCGCGTCGAGCGGGATCGCCTGCTCCACGAAGAGGGCCGCGGCTTCCGTGTGGCGATGGCGACGCTCGACGGCGGCCGGATCGGCATCGCCGCCCAGGCGCTCGGGATCGCGCAGGCCGCATACGACGTGGCGCGCGCGTACGCTCTCGAACGCGAGCAGTTCGGACGGCGCATCGGCGACTTCCAGGCGATTCAGTGGAAGCTCGCAGACATGGCGACGGAGATCGACGCCGCGCGCCTGCTCACGTACCGGGCCGCGTGGCTGAAGCAGGCCGGAAGATCCCACACTGTGGAGGGCGCGAAGGCGAAGCTCTACGCCTCCGAGATGGCACGGCGGCAGACGGCAGAGGCAATCCAGATCCTCGGCGGGTACGGCTATACGCGAGAGTTTCCCGTCGAGCGCTTCTACCGCGACGCGAAGATCACCGAGATCTACGAGGGCACCAGCGAGATCCAGCGTCTCGTCATCGCGCGTCACATCCTCGGACGTCAGACGCGCGAGGAGCCGGTCGTCCAAGAGGCCCGTTCGTAGTCCGCGGTGGCACGCGAGCGCGACGAGCCAGTGAGGCTCACCAAGATCTACACGCGCGGCGGCGACGCGGGCGAGACGTCTCTGGGGGACGGGTCGCGGGTCTCGAAGCTCGACGCGCGGATCGCGGCGTATGGAGCCGTCGACGAGCTCAACTCGGCGGTCGGGGTGGTCGTCGCGGGGGGCTGTCCCGAGGCGATCCGCGAAGTCCTCCTGCGCGTCCAGAACGAGCTCTTCGATCTGGGCGCTGATCTCTCCGTGCCGATCGAGCACGAGGCTCGGCTGCGCGTCACGCAGGACCAGGTCGACCGGCTCGAGGACGACTGCGACCGCTTCAATGACGAGCTGCCCGTCCTGAAGAGCTTCGTCCTGCCCGGTGGTAGCGACGCCGCGGCGGGGCTTCACGTGGCACGAACCGTGTGCCGGCGGGCGGAGCGAGAGGCGCTCGTCGCCGAAGGGGTGCACGACGTGAACCCGCTCGCGCTCGTGTACCTGAACCGCCTGTCCGACCTCCTCTTCATCCTGGCGCGGGCAGCGAACGCGGCGGTCGGGCACGAGGAACCGCTCTGGAGGCCTGGGAGCTCCTCCTAGCGTTCGGGGCGGCATTCGTCGCGGGCTACCTGGGCTCGATGCTCGGGCTCGTCCTCGGGACGTTGCGGCTGCCGTTCATCGTGCTGGCGAGCGGGAGTCCGATCGCCGCCGCCGGGACCAACATCGCGATCTCGGCTGCCGCCGCAGGGGCAGGTGCCCTGCGACATGCCCGGGAGGGAAGGGTGGACTGGCGCGTCGTCTCGTGGATCGCATTCCCGTCAGTCGCCGGTGCCGTCGCAGGAGCGATCGTGGCCGACGACGTCTCGGAGGCGCTGCTCTACGCCCTGATCGCGGCCGTGCTGCTGTGGAGCGGCGTCGATCTCGCGCTTCGACCGATCGCTCCACGTCCCCGTCGGCGGCTCCGTCTGGGCCGCGGCGTCGGCCTGTCGTTCGGAATCGGCGTGCTCGGCGGCGCGGTCGGCGTCATCCTCGGCACGCTCCGGATGCCCACGCTCATCCGCTCGGTCGGCATGGACTTACGCCGCGCAGCGGGTACGAATCTCACGGTCGGGTTCTTTCTCGGAGTCGCCGGCTTCGCCACCTACGCGGCCGAACGGGGGATCGACTGGGCAATCCTCGCCGCCGGGCTCGCGGGCTCGATCCCCGGAGGCTGGCTCGGCGCCCGCGCGACCGGGCGGGTGCCGGAGAACACGCTACGCATCGCCCTCGGCGCGGTGCTGGTTGTCGTGGGGATCGCGTTCGCCGTCCAGGCGATCCTCGCCTAGAGGCCCAAAAAGGTCAGGCCACGGCGGGCCAGCTGGCCCCGAGCCACTTGACGAGCTCGTCGGGGCTCCGCGGGGTGGCGACGTAGAAGCCCTGCGCCCGGTCGCATCCCCACTCGGCGAGCACGTTCCACGCCTCGCGTGTCTCGACGCCCTCGGCGACGACCTCGAGCCCCAGCGCGTGCCCGATGTCGATGATCCCGCGCACGAGCGCTGCGTCGGCCGTGCTCTTGCCGAGCCCGTGCACGAAGCCGACGTCGATCTTCAGCTCGTCGAGCGGCAGCACACGCAGCGCGGCGAACGATGCGGCCCGGCCGGCGTCGTCGAGAGAGAGGCGGACGCCGAGTGCTGCGAACCGCGCGAGCACGTCCTCGTCGACCTGCGCTCCGGCGCCCGGTCCGGACGGCACCACCTCGAGGGTGATGCGCTGCGCCACCAGGTCATACGACCGCAACATCGCGGCGAGCCCTTCGGCGAACTGGTGATCGTCGAGGAGGCGGTACGGGATGTTGACGGAGACCCCGAGCTGGTGCCCGGCCTTCGCCCACTGCTGTGCCGCCCCGAGCGCGTCCGCGACAACCAGGAACGTGAGCTCGCGCACGAGCGGCGTTCGCTCGACGTGCGGGACGAACTCGGCAGGGGGTACGAGGCCGCCGTCCGGGAGAACGCGACGGATGAGCGCCTCCGCGGAATGCGGGAGACCCGTCTTCAGATCGATGATCGGCTGGTACACGACGAGGAGCTCGTTCTGCTCGAGCGCGGACTCGACGTCGCGCACGACACCTGCGTCGACACCTCGTCTCAGAAGGACGTTCTCGTCGCTCGTGTCCCTCTTCGTGGCGTACATCTGCCCGTCTGCTCGTGCGAGCAGTTCCGCCGCGGTCGTCCCGTCGTCCGGGAAGACTGCCCAGCCGATGCTCCCGTCGATCTCGACCGACGTCCCGTCGACCTTGAAGGGTCTCCGCAAGCCGGCGTGCAAGCGACCGACGAGTGCCGCGGCGCGATCCTCGCCTCCGGTGCCGATCGAGAGGACCACGAACTCGTCTCCACCGACGCGTGCCACCGTGTCGGCTTCGCGCACGACCGCCTCGAAGCGGCGCGCGAGGGTCTTCAGCACCATGTCGCCGGCACGGTGGCCCCTGACGTCGTTGACGTCCTTGAAGCCGTCGAGGTCGATCGCGATGAGCGTGAAGGGCTCGCCTGAACGTCGGGAGCGGCGGAAGGCCTGCTCGATGCGGTCGTTGAGGAGCACACGGTTCGGCAGTCCGGTCAGCGGATCGCGTAGCGACTCCGAGTGTGCCCGGCCGACTCTGAGATTCAGGACGACGCCCGCGGCCGCCGCGATGAAGGCACACACGACCAGTGTTGCGACGATGTAGTCGGGCGTTTCCCGCAGGAGGGCCGTCGCGAAGCTCGCGACGAGCACGAGCGTCGCCAGGCACAAGGCCCACACGAACGTGCTCCGTAGTTGCCGCCGCCGTAGATTACTCGCCACTTGCCGCCGTTCTGCCCGCCAGGGGCGCCGCAGTTACATCCGACAGTACTGGGGAACTCGTCGAATTCCACCCCAGTTCGAGGGACGGTCGTCACCCCAAAGAGGGATCGGCCCCGCGCGGATCCTGGCGTTCGGGAGGAAGGCATCCCCCATCGGGGAATCGTGTGTCGTGGACGTCGCTGCGGGTCTCGTTGGCCTGGTCGTGGGGATCGTCGTCGGCCCGATCGCCGACCGGCTCGCGACGAATGCTCCGCGTCACGATCCGCTTATCGGGTCGGTCCCGCGCTCGCCTCGCCTGTGGCTCGTCATCGCCGGTACCGCCCTCCTCGGTGGAGCGTGCGGGCTCGTATTCGGTTTCTCGCTCGAGGCTGCGGCCGCCGCTGTCCTCTGCTGGGTTCTCGTGATCGTCACCCGTACCGACTTCGAGACGCGTCTCATTCCCGACAAGATCATCCTGCCGGGCGGCGTTCTCGTCCTCGGTCCTGAGGACGATCGACGACCCGAGCGTCGAGTGGATCCTGTGCGCTCTCGGCGCGGGGCTGCTGCTCTTTCTGATCGTGCTCGTCTATCCGCGCGGGCTCGGCATGGGGGACGTCAAGCTGTCGGCGTTCCTCGGGGCGGGTCTCGGGATCTCGGTCATCGTCGCGATGTTCGTCGGCTTCTTCCTCGCGTTCGTGCCCGCCCTCGTGCTGTTCGTGCGCCACGGGCGGGAGGCGCGGAAGAAGGCGATCCCGCTCGGGCCTTTCCTCGCGCTCGGCGGCGTGATCGCGCTCTTCTGGGGGGACGCGATCCTCGACTGGTACCGCAGTATCAGCACCTCGTAGCCTCAGCTGCGGCTCCAGATCGCCCGGACTCGAGCCGATATCTGAGGAATGGAGCGCAGCGCTGCGGCGGCACGCGTCATCCGGCCGATCGACGTCGGGCTCCTCGCGGCCGCGGCCGTGACAGCGGCAGCGCGGATCCGTGCCGACGACGAGCCGGCACGCGCGATTGACGCAGCAGTCGAAGCGTTGTACGAGGCCGTCGCCGGCGCGATGCCGTCCGTGTTCGTGCTCGAGCATGGTCGGCTCTGGCTCGTCGCGCAGCGGGGGTATGCGGTCGTCCCGGACGGGATCACGATCGAGAGCGGTATCACCGGTCGCGCGGTCCGGCTCGGGCGGGCTCAGCTCGTTCCCGACGTGACTGCGGACCCGGACTATGTTCTCGCCCTGCCAGGGGTCATCTCCGAGCTTGCGATTCCGCTACGCGCAGGGGATTCCGTGGTCGGCCTCCTGAATGTCGAGGCGGAACGCGCGTTGCCCGACGGCGCCGTGGAAGCGCTACGACGGCTCGTCCGCGCGCTTGCCCCGCTGGCCGACGCGGTTCGCACGAGCCGCACGCTCGATCTCGCGGGCCTCGCACGGCTCTTCGTCCACCTGGGAAGCCTCCGGGAGCCGCGCGACATCGCCGCGCTCGGAGCAGCGTCCCTCCCCAAGGTCCTGTCGGTCGAGTCGAGCCAGATCGTCGTCTGGGACGAGCTCGGGTCGGCGACGGAACTGGGAGTGTGGAGATCCGACGACGTGTCGCAGCCCCCGCTGTCGGCCGCGGAGCTCGAAGCTGCACGGGAGCAGATGGACCCGAGCGTCGTCTGCCAGGTGCTCGACCGGTCCGGCGGAACGGATCGCCCGCGCTCGCGCTCCGTCGTGTGGCTGCCCCTGCGTGCGAACGCGAGCGAGATCGGAGCTCTCGTGGGCATCACCCGGAATGCGGCGCGTGTCGACCCGACCGTGCTCGATACGGCAGCTGTTCTCGCAGCGCACGTCGCAGCGTCACTCGACGCCGCGTTTGCCCTGAAGCGTGAGCGCTTGAGCGCGGTCACCGATCCGCTGACGCTGATCCTCAACCGGCGCGGCCTCGAGGAGCGGCTCGAGCGCGCGCTCGCCGATGCGCAGGAGCGGCGGCTGCCACTGAGCCTGCTCGTCATCGACTGCGACGACTTCAAGGAGATCAACGACCGGGCCGGACACGAGTTCGGTGACACGCTCCTGCGCGAGGTCGCGGACGTGCTCGTGAGTGCGCTCCCCGAGGGCGCCGAGGCGGCACGCCTCGGAGGCGACGAGTTCGTCGCGATGCTCCCCGGGGCCGACGCGGACGCAGCCGAGGCCCTCGGTGGCCAGATCCGGACATTGCTGGCCGAAGGTCTGACGGACGCCGGGTTTCCGCTGCGGATCTCCGCCGGGGTCTCGACGTACCCCTTCGACGGAGCGAAGCCGACGGCGCTGCTACGCGCCGGAGATCAGGCGTTGTACGCCGCCAAGAGCGCCGGGAAGGACCGGATTGCCTCGTTTCGCGAGCTGACGGGAGGAGCACCCACGCTCGCGCTGCGAGAGCAGTCGGCTCTCGACGGGAGGCGCGCGGGGAGAAACGACGGCTCCGGCGCCGTACTCGCCGACGCTATGACCGCCGTGAAGGCGATCGAGGCGGAGGAAAGCGTCGCCGGCATCTGCGACCGGCTCTGCAAGGCGCTGGTGTTCGTCGTAGGCGCGACAGCATGCTCGGCTTCACGCGTTCTCGGCGAATACATCGTGGATGCGACGGAGCACGCGCTTCGAGAGGTCTCGCTCGGCGACGTGGCGGCTTACCGAATCGCCGACTTCCCGCTCACGGCGGAGGTGCTCCGAACCGGCGAGCCGCGTGCCGTGTCGTTTGCCGATGGCGATGTCGACCCGGCCGAGGCGTTCATCCTGCGCGACCTCGACATGAACGCGCTCCTCATGCTCCCGATCAGGGTCTCCGGCCGGGCGTGGGGTCTCATCGAGCTCTATGAGATGCGACTCCGGAGGTTCGGTGCGGACGACGTCGCCGTTGCGCAGTTCCTCGTGTCCCAGGCGGGGCGGATGCTGGAGAGCGTTGCGGACGCCGACGACGAGGCTCGCCGGCCTCGCGTCTACGAGCTGCCGCCGGACGCGGGCGGGCCGCCGCGGCCGCGTACGAGATAGGCACACGGGCGAGCGTCCTGCGGAAGCGGTGACCTGCCGACGCGCAGGACGGCGTATTCGACGTCGTCGACGTCGAACGCATAGCCGACGGTGAGAGGGGTGGGCTCGATCTCGACGAGCCGGTAGCGCTCTCCGGGCAAGAAGACGAGCTCGACGGGCACGACCTCCGTGGAGGGATCCGGCGCCGTCGCCGCCGCCCGCTCCTCGAGGTCGTTGCGAAGCGCCTCGAGCTCCTCCTCGCGCGCGGCGACCGCGCGCTCGCGGCGCTCGACGGCAGCGCGCTTGAGCTCAACGGCGCCCAGCTCCTGGCGTCGCCGCGCGAGGTCGCCTTCGGCCTCCGTGATCGCCTTCTCCCGCTCCGTCAAGCTGCTCAGGAAGTCCGTCAGCTCTGCCTCGCGCGCCTCGAGGTCGGAGGTGCCAAGGCGAAGCGTGCGCTCGACCGAGGCGCGGGAGTCGCGCAGCAGCTCTTCCCGTCGCTCGAGCTCGGCGATGGACTCCCGTAGGCGGGCGGCATGATCGTCGAGCTCCCGGCGTCGCTGCGCGAGCAGCTCCTCTAGCCGCTGCTCAGGGCTCGGGCCCTGGTTCAGGACCCGGCGGACGAGTCCGCCGCGGCGCGTCTCTTCGTGTTCGCTGTCGATCTCGTGGTCGCGCTGGTCGGAACTCGTCATCTGCGTTTCACCGCCACCGTTCGAGGTGCCGACGGACCGAACCTAAGCCGTCGTGTTTGGAACGATCCGCCGGCTCGTCGCGACTTCGCCGGTTTTCCGACGACTCCTGCCGTCCCTCGCTCGGGGAGGGTAAAGCCGAGCGCCCTTGAAACCGATACCCGTCGTATGGATGCGCAGGGTGCAAGACTCCTCGCAGCTCGGATTCGCGCCGGGGTCTCTGTCGGCGCGAGGATCGAGCTCGTCGAGGCGCCGCGTGACGACTCCGGCCTGTGCGCCGGCGATCGCGGCGTCGTCGACCAGATCGACGAGCAGGGCCACGTCGTCGTCAGCTGGGATCGCGGATTCGCGAGCGAGATCGACCCCGGCAGCACGCCGATTCTGACGCTCGCCGCGTAGAGCGGCGACACTCTCACGAGGGCGAGACGCGACCTTCGCGGAGCCCGAAGTCGGCAGTGACGACCACGGTGTCCGCGCCGCCGAACTCCCTCGGCGCCGACGGCGCGTACAGCGCGCCGATGCCCGCATCGCGGAACGTGGGCGACAGGATGATCTCGCGGTGCGGCGGTGACTCGAGCCACGCTTTCACGATCCCGGTGGCGTCGATTCTCATTCCCTGGCTTGCGAGCAGCGCTTCCCCGACGGACCACGTCCGCCAGCCGCGATTCGTGTAGTACCGCCGGATCCGATCGCTGAAGGCGGTGCCGTCTTCCGACTCGTGGCCGAAGAACCCGTAGTCCAGCATCGCACGCGAGTGACCGCGCGCTGCCGAGCGCAGGCTCGGCGACGAGCGGAGCGGCTGTAGCCCTTGTGTGTCCCTGACCTGGTTCAAGGCACGGATCACGGCTGCCTCGAGCGAGGTACGGCGCACCACCTTCTCCGAGGGGCCGGGCGTGGCGGTCGGAGCCGCGACGAGGACGGCCGAAGCCAAGACGGCGAGTGCGGCGATCGATCGCATGCCTGCGAACGAGATCGGCCGTTCCCGGGACCGCCCCCTTCCCCCGGACGGGTGAGGCGGCGGATCTGTGTTTCGAGCCTCTAGGAGTTCGGGCCGTGGCTGGTCCCGTTGCCCGACGAGTTGCCGTTGCCGGGCTGCGCGGGGCTCGTCGTCGACGACTGCTCCGTCGACGTTTGCTCCGCCGACTTGCTGCCCTTGCCGGCTCCGTTCGACGTCTTCTCCGGCTTCGTCTGCGCCTGCGGCTGGCTCGTCTGCGTGGCCGTCTGCTTGCCCTGTCCGTTCGTGGTCGAGCTCTTCGTCGACGCCGAGTCGTTGGCGCGCTTCGCCCCTGCGACGCGCTTCGCACCCGCCACGCGCTTCGCGTTTGCGGACTTGGCGTGCGCACGGCGATTGGCGCGCGTCGTCGTGTGCGCCTTGCCGGTAGACGACGGTTTGTTCACCTGCCCGGGGGCAAGCGGCTTGCCTCGCGCGACGCCGTTGCCGGGAACCGTGACGCCGCGCGGCGCCACCTGGCCGAGGCGCTCGCCGGGTTTCGTCGCGGCAGGAGCCTTCTTTGCGGGGTGGCTCTCGAGCTTCGAGGCGCCGGTCACTGCGACCCCGCCCGCGACGCTCACGGCGGCGACTGCGGCGACAGCCTTGATCGCAGCCCCGCCCGCGAACAGCCCGCCTCCCGTCGCGGTCGCCGTTCCGGCGCCGGCTCCGAGCCCGGCTGCGACCGAGCCTGCACCAGCCGCGGCTGGGAACGTCGCCGCGCTCGCGGTGCCCGCGCCTTCGAGCCCCTTGAAGAGAGTGAAGGAGAGCGGGATCGGGAGCAGCATCAGCCCGCGGAGCGCGCTGCGGTGTCGCTGCTGGAGTCGCGCGAACTGCGCGCAGTCCGGGCACTCGACGAGGTGATCGCGCAGCCGACGGCGCTCCTTCCTGCCGAGCCGTCCGTCGACGGACTTCGAGACGGCTAGCTGCGCCTCGGTGCACGTGAGCTGTTGCTCGAGCTCCTCGGCGAGCGAGCGTCGAGCCCGGAAGAGGAGGGTCTCGAGTGCCGAGGTCGTCACGCCGAGGATCTCGGCGATCTCGGCATACGAACGGCCCTCGAACTCGCGGAGGACGATCGCCTGGCGCTGCTGCGGCGGGATCTTCGCGAGAGCGGTGAGAAGCTCTCCGACGCTCGGGCCGTCGTCGTCGGCGTCCGCCCCGGCGAGGCGGTCGTCCAGCTCGACGGTCCTCGGCCGCGCCTGCTCCTGGCGGAAGCGCTGCTTGATCGCGTTGCTCGCGATGGTGAGGAGCCAGTTGGACGGCTTGCGCGGACGGACTCCTTGCTCGAGCGCGCGATAGGCGTTGAGGAAGGTCGTCTGGGTGACGTCTTCGGCATCCGCGCGGTTCCCGAGGACGGCGTACGCGTACCGATAGACCTCCGGCCCGTGACGGCGATAGAGGTCGTCGACCTCGCGTGACGCCTGCTGACCTAGCTCGGTGACGGCCATGTCAGAACCGTCCCCAGTGTGGCAGGCACCCGCAACCCACCTCACGAATTCTTAACACTCCACGACGCAAGTTCGAGCCTGCGGTCGCGTCTCTTGCTGTGTGCGACCGATCCTCCAGAGACGGAGACCAGACATGACACGAATCCTGATCGTTGCAGCAGCGTTCCTCACCCTCGCCGTGCCGGCGGCCCTTGCGGTCCCGCCGGCCGACCAGGGCAAGCCGGAGAGCCCGGGCCAGAGCGCATCAGCGCCCGGCCAGCAGGCGACCAAGAACGCGGCCAAGAAGTGCAAGGACCTGCGGAAGAACAGTTCGTCGAGCTTCGAAACGCTGTACGGGACGAAGCCAAACGCATTCGGAAAGTGCGTGTCCGCGACGGCGAAGCTCCAGACCGAGACCGAGACCGAGGCGACCACGGACGCGAAGGAAAACGCAGCCAAGGCATGCAAGAAGGAGCGCGACGCTGACCCCGCCGCGTTCAAGACGAACTACGCACCCGTCAACCATCCGAACGGTGCCAACGCGTTCGGCAAGTGCGTGTCGAAGCTCGCGAAGGCGCAGGGCTCCACGTCCTGAGCTGAGCGCGAAATCCGCAACGGGGCGGCGGCACCGGTTGCGGTGGTAGGGGGAAGAGGCGAAGGGGGCCCGAAAGGCCCCCTTCGCCGGTTTTCCGACGCTCTACCCTCGGCCTCCCGCCTGGCGGGCGTCCGAAGGGGGGACAAGCGGTCTGGACCGGTGGCCTATGCTTCGGACCGACTTGAACGGCTAGGAGGTCGGATCGCTATCGCTGTGCTGAATGGATGGATCGTGCGCGGTGGGCTGTGTGCCGGAATCATCGCGCTGACGATTGCTGCTGCTTTCGCCGCATCTGCAGAATCTGCCTCCTTGGGTACTGGCACGCCCGCGACCGGCGGAGTGTTCGTCGTCACGTATACGCCGAAGCCGATGACCAGCGGGAACTCACTCATGCGCGTGAGGTTCACGACGACCGGACGTGCGCAGCCGGGATGGGTGTACTACGTGTACCTCGAGGTTCGCCGGCCGAGGGCCAAGAAGCTCCGCTGCGCGAACCGGGCGGCTTCCTGGGTACCGAGCATGGTCAGACGCGTTCAGCACATAAGCGGTGTGTCCGGGGGCAGCTACACCGTGTGGCTCCGTGCGGCCAAGTCGCTCGGCGGCCACTTCTGCGCCGGTCCAGCTGTCCTCGATGTCGGAACAGGGCCGGCGGGGCACGAGGGCCAGAGGAGGCGTCCGCTCCGTCGGATGCAGCTCACGATCGTCCCAGCACGCTGATCTATTCGGGCACGCGGAACCGTGCCAGTGAGCCGGTCAGGACGCGCCGGGCAACGAGATATTCCGAGTCACGCTTGAGTGAGGGGCTCCCAGCGCGGGAGCGTGAGCTTGAGCGTCGTCGGCCCCCCGGGCTGGCTCTGTAGCTCGAACGTCCCGCCGACCATGTGGACTCGCTCGCCGATGCCGACGAGCCCGAGCCGTCCGCGCTGCGCGGCCTTCGCGAGCGCGCGCTCGACCTCGAAGCCCATCCCGTCGTCGACGATCTGGAGCTCGATCGCGCTCCTGCGTGCGCGCACCCGCACCGAGACGTGTGTCGCGCCCGCGTGCTCGCGGACGTTGGCGAGAGCTTCCTGGATCGCGCGAAAGACCGTGATGCGCTGAGCCGACGAGAGCGAGTCCGGGTCGCCGCGGATCTCGAGCTCGGCCGTCACGCCCGTGCGCTCGGAGAAGGTGTCGACTTCGCGGTGCAGGATCTCGCCCAGCGGCCGTGAGATGACGCTCTTCGTCTCGAGCGAGTGCGCGATCTCGCGCAGCTGCCGGTCGAGCTCGACCAGGCGTCCGGAGAGGTCGTCGAAGCGGCCGTGCGCCTGCTCGCGATAGTCCTCGAGGATGAAGGGATAGACCTGCTTCTGGAGGAGCTGGACGTCTGCGGCGAGCGCCAGCACGTCCTGGATCGGCCCGTCGTGGAGGTCGAAGCCGAGGCGCATGAGCCGGCGCTCCGCCGATGCGATCAGCGTGCGCTCGCGACTTGCTGAGTGCTCCAGGAGGCGTTCGCGCTCGATCACCGGGCTCACAGCCGCGGCGGTCTCGCTCAAGTATGCGTCTGCGACGTTCTGCTCGACCGCGCCGATCCGGCCCACGATGGCGGCGTACGCCTCGCCGAAGCGGAAGACCGGGGCAGCACGCAGCTGTGAGCCGCCGAGGAGGGAGAGGCGCGAGCGGCCGCGCAGCGTCGCCTTCGCCTCCGCCCGAACACGCCGGCTCGGACGCGTCTCGGCGCCGAGCGCCAGCAGGCAGTCGAGCCCGCCCGGAGTTCGAATCCACAGCGTCGCGTCGCTCAGGACGTCGAGGCCGAGCAGAAGGCCGAGCTGGAGCTCGAGCGCGACCAGCGGCGGAAGCTCGAGCATGCGCGGGTTGCCGACTACCTCGCGAAAGAGGACGTAACGCGCGGCCGAGAGCGGCAGCGCACAAGCCTCCGCGATCGCGGCACCGGCACCACGGACGTCGGCCTCGTCGAGCTCGAGCGCCGCGCCGAGCTCCACGATCGCCGTCGCCGCGTACCAGACGGACGCGAGGCCGTCACCGACCTCGTCGTCCGCGTAGCCCGCATGGACACGCCGCGCGTCGGTGAGCACCGACTCCAGCACCGGCCTGATCTCCTCGGTGCAGCCTTCCAGGAAGTACGCGTGGAGTCGCGCCAGCCGCCCCTCGGGCCCGCGGTATGCGGGTCGCTCCGAGGGCAGCGACCGTGGGAGGGGCAAGGACCCTCCGGAGCCGATGTGCGTGCCTGCCTCGGTCATGCGCGAGTTACCGCCTCATCTTCGTTAATTCCCGCACGAATGCAACTGTCCTGCATGTGGCGCGACCCCGCGCACGGATCAGCTCCTGCTCGGCGGCACGGCCACCGAAAGCCGTTCCGAGAGGAGCCGCTCGACGTCCTCGAGCAGCTCCTCGGTCTCGTTCCAGCGGTCGAAGACACGGACGCCCGCCGGGCTCTTGCCACCTGTGTCCGCGGCGATGATCACGGGAACCTCGGGGCGGCGCGCGCGTGTCGCATTCGCCGTCCGAAACGCCTCTGCGACGGTGTCCGCGCCGTCCAGGACGACGATGTCGACCCCCGGCTCCAGAACCGCATCCGGGAGGCGCTCCGGAGTCGTCAATTCCTCGACCTCGAGGTCGCGGCCGCCGAGTAGGAACCTGGCGAGCCGTAGGAAGCGAGGGTCGCTGCTCGCAACGAGCACGCGAGCGCGGGGCTCGTCGTCCTCGTCGTCGAACGTGACCGTGCCCTGGTCCGCGCGCGCGTCGGCCGCGCTGCGTGAGGCCCAGGCGACGCGGTCGCCGATCTCGAGGCCGCGGCGGTGGCATTCACCCGCTGCGAGTTCGACGACCTCGCGGGCGCCGCGGCACGAGACGGTCCGCCACGGGCCGACCTCGTGCTCGATCCGGATCACGACCTGGTCGGCGTCGAGGAAGACCGCGTCGATCGGGAATCGCATGAACGCGGTGTGGATGCTCCAGCCGGGCCGAAGGACCATGCCTTCCCCTTGCCGGAGGTACTTGCGGCCGAGCAGCCCGCGCATCCGGCGATGGGCCCGGTCGGCCACGACCACCCGTTCGCAGACGATCCGACCGTCCTCCCGGCGGAGCGTCAGTGTCGCCATGGCTGCCTAGCCGAGGGCGTCGACGATGTTGATCATCATCGGCGTCAGGATCACGATGAAGAGCGCCGGGAAGATGAAGAAGATCAGGGGGAAGAGCATCTTGATCGGCATCTTCTGGGCGCGCTCTTCGGCCATCGCCCGGCGTCGCTTGCGCATCTCGAGGGAGAGGTTCCGCATCGTCGTGCCGATGGAGACGCCGAGCCGCTCGCCCTGTGTGATCGCGCGGACGAAGATCCGCATGTTTCCGCAGTCGGCGCGACGGCCGAGGCTTTCGATCGCCTGACCCACCGACAGTCCCATCCGCTGCTCCTGGAGCGTGAGGCGCAGCTCCTGTCCGAGCGGATCCGCCATGCTCTCGGACGCGACGCGCATCGACGCCAGGATGCCGAGGCCGGCCTCGATCGTGACGACGAGCAGGTCGATCATGTCCGGCATCTGCTTGTCGATCAGCTCCATCCGCTTGCGCCGCTTGAGCTCGACGTAGTAGGTCGGCGCGAACCAGCCTCCGGCGCCTGCCGCAACGGCCAGCACGATGCCGAAAACAATCGAGCCTCCCATCGCGGGGACGAGCCACAGGACGACGAGCGAGAAGGCTATTGCGCAGAGCACCTGGTATCCGAGCACCTTGCGCGGCGTGGTGCCGTACATCCCTGCGGCCACGAGCTTCTCGCGGATCTGCGCTTCGCCGAACCGCCCCGAGCGTCGTGCCGCCCAGTCGCCGACTCGGTTCGCGAGCGAGTCGATCGGCCGGCGTCCGGCAGACTCGGAGTCGGAGCCGCCGGTCGTCTCCGCGACGTACCCGTATGTCTGGATCTGGTCGATCGTCGCGGACGAGCCCCGCGACTTGCTCAGGTTTGCAACGAGGATCATGATCCCCGCCCCGAGGAGGAGAACGCCTGCGACTGCGATCAGTCCGATGCCCATGTCACACGTCCAGTTTCGCGAGTTGCTTGATCCACAACGATCCGATCAGAACCATGATGCCTGCGGCGACGAGCGCGATCTTGCCAACGAGGCTGTGAATCATCGGGTCGAGATAGTCGCCGCCCGTGAACGCAAGGGAAAGGAGCACGAAGATCGGCAGGCCGGTCAGGATCCAGCGTGAGATACGCGCCTGCGCCGTCAGCACTTCGACCAGCCTGCGCAGCTCCGCGCGCCCGCGGATCACCTCCGCCACCCGGTCGAGGACCTCGGCGGTGTTACCGCCGGCCTCGCGCTGCAGCTTCATGACGAGTGCGACCTGCTCGGCGTCCTGGCTTCGCATGCGGCGGGCCATGACCATGAGCGCGTCGTCGAGCGGGACGCCCAGCTGCTCGTCCTGAAGCACGCGGCGGAACTCCGCCTTCGAGGGCTCGGTTGCGCTGTCGACCATCACGCTCAGCGCGCCCATCGTCGAGTGGCCGGTGCGCATGGCGCCGGCCAGCACGTCGAGGTTGTCCGCGAGCTGGTCCTCGAAGGCTTTGCGCATCTTCGAGACCTTGCGCGACACGATCCACTTCGTCACGTACGGGGCTGCGATCCCGACGAGGAGGCCCCAGAGCGACTTGAGGATGATCGCGGCGACGATCGAGGCGGCGATGCCTCCCACGATCGTCCAGCCTGCGATGGCGAGCGCCGACATGCCGAAGCCGCCGAGCTCGACGTCCGACTCGAAGCGCTGCCACCAGCGCTGACCGCCGACCGTGCGCTGTGCCTTGTCGGCGAGCATCGAGGCGACTTCGGCGCGGCGTAGGCGGGAATCCTCCTCGCTCGGAACGGTGACGTACTGCGCCATACGCCGCCGCAGCGAGCGGTTGCGGACGTCGATCGCGGAGAAGATCGCGAACCCGACGAGCGCGAGAATGGAGACGATCACGAAGATCATGAGCCAGGGCGAGGTAATGACCTCGTCGGTCCAGCTTTGCTGGAATGTGCCCTGGGGCTCGATCGCGAGCGCGGGCGTCGTGTACTTGGCCGAAGCAGAAGCCAAGCCGGCGACCTTCACGAGCACGGCTGCCGGGCGCTGTGGCGGCAGCAGCGAGCGGTACGTGATCTCGTATTCGTTCGAGATCTGCTGACCGATTTCCTGGAAGATCGGTGTGAGCTCTGCTGAGTTCGCCGCCTCGATGTACGTGCCATTCGTCGAGCCAGCGACGGACTTCAGAGTCTTCGGATCGTAGAAACGTGAGTTCAGTCCGACCGAGATGACGCGTACGTTCGCGTCCTTGAGAGCTTGTTGGGCCTGCGAAAGCGTGGCCTTGCTACCAAGCTCCTGACCGTCCGATAGAAGGACGACAGTCGTGCGCTCGAGCCCCTGGTCTTTCGCCATGCTCGCAGCCTTCTCGAGTGCATCGTAGATATGCGTGCCGTACGACAATCGGAGGGGCCGCGGCAACGGCGTCCGCGAGGCTGTTCGCTTGGGTCGAGAAGTCCGTGAGCACGTTGACGGACGGGTTGAACGCCACGACAGCCACCGGGAGATCCAGCTTGCGCTGAGCCAAGAACGCACGCGCCGCGGTCATGGCGTCTGCGATCGGCTTGCCCTTCATGCTCTCAGACGCGTCGATGAGGAGAATCGCACCGCTCTTGTGATCCGCCAGGCGGCGCCACCCCAAGGCCCACGACCGGCTGGCCGTTCTCCGTCACCTGGACTTTCGACGCCGTCAGCGGCTGCGTCGAGGGAAGCGTGACGAGATACGCCTTGTCCGGGAAGCCGGACGTCGTCGACTCGCTGAGCGTCGGCGCCGGGCCGGCCTGCCCGAGAGCAAGCGTCGGCAACACGAGCGCTGCAACAGCCGCGCTCGCGACGATCAGACGGAGCCGGGACTTCACGCCGTTGCGCCTCGGCGCTCGTCGAGCGAGTGAACGCGCTCGCCGAACATGTTCTGCGGCAGCTCGATGCCGCGCTTGCGGAACTTGTCCAGGAAGACCGGACGGAGGCCCGTGGGCTTGAGGCCGCCCGTGATCGTGCGGTCAGGTGCGACCGAGTCGATCTCGAACTCGAAGATGTCCTGGAGCTGGATGACATCCGACTCCATCCGGAGCACCTCGGTGACCGCGACGACTCGGCGCGAGCCGTCTTCCATCCGGTCGATGTGGACGAGCAGGTCGAGCGCGGCCGCGATGTGCTGCCGGATCGCGCGCAGCGGCAGGTCGTAGCCGGCCATCATCACCATCGTCTCGATGCGGTGGAGGCCGTCACGGGGTGAGTTCGAGTGCACCGTCGAGAGCGAGCCGTCGTGGCCCGTGTTCATCGCCTGGAGCATGTCGAGCGCCTCGGCGCCGCGCACCTCGCCGACGATGATCCGGTCGGGCCGCATGCGCAGCGAGTTGCGCACGAGGTCGCGGATCGGGATGTGGCCCTCGCCCTCGATGTTCGGCGGGCGGGCCTCGAGACGGAGCACGTGCCGCTGGTGGAGCTGGAGCTCGGCGGCGTCCTCGATGGTCACGATCCGCTCGTTGTTCGGGATCGAGGCCGAGAGCGCGTTCAGGAGCGTCGTCTTGCCCGAGCCCGTGCCGCCCGAGACCAGGATGTTGCACTGCGCCTCGATGCAGCGGGACAGGAACTCGACCGACTGCTCCGAGAGCGAGCCGATGTTGATCATGTCCTCCATCGAGAGGCGCCGGCGGCTGAACTTCCGGATCGTCAGGAGCGGCCCCGAGAGGGACAGGGGCGCGATGATCGCGTTCACGCGGCTTCCGTCGGGGAGGCGCGCGTCGACCATCGGCGACGACTCGTCGATGCGGCGGCCGATCTGCGAGACGATCTTGTTGATGATGCGGCGCAGGTGCGACTCGTCCGTAAAGCGGACGGTGGTCTCGTACAGCTTGCCGCCGCGCTCGATCCAGACGTCGTCGGGGCCGTTGCACATGACCTCGGTGATCGAGTCGTCTGCGAGCAGGCGCTCGAGGGGGCCGTAGCCGAGGATGTCGTCGAGGATCTCCGACGTCAGTCGCTCGCGATCCTCGCGCGCGATGCCGGGCTCGTCGTTCAGGAGCCGGCGCACATCCGCGGTGACGCGGTCGCGCAGCTCGTTCGGATCGACCGAGATGTTGAAGAGCTGCGGGCCGAGCTCGGAGATGACGCTCATGTGGACGCGGTTCTTGAGCTCGGCGAACGGCTCCTGGTCTCTGATGGGGCCGCGTTGATTCGAGATTCGCTCGTGGAGTTCCATGTCCTAGGCCTTTCGTCCGAAGAGCCGACGGCGACCTGCGGGGGCGGAGCTGTCCGCCATCGAGGCCATAGCTGGTACCGGGGCGGCGGCCGGGACGCGGTCTCCCATGAGGAGATCCGCCAGGCGGCTGAATGCCTCGGCGGGCTCGGACTGCGGCCGCGCGACGACGATCGGGATGCCCTCGTTGACCGTGCGCGGGATCTCGCGGTCGGAGGGAATGAAGACGTCGGGCGTGCGCCCGAGCACCGCCTCCACGTCCGACTGGCTGATGCCCGACGCGGCTGTGCGCGCGGTTCAGCAGCAGGTAGATGTGGTCGGTGTCGTACTTCATGAGCTCGAGCGTCTCGAGACCGAGCTTCGTGTTCTTGAGCGAGAGCGAGTCGAGCATCCCCACCATGACGATGTCGGTCGAATGGTCGATCGACGTGATCACCTCCGCGGTGAAGCCGGGGGGCGTGTCGACGACGACCCAGTCGTAGTTCTGGCGCAGGATCGAGTAGATCTCGCGCAGGAGCTCGGCACCGACCGCGCTCGCCTGGTCGGGCCGGCGCGGGGCGATCAGCGTGTGGACGCCCGAGGAGTGCTGCGCCATGAACGCCTGCAGCTTGTCCCAGTCGAGCGCGCCGGGAGACTGGGCGAGGTCGTACACCGTCTTCTCGGGGGGTAGACCCAGGCAGAGCGCGACGTCTCCGAACTGGAGGTCGAGGTCGATGAGTGCGATCCGCTCGCCGCGCTGCGCAAGGCAGACCGCGAGGTTCGTCGACGTCAGCGTCTTGCCGGTGCCGCCCTTGGGGCCGAGGATGCAGACGAGCCGGGAGTTCTCGTTCGCCGGAGCCTGGTCGGCGCCCTGCTTGCGGGCCATGAGCTTGTGGATCTCGAAGCGGATCTGCTCCGGCGTCGCCGGAAGCATGACGATGTCGTCTGCGCCGGCCTCGAATGCGCGCCTGAGGAAGCCGTTGGGCGACCCGTGCCCGAGCACCATCACGTTGAGCCCGGGGTTCTGACGGGCCACCCCGTCGAGGAGCAGCAAGGCGCGGTCCGAATAGCCGGCGCAGGCGACGAGCAGGAGATCCGCGACACCGCCGCGGAGCCACGACATTGCCTCCTCGGAGCCCTCGACGACGGCGACGACGTTGAAGTCCTCGCCGCCGGGCAGCGAGTCCTTCACGTCCTCGGCGTCGACTCCGGGCTCGACTGCGAGGAGAGCTTGTACCGGGCGGCTCGGCATCAGATGTTCCTCTCTACTCCTTCTACCTCAGCACCGTAGCTGCATTCGCGGTGGACTTCTTCGTGGGCTTGGCGCCGATGATCGGGCGGAGCACGAAGTAGAACTGCGTGTTGTCGGCCGCGATAGGCCCACTTCGATGCGTCGGCCGTCTCGATGCGGAGGACGAGGTTCGAGCCGCCGCTCGGGCCGGGGACCGCCGGGACCGTCAGCACCTTGACGTTGGGATCGAAGAGCTTGACGACGCCCGCGACCGACGTGTAGACGTCGACGCTAGTCGCCGGACTGCAGCTGGGACAACGAGCCGTGCACGTTGTCGATCGAGATCGAGATCGCGCGCTGCGTGCCCGTGATCTGCGAGTCGACCGACGCCGTATCGCTCGCCGCGAAGTCGGTCGACGTGATCTGCTGGCCGGGGAAGATGTCGGCTGCCGCTGCGCGGCCCGCCAGGTACGACGGGTCGGCGACGGCTCCGACCTCCACTTCCTTCTGCGGAAGCGTGGTCGCCGCGTACATGCCGTTCGTCGCCACGATCGAGCCCGGCGTTCCCGTCGGGATGAGCTGCTTTGCAACGAGCACCGGAGTCGGGGCGTTCTCGCCACTGACGCGGGCGCGGTAGCGATCCAGGTAGACCACGAGCAGGATCGCCGCGAGCACGACGGCGCCGATGCCGAGGGCGATCGCCCATCCGCGCGACGACATCCTGCCTGAGACCTTGCCTGTAAGGGTATTGGACATAGCTCCTTCTCCTTGCTGCTCCTCAGAGTCCTAGTTCGTACCGTCCATATGTCGGCACGTTCGAGGGATTACATGAGGTTCAGGTTTCGACGTACCGACAGCACATCATTCGGGTCAGACGGCGGACCCGCTACTGGTCATTCGACTAG